>JBBQHP010000059.1:0-27211 GCA_038324085.1 Burkholderiales bacterium
CTCCGGCATGACCTCGGCTGGCGCCGATCGTCGCGTGAGGCACCCCGGGCTCGATCTCCGCCCGAACCCTTCAGAGAATTTCATGCCCTCCCTCGCGCAACGCGCGGGGAGGGCGAGGGAGGGGGGCAGCCCACCCACCCCCCCGATCCCCGATCCAGAGCGCCCAAAGCGTCGCCACGACCCGCCCAAATCATTGACGCCCCAAGGGGTGGCCCGTATAATTCGCGACCATCGGAGACGTGACCGAGAGGCCGAAGGTGCTCCCCTGCTAAGGGAGTATGCGGGCAAAACCTGCATCCAGGGTTCGAATCCCTGCGTCTCCGCCAGCAAGGTATGCGCTCTCGAAAGCTAGTACCCTGCTGTCGACGATGTGCGATACCCGGCAATCTCGCCAATCAGGAAATCGCCGCAGCCATGCGGCGTTTTCCTGAGAGGCGAGGACGAAAAGTCCAGTCTCCAATCAGTACACCGCGGCCGTAGCTCATCTGGATAGAGTACTTGGCTACGAACCAAGGGGTAGGGGGTTCGAATCCCTCCGGCCGCGCCAGCAATTGAAGGGGTTGGACGTCATGTCCGACCCCTTCGTCTTTTCCGGGTTGCATCAGGGTCGCCTTCAGCGGAGCACTCTGCCTGGCGAGTCGGCTCGCCAACTCCAAGGTCGCCCTGTCGCTGGCACCTTCGTCGACAACCCGGAAGGTGACGGGGTGCTGAACCTTGTAGCGGGTGAGTTGACCGCGCACGATTCGATCGGCTCTGAATGCGAGGCCGCTGCGCAGCTGCGCATGCACGTCTCCAGTAGAGCGTACCCGCATGCGAAGCTCCTGCAGAAACGCAGGCGCTATCTGTCTACCTTCGACTCGTACTGCGCGTTGGCTCGATTCGCCAAACACACCCGCGCAAACCCCGGGTAATTGCTTCCGCGAAACAGCCGGAGCGCCCGACGCTGCCCGCGAATGCGCGGGCAGCGTCGATGATCGAGAAGCGTCGGTGTCCGCTCCTCGCGGCGCCTTTCAGCGTCGGTCAGTTCTTGTAGTGCGCCTTGGCATCGGCGATGCACGCCTTCTTCTCGTCGCCGGACATCGCGTCGCAACGCTCCTTCGCGGCCTTGTAGTCCGCTTCCATCTTCTCTTCCGTGGCTTCCGCTGCCGCGTGCTCCGACTTCTTCATCGCCTTCGCGTCTTCTACAGCAGCGGTGTACTTCGCCTTGGCGTCCTTGACGCACACATCCTTGTCGTTGCCCTCGAGCGTTTTGCACTGCGCTTTCGCGGCCTTGTAGTCGGCCTCCGCTGCATGCTTGGCTGACTTGTAGTCCGACTTCGACTCGTGCTTGGCTGCATCCACGCTGTCGGGGTCTGCAAACGAGGCAACCGAAAAAGAAGCAGAAGCGGCAAATAGCGATGCTGCAAGGATGGCGATGGTGGGTTTCATGGATTCTCTCCTGGTCGTTTGGCCATGCGCGTGCTGGAGGCACGCTGTCTGGTCGGGCCATTGCCCGTGGCGTCACTGTGCCTCGGCGACCGGGAGCGTTCTGTCGGCGCGCTGCCGGAGGCGATATCAGCGGGGTCCTACGCCAGCGCGTGGCGGGATCGACGCACCAGGGTGAGACGTCTTTCCGACTGCACGATCAGGAAGGCAGCGAAGGTTTCAATGCGCTTCGTGGTTGCCAGGAGGCGAACAGTCGCTTCGCCAAGGTCCCGCGGGATCGGTCGAGGTGACCCCCCGCCATTGCGCTCAAATCCGCACCCCCTGCGCATCCTGCTGCAGGAACTGATGCACGAACGCGATCGCCATGCTGCCTTCGCCCACCGCCGAGGCCACCCGCTTGATCGGGCTGAGCCGGACATCGCCGCACGCGAACACACCCGGCGCGCTGGTCTCGAGTAGATACGGGTCGCGCGTGTACGACCAGCGTCTGGCTTTCACGACGTCGTCGCCGGTCAGCACGTAGCCGCGCGCATCACGCGCGATTTCCGAGGGTAGCCATTCGGTGTCGGCGTCGGCGTCGATGAATACGAACAGGCCGCCGCAGTCATAGCGGGACACCTGCTGTCCCTCCCGGTCGTAGACGTCGATCGCGGTCAGGTGCGTGTCGCCGTGCGCTGCGCGAACTTCCGCGCGCAACTGGACGATGATGTTGCTCTTGGTGCGCAGTTGTTCCACCAGGTAGCGCGACATGCTTTTCTCGAGCGAATCGCCGCGTACCAGCAGCGTGACTTTCTTCGCATGGTTGGCGAAATGAAGCGCGGCCTGACCCGCCGAGTTGCCGGCCCCGATGAGGTGGATCGGCTGGCCATGGGTCGAACTCGCTTCGCTGCGCGATGCGCCGTAGTAGATGCCCTTGCCGATGAGTCGATCGAAACCTTCCATCGCGACGCGCCGCCAGGTGACGCCGGTCGCGAGGATCACGGTCCGCGCGCACACGACATCGCCGCCATCGAGGTAGATCTCGCGGGTCGCGGGGTCTATCCGTTCAACCTTGCGCGTCACGAGCAGCTCGGTGCCCAGCCGCCGGGCCTGCTGGAGTGCGTGGCTCGCCAATTCATCACCGGAGACCCCGTTGGGAAAGCCGAGGTAGTTCTCGATGCGCGACGACGTGCCCGCCTGCCCCCCGGGCGCCTCGCGTTCGATAACCAGCGTTCGCAGGCCTTCGGAAGCGCCATACACGGCGGCGGCGAGTCCACCCGGCCCGCCGCCGATGATCAGAGTGTCGTAGTCGGAAAACCTGGCTGCGGTCTGGAGCCCGAGACGTTGCGCCAGCTCGCGCGGCGCCGGCTTGGCAACACGCGTTCCGTCCATGAGCTTCAGCACCGGGCAATCGGCGTCCGCAGGTGGCGTTTCGCCCCAGGCGGACGCGACGTCCGGCTGGTCGGGCGTCAGCCAATCGTGGGTGATCTGGTTGCGCGCGAGGAATCGGCGCAGCTCGCCGCAGGCGGCGTCCCAGCGCGGACCGTACATGGTCACCTGGGTTTTCGGAGCCTCCGCGGCAATACCCTGCAGTCCCGAGATGCGCTCGCGTGCGAGGGCGCCCAGCTTGGTCGCAATTTCCGGGGACCCTGCGGCGATGGCGAAGTACTGCCGTGGCTCCACACGCATGACCCGCGACGGCTCGGCGGCCCGGTAGCCACCGGGAAAAGGCGTTGCGAACGCCAGGGGCACTTCGCCGAATATGGTGCCGGGCAGGCGCCATCCGAGCGTGCGCTCGACGCCGTCGAACAGCTTCACGACTTCGATCTTGCCCGCGATAACGGCGTAGAGCGCGCGCTCCCCGCCTTCGTGCACGGCGAACTCTCCGGCCGCAAGATGCAGGTCGGCGGAGGTGGTCACGAGACGTTCGAGATCCGCTTCACCCAGAGTGGAGAACAGCGGAACGGCTTTGACTTCTTCGGCGGTTAGCATGGGGTTCTGGCCCGGGCGTCGGTCAGTTGAGGGTGGGCGGATCATGCCGAAACCGCGGTCGAGTCTCCAGCGGCGGCGGGACGCGCATTCGGACACGCGTACTCTAAGGGAACGTAAGCGCCTGAGGTTGACGGCCTGGCCCATGAGCCTGGAGTTCGGGCGCCAGCGCCTCCGCGGTTTAAGCTCTCGCGATGGCCGTGACCGCCTCCAAGCTCTACGACTATCTCCAGTGTCCCCATCGCGTCTGGCGCGACGCGCACGGCCCGCAGGGGGAACGAGATCCGGAGCCGAATCCGTTCGTCCAACTGCTTTGGGAGCGCGGAGTTCGGCATGAGCAGAAGCAGCTTGCGCAGGCGGGTCAGGTGGTCGACATTGCCAGCTTCCCTTATGGTGAACGCCCCGCGCGAACCCTGGCGGCGTTGCATGCAGGCGCGCCGATGATCTATCAGGGGATGCTGAAGGTCGACGATCTGATCGGCATTCCGGACTTCCTGCGTCGCGAGCCCGACGGGTCGTACCTCCCGATCGACGTGAAGTCGGGCATGGGTGCAGAAGGGGTCGAAGCAGACGACGAGGGCCCGGCAAAGCTCAGAAAGCCCTATGCCGTTCAGCTGGCCCTGTACGTGGACACCTTACGGCGACTCGGCTTCGCAGTCCCGTTGCGCGGCATCATCCTCGACGTTCGGGGCGAAGAGGTCCCCTATGATCTGCTCGCCCTGCAGGGTGGGAAGCCGCCCGAGACCTACTGGGCTCTCTACGAGCGGTTGCGCGATGCAGTGCGCGCGCTGCTCACGGGAGAAACGTCGAACACCCCGGCGATGATCGGCGTCTGCAAGCTGTGCCCGTGGTACGACAGTTGCAGCCGATGGGTGCAGGCGACGGACGATCCCTCCGGACTGTTCAAGGTGGGCCGCAGGGATCGCGACGCGCTTGCGCGCGATGCCCTTGTAACCAGCATCGACGCCCTGTGCAGACTGGATGTCGCAGGCCTCGTCGCACGAAAGACGAAATCCGCGAACTTTCTCAAGGGCATCGGCAGGACGGGCCTCGAAAAAGCCGTACGCCGCGCCCGCGTGTATCGGGAAACGAAAGCGCCCGCGCTCTATTCGACGCTGGTCTTTCCCGAGACGCCGTACGAACTCTTCTTCGACATCGAAGACGATCCGACGCAGGATTTCGTCTACATGCATGGCGTGCTGGAGCGTTCGGCTCGGGGCGAGCGCTATCTCGACTTCACTGCGACCGAGGTGTCCGAGTCCGCCGAGCGCGACGCATGGCAGCGGTTCTGGAACCACATCGGTTCGCTCCCCGCGGATGCGTTCACGGTCTACTACTATTCGAAGCACGAACGCACCGCCTACCGGAAGCTGCGCGAGAAATATCCCGACATCGTTTCGGAGGACGCCCTCGAGCGGTTCTTCGGTGCGGCCCGTGCGATCGATCTGTACGGCGATATCGTGGCCGCCAAGACCGACTGGCCGCTCGGCAGCTATTCGATCAAGGCGATCGCGCAGTATCTCGGGTTCCGCTGGCGCGACGAATCGCCGTCCGGCGCGCTTTCGATCCTGTGGTTCAACGAGTACATTGCCGGGAAGGATCCGGCCGTGCTCGAGCGCATCCGCCAGTACAACGAAGATGACTGCCGGGCGACGCTGGTATTGAAGGACGCGCTGGTGCGCATGAACGCCGAAAGGGAAGCTCACGCGATGAATCCGATTCATGAACGGAGGAACCCATGACCCTGGATCTGCTGATTCGCGGCGGCACCGTCGTCGACGGCTCGGGTGGCAAGCGCTTCGGTGCCGATGTCGGCATCTCGAACGGGCGGATCGCGAAGATCGGTCGCATCACGGACGCCGCCAAGCGCACGATCGACGCCGACGGGCTGATTGTCTCGCCTGGTTTCATCGACGGTCACACGCACATGGATGCACAGGTGATGTGGGATCCGCTCGGCAGCTGCTCGTGCTATCACGGCGTGACTTCAGTGGTGATGAGCAACTGCGGCTTCACCCTGGCGCCGTGCAAGCCGGCCGACCGCGACTGGGTTGCCGGCAGTTTGTCGTACGTGGAGGACATCTCGACCGACGCGATGGCCGCCGGCATCGACTGGACCTGGGAAACGTTTCCAGAGTACCTGGCAGCGGTCGAACGGCGTCCGAAGGCGCTGAACCACGCGATGTACATCGGCCACTCGGCGGTGCGCATGTACGTGATGGGGCGGCGGGCCGTCACGGACCAGGCGACCGATGACGAAATCGCCCGCATGGCGCGGCTGGTGCAGGAAGGACTCAAAGCCGGAGCAGTGGGATTCTCCACCTCGCGTACTCACACGCACCTGACGCCGGATGGCACACCGGTCGCGAGCCGCATCGCCGGCTGGGACGAGATCGAACGCATCGTGGCGGCCATGGCGGAAGTCGGTGCCGGCATTCTGCAGTCCGGCCCCGACGTGCTGAACCGTGCCGAGAACGCTGCCTTTCTGGCACGCATGCGCCATTTCGCGCTGACCTACCGGCGCCCCGTGATGTTCGGCCTGGTGTCGACGCGCCAGGGCGAAGATCCGGCGCCCTGGCAGATGCAGGCCGAATCCATCCGCGAGGTGAACGCTGCGGGCGGGCGCATGTTCGGGCAAGGCACCACGCGTTCGATCAATGCGATCTTCTCGTTGAAATCCTACCTGCCGTTCGACGGGCTGCCGGCGTGGAAGGTGATCCGTTCGCTGCCGCTCCCTGAACAGAAGCGGCGCCTGCGCGACGCAGCCGTGCGGCGCGAACTGGTCGCGGCCGAAGCGACGATGAAGCCGAAGGACAACAAGATGCAGGGTGGCGGCGCCGCGACGACGGATGCGCGCAAGCCGGACTACGACAACCTGTTCGCGCTCAAGGGCGTCGATTGGGAGGACCCGACGGTCAACGAGCTTGCGCGCGCCAGCGGCAGGCATCCGGTGGAAGTCATGATCGATCTGTCGCTGGAGAACGAGAACCAGATCTACCAGCAGCCGGTGGTGAACGAGGGGCGCGAAGACGTGCTCGGCATGTTGAAGCTCGACACGACGCTCGCGACGTTTTCGGACTCAGGCGCGCACGTGTGCCAGGAGATGGGCTCGTCGCTGCAGACGCACATGCTGCATTACTGGGTCGACAAGCGCGGCGCGTTCACGCTGGAGCAGGCCGTGAAGAAGATGTCGCACGACAATGCCGAGGCGTTCGAGCTGAAGGCGCGCGGGTTGCTGAAGGAAGGCTACAAGGCGGACGTGCTGCTGTTCGAGGAAGGCCGGGTGCGCCCCTGCCTGCCGACGGTGGAGAGCGACCTGCCCGGTGGTGCGCGGCGGCTGGTGCAGAAAGCCGAGGGCATTCGCGCCACCATCATCAACGGCGTGGTGACCCTGGACGACGGCATGCCCACGGGCGATCTGGCGGGCGAGGTGATGAAAGGGACGCTGGCTTCCTAGGGCAGGGGGCGTGGGCCTTGCGCGTGCCCTCACCGCGAATCAGGTCCTGCACCGCCTCAAGGCGGCCTGGTCCCACTCGATGCCGATTCCCGGCGCATCCCAAGGCGTCACCATCCCGTCCTTCAGCGCCAGCGGCGCACGCCGCAATCCGCCCGCGCCGTCCATCACTTCGAGCCACTGCGCGGTGGGGGTCGCGCACAACAGGTGCATGCTCGCTTCGACGAACGTGTGCGACGACATCGGCAGGCCGGCGCTCCGTGCGAGCGCGGCCGCTTCGAGCCATCCGGTGACACCGTGGATGAACTGGGCGTCCGGCAGCACCAGGTCCATCGCGCGGGCGTTGATGGCCGCGCGCATTTCGGACGGGCCATGGAAATTCTCGCCGATCTGCACCGGCGTGACGATCGCGTCGGCGATCCGGGCGCAGCCTTCCAGGTCGTCCGCGAGCACCGGCTCCTCGATCCAGTCCAGGCCCTCGCCATCGAGCGCCTTGCAGCGGGTGATCGCCTCGGCCACGTCGAGCGACTGGTTGTAGTCGATCATCAGCGCGATGCCGTCGCCGAGCACCTTGCGCGCAGCACGCACGGCGGCAATGTCTTCCGCGAGCGTGGCGAAGCCGGCCTTGATCTTGAGCCCAGCATAGCCAGCCGCGATGGTCTCCTCGGCAATCTCCACCACCGAGTGCGCATCGTAGAGCCCCACGCTGTTGTACGCCTTGAGCGGCCGCAGCTCCGCACCGAGCGCACGTGCGAGCGGTTCGCCCCGGGCACGTGCCCAGGTATCCCACAGCGCCATGTCGAGTCCGCCGAGGGCGACGCCGGTGAGGCCCTTCGCGCCGAACAGCCGGATGCGCCGCAGCAGCCAGGCGTGCAGATCGCGCGGGGCGAGCGGCATGCCGGTGATCATTCCGGCGAGGCCCGCGACCGAGCGATCCAGCGCGGGCAGCAGGTCGGGCAGGTAGACCTGCGCATACGCGCGGCCTTCGACGCCGTCGTCGGTGGTGACGTCGATGAGCACCAGCGGGAACCGGTCGATGGTGCCCGAGGCGGTGCGCACCGGACGCGGGATGGGGGCGAGGACCGGCGTGGTCCGGATGCTGGCGATCTTCATGGGTGCTGCCTGCCGTTGCGCAAAGTGCGCGATGGTAACCGGCAGCAGCGCAACAGCATTACTGCAGGAACGTGGTCAGCACCTGTCCCGGGCCGGTTTCGAGCGGCACGTAGTCCTTGCCGTCGTGGACCTGGCGGCCGTTGACCCACACGCCGTGAACGCCTTCCGGGCGGCGGACCATCCGTGCGCCGCCTGCCGGCAGATCGTGCCGGCGCTCGAGCGGCGACATGCCCACCGCCGCGGGATCGAACAGCAGCAGATCTGCCCATGCGCCCGGCGCGATCGTGCCGCGGTCGGGAATCCGATATTTCTGCGCAGGATAGGCAGTCAATCGGCGCACGGCCTCGGCGAGCGTGAACGTCCCGGTCTCGCGCACCCAGTGCCGCAGGAAGTGCATGCCGAAACCGGCGTCGCACATGAACATGAGATGCGCGCCGGCGTCGGAGAATCCGAGCACGCCGGAGTCGTGCTTGAGCAAGGGCGCAACGCCTGCGTCATTGTTCTGGAACAACTTGGCGACGAGCGGCGTGTCGAGCGGCAGGTCGAAGAACCAGTCGAGCGGATCGCGGCCCGCGGCGCGTGCGAGGGCGCTGACCGGTTGCTCGTCGACTTCGATCTTCGACCAGTCGCCGTAGAACAGGATGCCCGGCTTCGGGTTCGCCAGGTCGTGCCGGAACTCGCGCCGGAACGCCGGATCGGCATAGATGGCGGGCAGTTCGTCCGGCGTCGCTGCTTTCACGCGCGCGAACGCGCCGTGTGAAAACATGAGATACGGATCGCGCAGCGTGAAATCGAACGAGAGCGGATGGCAGTTGGCGTGGAGGTACACCTCGTTGCCGCGCGCACGCGCCGCCGCGCAGCGTTCGTAGTAGCCCATCGCCACATCCGGCGCGGCGTCGTTGTACATGGTGAGGACCGTCGCCATGAACACGGGCCGGCCGGTGTCGGCGGCCAGGGATTCCATGAATTCCGTGGTGGCGCGGGGCCCGGTCGCCATCACGAAGATGCCGCGCTTGCGTTCGCCCAGCGGCTGCGCCAGCGCGCGCAATTCGGCGTCCGACGCGATCGTGGAGGGCATCGGTCGCCCGCCGAATCCGGCGTGATTGGGCGAGAACGACGATGCCAGGCCGATGGCGCCGGCGTCGAGCGCGTCGCGCACCAGCGCCTGCATGCGCGTGAGTTCCGCTGCCGTCGGCTCCGCGCGGGTGGAGGCTTCTTCGCCCATCACCGCGGTCCGGATGGTCGAGTGCCCGGCCAGGGTCGCGACGTTGGCGTAGGGTCCGATGCGCCGCAATTGCGCCAGGTATTCGGGGAACGATTCGAAGTCCCACTGCGTGCCGGTGAGCAACGCGTCGAGATCCATGCCTTCGACCACCGACAGGTTCTTCAGCACCACTTCGCGCTGGCTGGCGGGGCAGGGCGCGATGCCGAAACCGCAGTTGCCCATGACGGCGGTGGTGACGCCGAGCGCCGGCGAGGGCGACAGGGTGCGGTCCCAGGTGATCTGTGCGTCGTAATGGGTATGGACGTCGACGATGCCGGGCATCAGCGCGAGGCCCCCGGCGTCCACCACCTCGCGTGCGCCCTCGGCGGCCGTGCCGACTTCGACGATGCGACCGTCGCGCACCGCGACGTCGGCGGTGACGGGTGCGTTCCCGCTACCGTCGAACACCCTGGCCCCGCGAATCAGCAGATCGAACATGGCCCAAAGTTACCACAGCTGACGCGACGCCCGTCGCATCGCAGCGCATCCGGCGACACGGGGCTCGTCGGCGCGCGCGAATGCGGCACTCGGTAGACCAGCCTGCGGCCGGGGTGTCCGGCGAGCGTGGAGCAAAGTCCTGCGATCACGCCCCCGTCCGTTGCGCAACCATCCGAAAGGCCTGTTGACGGCCGACCTTCCGGTAGTACCATGCCTCGACAATCACGCCGTCATATCCGCCGGAGACAAGAACCATGAAATCGCCTCGATGGTTGGGCTGGGTCCTGTTCTCCGCCGTGATCCTCTGCGGCGGGGCGCATGGGGCGATCCTGGAATTCCGGCCCGCCTCGACCGCCGTGGCCGGTGGACACCTCGCAACGATCGCCATCTGGGCAGTGGGCGACGACATCGATTCGCGCGGGTTGGGCGCCTACGACATTAGCGTGACGTTCGACGGGAACATGCTCCGGTTCGACAGCGCACAATCGGAATCAGCCCTGGGCGCTTTTACGACCGGCCTTGACGTCAGCCTCCTCGCATCGGGCGTGAACGCGGTCGAGGTTTCGTTCGAAGCGCCCGACGACCTGATCGCCCTCCAGTCCGGCGAGCTCCCGCTGGTCACGTTGCGGTTGCTCGCCATTGCGCCCGGCACGTCGGCACTTGCGTTTTCCGGCGCCATCCTCGGTGACGCCTCTGGGGCCGCCCTGAGCGCTTCGTTCAACACGGGCAGCATCACGGTCGTTCCGGAGCCCGGCGCTCTGATCTTGTGCATGGTCGGCCTGCTGCTGCTCAACGCCACGCTTCGGCGACGACGCAGCTAGGGTCGGTCGCCGTGCAGAGCGAATGCCGGCCTCGGCGGGCATTCACCGTTCGCTGCCAATCGTCGATGAGGAGGTAGGGTGAACACGATGCGCCTTGTCTCGAAGCCGCTGCTGGCCTGCGCGGCACTGTGTTTCGGTTCGATCCAGCTGGCTGCCGGTGCCGCATGCGATGTGAACGACGACGGTGCGATCGATCGCGCGGACGTGACGGCGATCACGTTGGCACGCAACTCGATTGCCACGATGCCGGTGGACGATCGCGATGCCGATGGTGACCACCAGATCACCGTGCTCGATGCGCGAATCTGCGCCACGCGCTGCTCGCTGCCCAATTGCGCGGTCGCGGGCCTGCCGCCGAGCAGCGCCGTGATCGGAGTCGGGGGCGGCGCCGTCGGCCTGCCCGATGGCGCGAGAATCGATATTCCTCCCGGTGCGCTCGGCGGGGCCACGACGATTTCGATCAAGGAGATCCCGCTGCCTGTGGGGGCCGCGCTGCCCACAGGCGCCCGATTGGCCGGAAAGATCTACGAGCTCGGCCCGACGGGCCAGACGTTCCAGATCCCGGTCAGGCTCACGGTGCCGCTGGTCACCCCCGCGGGCTTCGCCGCGGGCGACGGCAGCATCTACCGGATCGAATCGGACGGCTCGCTGCACATGGTGGGCGATGCGAGCCAGGACCCGATCGAGGCCGAAAGCGCGGGCCAGGCATTCGATCCCGCCACGGGCCGGCTATCGGTGCATCTGAGCGGCTTCTCCGCATACGGTGCCATCGCCGTCAAACACGCGGCAAATTTCGCCGATGTCGTGCTGGCCTCGGCCAATGGCACTGCCACGGTGACTGTTCGCCGACCTGCAACCGGCGGCTTGCGTGCCACGAAGCCCGGATACAACGCGGCGACCCACAAGGTGAACTGCGCGACCCAATTGAACCTTGTTACCCGTGCGACCACGGGTAACTCGGTTCAGGCGATCGTCATCCACAGCACCAACAGCACGAATTCGGGCCGGACCATCGATGGCGAACTCGGCTGGGCCACCGACAATTGCAACCTCTTCTTAGCACACTACTACATCGACAAGGATGGCCTGATCTACCAGGTGGCCGACGACGGCTCGGTCACCAACCACATCGGTGACGGCAGCAACACCGGCGCGCAGCCGTCGCTCGGGATCGTCAACGGCAACGCCGTCGGAATCGAGCTCCTCAACAACGTCGGTGAACCCTACGACGGACGGCAGATCACATCGCTGGTGCGCCTGGCCGACTACCTGTCGGAAGCGCATGGGCTGGCGCGTCCCGTCCGTGATCCCGCCACCGGACTCTACGCACGCAACCGGCAATCGATCGCGAACGGTGGCGAGCGCGTCATCACCCACAATGACTACAACGGAAAATGCGACCCCGTCGGATTCCTGCGCAGCGTCGGCCGTTATTTTCCGCTTACCGCGGCGCAAGGGTGCGCCACTCCGTCGCAGACGATTGCCGGAGCCGACCCGAATGCACCCGCGTTGCTCGATGCCGTGTACGACGCCCTCGGGATGCTGGATCGTGATCGGCAGCACACCGGGGTCGTCAACACGAGCGGGGGCGACTCCTATGGCACCGAGGCTCCCGGTGACGGCGGGAACGTGCGTTTCCGCGTCGACCGCACGGTGGTCGGGAACGCGGTCGGGCTGGTCGTGCCGCTCTCGAGCACGGCGAATGCACCGCTGATCGTGGGGCCGGGCACCCCGCGCAGCAACCTGTCCGGTACGCAGACGTTCAGCGACGTGATCATTGCGGGCACCCTGGAGGTCACGGGCAACCTCGAGCTGCGCCTGGTCGGAACGTTCTATCTGGCACCGGGTGGGCGGATCGTATTGCGCCAGAACGGGAACGGCGGACGACTGACCGTGTACAGCCGGGGGACCCCGATCATCCAGGGGCTGATCGACGCGCGCGGCGAGGACGGCGCGGCAGCGAACGGCGTCGGTGGTGCGGGCGGTGCCGTGGATTTCCTGCTGGCGGCGCCGGGGCCGTTGCTCGTTCCGACCGTGATCTCGCGCGGCGGCGATTCGGACGTGGCCAATCCGACCCCGCCGGCGGGAGGCACGCATGGCGGTCGCGGTGGCAACGTGACCATCGAGACTGCCGACAGCCCTCTGTTCGTCGGCGGCGGCGTGGGCTTGCGCATCAATGACCTCGACCTCCCGCCGATCCGCTCCGGGACGATCCCGATCACCTTGCCGCTGGCGCCGCGGCACGTGGGCGATTTCCTGCCGCCGCCACCGCCGTTCACATTGACCAGCCTGGGCGTGACCCGGCCGGTCGCCGATCAACGCGTGCCGCTCGTCAAGTCTTTTCTGCAACCCGGCTTCAGTCGTGGCTTGCTCACCACCGGCGGGATGGGCGGCGCCGGCAGCGGCGGGGCGGGTGCACTGAACGGGGGCGCTGGCGGTGACGGGGGGAACATCACGTTCACGCTCACCCCGAATGCAAGGGTCGCGTTCCGCGACGCAGATCTCATCACCGGCGCGGAAGTCGAAACTGTCGTGTATCGATTCTTCCTGCCGGAGAGCGGTCTGGCTGAGAACATCGTGTTTCCGGTGTCCGGCTCGCTGGGCGGCGTTGGCACCGGGACGGGGGCCACGCGCGGCGGCGACGGTGGCCCCGGCGGCAAGGCGGGCAACATCCTCCGGACCGGAGGATCGATCGTTCCCGCGCCGGCGCGCTTTGCCGATCTCTATCCGGTCCGGGGATTCGTCGCGGGCCTGCGCCTGCACGATTCCGATTCCGGGGCGACCGGCAACACCGCGCTGGGTTCGGTCAAGGAAGCAACCAGCGCGACCGGACAGAAGCTCTACCGACTGCGCATATCGACCTCGGGTGCGCTCATCGGCGGTCTGGGCGGAATCGCCGGCGGGAAGGCCGTGGCCGGGCAGTTTCCGGGCGCCATCGGTGCGCAGGGCGCGGGCGGCTCGCTCGGCGGCTTGCCGTTCCAGTAGGCGCGTCCGCATTGAGCGTGCGCCGCAGGCCATGATGGCGATCCGCTGGCGCCGTGCCGCGCTCGGGCTGTGCGCACTGGTCGGTGCGGGAACCTGGTCAGGAGGCAGTGCCGGTTCATCGCAGGAACCCGCCTCGATTCGCCTGACCGATGCCGACCAGCCGGGCGCGGCCGGACGCTGGGTCGCGGATGCGCTGCCGGGGCTGTCCGCTGATCGCAAGCGCGTCGCCGTGCTCGATACCGCGGCGGGACCTTGCGGCGACATCGCGCTGATCGTGCTCGACGTCGCGACCGGCCGGACCGTCCGGAGCCTGCCCCTGCGACGGTGCGACAACGGCGAAGTGTTGCGGGAAAGCCCCGGCGTCGTCGCGGCGCGGCTGGAAAGCGCCAACCAGTTGCTGGCCAGGGGCGGGTATGGGGCAATGACGCAGTTGCCCTTCGCTATTTCGCCGGACAACGAATTCGGGCGCTCGGGTTCCGCTGCACCCCTCACGGAATACTCGCCGGCCGCAGGCACTCTCACGATCAGGTCCACGGACAACCTGCGGCATTCGTGGACTGGAAAGCTCGCGGCCCTGCGCATTCATTGTCCGCCCGGCAAGGCGCGCGCAATGTTCCCGACGCACGTCCGGGGGTGGGTTTCGGCGCAACAGGACGTCCTGCTTCTGCGCAGCCAGGTGATGGGCGCTCAGGACGATTGCGACGACCCGCATGCGTGGCGGGTCGTCGTGCTCGAGGCTGCCGCCGCACCCTAGTCCGGCGGCGTTGCATGTCGGCGTCGAAGGGCGATTCCGGGCACGCCGGGCTTCCTGACGCGGACGCCCGCCTGGTATCAGCGCGACGCGCGGTCGTGCGCAATGGCGAGGTGGTAAGGTTTCGCGCCTGACGCATCGTCCGAACAACCGACTCCGCGGGTGCCACCGATGACCGACGAAGACCTCTGCTTCACGCCAGCGACCGAGCTGACTCGACTGATCCGGAGCAAGGCCGTGTCGCCGGTGGAGATCGTGCGGGCGACCCTCGCGCGGGCCGAGGCGCTCAATCCGCGGCTGAACGCGATCTGCACGCCGACATTCGAGGCTGCGATGAAAGCTGCGAGCGAGGCCGAGGCCGCGGTGATGCGCGGCGCTCACCTCGGCCTGCTGCACGGCATACCCGCCACCATCAAGGATCTGGCGCTCACCCGGGGGGTGCGGACCATGGGCGGATCGAACCTCCATCGGAATCGCATCCCGACGGTCGACCACGCGCACGTCGAGCGTCTGCACGAGGCCGGTGCGATCGTGATCGGCAAGACCACCGTGCCGGAGCTGGGCTGGAAGGGCAACGGCGACAGCCCCGTGACGGGCATCACGCACAATCCGTGGAAGCACGGCATGAACGCCGGCGGGTCGAGTGCCGGGGCCGCGGTATGTGCGGCGGCCGGCATCGGGACATTGCATCAGGGATCGGATGGCGCGGGCTCGGTGCGCATGCCGGCGGCATTCTGCGGCGTCTACGGGCTGAAGCCGTCGTACGGTCGTATACCGTACTGGCCGATGCCCAACAACGGTGCGATCTCGCATGTCGGACCGCTCACGCGCACCGTCGGGGACAGTGCCCTCATGTTGCAGGCGATGGCGGGGCCCGACGATCGCGATGCTGCGAGCCTCGAAAGCCAGCCGGAAGATTTCATCGCCGGACTGCAGGAGGGCATCAAGGGGCTGAAGGTCGCGTACAGCCCGGATCTCGGGTACCTGCGCGTCGATCCCGAAATCGCCGCCAAGGTCGAATCGGCCGCGCGCGCGTTCGAGGCGATGGGCTGCTCGGTGGACGTGGTCAATCCCGGTTGGGGTGACCCGATCGCGATGGAACACGTGCTGTTCACCGGCGGGTTCGCCGGCATGCTCGGCCCGCTGCTCGACGAATGGGCGGATCGTCTGGACCCCGGCCTGGTCGCGCTGACCCGGCACGGCATGACGTACTCCGCCGGCGATTATTGCCGGGCGCAGGGCGAACGGCTGCAGTACTACGACAAGGTGAATGCCTTCTTCCAGCGCTACGACCTGCTGCTGACCCCATCGCTGTCGGTGGCCGCGTTCGATGCCACGCGATTGATCCCGGAGCATTGGGAGCAGCATCCGTGGGACTGGCTGCGCTGGGCCGGATTCAGCTACCCGTTCAACCTCACCTGGCTGCCGGCGGCGAGTTGCCCCTGCGGCTTCACGGCGGCCGGACTGCCGGTGGGTCTGCAGATCGTCGCCGGGCGGTTCCAGGATCTGCGGGTGTTGCAGGCCTCGCGCGCGTTCGAGCTGGCGCGCCCGTGGGCGCAGATCCGGCCAAGCCTCTGAGCGGGCCTGCCCTCGGCGCTTTGACCGGCGCCGGGCCGGACTCTTGCGTAGGGAAAGCGGGCCGGGCTCGTTGTCGCGGCCCGCATGTTCCGAAGGCCCGTGCCGCCGGTTCTCGCGCGGTGGTGCGCGCAGACCATCGGTTGTGCTGGCCGCCCGGGCGAGACCGGTGCATCGTTCGTGCGCGGATCCCGCAGCCGTTCGCTCCCGAAGTGTTCACCGACAGGGTGTCCCCATGCCTGCTTCCATTCCCGCCACCCTGATTCCCGGAGACGGGATCCGCCCCGAAATCGTCGATGCCACGCTGGCCGCGCTGGACGCGCTCGGTGCCCCGTTCGAGTGGGACCGCCAGATCGCCGGCCTCGGCGGCGTGCAGGCCGCCGGCGATCCGCTGCCGCCGGCCACGCTCGAGAGCATCCGCCGCACCCGCCTGGCCTTGAAGGGCCCGCTCGAGACGCCTTCAGGCGGCGGCTATCGCTCGTCGAACGTGCGGCTGCGCGAAGAGTTCCAGCTCTACGCCAATCTGCGGCCGGTGCGTACCATCGTTCCCGGCGGGCGCTTCGAGAACATCGACCTCGTGGTGGTTCTCGAGAACCTCGAGGGGCTCTACATCGGCCACGAACACTACATCCCGATCGACGGCGATCCGCACGCCGTCGCGATGGCCACCGGGATCAACACGCGCCAGGGCAGCCGTCGCCTGCTCGAATATGCCTTCGACTACGCCATCGCGATGGGCCGCAGGAAGGTCACGCTGGTGCACAAGGCCAACATCATGAAGGCGCTGACCGGCATCTTCCTCGAGACCGGCCTCGAGCTGTACGAGCGCAAGTACCAGGGCCGGTTCGAACTGGACAGCGTGATCGTCGACGCCTGCGCGATGAAACTGGTGCTCAACCCGTGGCAATTCGACGTCATTGTCTCGACCAATCTGTTCGGCGACATCCTCTCGGATCTGGTGGCAGGGCTGGTGGGCGGCCTCGGCATGGCGCCCGGGGCCAACATCGGCGTGAACGCCGCGATCTTCGAGGCGGTGCACGGCTCTGCGCCGGACATCGCCGGCAAGGGCATCGCGAATCCCATCGCGCTACTGCTGGCCGCGGGGCTGATGCTCGACCACTGCAAGCTGCCGGCCCTGGCCACGCGGCTGCGCGAAGCGATCGACGCCACGCTCAATGTCGACATGGTCCGCACCGGCGATCTCGGCGGCAAGGCCGACACCGCCACGTTCACCAAGGCGCTGGTGCACCGGATCGCGAACGGTTGATCAGCGCACCGGCTGGCAGGTATCGAGCCACGCGAGCGCGGATTCCCACAACACCCGCGCGTTCGGCTTGAAGTAGCCCATGTGGCCGATCGCGCTCAGACCGACGCGTCCGGGTTCGACGTCCAGCGTCTCGCGCGCTGCGTTGCGATAGCCCGCGATGAACGCGTCGCGCGAGCGCGGCGGTGACCAGCGATCATCGATCGAATTCGCCGCCATCAGCGGCGCGCGGATCTGGTCGAAACCCACCAGCCGATGCCGCATCGACGGGTCTCCGAAGAAATAGTTCGGGTAGCGGCACCGGCGCTTCCACTGTCGGTAGAAGCCGAGCGGCAGATCCTCGCCGAGACCCACCGCGCTCCACGAGAGATAGCCCTTCCACAGGGTGAGCGCGGGGCCGAGCAGGTGCCACATGGCCAGCACTTTCAGGCGTTCCAGCGGCGGCATCCAGCCGTGCCAGCCGGCGCCGGTGCCGAACGCGTAGAACCCCGCCACGAGGTGGTGGTTGGGCAGCATGCCGAAGGCATGGCCGCCATAGGAATGCCCCACCACATAGAGCGGGCGGTCCGGGCGGCTCATCGCGGCGACGGCAGCGGCCAGGTCGAGGCGGCCCCAGTCGAGGTAATCCACCTGGAAGCCGCGCAGCTCGGGCGGTTTGGACAGGCCGATGCCGCGGTAGTCGAAGGTCAGGGTCGCGTAGCCGTGCGATGCGGCAAATCGGGCGAAGCGACGATAGAACCGCTGGGCGACACCGGTGGCGCCGGCCAGGACCAGGTGCGCCCGGGTCGGTCCGGCAGGTGCGTAGAGATGTCCGGTGAGACGGTATCCGTCGGCGGCGGTCAGATCGATCCGTTCCTTCGGTCCGTAAGCGCAGGTCCGGGTTCGCTGCCGGCCGACGCGACGGGCGTCGGGCGTGCGCGTGGCCGGTGCTGCGCGAGCACCCGCTGACGGTTCGGTCGACGGCGGGCCGTCCGGGATGCCGTCCTGGGACGGAAGCTTGTCCGGATGCCCATCGGGCAGCACGCGCTGGAGTGCGCGGAAGTCGCCCAGGAATGCGCCTTCCGGCGACCGCGAGAAAAGTGCCGCTGCTGCCTGTCGGTACGGCTCCGACCTGTCCCGCGCGGCCGAGACGAAAGGTCTCGGTGCAGTGCCCAGCGCGGGCCGGTCGTGGTCGGAGGATAGCGGGCTGGCGGCCGGACCCGGCGCCGCGGCCGGCGGCAATGAGCGGTTTGGATCGGCGCTGGAATTCATCTCTTCACTCCTTGGCAGGGGTAACACGCGAATGACGTCGGGGTAACGATGCCGTGCAGTCTAGGCAGCGCGTGTGGCGGCGAAACTTCATGCAGGCGGGACTTTTGTTTCGTTTGTTTCAGGCGCGCCCCGCCGGTGGTCATTTCCCCGCCCGTCGATCTATCCTTGGCGCCTCGCGCGGTGCCGAAGACCGCGCCCACCGGTAGCGCCCGTGAGAGGCAATGCATTCGTGAATCCGAAAGCCACCATCCTGATCGTCGACGACGAACCGGACGTTCGGGAGGTCCTGGAGGAATACTTCCTCGCACATGGCTATGCCGCCATCGGCGCCGAGAGCGCCGGCGCGGCGCGGGCACTGGCCGCCCGCCACGCCATCGACCTGGCGCTGGTGGACATCCACATGCCGGGGGAGGACGGGCTGAGCCTCGCGCGGCATCTGCGCGAACGCTACGCGAAGCTCGGAATCGTCATGCTTACCTCCGCCGCGACGGTGGTGGACCGGATCGTGGGCCTCGAGCTCGGCGCCGACGACTACGTGCCGAAACCGTTCGATCCGCGCGAGCTGGTGGCGCGGGTGAAGAGCGTGTTGCGGCGGACCTCGGCGGCGGGGCGGGCCGATCTCGGCGCTGCGCGCGTGCGCATCGGGCGCTGCGTGATCGATGTCGACGCGCATCGCCTGTTCGACGAGCACGGCAGCGAGGTGACCATGTCGCCGCTGGAGTTCGATCTGCTGAAGGCCTTTGCCGAGAGCCCGAACCGGGCGCTCTCGCGCGAGCGCATCCTGAACCTGAGCCAGCAACGGGACTGGGATCCCTGCGATCGTAGCGTCGATCTGCGCGTCATGCGCCTGCGCAAGAAGATCGAGCCCGATCCCGATCACCCGCGTTTCATCAGGACGGTGCGCAACGAGGGTTATGTGTTCGTTCCGGGGGGAGAGTGAGAAACGCATGAAATCGCGATCGATCATCGCGAGACTGCTCGGCACGTTCGCCGGCGTTGCGCTGGCGCTGGCCATGACGGGCTGCGGGCGCGATCCGGAACCGGTGCTGCGCATCGGGACCAACGTCTGGATCGGCAGCGAACCGCTGTATCTGGCACGCGAGCTCGGCCATCTGAAACCCGACGCAGTGCAGCTCGTGGAATACCCGTCGGCGAGCGAGGTGCTGCGCGCGTTCCGCAACCAGGCCATCGACGGCATGGTGATCAGCCTCGACGAACTGTTCGGGCTCGCGGTGGATGGACTGCGCCCGCGGATCATCCTCGTCGCGGACGTCTCGAGCGGCGCGGACGTGGTGGTGGGTCGCCCCGGCATGCGGACGATGCGTGACCTGATCGGCAAGCCCATCGCGGTCGAAGGTGGTGCGCTGGGGGCCTACATGCTGAGCCGCGCACTGGCGTTGAACGACATGCGGGCAAGCGATGTACAGGTCGTGCACCTGGAGTCGAACGAGCACCCGCGAGCCTTCGAGGAAGGCAAGGTCGACGGTGCCGTGACGTTCGATCCGTATCGGGCGCAACTGAATCGGGCTGGCGCAGTCAACCTGTTCGACAGCCGGCAGATTCCCGGCGAGATCGTGGACGTGGTGGCGGTGCGCTCGAGCGTTCTCGACACGCATCCGGCGGCGACCCGGGCATTGCTCGGAGGGTGGTTTCGCGCCATCGACTACATCCGCCGTGAACCCCGGGACGCTGCGCGGCTGATGGGGATTCGCCAGCAGACGACGGCCGAGCAGTTCCTCGCCGCCCAGCAGGGCCTGCATATCCCGAGCCGGGAAGAAAACCACCGGATGCTCGGTGGCGAGAAGCCCGAGCTGGTCGTGGCCGGGCGGCAGTTGATGGCCCTGATGCGCCAAGCGAACCTGCTGCGCACCGGGCTCGAGATCGAAGGCCTGTTCGCGCCGGGACCCCTCGAGAGTCTGCCGCGGTGACCATCGGATGGCCGGCCTCGCTCAAGGTCACCGTGCCGCTGATCCTGCTGTGCTTCGCTGCGGTGCTGAGCACCGTGAACCTGCTCTATCACGTACCTCGCGCGGAACGTGCCGCCGAGGAATCCAGCCGGCAGCGATTGGCGCAGGAGATGTCGCGCCTGCAGAGCAACCTGGAGTATCTGCTGCTAAAGGGCGACCTCGCCGGCGCGCAGCACGAGATCGCGGTGCTCGCGCACAATCACGATGTCGTGCTCGCCGCGCTCGCGGACGATGGCAACGCAGTCATGGCCGCTACCCGCCGTGCCTGGCTGGGGCGGCAGATGGCGGAAGTGGTGCCGCATTTCGATCGCAATGAAGCGGCGATCGCCAACCGCGAACGGCGCGCCCGGGTCAGCGTCGATCCGAGCGGGAATGCACTGCTGGGCTACGCCGGCATCCTGCTGGGCAGCGAGCGAGAGGAACTGCGTCCGTCGCGCACCGGCAGTCTGCTGCTCACCTATGACCTCGCACGTTCCCGCACGGAAGCGCGCGTGCAGGTGTTGCGACAGTCGCTCTACTGGGCGGGATGGGTCATTGCGCTGGCGCTGGCCCTCTGGCTCGTTTTTCATTTCCTGCTTACCCGCCGGACCGCGCGACTGGTGCGTGCCGCGGAGCAGCTTGCCGCGGGCAATCTCATGGCGCGCAGCCACCTCAAGGGGCGCGACGATCTCGGCCGGCTGGGCCGCGCCTTCGACGCGATGGCGCTCGAAGTGGCGCGCACGCAGAACCGGCTGCGCGACGACATTGCCGAACTGGCCCGCGTGCAGCATGCGCTCGAGAACAGCGAGGCGCGCCTGCAGCAGATCCTCGACAACACCACCGCCGTGGTGTTCGTGAAGGACACGGCCGGCCGGTTCCTGTTCGTCAACCGGCAATGGGAGCGGCTGTTCCATCGCAGTCAGGCCGAGGTCGTGGGCAAGATCGAAGCCGATTTTCTGCCCGAGCCGGTGGCCCGGACGTTCCGCGCCAACGATCGGCTCGTGCTCGAGCGCAATGCGCCGATGGAATTCGAGGAGATCGCGCCGCTCGACGACGGCCTGCACACGTACATCTCGATCAAGTTTCCGTTGCAGGACGCCAACGGGTCGGCCTACGCCGTCTGCGGCATCTCCACCGACATCACCGCGCGCAAGAGAACCGACGAGGCGTTGCGGATATCGGAGGCGAGCTATCGGGCCATCTTCGACGCCGCCGAGGACGGCATCTTCGTGCACGACATCAGGACCGGCGCGATCGTGGACGCGAATCCCAAGGCGTGCGAGATGTTCGGCTACACGCGCGAGGAATTTCGCCAGCTGCCGATCGGTGCGCTCAGTTCCGGGAAACGCCCGTTCACGCAGCAGGATGCGGTGGCGGTGATCGCCCGGGCGCGCGCGGGCGAACCGGTGCGCATCGAATGGCACAGCCGCAAGCGCGACGGCAGTCTGCATTGGGACGACGTGTTCGTGAAGAGCGCGGTCATCGGCGGGCAGGACCGGATCCTGGCGCTGGCGCGTGATGTGACCGATCGCAAGGCGGCCGAGGCGGCGCTACGAGCGAGCGAGGAACAGTATCGCGCCATGTTCAATGCGTCGATCGACGGGCTGGCGCTCTGGAATGCCGACGGCGAGTGCGTTGATACCAACCCTGCGCTGTGGCGGATGTACGGGTACGACGCCGGTGCGACCGGTCCGATGCCCGGCGATGCGCTGGCCCGCGCGCACTACGACCCCGAGCGGCTGCGGGCGGTCGCGACCGGGATGCCGGTGCATTGGGAAGCCACGCATCGACGCCCCGATGAATCCGTTCTCGAACTCGAAGTTCACGGGATCCCGATGCAGTATCAGGGCAGGCCGCACGTGCTGACCATCGCCCGCGACGTCACCGAGAAGAAGTCCTCGGCGGAACAGTTGGCGCGGCAACGGGAATCCCTCTACCAGCGGGAGAAGCTGGCGGCGCTGGGCTCGTTGCTCGCGGGGGTCGCCCATGAGCTCAACAATCCGTTGTCGGTGGTCGTCGCCCGGGCGGTCCTGCTCGAGGAGCAGGGCGACCCCGCGACGCAGGCGGCTGCACTCAAGATTCGCACCGCCGCCGAACGCTGTGCACGCATCGTGCGAACGTTCCTCGCGATGGCCCGGCAGCAGCAACCCGCACGCGGTCCCGTCGCCATGAACGAGGTGGTGGCGGCCGCGCTCGACATCGCCGCGTACGCCGTGCGCACGAGCAGCATCGAGGTCGAGCTGAACCTCGCCGAGGATCTGCCGCTCATCCTCGCGGATGCCGACCAGCTGCACCAGGTGTTGCTCAATCTCGTCATCAACGCCCAGCAGTCGTTGCAGGATCAGCCACCGCCGCGGCGCATCCGGCTCACGAGCCGGTTCGATCCGGTGACGCGGACGCTGCGGATTTCCGTCGCCGACAACGGTCCCGGTATTCCGCCGGGCCTGCGCGCGCGGGTGTTCGAGCCCTACTTCACGACGAAGCCGACGGGTGTCGGCACCGGGGTGGGCCTGGCGGTCAGCCTGGGCATCGCCGAAGCGCACGGCGGGACGCTCTCGGTCGAATGCCCGAGCGAAGGCGGCGCCGTTTTCACCATCGCACTCCCGGTCGAGATGGCCGGCACAGGCGGCGCCGCGACCGAGCCGGCGGCGAACGGGAACGCGGACCGGCATTCGATTCTGGTCGTGGACGACGAGGCCGAGATTCGCGATGCATTGGCGGAGATCCTGACCGGCGCGCGCCATCGCGTGGTGAGCGTCGGATCCGGTCGGGAAGCCCTGGAGCGTATGGCGGCGGAGCGGTTCGACGTGATCCTCACCGACATCCGCATGCCCGATCTCGACGGGCGCGAGCTGTACCGCGAGATCGAACGGTGCTGGCCCGATCAGGCGCCGCGAATCGTTTTCGTGACCGGGGATACGCTCGCGTCGACTCTGCGTCAGTTCGTTGTCGACAGCGGGCGGCCAGTGCTCGAGAAACCGTTTCTACCCGCCGACGTGCGCCGTCTGGTCACCCAGGTGGCGACGAACACCGACGGGGGCCCGTGGCACTGATCGTTCGAGACGGCAGGCCGTCGGTCGCCTGCCGCCTGCGAATCGCGTGTGCCCGGCAGCGCACCTGTCGCCCGCAGGCGCATGTGCCGGAATGCGTTACGCAGCCACGCTCGCTGCCGCCGGATCGCCCGGGGCGGCGTTCGGCGCAAACTCGCGCAGCCACTGGTCGACGCGCTGGATGGTCTGGCTCTGAGCGACGTCGACTTCCAGTACCGGCGCGAAGGTCTTGAACTTGGCGATGCCGGCGTCCAGCAGGGCGTGGAGGATCGGCAGCTCCAGGATCAGGTGCGGGCGCAACGCTGCGCTGGCGGCCAGCAGCGATTCGTTCGGCGGTTGCCGCCGCGCATCCACACAGACCAGCTGTTGGGCCAGCCGGACGATCGCGCGCAACGGCGGGGCATTCTGCGGTGGCAGCACCGTCGCCGCATCGTCCATGCACGCGAGCGTAGGTTCCGGCAGCCCCCATAAGCGCCCCACGGCGATGCCCAGTTCGGACATTCCGATGCCCAGCACGGAGCGGGCGGCCGCCTCTTCGGTGGCCCCGCGAGCGACGAGACTTTCGATCTCCTCGAAGTCGTCGTTGAAATAGTAGATCGTGAGCATCCGGCCGAGCGTGAACAGCATGCCGGCGAGAAAGGCCTGTTCGACTTCGCGCGATTTGCATTGCGCGGCCAGATGCCGGGCGATCAGGCCGGTGTTGAAAGCCGCGATCGATTCTTCCCGCAGCCGGACATCCTGTTTGCGCCGGGCGAAGTGGCCGAAGCACGCGAGCCCGTTGCAGGTCATGCGCACCTGTTCCACGCCGAGCAGCGTGATCGCATCGCTGACCGTGCCCACCTTGCCGGATGCGCGGGAGAACCCGGCGGAATTGGCGAGCTTCAACAAGCGGTTCGTGAGCGCGTAGTCGCGCAACACGACGTTGGTCAGGCGCGAGATGGGGGACTGCTGGTCGCCGCTGGTGAGCTGGTTTACTTCCGCCAACGTGCGCGAGATGGCAGGGAAGTCGCCGCGGCGCTCGATCCGCTTCATCACGTAGGCGATCGTGCCGTACAGGGCCGCGTCCTCGGGCGCGAGCGAGTTTTCGTAGCGTTTCCAGGCGGCGAGCATCGCCTCGTGCATGGCGCCGGCGTCCCCATACCGCTCCGACCGCCGGCTGCGCGTGGCACGCTGGATGATCTCCGTGAAGTGGCCGGCGGGATCGGCGTTGCGCAGCAGCGCGAGGTCGATCTCGGCGTGAACCATCCGGCCGGACAGGGCTGCGTTTGAATCGACCGGGGCGGCGCGCTCTCCGGTCAGCAATTCGTAGAAGATGCGGCCGAGGGCGTAGACGTCGGCGCCGGCGTCCACGCCCTCTTCGGTGAAGTATTCCGGCGCCATGTACGACGCCGTCCCGGCGATGAGTCGGTCCGGCGCGGGCGAGGTCCCGACGGCCCGCGACAGGTCGAAGTCGAGGATGCGCGGCTTGCCCGCTTCGTCGCGCATGATGTTGCTCGGGTTGAGATCGAGGTGCAGGATGCCCTTGGCATGGGCATAGGCCATGGCATCGACGATCTGGATCATCGTGCTGTAGGCGCTGGCCATGGGCAGGGCGCCGGTCCGCTTCAGTTCCTCGCGCAACACGGTCCCGTCGAGATACTCGAAGACCAGGTAGGTGAATCCGTGCAGGCGTCCCGCCTCGTAGAGCGCGATGATGTTGGGATGCCGAAATTGGGCCAGGTTGCGGGCCTGGGGGGAGATTCCGTCGCCCTCGGCCGGACCATGCCCGCCGATGTCGGCCAGCAGCTTGAGAGCGACGGGTCGGTCGAGATCCGGGTCCCGGGCGAGATAGACCGCCCCCTGTGTCCCCCGGCCGAGGACCTTCGTTACCGGGAATCGTCCTATCGTCAGCTCTGCGGCGGGCTTTGTGGTCATACTTCCGGGTGCGTCGTGCGTTGGCGAAAATTCCTGATGCTTACGCGGTAACGGCAACAGCCGGCAAATCTTCACTTCTGCCGCCGCTCGCAGCTCACTCGTTTCCCTTGACGTCGCAGGCGCTCGATCCTCAATATCCCGCCGGCCCCGTGTCGTCAGCGCGAATACGGGTGTCGGACAACAACAACGGAGGCCTCACAGATGGCAAATCGGGCACAGCACAGGGAGCCGTGGCCGGCGGGCGCTTTCGGATTGATCTGGTTGCTGCTCCTGCTGCTGGCCTCCGGCTGCTCGGTCAACATGGCCGCCGTGCGCACCTTCAGCGCCGAGACCCGGCAGCTGACCCAGGCGGTCGATGTGCAGGTGTCGGACCTCGATGCCTCGTGCCGGCGCCGGGTGGACCGGCTCGAACTCGTCCGCCCGCCGACCCCGGAAACGGTGGTCCGGTATCGCCAGACGTGCGACCAACTGGCAACGGCGAGCGAGATCCCGCGGCGCTACAACACCATCCTGGCCGAATACGGCAAGGCGCTGGGCGCGCTGGCCGACGACCAGGCCGCTACCTTCACCGCCGAGCTGGGCGAGGCCAGGGACTCGGTGGCCTCCCTGGCGAATGCCGCCGGCGCGAGCGGCGTGGGTCCCGGGGAGATCGCGGCCGGAACCCGGGTCGCCGACCTGATCGCGAAGGTCGCGTCGTCCGGCGCGCGCAAACGCGCGGTGATGGAGATGCTGCAGCGCCGCGACGACGTGGCGGCCCTGTGCGCTGTGCTCAAACGCTATCTCGACCCGCGCTACGTGGGCGTGCTCGACAACGAGGCCGGCGCCCTCGACGGGCTCACGACCGACCTCGAACGCAAGTACGGCGACCACGAGCCGATCCGGACGCGGGAACTGGCGCGCGAGTTCGAGGCCGCCAAGGGTAGTCTCCAGGCGAAGCGCGCCGGCGCCGAACAGACAGTCGAGGCGCTGGATGCCCTGGTCGTGAGCCACGGCAAGCTCGCCGACGGCGCCCGACACCTGGATCGCGACGACGTCGTCGAATCGGTGCACTCCTACGGCAAGGAAGTGCGTGACGTCTTCAAGCAATTGCGCTCGGCCTACGCCGGCATCCCGTAGCCCTCAACCCGCCATCCGGACGAAAGAGACCCGCCATGCCTGATGCCACCACCCTGTCGGCAACCGAATGCGATGCGATGGCCAAGGCGCTCCGGGCCGCGGCCGATGCCGCCAAGGAAGCGCGCAAGAGTCTCGACGGCGCTGCGGACGAATACGCGGACCTGCAGCAGCAGGAAGACGAATTGCGCGACCTGGCCGATCGAACCACCGCCGTCGCCATCGAGCGCGACACCCTGCTTCCGGATCTCTCCGCCGCGCACCTCCAGGCGGCGATGGACGCCGCGAACGAGACCCTGGCCGGGCTCGGCAAGGCGAAGGCGACGATCCGGGTCATCGCCGGACTGGTCGATTTCGCCACCGCCGTGCTCTCGCGGAAGCCGAAAGCGATCTGGGATTCCGCGCGGATTCTGAAAGGACGGATCGACGCGGTCGGCTAGCGAAGTGCCCTGCCGCCGCGTGGCAAAGGCGGTCGCCGCTAGCGCTCGCCTGGCCGTCGATCCCCGCCCCTGCGGGGCAGGGCCCCTCGCCGGGTGGCTCGCGCTAGCGACCTCAGCCACCACGACGAAGTTCGAGCAGACTCGTTTCGGTCGCCGCTAGCGCTCGCCTGGCCGTCGATCCCCGCCCCAGCGGGGCGGGGCCCCTCGCCGGGGGGCTCGCGCTTGCGACCACAGCCACCACGAGGAAGTTCGAGCAACCTCGTGTCGGTCGCCGCCAGCGCTCGCCTGGCCGTCGATCCCCCCCCCTGCGGGGCGGGGCCCCTCGCCGGGTGGCTCGCGCTAGCGTCCGGAGCGCGTTCCGTCCATATCGGGCTTCGTGGGCTTCGTGGGCGTCGTGGGCGTCGTCGCGCCAGCCCTGGATTCGCCGGACATCGTCTCG
>JBBQHP010000060.1:0-26715 GCA_038324085.1 Burkholderiales bacterium
ACTTTCCAACTCGTCCATCGGGATACTCCTCCTCGTGTGCTTGGCGGCTCACGATCCGGAGTTTCCTCGATGGACTTCCTCTTCTGTCGAACTTCTGCTGCCTCCCCGGCAGAGCCGGGGGGTCTCCCTTGGTAGGCTAGCCGAAGACACCGGTGGAGAGGTAGCGGTCACCACGATCGCAGATGATCGTGACGATCACCGCGTTCTCCACTTGCTCAGAAAGCTGGAGCGCCGCCCAGGTGGCGCCTCCGGCCGAAGGACCACAGAAGATGCCTTCTTCGCGGGCAAGACGTCGCGCGGTCGCCTCGGCGTTCTCCTGACTGACTTCCATGACTCGATCGACCCGGGAACGATCGAAGATCTTCGGGAGGTAGGCCTCGGGCCATTTGCGGATTCCGGGGATGCGCGAGCCGTCCGTCGGCTGGCATCCGATGACCTGGAGCGCCGCATTCTGTTCCTTGAAATAGCGCGAGCACCCCATGATGGTTCCGGTGGTGCCCATGCTGCTCACGAAGTGAGTGATGCGCCCGCCGGTGTCACGCCAGATCTCGGGGCCTGTCGTTCGATAGTGGGCAAGCGGGTTGTCGGGATTGGAGAACTGGTCGAGGATGCGACCTTCTCCGCGCCCCTGCATTTCGAATGCAATGTCACGCGCCCGCTCGATGCCCCCGTCTTTCGGCGTCAGCACGAATGCGGCGCCAAATGCGGCCATTGTCTGTCGCCGCTCGATGGAGAGATCCTCGGGCATTACCAGGACCATGCGGTAACCGCGCATCGCCGCAACCATGGCAAGCGCGATCCCCGTATTGCCGCTGGTGGGTTCGATCAAGGTATCTCCGGACTTGATTTCGCCCCGGGCTTCGGCGCCGAGAATCATCGAGAGCGCCGGGCGATCCTTCACGGATCCGGCCGGATTGTTGCCTTCCAGCTTGCCCAACACGACGTTGGTGGTCTTTCCGGCCATCCGCTTCAGGCGGACCAGCGGGGTGCGACCGACGTAGTCGTCGAGAACCGGATAGGTCGACATCAAGCTGCCTCCGCGAGTAGGGACTTTACGTAACGGGACACGCCCTCTTCCACGGTGAGCAACGGCGCGCCGTAGCCGGCGGCGCGCAGGGCGCCGAGGTCCGCCTGGGTGAAGCTCTGGTACCTGGCTTTCAGTCCTTCGGGAAACGGGACATAGCGAACCAGTTGCTGCACCTGCATCTCTTCTAGCGACAGGGAGGGCGCGCCTGCTACCAGGCGCAACGTGTTCACCACCGCGCAGGCCACGTCGTTGAATGTCTGCGCTCGGCCGGTCCCCAGATTGAAGATTCCGGACAATTGAGGACGATCGAAGAACCAGAGATTGACGGCCACCACATCTTCCACGGACACGAAATCGCGGCGCTGCTCGCCCGGCCCGAAGCCGCCGCTGCCCTCGAACAACTTGACGTAACCGTCCGTCCGAAACTGGTTGAAGCAGTGAAAAGCCACGGACGCCATCCGCGCCTTGTGCGTCTCGCGTGGTCCGTACACATTGAAGTAACGCAGGCCCACCACCTGGGCACCGAGATCGCGCCAGCGACGCCGCACCATCTGGTCCATGAGGAACTTCGAATAGCCGTAGACATTCAGCGGCCGTTCGTATTCGCGTGCCTCGCTGAAATTCGGCCCGGCACCGTACACCGCCGCCGATGAAGCGTAGATCAGTCGGGCCCCTTCCTGCTGGCACCAGTCGAGGAGCGTCATCGAATAGCGAAAATTGTTGTCCATCATGTAGCGACCGTCCGCGCCCATCGTGTCCGAGCAGGCACCATCGTGCAGAATGACATCGATCTCGGCATCGAAATCCCCTGAAACCAGGGCGTCGAGGAAATCATCCTTGTGCCAGTAATCCGCGATTTCGCAGTCAGCCAGATTGCGAAACTTGTCCGCACGGGTCAGGTTGTCCACCGCGATGATGTCGGTCTCGCCCCGCGCATTCAGTCCCTTCACGATATTTGCGCCGATAAAACCGGCCGCGCCTGTCACAACGATCATGGATCTGCTCCAGCGAACAATTCATCGGGATGCACGACTGCCGTGCCAAGCTTGCCCACGACGATACCGGCCGCCCTGTTGGCCCAGCGCACGCTCTCGTCGAACGCAGCGCCGGCCGCGAGCATGACACCGAGCGTTGCAATGACGGTATCTCCGGCCCCGCTCACATCGAACACTTCCTGCGCCACGGTCGGAACGTGCACCACCTCGTCCTCGCGATACAAGGTCATGCCTTCCTCGCTGCGCGTGACGAGCAACGCCTCGAGCGCGAGATCGCGGCGCAACTCATGCGCCTTCCGGGTCAATTCCGCTTCGGTCGCCCAGCGCCCCGCCACGTCGCGGAACTCGGAGCGATTCGGCGTAAGCACGGTCGCGCCGCGGTAGCGGGCATAGTCGTCACCCTTGGGATCCACCAGCACGGGCTTGGCGGCGCGGCGGGCCATCGCGATCATTTCGGCTATGTGCCGCAGACCGCCCTTGCCGTAGTCGGACAGAATGACGACGTCGGCGTCGGGCAGGCGTCGCTCGAAATCGGCAAGCTTGGACTCCAGGGCCTGTGTTCCGGGTTCCTTCTCGAAATCGATTCGCAGCAACTGTTGCTGGCGCCCGATCACTCGCAGCTTGACGGTTGTGCTGATGTCCGCGTCGCGCTGCAATCCGGCACCGATGCGGTCGATCCTCAACAAACGCTCAATAGCCGCGCCCGCCTCGTCGTCCCCGATGACCGACAGGAGTTCGACGCTGGCACCGAGCGCCGCGGCATTGCGTGCGACGTTGGCTGCGCCGCCGAGGCGCTCCTCGCTGCGTCCCACCTTCACGACCGGGACAGGCGCCTCCGGCGAGATACGGCTCACCTCTCCGAACCAGTACCGATCCAGCATGACATCGCCCGCCACCAGTATGCGCGCGCCGGTCGGATCTGGACGCCTGCCTTCCCTTGTCACGCTCCGCCTCATGCCTTTCGTCTAAGTAGGCTCAAGGGCGCCCGATCGCCAGATACTCCAGGCCGAACGACCGCACCATGGCCGGATCGTACATGTTGCGGCCGTCGATGATCACGGGATGCTTCAGGCATTCTCGAATGGCATCGAAGTCGGGGCTGCGAAATTCCTTCCACTCGGTCACGATCAGCAGTGCATCTGCACCAGCCAAGGCGGCCATGGGAGATTCAGCGAAAACCACTTCAGGGTTGCCTGCGAACACTTCCGCCGCCTCCGCGGCCACGACCGGATCGTAGGCGCTAATCGATGCGCCGCGTTCCAGCAATCCTCGCATGATCACCAGGCTGGGCGCTTCGCGCATGTCGTCAGTGTTCGGCTTGAAGGCGAGCCCCCAAAGGGCAAATCGCATTCCTTTGGCCTGATCGCCGAAACGGCCATCGATCTTCTCGAGCAGCCGGGATTTCTGGTCCTCGTTCACGTCTTCGACGGCCTGGAGGATGCGCAGCTCCATGCCATGTTCGCGTCCGGTCCGTTGCAGTGCCTTCACGTCCTTGGGAAAGCACGAACCGCCGTACCCCGTGCCGGCATACAGGAAGTGGTAGCCGATGCGCGGATCCGAACCGATTCCCTGCCGCACCATCTCGATATCCGCGCCGAGCCTCTCCGCGAGATTGGCGAGATCGTTCATGAAGGAAATGCGCGTTGCCAGCATCGCATTGGCGGCGTACTTGGTGAGTTCCGCCGAGCGCACGTCCATCACGAGCATGCGTTCGTGGTTGCGTTGGAACGGCAGGTAGACGCTGCGCATGATCTGGGTAGCGCGCTCGTTATCGGAACCGATGACGATGCGGTCCGGCTTCATGAAATCCTGTACCGCGGCGCCTTCCTTGAGGAACTCAGGATTCGACACAACCGCAAAATCCTGCTTGACTCCGCGCCGCTCCAGTTCTTCCGCGATCGTGGCGCGCACCTTGTCGGCCGTCCCCACAGGCACGGTCGACTTGTCCACGACCACAGCGTAATGATCGAGATAGCGGCCGATGTTGCGCGCGGCAGCAGTCACGTGTTTCAAGTCCGCCGAGCCGTCCTCTCCCGGGGGCGTGCCGACAGCGACAAACTGCACCAGGCCGTGCTGTACGCTGGCCTGGACGTCGGTGGTGAATCGCAGGCGACCGGCTTCGGCGTTGCGCTTGACCAGCGCCTGCAGTCCGGGTTCGTAGATGGGAATATCGCCGCGCTTGAGCATTTCTATCTTGCGCTCGTCGACATCGAGGCACAGGACATCGTTGCCGGTGTCGGCCAGGCAAGCGCCGGACACCAGGCCCACATAGCCAGAGCCGATGACGGAGATTCTCATGCGACAGATCCTTTCAAGACGGTTTCGATTTCTGAGTTGATCGTAGCGAGGGCTGCCCCCGGATCGGCAGCGCGGGTTATCGGTCGACCGATGACGAGGTAACTGGACCCAGCGCGTACGGCAGTGGCCGGCGTGGCAATGCGCGTCTGATCATCGGCCGCGGCATCGGCAGGACGAATGCCCGGCGTCACCAGGTCGAAGTCGCAGCCGAAGCGCTGCCGCATGGCACGCGCTTCGCGAGCCGAGCACACCACGCCGTCCAATCCGGTATCACGTGCCAAGCTGGCGAGACGCACGGCCACGGTTTCGGGGTCTGATCCCAGGCCCAGTTCGGCGAGGTCGGAACCCGCCATGCTGGTGAGTACGGTGACGGCAATCAGCTTGGGGCCCTCACTTGGCGACCCCAGTGCCTCTCGCGCCGCCTGGAGCATCTTCCTGCCGCCGAGCGCATGGACGTTCACCATCCAGACACCCAGACTCGCCGCCACGGAACAAGCGCTCGCAACGGTATTCGGGATGTCGTGGAACTTGAGGTCGAGGAAGACGCCATGACCCCGCCGCACCAGCGTTTTCACAAGCTGCGGACCGGCGCCGACGAACAATTCCTTGCCTACCTTGAGCCGGCATGTGTCGGGAGATAGACGCTCGGCGAGCGCCAACGCTTCCCGCTCGGACGCCACGTCGAGTGCAACGATGACTTTCGGGTCAATCACGGGTTGGTCCAGTCATGGTCTAGGCGGCCAATTCCCGTTCTTCAGAGCGACGCGGTACATAGGTCTCCCAGCCGTGACAGGCGGGGCAGTGCCAGTAGAATTGGCGAGCCCGGAAGCCGCAACTGTCGCACTTGTACAGCGCAAGATTGCGGGTGTGTTGTTGCAGGAGATTGCGCACGAGTTCCAGGTCGGGTTGCCGCTCCGGCGGCGCCTGCACGATCTGCACATCGATCAACTTGGCGAGGCCGATCAATGTCGGCATTCGGCGCAACTCGATGCGCAAGAGCGCATGGGCAGCCTCGGCTCCTCGCGATTCCAGCGTTGCCTGGAAAACCGCCATCAGCAGATCGAGCGACGGATAGCTCTCCAGGTAGCCCTTCAGCAGCATCAACCCTTCCGACTCTCGACCGAGTTTCGCGTAGGCCCCGAGCAGCTTGTCCGCCAGGAGCGAGAGGTACGCGGGATTCTGCGCTTCGATTCGCTGCCAGACCTCCACGGCATTAGCGACATTGCCATCGGCCAACTCGATATCGCCGAGCAGGATATTCGCCCTGGTGCAGCGACGATTCACACCGAGCGCCTGGTCGAGAAAGCCGCGCGCGGAGGCATAGCGACCGTGGGGAATCTCGGCAGCAGCGAGTTCGCAGTAGAAATGCGCAATGTCCTTGGCGCTGGAGTCGCCGGTGATCGCATCCATCTTTTGCGAGGTCTCGATGGCCTTGACCCAATCCTTTTCCTGTTCGTAGATCTCCAGCAGGAACTTGAGCCCCTGTTGCTCATGACTGGTGCCCGACAACTTCGAGAAGAAATCCTCCGCCCGGTCGAGCAATCCGGCCTTGAGGTAGTCCTGCGCCAATTCGAACAGCGCCGCCGTGCGTTGCTCCGGCGCCAGGTCTTCCCGATCGAGAACGGTCTGGTGCATCCGGATTCCACGCTCCACCTCGCCACGCCGTCGGAACAAGCTTCCCAGCGCGAAGTGCAGTTCCACCGTCTCCGGGGCGACCTTCGCCACTTCTATGAACGCCTCGATCGCCTTGTCAGGCTGCTCGTTCAGCAGGAAGTTGAGGCCCCTGAAGTAAGAGTTCGGCAGACGCCGCGATTCGGTAACCAGCTGCTTGATGTCGATGCGTGCCGCGAGCCACCCGAGGGCGAAGAACAACGGTAGCGCGAGCAGCCACCAGGTTTCGAATTCCATGTCGAGACGGGCAGCGTCCGGGAGAGGGGAACTAGGCCCCCTCCTCGAAACCGGCGGCCGGAGCAGGTTTGACCTTCGGCCGAATGCTCATCGCGCGTCTCTGTCGATAGACGTAGCTGGCGCTGGCGAGAATGCCGAGCGCAACGCCAAGGGCGAACGTCACCAAGAGAACAAACACGAGCGGCGCATGCCATTCCTTTCCCAGGTAATAGCGCACGACGACCATGTCCGTGTTCTTGACCGCGAAACCGAGCAGCAGCAGGAACAGTAGCGCTTTGAGAATCCACCCGATGTAGCGCACGACTCAGTACCCGCTCGTGCGCCGGAGACCGAGCGAAGTGCTGGCGGTTGCGCAGCTGCGAACAGGGCTGCTGCCTCGCGGGGGGCAGCGAACATCGTGCGCGCTGGAACTCGTCGTCACCTCAGCGTTCAGATCCTGCAATTCGTTGCGGCGATCCGGGGTTCCCTCAGGACGCGGAAGACGACGATGCCGTGCTCGGCGTCGCCGCCGCCGGCGCGGCAGCCGTAGGGGTAGTTTCTTCCTGGCGATTGAAGTCCACGCGTTCGCGCAGCTCTTTGCCCGCCTTGAAGTGCGGCACGTACTTGGCGGGGACCTGAACCTTCTCTCCCGACTTCGGATTGCGTCCCGTCCGCGGCGGGCGGTAGTTCAGCCCGAAACTGCCGAACCCGCGGATCTCGATGCGTTGCCCCTGCGACAGGCTCTTCGCCATGGCGTCGAGGATCATCTTCACCGCGAGCTCGGCATCGCTCGCCACCAGCTGGGGAAAATGCATCGCCAGCTTGGCAATCAATTCGGACTTCGTCATCACGCACCTTGAGCTTTAGGCGGAGTTCTTGTTGTCCAGCTTGGCCTTGAGCAGGGCCCCGAGACTCGTCGTCCCGGCGTTGCCCGAGCTCTCGACCGCTATGCGCTGCATCGCCTCGCTCTCGTCGGCCACGTCCCTGGCCTTGATCGAAAGGTTGATCGTGCGATTCTTGCGATCGATGTTGATGATCATCGTCGAAACCTTGTCGCCTTCTTTCAGGTGCGAGCGGATGTCTTCCACGCGATCGCGCGAGACCTCCGAGGCCCGCAGGTAGCCTTCGACCTCGCCGTCGAGGGAGACCACGGCGCCCTTCGCATCAACCGCCTTCACGACACCTTCCACGATGGAATTCTTGTCGTGCGTGGCGACGTAGTTGTTGAACGGGTCGCCCTCGAGCTGCTTGATGCCCAGCGAGATGCGCTCGCGCTCCACATCGATACCCAGCACGACGGCTTCGACCTCGTCGCCCTTCTTGTAGTTGCGAACCGCTTCTTCGCCCGGCGCGTGCCAGGAAAGATCCGACAGATGCACCAGGCCGTCGATGCCCCCGGAAAGACCGATGAAGACGCCGAAGTCGGTGATCGACTTGATCTGACCAGAAACCTTGTCGCCCTTCTTGGAATTGGCGGCAAACTCGTCCCACGGATTGGGCATGCACTGCTTCATGCCGAGCGAAATGCGCCGGCGATCCTCGTCGATCTCCAGGATCATCACCTCGACCTCGTCGCCGAGCTGGACGACCTTGGACGGATGCACGTTCTTGTTGGTCCAGTCCATCTCGGACACGTGCACCAGGCCCTCGATACCCGATTCGATCTCGACGAACGCACCGTAGTCCGTGAGGTTGGTGACCTTGCCGAACAGCCGGGTGCCGGTGGGATAGCGCCGACCCAGGCCCACCCAGGGATCTTCGCCGAGCTGTTTCAAACCGAGGGAGACTCGGTTCTTTTCCTGGTCGAACTTGAGCACCTTGGCCTCTACCTCGTCACCCACGGCGAGTATTTCAGAGGGATGCTTCACACGGCGCCATGCCAGGTCGGTGATATGAAGCAGGCCATCGATGCCTCCCAGATCCACGAATGCGCCGTAATCGGTGATGTTCTTCACGATGCCCTTGACCACCGCACCTTCGTGCAGCGTCTCGAGCAACTTCTGACGTTCCTCGCCTTGCGAGGCTTCCACCACCGCGCGACGCGAAACCACAACGTTGTTGCGCTTGCGGTCGAGCTTGATGACCTTGAACTCGAGATTCTTGCCCTCGTACGGCGTGGTGTCCTTGACCGGACGCACATCCACCAACGAACCCGGAAGGAAGGCGCGGATACCGTTGATCATCACCGTGAGACCACCCTTCACCTTGCCGGTGATCAGGCCCTGCACCAACGTGCCCTGTTCCAGCGCCGCTTCCAGTGCGTGCCATGCGGCCAGGCGCTTGGCCTTCTCGCGGGACAGCCGGGTCTCGCCGTAACCGTCCTCCAGCGCCTCGATCGCCACCGAGACGAAGTCACCCGGCTTCACCTCGACCTCGCCCTTGTCGCCCCGGAACTCATCGATGGAGATGAAGCTCTCGGACTTCAGGCCAGCATTGACGACCACGTGATTGGCGTCGACGCGAACGACTTCGGCGGTGATCACCTCGCCCGCGCGCAATTCCTGACGCGACAGGCTTTCCTCGAAGAGGTCGGCGAAGCTTTCCATGGCGCCAGGGATCGACGCGGGAGTGGTGGAGGCAGATTGGGTTGCGGTTGTCATGGGTTGGGGGAAGGATCCGTCGACCAGCGGTATTCAGCTGGGGTTGTTCATCGAAAAAGCTGTTCCATCAAGTTGTTGGCGTCGACAGTCGGACCGTCAAAAGGCCCCACCAGGATCGAACAGCACCGGTTTCTGTTACGCATTGCCGGTCCGTTGCCGGACCCACGCAACGATCTGCGCAGCAGCCTGTTCGGCTGTCAAACGGGTCGTATCGAGGGGCAATGCATCGCTTGCCGGTTTGAGCGGCGCCACAGCACGTTGGCTGTCGCGCGCGTCACGACTCGCGATTTCCTGCAAAAGGGCGGGAAGGTTAACATCCATTCCTTTTGCTATCAACTGCTTATATCTGCGATCGGCGCGCACCTCTGCACCCGCGGTGAGAAAGACCTTCACGGTCGCGTCCGGAAACACCACGGTGCCCATGTCGCGGCCCTCTGCCACCAGTCCCGGTGCGGCCCGGAATGCCTTCTGACGCCATACCAGTGCGCTCCGGACATCGGTAAGCGCCGCAACTTTCGATGCGAGCTCAGACACTTGCTCATCGCGAAGCAGATCAGTCACGTCCCGACCGGCGAGAATCACACGCCCGCCTTCGAACGCGACATCCAGGTCGGTGGCCACCTTTGCCAGCGCTTCGACGTCTCCGAAATCAACCCCGCGGTCCCGGGCAGCGAAACCAACGAGTCGATAGAGCGCCCCGCTTTCCAGCACGCGCCATCCCAGCTGCTCGGCAACCAGTTGTGCAACAGTGCCTTTTCCGGACGCAGCCGGCCCGTCGATCGACACCACGGGAACCAGTCGAACTCGCGCAACCGACGAAAAACGCTCGAAATAGTCCGGAAAGGTCTTTGCAACACACCCAGGATCGTTGATCCTCACCGGCACGCCGCCCAGCGATACGAGCGCGAAACACATCGCAATGCGATGGTCATCGTAAGTATCTATCGCGGCCCCGTGCAGCCGGTGTGGCGGTGTCACCGCCAGAAAATCCGCGCCCTCCTCGACGACGGCGCCGACCTTGCGCAATTCCGTAGCCATGGCGCTCAGGCGATCGGTCTCCTTGACCCGCCAGCTGGCGACATTGCGCAGGCGGCTCGGCCCGTCCGCGAACAACGCGGCCACCGCCAGGGTCATCGCGGCATCGGGTATGTGATTGAGGTCGAGGTCGAAAGCCTTGAGCTGACCACTCTCGGGTCCGCGCGCCTCGATCCATGAATCGCCCCAGGTCACGATGGCGCCCAGTTGCGTCAGCGCATCGACGAAGCGCACGTCGCCCTGGATACTGGTGCGTCCCACCCCCTCGACGCGCACGGGCCCGCCGCCGATCGCACCGGCAGCGAGAAAGTACGATGCGCCGGATGCGTCACCTTCGACGTGGATCGCACCCGCCGACCGGTACATCGCATCCGCCGGGATGAAGAAGCGCTCCCAGCCGTCGCGTATCACGACGACGCCGAAGCGGGCCATCAGGTTGAGCGTGATGTCGATGTAGGGTTTCGAGATGAGTTCACCATCCACTTCGATCTCGGTAGCGGCACCCGTCAACGGGAGGGCCATGAGCAAGGCCGTCAGAAACTGGCTCGAGACGTCGCCGCGGACTTTCACGCGCGGCACCGGCGCGATCGACCCGACTCCGATCTCGAGAGGCGGATAACCGTCCTTCCCTGCGTAATGGATGTCGGCGCCGAAAGCGCGCAGTGCGTCCACGAGATCACCGATCGGCCGCTCGTGCATGCGGGCAACGCCAGACAGCCGGTAGCGCCCGCCCGCAATCGCGAGCACGGCCGTCAGGGGCCGGACGGCCGTGCCGGCGTTGCCGAGGTACAGGTCTGCTTCCTTTACCGGAAAGCGCCCGCCGGCGCCCGTCACTGTGACCACGCCCTTGTTCACGTCCCCGCCGATCTGCACACCGAGTCGCCTGAGCGCATCGAGCATATGGCGTGTGTCGTCCGAATCGAGCAGGTCGCGTATCTCCGTCGTGCCTTCGGCGAGTGCGGCCAGAAGCAGGGTACGGTTCGAAATGCTCTTCGAGCCCGGCAGTCGCACCACGCCGCTCGCACCGGCGAGTGGCGGCAGGTCGAGGTGGTCTGGAAAGCCCTGGGCCATTCAGCGTTCCGCCTCGATTCTCCGCAACCAGGCATCGCGTGCGTCCCTGGAGTCGGCGAACAGGCGCTCCAACGCTGCACCGTCCTGCGCGGCGATCAGGTTGCGCACCGACTCGATGGCAGTACCGTACTGATCCAGTTCCGCGACCAGCGCCTCGCGATTGGCGATAGCGATGTCGCGCCACATCTCCGGAGAACTGGAGGCAATACGCGTGAAGTCGCGAAAGCCGCCGGCGGCGAATCCGAACAAGCGTTCCGCATCGTCGCGTCGGGCAATCATCGCGACCAGCGCATAGGCCAGCACGTGCGGCAGATGGCTTACCGCGGCGAAAACGCGGTCATGCTCCGCGGGTGCCATGCGCGCGACCCGCGCTCCACAGACAGACCACATGGTTTCAGCGCGCTGGGTGGCTTCGCGATCGGTTTCGGGCAACGGCGTGAGCACGACGCTCCGCCCGTCGAACAGGTCGGCGCGGGCCGCGTCGATGCCCGAATGTTCGGCACCGGCGATCGGATGTGCGGGCACGAATCGCGGCCAGAGCGCGCCGAGGGCGGGACGGGCAGCTTCGATCACATCCTGTTTGGTGCTTCCACCGTCCGTGATGACCGCATCGACAGGGAGCCCGGGAACGATTGCCTGCAATACCCGACCGAACTGGCCCACCGGCACTGCGACGACAACGATGTCCGCGCCCTCCACGGCGGTGCCGGGATCGGTCGCGATCTCGTCGATTGCACCGAGCGCGAGAGCGCGGTCGAGATTGGCCCGGCCGCGACCGACGCCGATCACATGCTGGACCGCCCCGGCACGCTTCAGGGCGAGTGCAACGGATCCACCGATCAGCCCGACGCCGATCACGACGAGTCGCCGAATCGTCATCGACAGTCCGTCAGCGGTGCGCAGTGACCGGTGCAACGACACCGGCGAGCGCGCCGAGAAAACGGTCGTTTTCTTCGGGCAGGCCAACGCTCACGCGCAGCCACTCGGGCATCGCATACCCGCCGATCGGCCGCACGATGACGCCCCGTTCGAGCAGCTGTCCGTAGACCGTGGCGGCAGCACCGACTCGTACACAAAGAAAATTGCCGAACGAGGGAATGCGTCGGAGCCCGAGCCGCTCGACGCCGCTCACCAGCTGACGCATTCCGTCTTCGTTCAACCTGCGGCTCCGGGCAACGTACTCGTCATCCCCCAGGCTGGCGATTGCGCCGGCTTGTGCGACGCTGTTCACGTTGAAGGGCTGGCGGATGCGATTCATCAGGTCCGCCACCTCAGGGTGCGCAAGGCCGAATCCGACACGCATTCCCGCCAGGCCGAACGCCTTCGAGAACGTGCGCGTGACGACCAGATTGGGATGGTCGCGCAACCAGCCGATGCTGTCATAGCGATGCGCGTCCGGCAGATATTCCGTATAGGCCTCGTCGAGCACCACGACCACTCGCGCCGGGACCTTCGAGAGAAATGCCGCCAATCCATCGCCTCGAATGAACGTGCCGGTGGGATTGTTCGGATTGGCGATGAACACGACACGGGTGTCTTCGCGGACTGCCGAGGCCATCGCTTCGAGATCGTGGCCGAAATCACGGGCAGGCGTCTCGATGCCCGTGGCTCCGATGGCGAGCACCGACAGCGGATAGACGGCAAACGCGTGCTTCGAATAGACCGCGCTCGTCCCGGGCGACAGAAAGGTCCGGGCTGCCAATTCGAGCACGTCATTCGACCCGTTGCCGATCACGATCTGATCGGTCGCCACGTGGAATCGCGCAGCGATGGCGCGTTTCAATTCGAAACCGTTGGCATCCGGATACCGGGCGATATCGGGTAGAGCAGCCGCCATCGCTGCCAGCGCCTTGGCGCTCGGCCCCAGCGGATTCTCGTTGGATGCGAGCTTGACGATGCCGGATTCGGGCAGCCCCATCTCGCGCGCAAGTTCGCTCGAAGGCTTGCCCGGCACATACGGCTCGAACTTCCTGATCCAGGACGGAGCGGCTTCACAAGCGTCGATCATGGCGAGCCTCGGGAAAACGAATCATTGCGCAGCGACGGGATAGGAACCGAGGACCTTCAGGAATGCGGCCCGCTCGCGCACAGCGGCAAGCGCTTCGCGCACAACGGGATCCTCCTGGTGACCCTCCAGATCCATGAAGAAGGTGTACTCCCACAGCCCGGTGCGCGAGGGTCGCGATTCGAGCTTCGTCATGCTGACCCCAAGGTCGGCCAACGGCTCGAGAAGTTCATGCATTGCACCGGGACGGTTCTGTGTCGACATCGCGATCGAGGTCTTGTCGCGGCCCGAAGGAGCGGCATCCTGCTCCGCGATCACGAGGAACCGGGTCGTGTTGTTGGGTTCATCCTCGATGTTCTCCGCCAACAGGCCCAGACTGTACAGGCCTCCCGCCGCGCGCGACGCTATTGCTGCGGAGCCGGGCTCGGCGGCGGACCTGCGTGCGGCCTCGGCGTTGCTCGCCACTGGAACCCGCTCGGCAGCGGGCAGCTGGCGCGCAAGCCAGCCGTTGCATTGCCCCAGGCTCTGCGCGTGAGCGAACACGACCGTCACCCCGGCGAAGTCGGACGCGTTCGACAGCAGACAATGATGGATCGGCAGCAGGACTTCGCCACAGATGCGAAGCGGCGACCCGAGCAGCAGATCCAGTGTCGAGCCGATGCTGCCTTCGGTAGAATTCTCGACCGGCACGACGCCGTAGCCAGTCTGCCCTGCCTCGACCGAACGAAATACCTCGGCAATCGAGGCGCAGGCGCGCGGCTGCGCAGCCGCCCCGAACTGCTTGTTGACGGCCTCTTCGCTGTAGGTACCGCGCGGCCCGAGATAAGCGATGGTGAGCGCCCGTTCCAGGGCGCGACAGGCGGAGATGATCTCCACGAACAGGTGCTGTATCGCGGAGTCCTGGAGCGGCCCTGCGTTCAAGTCGGCAAGGCGGCGCAACACCTGGGCCTCGCGTTCAGGCCGGTAGACCAGGCCCCCCTCGCCTTTCAGATGTCCGATCTCGCTGGCGCAGCGCGCGCGCTCGTTGACCCGGGCGAGAATCTCGGCATCGAGTTCGTCGATGCGCATGCGCAACCGCCGGATGCCTTCGTCCATCGCGATCTCAGTACCAGCGCGGCCAGTGGTGGTCCACTGCGGGCTCTGGAAAGCGGGGGAGAGCATTCCGAGCGTGGGAGCGCACGAATTCAGTCCTGCGCAGAAACGTTACGCACTGAAAGCACGCCTGGAATGGCGGCGATCCCGCGCACCACCGATTCAGGCACCGCGCTATCCACGTCGACCAGGGTATACGCCATCTCGCCTCTGGATTTGTTCAGCATCGTGTGGATGTTGAGACCCGCGGCTGCCATGGCAGTCGAAATCTGCCCGAGCATATTGGGCACATTGGAATTGGCTATGCCGATCCGGTAGGGTGATTCCCGCGCCATCATGACCTCAGGGAAATTGACCGCATTGCGGATATTGCCGTGCTCGAGATATTCGCGCACCTGATCCACCACCATGAGCGCGCAGTTCTCCTCGGCCTCGCGCGTCGATGCGCCCAGGTGAGGCAGCGCGACGACCCCGGGCTCACCCCTCAGCAGGGCGGCAGGAAAATCGCAGACGTATCCTTTCAGCTTCTTCGCCCGCAGCGCCTCCATCACCGCCGACGTATCCACGATTGCCTCGCGCGAGAAATTGAGCAGGACGGCGCCATTCTTCATGGCAGCAATGCGCCTGGCTCCCATGAGTCCTACGGTATCGGGGACTTGCGGAACGTGCACCGAGACGAAGTCGGCATCGCGCACCAGCTCTTCTATCCCGTGGGCGCGCCGGACCTGGGACGGCAGGCTCCAGGCGGCGTCGATGGTGATCTCCGGATCGTAGCCGACCACGCGCATCCCGAGCTTGATCGCAGCGTCCGCGACGAGGCTGCCGATTCGCCCCAGCCCGATGACACCCAGCGTGTGGTTCGCAAGCTCGATGCCGGCGTAGTGCTTCTTGCCTGCTTCCACCAGGCGATCGAGTTCATCATCGGACGCCTGCAAGCCGTCTACGAATCGGATCGCGGGCGCGATGTTGCGTGCGGCGAGCAACAACCCGGCGAGCACGAGTTCCTTGACGGCGTTCGCGTTCGCACCCGGCGCGTTGAATACCGGAACGCCGCGAGCGCTCAGCGCCGCCACCGGAATGTTGTTGGTGCCCGCGCCCGCGCGTCCGATCGCCATCACCGATGCCGGGATCTCCATCGCGTGCATGTCGTGGGAGCGCAGGAGGATCGCATCCGGTTCCGCGACACCATGGCTGTGCGTGTAGTGCTCGGCCGGCAGGCGCGACAGGCCCTTGGCCGAAATGCTGTTCAACGTGAGAACCTGAAATCTACCCATGCCGGCGCGCGAAATCGCTCATGAAGGCCGCAAGCGCCTCGACGCCCTCGATCGGCATTGCGTTGTAGATCGACGCACGCATCCCGCCGACCGATCGATGTCCTTTGAGCTGGATCAGCTGACGAGATCCGGCTTCCTTCAGAAACTGTTCGTCGAGCGCTTCGTCGGGAAGCCGGAACGGCACGTTCATCAACGATCGATCGGACCGGGCAACCGGGTTCGAATAGAAGCTGCCGTCGTCGATCAGTCCGTAGAGCAGTCCGGCTTTCGCGCGATTGCGTCGTTCCATCTCGGCCAGACCGCCCAGGCGCTTGATCCATTGAAACACCAGGCCGGCAATGTAGATCGCATAGGTCGGCGGCGTATTGAGCATCGATTCGCCGTCGGCCATCACGCGGTAGTCGAGCAGCGACGGGGTGCCAGCGGGTGCGCCTCCGAGCAGGTCGTCCCGGACGATCACCACTGTCAAACCGGCCGGCCCCATGTTCTTCTGCGCGCCCGCGTAAATGAGACCGAAGCGCGAGACGTCCACGGGGCGCGACAGGATGTGCGAGGACATGTCTGCCACGATGGGCACTGCGCCGGTGTCGGGTATTTCGTGGAATTCGACCCCACCGATGGTTTCGTTCGTGGTCAGGTGCACGTATGCCGCACCCGGATCGAGCTGCCACGATGCGCGCGGAGGAACATACGAGAAGTTGCGGTCTGCTGCTGAGGCGGCCACGTTCACGGTGCCGAATTTCTTCGCCTCGCTGATCGCTTTCTTGGCCCACTCCCCGGTGTGGATGTAGTCGGCCCGCTTCGCCACCCCCATGAGATTCATGGGAACCATCGCGAATTGCAGTGTCGCCCCGCCTTGCAGAAACAGCACGCGATAGCCGGCCGGGATAGACAGAAGCTCGCGCAGATCGCGCTCTACATCGGCGATGATCGATTCGAATTCCTTGCCCCGGTGGCTCATTTCCATGACCGACATGCCCGAGCCGTGCCAGTCGAGCATCTCGTCCCGCGCCTGCGCCAGCACTTCTTCGGGCAGAACCGCGGGACCGGCGCTGAAATTGTGAACGCGCGACATCAGTCCTCCTCGCCTGAGTCTGCGGGACCCTGGGCTTCATCGACATCGCCTTCCATGTCTCCCGGTCCTGGCGAATCGTCTCCTTCATCGGAACCATCGCCTGCCGGCAGCGTCTCGTCGCCCGGAGCCGCTCCGTCTGCGGATCCAGCAGTCGCGTCCGCGGTGGCACCGTTTTCATCGTCACTCTCCACGATTCTCACCAGCCCGGCCAGCTTCTCTCCGCTGTCCAGCCCGATCAGCGTAACCCCCTGCGTGACCCGACCCATCTCCCGGATTTCCGACACGCGCGTGCGGATCAACACGCCACCGGTCGTGATCAGCATGACTTCATCGGTGGTCGAGACGAGGCGCGCGGCAACGACCTTGCCGTTGCGTTCGCTTGCCTGGATCGAAATCGTTCCCTGCGTACCCCGGCCATGCCGCGGGTAGTCGCTGACGGGCGTGCGTTTGCCGAATCCGTTTTCCGTGGCGGTGAGAACGGTGAGCGTCGGGTCCTTGGCCACCACCAGCGAAATGAGCTTCTGCGCGCCGAGCAATCGCATGCCGCGGACCCCGCGAGCGGTCCGGCCCATCGGCCGTACGTCCTGTTCGGCGAAGCGTACTGCCTTGCCGCCGTCGGAGAACAGCATCACGTCGTGCGCACCATCGGTGATGGCGGCGCCGATGAGATAGTCGCTCTCGTCCAGATCGACCGCGATGATCCCGCTAGGTCGCGGGCGCGAGAACTCCGACAACGGTGTCTTCTTCACCGTGCCGAGCGCTGTGGCCATGAATACGAAATGCTCGTCGTCGAAGGTCTTCACCGGCAGTGCGATCGTGATCTTCTCGCCTTCCTCCAGCGGGAACAGGTTCACGACCGGCTTGCCGCGACTGCCGCTGCCGCCTTGCGGCACTTCGTAGACCTTGATCCAGTAGACACGGCCGCGGTCCGAGAAGCACAGGATGAAATCGTGGGTGTTGGCGACGAACAGGTTGTCGATGAAATCGTCCTGCTTGGTCGCGGTCGCCTGCCGGCCGCGACCGCCACGTTTCTGCGCGCGGTAGTCGGCGAGAGGTTGCGACTTGATGTATCCCGTATGCGACAACGTGACGACCACGTCTTCGGGGGTGATCAGATCCTCGATGCCGATGTCCTGGACGTTGACCGTGATCTCGCTGCGGCGCTTGTCGCCGTACTGCGCCTTTATCTGCCCGAGCTCTTCGGAAATGATGGCCGTTATTCGCTCGGGCTTCGCGAGGATGTCGAGCAGGTCGGCGATATTGTCCATCACATCCTTGTATTCGCCTGTGATCTTGTCCTGCTCAAGCGCGGTCAGCCGCTGGAGCTGCATCTCGAGAATGCGCTGCGCCTGCGCTTCCGACAGCCGGTAGCCGTCCGGCTGCAGGCCGTATTCCGCCGCGAGGCCGTCAGGCCGGAAACTCTGGGCATTCTCGGCGCCGGCGCGAGCGAGCATGTCCTCGACGATCGTCGAACGCCACAGCCGCCCCGTCAATTTGGCCTTGGCCTCCGCCGGCGACGGCGCGGACTTGATGAGTTCGATGATCTCGTCGACATTCGACAACGCGACTGCCAGGCCCTCGAGGATATGCCCGCGCTCCCGCGCCTTGCGCAGATCGAAGATCGTGCGGCGCGTGACCACCTCGCGCCGGTGGCGCAGGAAGGCCTCGATGAACTCCTTCAGATTGAGCAGCCGGGGCTGACCGTCCACGAGGGCGACCATGTTCATGCCGAAGCTGTCCTGGAGCTGAGTTTCCTTGTACAGGTTGTTCAGCACCACTTCCGGCATCTCGCCGCGCTTCAGTTCGATCACGACGCGCATGCCGGACTTGTCGGATTCGTCGCGCAGATCGGATATGCCTTCCAGGCGCTTCTCGCGCACCAGCTCGCCGATGCGGATCAACAGCGACGCCTTGTTCACCTGGTAGGGCAGCTCGTCGACGATGATCGCCTGCCGCTGGCCCTTGTCGAGATCCTCGAAATGGGCTTTGGCACGAATCACCACGCGGCCGCGACCGGTTCGATAGCCTTCGCGAACACCCGCAACGCCGTAGATGATGCCGGCGGTCGGGAAATCGGGTGCGGGAATGATGTCGATCAACTCATCGACGGTGATATCCGCGTTGGCCAGGACCGCCAGGCAGCCATCCACCACCTCGATCAGGTTGTGCGGCGGGATGTTGGTCGCCATGCCGACCGCGATCCCCGACGAGCCGTTGATCAGAAGGTTGGGAACCTTCGTGGGCAGCGCCGAGGGTTCCAGTTCCTTGCCGTCGTAGTTCGGAACGAAGTCGACGGTCTCCTTCTCGATATCCGCCAGCATCTCGCTGGCGATGCGCTCGAGGCGGCATTCGGTGTACCGATAGGCCGCAGCGGAATCGCCGTCGACGGAGCCGAAGTTGCCCTGGCCGTCGATCAGTGTGTAGCGCATGGAAAAATCCTGCGCCATGCGCACCAGCGCCTCGTAGGTGGCGGAGTCGCCGTGCGGGTGATACTTGCCGAGCACGTCTCCGACCACGCGGGCGCACTTCACGTACGACCGGTTCCACTGGATGTTCGCCTCGTGCATCGCGAACAGGATGCGGCGATGCACCGGTTTGAGGCCATCACGGACATCCGGCAGCGCGCGCCCCACAATGACGCTCATTGCATAGTCGAGATAGGAGCGGCGCATCTCCTCTTCGAGGCTTACAGGGAGTGTTTCTTTGGCGAACTGATCCATCGATGAGGTCGTACCTGCTGGCCCCGGTGCGGGGCGTTGGAGCGTCGTTCCGAACGCCTATTGCAGCGCAACGAAGCGGGCCGAAAAAAACCAGCATTCTATCACGCAGCGCTCGTTCGGACCGCGCTTCCGACACCGGAAACGCGGCCCACGGCCCTCGAAAAAGGTCCGTGGATTCATGACTGTGTTATCTTCCCCGGACGCCGTCCGGGAGGAGCGTTTTTACACGCGTTGGAGCCGGGACAGCGACAACTGCGAGACCTGAATTCCCATAACTCTCCAACGGTGACGCCATGAAATTCACAGTCAAGAGATCTCTCATCGGGATGGCCGCAATGTCGTTGCTGGCTCCGGTGGCCAGTCACGCCGACATGACCAAAGGACAATGGATCGGCGATGGTTTCAACCGGATAACGAAAGACGGACGGGGCAGCACCTGCGTGTCGAGCGGGGGCGCTGATCACGGATTCGACGCCCCTCAGTGCGCTCAGGCTGCAAAGGAAGCTGCGGATGCTGCAGCCGCTGAAACCGCAGCGCGGAAAGCAGCAGAGGCGGAAGCCGCAGCAGCAGCCGCCGCGGCCCGCGAAGACGCATTGTTCGCGACTGCACCAGGCTCTGCCCTCCAACCGGGAGACCCGGGTCCCTACGTCAGTTCCGCCAATGGCAACATGGTTCGTGACGGCTATGGCAGCAATTGCGTGAAGGACGGCGGCTGGGATATCAGTCTCGCTACCGAAGAATGCGATCCCGAGTTGTTCAACCGCTACCGGGCCCGGCAACAGCCCCAGGCGCAAAGCGAACTCGCGCCGCGCCAGGCATCGGCCCCGCCCGAAGCCGCCCGCGAAGCGCCGGCAGTGCAGAGCGCGGCCCCTCCGGTGGAGAGCGCCGCCGCTGCATCGTCGGTCCCCGAAAGCAATCTCGCGCCACGTCTTCCGTATACCGCGCGGGAGGCCGATCGCGCGGTCGTCTTCGCGCCATTCGTCGCCCCCTCCGGCGCCGACGAACCCTACGACACGACCGAGGACACGAAACCGGAAGAACTGCCCGAAGACACCGAGGTCACGCCCGACCAGATGTTGTCGGATGCAGACAGAACGCTTCCTGGCGAGAGCAGCGACTCCGCGATCGTCGCGGTAGTCCCGATGAAGAGCGACGACGAGGCTGATGAGACTGACGATACGCCCCCGGCCGACTACGGCGACGACGAAGAGGTAACGCCCGAGATGATGATGTCGGACGCCGACCGCCAACTGGACAATGGTGACGACGACGGCTTCATGGCCTTCGTGCCGATCCCGGTCGAGGACGAAGCGGACGACCGGCCCAAGCCCGACGACGTCGATGCCGAAGAAACCACGCCCGACATGATGATGTCGGACGCCGACCGCCAACTGGACAATGGTGACGACGACGGCTTCATGGCCTTCGTGCCAGTGCCGGTCGAGGACGAGGCGGACGACCAGCCCAAGCCCGACGACGTCGATGCCGAAGAAACCACCCCCGACATGATCATGTCGGACGCCGACCGCCAACTCGACAATGGTGGCGACGACGGCTTCATGGCCTTCGTGCCAGTGCCGGTCGAGGACGAGACGGACGACCGGCCCAAGCCCGACGACGTCGATGCCGAAGAAACCACGCCCGACATGATCATGTCGGACGCCGACCGCCAACTCGACAACGGTGGCGACGACGGCTTCATGGCTTTCGTTCCGGTCCCGGTCGAGGACGAGGAGGACGACCAACCCAGGATCTATGACGATGCCGAGGACGAAGAGACCACCCCCGACATGATGCTCTCGGAGGCTGACCGGACCCTGCCCGAAGATGAGCCGTCTTCCCCGGGCGTCGCCGCCTTGACGGACACCGCGCCTGGCGCAGCACCACCGCCCGAGAAGCCGGTCGTCAGCCAGCCGATCGTGGACAACAACCTGCCGGAATTCCCGATCAACAACAACGCTGCCACGGAAGCTGCGGCCGCACCGGTGGCACCCGTGACCAAGCCGGAGAAAGCGGTGGAAGCGCAGAAGGCACCGGAAGCGCCAGTGGAGAAGCCCACTTCTCTCCCGGTGACGATCAACGTGAAGGAGGACGGTCTGTTCGATTTCGACCGCGCCGATCTACGGTCCGAAGTGGTGATCAAGCTCGACGGCGTGGCCGACATGCTGGGCGAGGCAAAGTACGACGCGATCAACATCATCGGTTACGCCGATCCGATCGGCACCGCGGACTACAACCAGCTCCTCTCGCAGCGTCGCGCGGAGGCCGCCAAGAAATACCTGGTGCGCAAGGGCATCGACCCGAGCCGGATCAATACTGCCGGCAAAGGAGAAAACGACCTGATCGTCACCCGCGAAGATTGTGCAGGCCTGCGCAAGGACGCGTTGATCGAATGCCTGCAACCCAACCGGCGCGTGGTGGTCGAAGCCGCCGGTACGGTGCCCGCCAAGTAACCCGCCGCAACCCAAGGGCCCTGCCGCGGCAGGGCTCTTTTTTTCTCCTGCACCGATGACCCAACCCAGCGACGTCGTCCACCTGATCGAACCGCGGTGGATCGTTCCGGTCGTTCCCGACGGCGTGGTGCTCGAGCGCCACGCGGTGGCCGTGGCGGGAGAGCGCATCGTGGATCTGCTGCCGACGGAGGAAGCACGGCGGATGTATCCGCAGGCAAGGACCACGGAGCTTCCCGGGCACGCGCTGATTCCCGGACTCGTCAACGTGCATACCCATGCCGCGATGACGCTGATGCGCGGCTATGCCGACGACCTGCCGCTGATGCGGTGGCTGCAGGACTACATCTGGCCGGCGGAGAGCCGGCACGTCTCGCGGGAGTTCGTCTACGACGGCACGTTGCTCGCCATCGCCGAATTGCTGCGCGGCGGGGTGACGTGCATGAACGACATGTATTTCTTTCCCGAGATGTCCGTCCGCGCCGCCGTGGAGACCGGCATCCGCGCTGCGATCGGCATCATCGTCATCGAATTTCCCTCGGCCTACGCGACCGACGCTCAGGACTACCTCGCGAAGGGCCTTGCCATGCGCGACGCGCACAAGCACGAGGCGCGGCTGTCGTTCTGCCTTGCGCCGCACGCGCCGTACACGGTCTCGGACGCGACCTTCGAACGAGTCGCAACCCTCGCCGAACAACTCGAAGTCCCCGTGCATGTGCACGTGCACGAGACCGAGGAAGAGATCCGCGATCACATTGCGCAGCACGGCGCGCGGCCCATCCAGCGACTTCAGGCCTTCGGACTGATCGGGCCCGGACTCATCTCGGTGCACAGCGTGCACTTGAACGAGAGCGAAATCGGCTTGTATGCGTCGCACGGTTGTCACGTGGCGCATTGCCCCAGCTCCAACCTGAAGCTCGCCAGCGGTTTCGCGCCGGTGGCCCGGCTGCTCGACGCAGGCGTCAATATCAGCCTCGGCACCGACGGCGCAGCCAGCAACAACAGCCTCGACATGTTCGAGGAGATGCGCCTGGCGGCACTGGTCGCCAAGGGCGCGAGCGGTCGTGCCGAAGCGCTGCCGGCGCGCACGGCGTTACGCGCAGCGACACTCGGCGGCGCCCGGGCGCTTGGCCTGGAAGAGCGGATCGGGTCGATCGAATCCGGCAAGCAGGCCGACCTGGTCGCCGTGAACCTGGCGAGCCTTGAGCTGTCTCCATGCTACGACCCGATCTCGCATCTCGTATACGCGGCGGGGCGCTCCGACGTCTCCCACGTGTGGGTCGCCGGGGAATGCCTGGTCGAACAGCGCCGCTTCACGCGCATCGACGAAACCGATCTGATGCGCCGTGCGCACCATTGGCAGAACGCGCTGGGCGCGCACTGACCTACCTGGCCCCTTCACCATGATCAACGTAGACCCGGTCGAGATCGAGAAATTCAGCGCGCTGGCCCACCGCTGGTGGGACCCGCACAGCGAGTTCAAGCCCCTGCACGACATCAATCCGCTGCGGCTCGACCTGATCGACCGGCTGGCCCGCCTGCACGACAAGCGCGTGCTGGACGTCGGATGCGGCGGCGGCATCCTGTCGGAATCGATGGCTGCCCGCGGCGCGCAGGTGACGGGAATCGATCTCGCCGAGAAACCACTCAAAATCGCGCAACTGCATCTGCTCGAGTCCGGCATGACCGTCGACTATCGGCACGTGAGCATAGAGGCGATAGCGGAATCGGAACCCGGCAGCTTCGACATCGTCACCTGCATGGAGCTGCTGGAGCACGTCCCCGACCCCGCTGCGACCGTGCAGGCCTGCGCCCGGGCTGCAAAACCCGGCGCGTGGCTTTTCTTTTCCACATTGAATCGCAATCCTAAGTCCTACCTGTTCGCCATCATCGGCGCCGAGTACGTCCTCAACCTGCTGCCCAAGGGAACGCACGACTACGCCAAGTTCATCAGGCCGTCGGAACTCGCCCGATTCTGCCGCACCGCCGGCCTCGAGGTCGCCGGCTTTACCGGCATGAGCTACAACCCGCTCACCAAGGTCTACACCCTCAATCGCGATACCTCGGTGAACTACATCCTCCAAGCCCGCAACCCGGCCGCATGACGCTGGCCGTATTGTTTGACCTCGACGGCACCCTTGCGGACACCGCGCCGGACCTCGGCGGTGCGCTGAACCGGATGCGGGGGCGCCGCAACCTCGCACCTCTGTCGCTGGACACCCTGCGACCGCACGCGTCCAGCGGCGCACGCGGTCTCATCGGGGCCGGCTTCGGCATCGCGCCCGGTCACTCGGACTACGAGGCGCTGCGCGTAGAGTTCCTGGAGGACTACGAAGCCAATCTCATGCGCGACACGGTGCTCTTCGATGGCGTCGCCGCCCTCCTCGACGCGCTCGAAGCCCGCCCGCTCTCCTGGGGCATCGTCACCAACAAGATCGAACGCTTCACCTTGCCGCTGGTGGGCCTGCTCGGGCTCGACCCGCGCGCCGGATGCGTCGTCTGCGGTGATACGACGCCCTACGCGAAGCCACACCCGGCACCGCTGCTGGAAGCGGCGCGGCGACTCGATCTGGCGCCGGATCGATGCGTCTACGTCGGCGACGACGAACGCGACATCAAGGCCGCGCGCAGCGCAGGCATGGGTGCGATCGTGGCGGGATACGGCTACCTGGGGAACACGCCACCGCAGGAATGGGGAGCCGATCACATCATCCAATCGCCCGGTGCGCTGCTCGAGATACTCGGCAAAGAGGCCTGAGCCCGGAGTCGATCATCCACCCTGGGCGCGAGTCGATCACCAATGCCGAATATCAGCTGCCAGATGGCGGCGGTCAGCCATCATGCGGCCCCGCCGTTGATATCCCCGCTGTGCCCCCAATGTTCTTGCCCGTAACGCCCGCGTGGCGGGAATTCCGCCGATCGCAGGCACAATCGATGGTGCGACGTTCGTTTCAGCGAGCCGATCGGGCATAATGTCCCGGCAGGACGCCCGCTCGTCGCAAGGCGAATCGGGCGGCAAAAGGGCAGTATCGTCTTCCGGGGGCGCATTTGGCTTCGACGGGGGTCACGAAGCAGAGCAGTGCATGCCGAGGTCCAGTCACCTCGTAAATCCGCTGGAAATCGACAGTCGCCAACGACGACCGTTACGCTCTCGCGGCCTAACACCCGCGGGACTCTGCTCCGGTTCTGCCTCGGGCCGGCTAGCGCAAGCTAGAGCAGAGTCATTTTCGAGGCATCGTTCGGTGTCGGGTCACTTGGCCCCGGACTAAACTTAAGGTGACTCGCCCCAAGATTGCCTGCCGGTCGGCGGTTGCGGGGTTAAACCCAATGGCCTGGCTAAGCATGTAGTACTGCCTGTGTAGGGCTTTCGGACGGGGGTTCGATTCCCCCCGCCTCCACCAGTTCTTTGTCCGCTGCGGTCCAACGCAGTCTAAAAGCCTCTGAATTTTAGAGGCTTTTTCTTTTCAGGGTCCGCCAGCATCCCCTATGTTCCGTTGACACCCGGGGGTAGCTGGGGGTAACTTCGGGGGTAACAGACTTACCCCCGCAAAGAGTTACCCCCATGTCCCTGTCCGACACCGCAATTCGGAATGCCAAGCCGGGTGAAAAGCCCCTCAAGGTGTACGACGAAGCGGGGTTGTACCTCCTGGTCAATCCGAATGGCTCGCGCTGGTGGCGGTTCAAGTACCGTTTTGATGGCAAAGAGAAGCTGTTGTCGCTGGGCGTCTATCCGGATGTAACGCTCAAGAAGGCCCGCGAGAAGCGCAACGCGGCGCGCGCGCAGGTCGCCGATGGGATTGACCCCAGCGTCCAGCGCAGGGCAAGCCAGGACGCAACATCCAGCCGGAACGCCAACAGCTTCGAGGTGGTCGCGCGTGAGTGGTACGCCAAGTTCTCTCCGAACTGGGCCACAAGCCACAGTTCCAAAATCCTGAGCCGGCTTGAGCGCGATGTCTTTCCATGGATCGGCGCCATTCCAACCGGGGAGGTGACGGCACCCCAGGTATTGGCTTGTATCCGCCGCATCGAGGAGCGCGGCGCGCTGGAAACGGCGCACAGGACGCTCCAGAACTGCGGACAGATTTTTCGGTACGCCGTAGCGACCCACCGCGCGGAACGCGACGCGGCCGCGGACTTGCGCGGCGCCCTCCCGCCGGTCAAGGAACGGCACCATGCCTCCATCACAGAGCCCAAGAGCATCGGTGAACTGCTCCGCGCCCTGGGTGGCTACCGGGGGTCGTTCGTAACGAAGTGCGCTCTTCGGATAGCACCTCTTGTCTTCGTGCGGCCCGGCGAACTCCGCAAGGCCGAATGGTCCGAGTTTGACCTCGACCGCGGCGAATGGCGAATCCCCGCCGAGCGGATGAAGATGCGGGCACCACATATTGTGCCGTTGTCGTCGCAAGCCGCACTGATCCTGAAGGAATTGCACGCCCTCACCGGCAGGAGCCAGTTTGTGTTCCCGGGAGCGCGGACCAACGGACGCCCGATGTCCGAAAACGCTGTCCTCGGCGCCTTGCGCAGGCTGGGCTTTTCGAAGGACGAGATGACCGGCCACGGTTTCCGCAGCATGGCTTCCACGCTGCTAAACGAACAGGGATGGAATCGCGACGCCATCGAACGCCAACTCGCCCACGCCGAGCGGGACTCGGTTCGCGCTGCGTACAACTATGCAGAGCACCTCCCGGAGCGGCGCAAGATGATGCAGCACTGGGCCGACTACCTCGATTCCCTCACCGCTCCCTGATGGGTATACGGGTTGCACCTTCCTGACAGAATCGATGGAGCGTCGGCTCGAGTGCCTTGAAGTCGGCGAGCACGGACTGCTACTCGATTGCCACGGACTCGCAAGTCGCTGGACCGGCACGCTCACTTTCAAAGAGCCCGGGCGGTCGGATACTGGTCATCGTAGGCTCACGCCCCGGAACGACGCAGCGACTGTTGCAGGGAAAGTCACCGACGTGAGCTGCTTCGGCCGCCGCGGCGCCGTAGCGCTTGCCCGCAGTCCCCCGACGGATCGCATCCACCGACGACGCGACGACGCGCGTTAGCAGGCTGTTGAAATTCTCATGGTTATCCGGACACTTTTCACACGAACTGTGGTCGATGTGGATGTCATGAACTTGCCCGTGAGGTGATGGCGATGCGCGGAGCCGATGCGATGCAGGAGAGCCTGTTCACGGTGG
>JBBQHP010000061.1:0-26178 GCA_038324085.1 Burkholderiales bacterium
CTGCCCGCTCCTCGCAACGGCCATCACGTGGGACTTCCAGAACTCAGCGCTTCTTCGCATCGTCTCACCCCATCGAAATCGACGATGACATCGTGAACCTTCAATCCAAATGCGATAAGCCTGTGGTTTGTGGATCGCTTACGAAAGTGGGGGCTGGAGATGTTCACCGCCACATGCACCGATGGCAGTCCTTGCGATTGCCATGTCATGCTTTGCTCGCACGCCGTTCGCAAAACCCACTCGCCAATGGGGATTATAAGACCTGATTCTTCGGCCAACGGGATGAAGTCGATCGGCGGCACCATGCCCAATTCCGGGTGGCGCCAGCGGATGAGCGCCTCGACGCCCGAGATGGTGCCTGAGCGCAAGTCCAGTTTCGGCTGGAAATGTAGTTCGAACTCGGAGCGCTCGATTGCTTTGCGCAATTGCGACTCCATCGCGAGCTTCTCCAGCGCGCGCGAGTTCATGGTCTTACCGTAGAACTGGTAGTTGTTGCGGCCCTGGCTCTTCGCGTAATACATCGCAGCGTCCGCGTTCTTGATGAGCGTTTCGGGGTCGTCCCCATCGATCGGATACAACGCAATGCCGATGGATGTCGTCACGAACAACTCATTGTCGTTGATCCCGAACGGGGCCGAGAGCGATTCGAGGATGCGGCGCGCAATCCGTGCGGCATCGTGGAACTGCCTGATCTCGGTAAGCAGGATGCAGAACTCGTCGCCGCCGAGCCGAGCCAGACCCAGCGCATTCTCCCCGTCGGCGTCCGCGACCGAGTCATGAGCACGAATGCTCTCACGCAGACGGCCCGCGACCGCCTGTAGCAACAAATCGCCGATTTTGTGCCCGAGCGTGTCGTTGATGCGCTTGAATTGATCCAGGTCCATGGACAAGACCCCCAGAATGCGTCCATGCCGCTGCGCGATGTTGAGACTCTTCGCTACATTCTCGATGAAGAAATGTCGATTGGGCAACTGCGTGAGACCGTCGAAGTAGGCGAGGTTGCGAATACGCTCCTCGACTTGCTTGCTCTCGGTGATGTCCTGGATCGTCCCATACGCTCCGATCGCTCGGCCAAAATGGTCGGTCCGCGTCTCCCCGTGCAATCGCACGTGACGCACGGTGTTGTCAGGGACGCAGATGCGATGCGTGACTTCTGCGATCTTCGTTCCCGATAGCAAGCTGCAAATCTCCGCGCGGGCCTGATCGGCTTCGTCCGGATGCACGCGCGCGAGATAGCTCTCGGCCACCGGCGCGACGGAATCCGGTTCGTAGCCCAGGATCAGGTAAACCTGTTCGGACCATTGTCCCCGCTCGCCGAGCAGGTCCCAGCTCCAGGAACCGAGCCGGGCGATCCTTTGAGCGTCCGAGATCAGGGACTGGCTCTCCACGAGGGCGTTGAATGCCTCCGCGGCGCGGAGCATGTAGCGCACCCGATATCCCAGGACCGCCCAGTTGATCGGTTTGCTTGCGAAGTCGGTGGCACCTGCCTCATAGGCCTGATTGATCGAATCGAGGTCTTCGAGGCCCGTCATCATGAGCACAGGCACGTGCTGTCCACCCGGGACAGAACGCAGCAGCCGACATGTTTCATAGCCGTCGATTCCCGGCATCACCACGTCCAGCAGGATGATGTCCGCTTGCTCCGATGCGAAGGCGTCGAGGGCCTGCTCGCCCGTATCGACCTCCGTGACGCGCAGGCCGCACTGCAAGAGCGTCTGCGCAGCGATCAATCGCATCATCGGATCGTCATCGACGACGAGGGCCAGCGGTTGCTGCGCTCGGACATCAGACGGGTGCATGAGTCTTCTCCTGAATCACGCGCTTCAGTGCGGCCGCGGCCAGCAACCGCTCGGAGGCAAGGCGGCGGATCAGGTCCGTCGAGCCGATCGGCAGTTCGGTCGCGGCGTCGGTCTCCAGCTGCTTCGCCAGTGCGCTCACCGTGGCGGCTCCGACGTTGGCGCTCGACGATTTCAACGTGTGGGCGGCCCGATGAAACTCCCGCCGGTCTCCTGCCATTAGAGAAGACTCGAGCTTCCCGATCAATTCACCCGATGAGGCGATCCAGGCCTGCACCACCTTCGTCACGAGGCCCACTGCACCATTTCGCTCCAGCTGGCGCAGGCCTTCCAGCGGGGCGGGATCGATTTGCGGGTCCGCGGATTCGGAAGCGCCGGGGTCGCGCAGCTCCTTGACCCCGGATTCGACGCCGCGCAGATGGCGTCGCAATACCGCCAGCATCTGCTCGCGTCGGAACGGTTTGGCGAGGTAGTCGTCCATGCCGGCAACCACGCACCGTTCGCGATCGCCCTCCATCGCATTGGCCGTGAGTGCGACGATCAACTGATGCCGACCGCTATGCGCCTCCCGCAAGCGCCACTGAGCGGTCGCTGCATAGCCATCCATCTCCGGCATCTGGCAGTCCATCAGGACGAGCTCGTAGCGATTGCGCCCCAGACGCTCGAGTGCTTCGAGCCCATTGGCAGCGACCTCGACCTTGCAACCGGCAGTCTGCAGCATGCCGGTGGCCACCATCTGGTTCACGGAATTGTCCTCGACGAGCAGGATGCGGGCACCCGGAAAAGTGTCGACCTTGCCCGAATCGGGTCGAACCGGCAGCGTTCCCGGAAACAGCTTCTCGAATAGCAATCGCAGCGCTTCGCGCCGCACTGGTTTACCGATCCAGCCGGCTATGTCGAGTTCTGCGAGCAGGGAGCGGTCCGCCTGAGCCGCCGTATCACTCACGATCGCTATTCTCGGTCGGCGCGCAAGGGGAAGCTGTCCGCGCAGATCCCGGGCGACCTGCATGCCGTCGGCTTCGTCGAGACGCGAATTCAGGATCACGACATTGCACGGAGGTTCTGCCACCTTGAGGTAGTCGAGGGCCTCGGCGCCCGTACGCGTTTCGTGAGAGTCGAGACCAAGATGAAGCAAGTGCTGAGCAAGGACCGATCGATCGGTGTCCGAAGGATCGACGATCAGGACGCGCGGTTGCGCGCTTCCTCCATTCCACAAATCAATCGGGGCCAGCGCGACGTCGAGATGGAGCCAGACAGTGAACGTACTGCCTTGTCCCGGCTTGCTTTCCAACGCGATGCCGCCGCCCATCAGAAGCGTCAGCTGCCGTACGATCGCGAGTCCGAGACCGGTCCCGCCGTACTTGCGCGTCGTGCCACCGTCAGCCTGCGAAAACGTCTCGAATATGCGGGCCTGGGCTTCGGGTGGTATGCCGATACCGGTATCGCGCACCCGGAACTCGATGTGGGCCCTCTGATCCTCCCGATCGAGCAGCACCACCTCGACGCTCACGCTTCCCCGGTGGGTGAACTTGATGGCGTTGCCAACGAGGTTGACGAGAATCTGCTTCAAACGCGCCGGATCGCCGATCGCGTGAGTCGGGACGTCCGGCGCTATATCGCATGAGAGCGATATTTCCGAGCGGAGCACCGACGGTCCGAAGAGTTCGATCACGTCAGCCATGGCGTCGCGCAAATTGAACACCACGTGCTCGAGATCGAGCTTGCCGGCTTCGATCTTGGAGAAGTCGAGAATGTCGTTGATGATCTGAAGCAGATGTTCACCGGATCGAGCGACGGTCTCGGCAAGTTCGTGCTGGTCGGGTGTCAGGCCCGAATCGAGCAGCAGTTCGGTCATGCCGAGTACCTCGTTCAGGGGCGTGCGGATTTCGTGGCTCATGGTGGCGAGGAACTGGCTCTTCGATTGCGTCGCGGCCTCGGCGCTGTCTCTCGCCCGCCGCAGTTCCTCCTCCTCATGCTTCCTTGGCGTGATATCTGAATTGGTGCCGATCGCACGCACTGCGCGACCATCTGCGTTGCGTTCGACGACCTTCCCGCGGCTGAGAATCCAGCGCCATTTCCCGTCCTCATTGCGCACGCGGTGCTCAACGCTGTAGTGAGTCACGAGACCCTTTACCATCCTGCGACCCGAATCCGCGACCTTTCCCGCGTCGTCCGGATGCGTAAGTGCAATGAGCTCGTTCAAGGTGGTAATTGTCTGTCTCGCGGTGCCGCCGAGGATCACGTTCCAACGATCGCTCAGGAACACACGGCCGGAGTCGAGATCCCAATCCCAGAGCGCGAGATTCGACCCGTCGAGCGCCAGGCCGAGGCGTTCCTGCGTGCGCGCAAGATCGCGGGCCCGTTCGTTCAGCTCGTACGTGCGCTGCGCAACGGTTGCCTCCAGTGTTTCCTTCGAGCGCTCCACCTCGTTCCGCGAACTGCGCAGATTGCCGACCATGGTCTGAAACGAGCGCGCCACGTCGGCAACCTCGTCGTGCGAGTGCACTTCGATAGCCACGTCGAGGCGGCCCATCGCCACGTCGTGGGCGGCTCGCGTGAGCGTTTCCAGCGGACGGATGATGCGGCGGGTATAGGTCAGGGTCAGCATGACGCCCAGTACGACGGTGCCGCCCATGACCAGGAATATCCATTCGAACGTGCTGAGGAGTGCCTGCTGGAGATGCTGGTCACTCACCCCCAGACGGATGAATCCGGCGACCGCGGGAGGGTGACCTGCGTCACCCTCGTCGCCGGTCCGAAACACCGGCGCGATGTAGTCGAAGTAGCGTGCGTCACCGCGTTCGTCCAGACGGCCCAGTGGCAGGAAAACCGAGCCGCCCTTCATGTGGGCGAGGTCGGGCAGTTGTGGCGGCGGGACCTGCGGTTGCTCCGAGCGTCGCGCGAGCGGTCGCCCGGCAGCATCGAGCAGTTCGACGTAGGCAACGTCCACGTCAGCTCCGACCGCGCCGACCACCGCGTCATAGGCGCTCTGGTGACCCACCAGCAGCGCATTGTCGGCTGCACGGGCGAGCAACAGCGACAGGCGTCGTCCGTTCTCGCGCAGGGCGTCGTAGCCCTCGCGCTGTTGTGCCCATGCCACCACGCCGGCAATCGACAGCGCCGTGATCAGAATCAGGCCGGTCGAGAGCAGGTTGAGCTTGGCGCCGAGGCCGAGCGTGCCGAATTTCACCATGGGCACGTCTCGCGCGTGACGGTTGCGGTGGCCCGGCGGTCACCAGCTTGAAAGCGCGTGGTGCCCTCGTATTCGACCGGCACCGTCATTGCAATGTTGTCCAGGGGTCCTCCCGCTAGTCCTGGATATCGGCACGGCAGCGGAAAGTTTGAGCCTGGGCGCGGCCCAATCCCTCAGCGCTGGCGACCGGGTCCCCGACCCGACTGCCTTCACGCGGGCCGTCTGCATCCCGCCCGCCCGATGGCGGCGAGTCGAATGCAGCTACACGGCTTCGGCTTCGACACTCCGCCGTTTCAGGGCCGCGTCGAGATAGCCGCCGGTATAGCCGACCCCGGCTGCGACGATGGCCTCCGGCGTGCCGGCCGCGACGATCCTGCCACCCCCTGCGCCGCCTGCCGGCCCGAGGTCGATCACCCAGTCGGCGGTCTTCACGACGTCGAGGTTGTGCTCGATCACCACTACCGTATTACCGTGATCCCTGAGACGGTGCAGCACACCGAGAAGTAGTTCGACGTCGTGGAAATGCAGGCCGGTGGTGGGTTCGTCGAGGATGTAGAGGGTGCGGCCGGTATCGCGTTTCGACAATTCCAGGGCGAGTTTGACGCGCTGCGCTTCCCCGCCCGATAGCGTCGTTGCGCTTTGTCCGAGGGTCACGTAACCCAGCCCGACGTTCATCAGCGTCGCGAGTTTGCGCGCCACCGCCGGGACGGACGCAAAGAATTCGCGTGCCTGTTCGACCGTCATTGCGAGAGCCTCGTGCACGTTGCGTCCCTTGTACTGTACTTCCAGCGTCTCCCGGTTGTAACGCCTGGCGTGACACACGTCGCAGGGAACGTAGACATCGGGCAGGAAATGCATCTCGACCTTGATCACGCCGTCGCCCTGGCAGGCCTCGCACCGGCCGCCCTTCACATTGAACGAGAAACGTCCCGGGCCATAGCCGCGCTCGCGCGCGAGCGGAACGCCTGCATACAGCTCGCGGATGGGGGTGAACATACCGGTGTAGGTCGCGGGATTGGAACGCGGGGTGCGGCCGATGGCGCTCTGGTCCACGCTCACGACCTTGTCGAAATGTTCAATGCCCTCGATCTCGTCGAACGGCGCCGGGTTGTCGTGACTTCCATAGAGCTGCTTCGCGACGGCGCGATAGAGCGTGTCGTTGATGAGCGTGGATTTGCCCGATCCCGAGACCCCGGTCACGCACACGAACAGCCCGAGGGGCAGTTCGAGATCCACCCGCTTCAGGTTGTTGCCGCTCGCGCCTTTCAGTCGGAGCCAACGATCCTTCTGCGGCGGCAGCCGCGTCGACGGCAGGGGGATCGAGCGGCGTCCCGACAAGTACTGGCCGGTCAGCGAGCGCGGCGTCCGCATCACTTCTTCAGGCGTGCCCTGGGCGACGATCTCGCCGCCGTGCACGCCCGCACCCGGCCCCATGTCGACGAGGTGGTCGGCGCTCATGATCGCATCGAAATCATGCTCGACGACGATCACCGAATTGCCGAGGTCGCGCAAGCGCTCGAGCGTCGCGAGCAGCCGATCGTTGTCGCGCTGATGCAGACCGACGGAGGGCTCGTCCAGAACGTACATCACCCCGGTCAGGCCGGATCCGATCTGGCTCGCGAGCCGGATTCGCTGGGACTCGCCGCCCGAGAGCGTTTCCGCGGAACGGTCCAGGGACAGGTATTCCAGCCCGACATTGACCAGGAAGCCGAGGCGCGAGGCGATCTCGTGCACGATCTTCTCGGCGATGATCTGGCGGGCACCTTCGAGCTCGAGACCCTCGAAGAAGTCGGTGGCGACGTCGAGCGGCAGGCGGCCGATGTCGTGGATCGACTTGCCCGCGACGAACACGTTGCGCGCTTCGAGACGCAGTCGCGTTCCTTCGCACGACGGACAGGTCGCCGTCGTCATGTACCCGGCCAATTCTTCCTTCACCACCGAAGAGTCGGTTTCCCGCCAGCGACGCGCGATGTTGGGGATGATGCCCTCGAAGGGATGCTCCCTGACATGGCGCTGACCGCGTTCGCCGGCATACTGAAACTTCACCTTGTCGCGGCCTGAACCCTCCAGGACCAGTTGCTGCACCGACGGCGTCAGCTGCTCGAACGGGGTCTCGATGTCGAAGTGCGCATGTGCCGCCAGGCTCTCCAGCATCTGGTAGTAGAACTGGTTGCGGCGATCCCAGCCCTTGACCGCACCCGACGCGAGCGACATGTGGGGAAATGCCACCACTCGCTTCGGGTCGAAGAAACTCTTCTGGCCCAGCCCATCGCACTGGGGACACGCGCCCATCGGATTGTTGAAGGAGAACAGGCGCGGCTCGAGTTCCGCCAGGCTGTAGTCGCACAGCGGGCACGCGAAACGTGACGAGTACGGATGTGTCTGGCCCGAGTCGAGCTCGACGACGAGCGCGCGCCCGTCCGAGAGGCGTAGCGAAGTCTCGAACGACTCGGCCAGCCGCTGCTTCGATTCGGCGCGCACCTTCAGCCGGTCCACCACCACCTCGACCGTGTGCTTGCGGTTCTTCGCAAGCTGGGGAGGCGGGTCCAGTTCGAATATCTCCCCGTCCACGCGCACCCGCACGAAGCCCTGTGCGCGCAGATCCTCGAACAGGTCGAACTGCTCGCCCTTGCGTTCCACTATGGCGGGCGCCAGTATCATCACGCGGGTGTCCTCCGGCAGGGAGAGCACCGCGTCGACCATCTGCGACACGGTCTTGGCCCTGAGCGGGATATGGTGCGTCGGGCAGTGCGGCTCGCCCACACGCGCAAACAGCAGGCGCAGGTAATCATGGATCTCGGTGACTGTGCCGACGGTGGACCGTGGGTTGTGGCTGGCGCTGCGCTGCTCGATGGCGATCGCGGGCGACAGACCCTCGATCAGGTCGACATCCGGTTTCTCCATGATCTGCAGGAACTGGCGCGCATAGGCCGAGAGCGACTCGACGTAGCGGCGCTGGCCTTCGGCGTAGAGCGTGTCGAAGGCGAGCGATGATTTCCCCGACCCCGACAGGCCGGTGATCACCACCAGGCGATCGCGCGGCAGCTCGAGGCTGATGTTCTTGAGGTTGTGCGTGCGCGCGCCGCGGATGCGGATCGAATCCATGGACCCTATTCCGAGACTCTGCTCGAAGACAATCGGCTACTATACTGCGCCTCGATTTCGTTTCCCACGCCGCGGTTCCCTCCATGTCCAGCACCGCTACTGCAGACCGCATGACTCGGGCCGAGTTGCGTGCCAGCGTCGGCCTCTCGGGAGTGGTCGGCCTGCGCATGCTGGGGCTGTTCATCATCCTGCCGGTATTCGCGCTGTATGCGGAGAGCCTGCCGGGCGGCAGCGACCGCACCCTCGTCGGCGTGGCCCTCGGGGCCTACGGGCTGACCCAGGCGATCCTCCAGATTCCCTTCGGTTGGTTGTCGGATCGCTGGGGGCGCAAGCCGACCATCTATCTCGGGCTGTCGATCCTGGCGTTCGGTAGCCTGATCGCGGGTGTCGCGGACAACATCTGGCTGGTGATCCTGGGGCGCGTGATTCAAGGCGGAGGGGCGGTCTCCGCCGCGGTGGTCGCGCTGACCGCCGACCTGACGCGCGAAACCGTGCGTACCAAGGCAATGGCGATCATCGGCACGACCATCAGTCTCACCTTTGCGTTGTCGATCGTCAGCGGACCCATTCTGAGCCGCTGGATCGGGGTGCCCGGGATCTTCCTGCTGACCGGAGCCCTCGCGCTGATGGCACTCGCCATGGTCAAGCTCACCTTGCCCGACCCGCCGCCCCGGACCGAGCCCCTGCGGCCCGATCGGCGCTCTTTCGCCGACGTGCTGCTCGATCCGCGCCTGATGCGGCTGAATCTCGGTGTCTTCGTGCTCCACGCGGTGCTGATGGTGTTGTGGGTCGTCGTGCCGTTCGAGCTGCGCACGGCAGGGCTCGAAGCGGCGGCGCACTGGAAGGTGTATCTCCCGGTCATGGCCGGGTCGGTCGCGCTCATGGTGCCGGCGATCATCCTGTCAGAGCGCAATGGCTGGCAGCGCGGCTTCTTCGTCGGGTCGGTGGCCTTGCTGGTGGCCGCCGAGGGCATCTTCGCTCTGGTGCAACCAACGCTGTCCACGCTCTTCGTCGCACTGCTCGCCTTCTTCACCGCGTTCAACGTCCTCGAAGCGAGCCTGCCTTCGCTCATTTCCCGAACGGCGCCCCCGGCTGCCAAGGGGACGGCGATCGGCGTGTATTCGAGCATTCAGTTCCTCGGTACGTCCGTCGGCGCGATCGTTGGCGGCTGGCTGGCCCAGCATCACGGCCCGACGGCGGTATTCGCTTTCTGCATGGTGCTGAGCGTGCTGTGGCTGATCGTGGCGGCAAGATCAGCCCCCATGATCGCTCGACCGCTCGCATCCGAGAGCGCGCGCTAGAATCGCTGTTCAATCAAATACACAGGAGATCCTCGCATGGCTTCAGTGAACAAGGTGATCCTCGTCGGGAATCTTGGCCGCGATCCCGAGGTGCGCTATACACCCGACAACAGCGCCGTCACCAATATCAGTCTGGCCACCACCGACACCTGGAAAGACAAATCGGGGGAAAAGCAGGAACGGACCGAATGGCACCGGGTTGCCTTCTTCGGCAAGCTGGCGGAGATCGCCGGCGAGTACCTAAAGAAGGGCAGCCAGGTCTATGTCGAGGGGCGCCTGCAGACGCGCAAGTGGCAGGACAAGGAAGGGCAGGACCGCTATACGACCGAGATCGTTGCCGACCGCATGCAGATGCTGGGTTCGCGCAGCGGCATGGGCGGTGGCGACAGCACCGAAATGGACGACCGTGCCCCGCCGCCCGCGCGCTCGGGTGGAGCCGCCAAGCCGGCCGCGGGCGGCCAGAAGCCTGCCAGCAAGTTCGACGATCTGGAAGACGACATTCCTTTCTAGGGAGCGGCGGATGCGAAGGTACGGGAAGGGCCGGTTCGCCGGCCCTTCGCCGTTCATCGTGCGGTTCGCTGGGGCAGGCTGCTCACCCTCGCCGAACCCGAGCGTTCCCATCCCCAAGGCTGGGGCAGGTCGATATACTCCGGCCCGCGCGACGGACTGGTCCGCGACCGCGCCCATAAAAAAACTCGAGGGGGAAAGTCGATGGAACTCTGGTCGCAGGTGTACGACCCGCTGGGCAACACGTTCCTGTCCACGCTGATTTGCTCGATCCCGGTGATCGTTCTGCTCGGCGGGCTGGGAATCTTTCACATCAAGGCGCACGTCGCCGCGGTCGCGGGCCTGATCTCGTCGGTCGTCATCGCCATCTTCATCGTCGGCATGCCAGCGCCAATGGCTGCCCGCGCAGCCTTGTTCGGTGGACTGTTCGGCGTGATCGGCATCGTGTGGATCATCGTCAACCTGATCTTCATGTACCGGCTGACTCTCAAGTCGGGGCTGTTCAAGATCCTGCAGGACTCCATCGGCGGCATCTCGAACGACCGACGGCTGCAACTGGTCCTGATCGCGTTCTGCTTCGGTGCGTTCTTTGAGGGTGCGGCGGGAGGTGGGACGCCCGTGGCCGTGACGGGTGCCATCCTGATCGGTTTGGGGTTCTCGCCACTGGCCGCCTCGGGTCTGTCGCTCATCGCCAATACCGCGCCGGTCGCCTACGGAGGTATGGGCACGCCGATCGTCGTGTTGAACAGCGTGACCCTCAACACCGACGAAAACCTGCTCAATCTGTCCGCCATGGTGGGGCGCCAGCTACCGCTGTTTTCCCTGATCGTGCCGTTCTGGCTTTTGATCACATTCTGCGGGTTGCGCAACACGCTGGCGGTCTGGCCTGCGCTACTGGTCGCCGGCTTGAGCTTCGCGATCCCGCAATTCCTGATTTCGAACTTCCACGGTCCGTGGCTCGTCGACATGGTCTCTGCCATGATTTCGATGATCATGCTGGCCTGGTTCCTCACCAAATGGAAACCCAAGCAGATCATGACGGCCGCCGACGGCAGCGCAGGCAGCATGATGTCGTACGCAGACGCGCAGCGCGGCAACGTCGGCCACGGTCATAGCAGGGAGATGGTGATCAAGGCGTGGACACCGTGGCTCATCCTTACCGTGATCCTCGCGCTCTGGGGCATTCCGTGGATCAAGAACAATCTGCTGAACATCGCCGGCATCACCTTCTGGAAATGGGAAATTCCGGGTCTGCACAACATGGTGCAGCGGGTTGCGCCGGCAGTACGCTCCCCGCACACCGAAAAGGCGATCCTGAGCATCGGCATCCTTTCCGCCACCGGGACCGGCATCCTGATCGCAGCCATCGTCGCGGGCAAGGTGATGGGATTCAGGACGAAAGAGATGGTTGGCGCCTGGTTCGAGACCTTCCGCGTGATGAAGTATTCCATCTTGACCATCGTCGCGATGCTGGCGCTCGGTTACACGACCAGGTACTCGGGCATGGACGCGACGCTCGGCCTGGCGCTCGCGAACACCGGCTGGCTCTATCCGTTCTTCGGCACGATGATCGGCTGGATCGGCGTCGCGCTGACCGGCACCGACGCGGCGTCCAATGCGCTGTTCGGCAGCCAGCAGCAGATCACGGCGAACAACCTGGGCTTGTCGCCGGAACTGATGGCCGCGGCGAACAGCTCGGGCGGGGTCATGGGCAAGATGATCGACGCCCAGAGCATCGTCGTCGCGTCCGTGGCCACGAATTTCGTCGGCAAGGAAGGCGTGATCCTGCGCTTCGTGTTCTGGCACTCGATCGCGTTGGCCGCCCTCGTGGGACTGTTCGTGATGCTGCAGGCCTATGTCTATCCGTTCACCGAAATGGTGATCAGGCCAGGCGTTCACTGAGCCTGGAATGTCGTCTGTTTCCCGGCGCGCCGGAGCGCGCCGGGCGCAGCCCGGGGGGGCGGGGTCGGCGCTACTTCGGTTCTGCGAGAGGTGGCGACGCCCTTGGCGCCCGCAGACCTTCAGGGATCGGTAACGGTGGCAAATCCGGCCGGCAGCACGATCTCGATCAGTTCCAGATCGTCGGAGTGCCCGAGTTCGGTATGCAGGATGCCAGGCGGCTGGTGCACGCAGGAACCGGCTTCCAGGGTCACCTCGCCGACGCCTGCGTAGTCGAACCGGATCCAACCCTTCAGCACGTACACCATCTGGAACTCCACGAGGTGATGGTGGCGTTCGGGTTGCGCCGGCACGCCGGGTTTCGCCCGGATCACATGGGCCAGGACCCGGTCGCCGGTCGCCGCGCGCATGCCCAGGTCGCGGTACTGGAAGAACGGCCTGAGGCCATCGTCGCGGAACGCGCTCGAGGCCGCATGGCTCACGGAGAATTGCATTTTTTGGTCCACGGCTCGCTCCCGGTCGGATTTCAGGGCATCTGGATCTTGCCGCCGCCTAGCATCCCGCCGAGGCCGCCTGGGCCGCCGGGGCCCATGGGTCCGGCGCCGGCGCGCGGAATCACCAGCGACGAAGCCGACTGGCGACGGTACTCCTCCAGTTCCCGGACCGCCCGCTCCACGGCTTCCTTTGCGGCAGCGGCGTAGCCGGCGACGGCCTCCGTGAGCGACGCGGCCTCGATGTCGAAGGACAGGGGCAGTGTGCCCATGCTGGTGTACATCTGTGCCTCGCCCACGTAGCTGGTGGGACGGCTCGGGTCGCCGGAGCCATCGGCCGTCACCGGGTGCATGACCCGGATCGTTCCCACCTTGCGGTCGGTGAAGATTTCCTCGCGGTACAGGTCGGTTGCATCCATCGTTGGCTCGGGAAGACGGGCGTCGCGCTCGGCCATGATTGCCTCTCTCACGGAAGTTTTGAAGGTGGTTGCTACTTTACCCGTTGCCGGGGCAGGAGAGAATTGTGTGGACAAGGCAATGCATCACGCGTACAAGCCGTCCTGCAAGATCGTCAAGCAGTGAAATCTCTCGTCCGTTTGGGCCGCATCTGCGGTACTCGCCAGCTGGTCATTTCTCTTCCCTTGAAGTTCTCGCACCGGGGCCTCGGGCCCATTCGACAATCATCAGGAGAAGTGAACATGAGTACCGGAAACGTGAAGTGGTTCAACGATGCCAAAGGTTTCGGCTTTATCACCCCCGACGGCGGCGGCAAGGATGTGTTTGCACATTTTTCCGCGATCCAGGGTGGCGACGGGTTCAAGACCCTGCGCGAAAACCAGAAGGTGACGTTTGACATCACCACTGGCCCGAAAGGCGAACAAGCGGTGAACATCCGCTCCGCCGAGTGACCCGGGCTTAGGCCCAGTCACAATAAGCCCGGGTGACCGGGCTTTTTTCTTTTCCGGAGCCTCTTCGCCGACACGGGCGAATGCCCTGCGCCGCAGACGGGACGCTTTGGTGTCCGGGCAATGCAACCGTTGGCGTTGCCGCCGCCGTGCGATCCGATGGCTGCGGTTTCGCCCGTTCCTGTCTGGCTGACTACCGCTTGCTCGTGTCACTTTCGAGCCGGGTATCGGCTGCCCACTCGCCGCCGAACGGACCGCGGGGGCATCCGCCCCGTGGCATCGCGCCGGTGGTTTTCTGCACGGCAGTGGCCCAATGATTATTTCGTGTCGCCGATCGGGAACAAGCGATGCTGCCGCGAATTTCCATTCGGCAATGCACGAATCCGACCGCCCGGTCGGCGCCTCGATATGCTCGCTGGCAGTGCATCGGCCTGCATGACGGAGCAACGTTCTTTGGTCGTTGGTCGCGTCATCGCTCGATCGGATGTGCGAATGCGATCACGAACGCTGTCACGCGCGCATTGTCGATCTACAATCGAACGCGCGACGTCGTCGCCACGGCCCTTCGGTGTGTCGGTGAATCACGACATGCCGGGCGAGCAGCATCGCGAAGGTCGATTGAGGAACGTCACTGAAAGTCTGTGAAGCCATGAACGCCCCCCTCGAACTCGCCCTCACGTTCCACGATCTGGAACAGCTATCCCTCGAGGATCGCAAGCTGCTGCTCCAGCGTGCCGAATCGAATCTCACGCCGTTCCTGGAGATAGTGGCACCCATCATCGAAACGGTTCGGCGCGACGGCGATGCGGCCATCGTTCGCTATGCGCGCGAGATCGACGGAGTCGACATCGATCCGGCGGGAATTGCCGCGACACCCACCGATTTCGATCGCGCGTTTGCGCAGGTGGATGCCGAGTTGGTCGCCGCGATCGAATATGCAGTGGAGAACATCCGCAGTTTTCACGAAGAGCAGAAACCGGAATCGATGTGGATGCGGGAGGTGCGCCCCGGCGCCTTTGCCGGCGATCGCTGGAAGCCGATACCCTCTGTCGCTTGCTACGTGCCGCGCGGCAAGGGCGCCTTTCCGTCGGTCGTCATGATGACCACCGTTCCGGCAGTGGTGGCCGGCGTACCGGAGATCTGCGTGGTGACCCCGCCAGGGCGCAACGGCGACTTCGACGCTGCGACGCTGGTGGCCGCGAAGATCGCCGGGGTGGAAACCGTCTACCGCGTCGGCGGGGCAGTTGCCGTGACTGCGGTCGCCTATGGCACGGCCACGGTGCGTCGTTGCGCAAAGATCGTCGGTCCCGGCAGCCCCTGGGTGGTGGCGGCGAAACGGCTGCTGGCGGGCGTCATCGATCCCGGCATCCCTGCCGGACCGAGCGAAGCCATCGTGCTGGCCGACGAAACCGCCAACGGTCGCATTGCCGCGCTGGATCTGTTGATCGAAGCCGAGCATGGCCCCGATTCGTCGGCGTTCCTGGTCACGTCGAGCCGAACCGTCGCCGACGAAGCCATTGCCGCGATGCCCGGCTATTGGCAGCGCATGGGTACGCAACGCCTGGACTACGCATCCAGCGTGTTGTGCGGGCCCCGTGGCGGCATCGTGCTCGCGCCGGACATGGATGCGGCCTGCGCTTTCGTGAACGACTACGCGCCCGAGCATCTTCTGATCCACAGCGACGAGCCGTTCCAGTGGCTCGGCAAGATCCAGCACGCCGGCGAGATACTTTTGGGCGAACACACGCCGATCACGCTCGGCAACTTCGTGCTCGGGCCCAATGCCGTGCTGCCTACGAGCGGCTGGGCGAAGACGTTCTCGCCGCTATCCGTCTTCGATTTCATGAAGCGCACCGGGGTCGGCTACGTGACCGGGGCGGCCTATCCGGAAATGGCGAGGCACGCGAAGGTGCTGGCTACCTACGAGGGCTTCGATGCGCATGCCAATGCGGTGTCGGAACTGAGGGACGATCTGCTGCGCGCCGGTTGAGGGCTCGGACCTGCGCGATTCGTGCCGCCGTGCGTCGTGACCGCGGCGCCCGCCGATGGCGTGATCACCGTCCGTGTGGGATGTTGCCTGCATCGACGCAATCGTTCGCGGCGGACATGCGTGTCCCCCGAGGGGTGACGTTCGTCACCTTGCGTGGATTCCCGGCCCGGCGAGGTTGTGCCATCCCACCGGGCATGCCGCACAATGCGGGGCTCGAACCCGCATCCGGAGGATCCCATGCACCGCCTGCTCCTTGCCTGCGCCTGCGCGCTGTTCGCCGCAACCTGCGCGAGCGCGTCGAACGACGACCGGATCGTGCCGGCGCACGAGGAACCGCGTCATGTGCCGCAGCTCGTCAACGAGTGGATACGGGTCATCGACGTGGCGATACCGCAAGGTGAGCAGACCCTTTTCCACGCGCGCATACACTCGACTATCCCTATCTCATGATCTCCAGCGTGACCCTGAAGAACCAGATCCACGGACAGGAACCGAAGGATGTCACGATCGAGCGCGGCATGGTCGGATACTATCGTGCCGTGCAGGGCACCTACACCCACCGCTTCATCAATCTCGGCCCCGGCACGTTCCGCGCGATCGGCGTCGAGTTGTTGCGGAGCGCCCCGGCAAATACGATGGTCGAGGCGCCTTTGCCGGACATGCCCGGCCTGGCAACGGTGCTCGACAACGAAAGAGTGCGCGCGTGGCGTATCTCACTCGAGCCCGGGCAGTCGATCGGGCCGATTGCGATACCCGGCCCGAGCCTGCGTGTCGCGGTGGATGCCGGCCGGATCAGCGAGACCGTCGCGAGCGGTGCGGTGACCCAGTCCGAACTCATCCCCGCCGCTTTCGCGTTCCGCGGAGACCCCTACATCGTGACCCTCACCAACGTGGGCAGTGCCAAGGTCGAGTTCGTGGAGTTCAGTCTCAAGTGAGTGCGGTGGTGCCCGACGCAGGCGAAGCCTCGGACCTCGAGCCGAGGGCAGTCGCCACGAAGCCGGCGCTTGCCCGGCTGCGCTCGCTCTCGCTGGTCGCCCAGTATGCGCGACCGTATCGCACGCGGCTCATCGTATTCACGATCGCCCTGTTCGTCGGCGCCGCCTGCTTCCTGGTGCTGGGGCAGGGCCTCAAGCTCGCGGTGGACCGAGGCTTTGCCGCGGGGGATCCCAAAGGTCTCGATCGTGCGCTGGTATTCCTGCTCGTCATCGTCGTCATCTCGGCCACGGCTTCGTACGTGCGGTTCTACCTGATCTCCTGGCTCGGCGAGCGGATCGTCGCCGACGTGCGCCGCGCGGTCTTCTCGCGCGTGCTCACGTTGTCGCCGTCATGGTTCGAGAACGCACGCACGGGCGAGATGGTGTCGCGTCTCACCACCGACACCGCGCTGATCGAACAGGTCGTGGGCACCAGCGTGTCGATGGCCTTGCGGCAAGGGTTGATGGGGCTGGGGGCGTTGGTGATGCTGGCGATCACGAGCCTCAAGCTGATGGGCCTGGTGCTCTTGCTCGTGCCGATCGTCATGGGTCCGATCGTGGTGTTCGGTCGGCGTGTGCGCAAGCTCTCGCGGGCGAGCCAGGATCGTGTGGCGGACATCGGCGTGCACGTCGACGAAACACTGCACGAGATCCGTACCGTGCAGGCGTACGGTCACGAGACCGAGGATCGCCGCATGTTCGGTGACCGGATCGAAGCCGCGTTCGAGACGGCCCGTCAGCGGATCGGGATGCGCGCCGGTCTGGTCGCCTCCGTGATCCTGCTGGTGTTCGGCGGCATCGGTGTGATTCTCTGGATCGGCGGGCACGACGTGATGGCCGGCCGGATCACGCCGGGTGAACTGTCGGCGTTCGTGTTCTACGCGGCGATGGTCGCGGCCGCGGCCGGCGCGGTGAGCGAGGTGGTGGGCGATCTGCAGCGCGGCGCGGGGGCAGCCGAGCGGCTGGCCGAGATCCTCGACACGACATCCGAGATCACGGTGCCGGACAATCCGCTGGCGCTGCCCGAGCCGCCGACCGGCCGGGTCGAGTTCGAAGCAGTCGGTTTCGCATATCCTTCGCGCGCAGCCATCCCTGCGCTGGACCGGCTCACGCTTCGCGTCGAACCGGGCGAGCGCCTCGCGCTGGTCGGTCCCTCCGGCGCCGGCAAATCCACGGTATTCCAGCTGCTGTTGCGCTTCTACGATCCGCAATCCGGTATTGTCCGCCTCGACGGTATCGACCTGAAGCGCGCGGATCCCGCCAGTGTGCGTGCGCGCATCGCGCTGGTCCCGCAGGAGCCCGCGATCTTCGCCACCAGCGTGCGCGAGAATGTCCGCTACGGCCGCCCCGACGCGAACGATGCGGATATCGAGGCCGCATGCGATGCCGCGTTCGCCCGGGCTTTCGTGGAGGATCTGCCCGAACGCTACGCCACGTTCCTCGGGGAGCGCGGCGTGCGGCTCTCCGGCGGCCAGCGGCAGCGGCTCGCCATTGCACGGGCGATCCTCGCCGATCGCCCTGTACTGTTGCTGGACGAGGCCACCAGCGCGCTCGATGCAGAGTCCGAACGGATGGTGCAACTCGCGCTCGAGCGCCTGATGCGCGGCCGGACCTCGCTCGTTATCGCGCACCGGCTCGCGACCGTGAAGAACGCCGATCGCATCGCCGTGATCGATGCAGGCAGACTGGTCGGCGTCGGGACGCACGACGAGCTGATCGCATCGAATGCGCTCTACGCCCGTTTGGCGGAACTGCAGTTCGGAGCGTGATCGACCGTCGTGCTGCGCGCGCTTGCTGTCACCGGCTACCGATCCTTGCGCGATCTGGTCGTTCCGCTCGGAGCGCTCACCGCAGTCACCGGCCCCAATGGCGCCGGCAAGTCGAATCTCTACCGCGCGCTGCGGTTGCTGGCGGATACGGCACAGGGGCGCGTCGTGGCCTCGCTCGCGCGCGAGGGAGGCCTGCCGTCGACCCTGTGGGCGGGACCCGAGGGCTTTTCTCGTGCCGTGGCGCGGGGCGATCATCCGGTCCAGGGAACGACTCGCGCTGGTCCCTTGCGCCTGCAACTGGGTTTTGCGGCCGACGATTTCGGCTACGCGATCGATCTCGGCTTGCCGCCGAAGAGCCTTTCGGCGTTCTCGCTCGATCCGGAGATAAAGCACGAGGTGTTGTGGAGTGGCGAGCGCCTGCGACCCTCGGCGGTGCTGGCGGAACGCCGCGGGGGCCTTGCGCAGGCGCTCGTCGCCAACGACCGGGTCACTCTCAGCCAGCACGTCCCGTCCTGGGACAGCATGCTCACCCACTGCGCCGACCCGCGCGCGGCGCCCGAGATGATCGCGTTGCGCGAGCGCATCCGTGCGTGGCGCTTCTATGATCAGCTCCGCAGTGACCCGGACGCGGGTGCCCGCCGTCCGCAGGTAGGCACCCGCACGGTCGCCCTGGGCCACGACGGCACCGACCTTGCCGCAGCGTTGCAGACCATCCGCGAGATCGGCGATACGGCCAGCCTCGATGCCGCAGTGGAAGACGCTTTCCCGGGTGCGGTGGTCGAAGTGACGCACGCAGCGGGTTGGTTCGAAGTCGAGCTGCGGCAGCACGGCCTGCTGCGCGCACTGAAAGCTGCCGAATGGTCTGATGGAACGCTGCGCTACTTGTCCTGGACCGCGGCGTTGCTCTCGCCGCGCCCCCCGAACTGCTCGTGTTGAACGAGCCCGAGACGAGCCTGCATCCGGATCTGCATCCCGCCCTCGGCCGCCTGATCCTCAAAGCGGCGCGGTCCTCGCAGGTGATCGTCGTTTCACACGCCCCGCGCCTGCTCGCGGCATTGCACGAATACGCCGGTTGCCAATCGCTGCGTCTCGAGAAGCGGCTTGGGGAGACACGCCTCGATCAAGCCGAGGAACTGGACCTGCCCGCCTGGCAGTGGCCCGTCCGGTGACCGGCTACTTCGTGGTGGTGCGTCGCGCGGTCGCGGTTTCGCGCAGCGCTTTCTCCATGATCGCGTCCGCCACCCAGCGCGCGACGCGATCCACCTCGCGATTGCTCGATCCCCAGATGTCTTCCAGGATCACGTAGGGCTCGATGCCGTAGACCAGTGAAAGCGCCTTCAGCATGCGCTCGAAGTCACGCTTGCCCAATTGCATCCGCAGCGGTCGCGCGGCACGCGCGAGGATGGCCCGCCGGTGGCCGCGACGGAACGGCTCCTCGGCAAGCACGCCGGCTTTGTCCAGCGCCGCGTGCTCCAGAGCGAGCTGCAATGCCGCGCGCAACTGCGCCTCGAACTCCTTGAAGCGTGGAAACGTCTGCACGAACAGGTCGCGCACTCGCGCGGTGCCTTCGATCTCGCGTGACTCGAAACGCCGGACCGGTCCGAGGCTTTGCTCGACGATCGTCTCGATCAGACGCGCACGGCTCGGGAAATAGCGATAGGCGGTGGCGCGCGACACCCCCGCGGCCGCGGCTACGTCGGCCACGGCGACGGCCGCGCCGTTGCGGGCCAGTTCCATCGCCGTGGCGATAAGCAGCGACTGCGTGCGCTCGCGCCGTCCCCCAGGCGAATCCACCCCGGCGTCGCCTTTTGCCATGCGACCGGCCGGCCGCTCCCTTGACGTTCGTCGCATGCTGCGTTTATGGTAAGTCCGAAATGAGACACGTGTCTCACATAGCCGACTTCCGCGGCCCGAATCGAGCCGTGCCGGGATGGGTGCCATTCGGGCTCGCGATGCTCCATGAGCGGACGGATACCCGCGGGAGGGTGTCCCGCGCAATAGCAACTTGGATATCTCTGGGTTCAATGACCTTGTTTCTGGCGGACTCGCCACGGATTCATCGGCGTCGCCATGCGGTCTTCCAGGGCGGCGAACCCTGCGCGCCATGTCACGCATTGACCTGACGCAGACCGGTCATCGCCGGCGAGCAATGGTCGGGCGTGCGGGTGCCGCGAGCCGGATGCAATGCCGGTCGATGCCACGGCGTCCCGCTCCGGAATAGTCGCCATGTCCGCCAGTTCGGTCAACAACCTCGCCTACATCGCCGGTACTTTCGACACCAAGGGCCGCGAACTCATGTTTCTGCGCGATTGCCTGGAGCGTCTGGGCGTGCAGAGCGTAACCGTCGATCTGTCGACCAGCGGAAGGCCGTCCACGACGACCATCGGCGCCGACGAGGTCGCGCGCCATCATCCGCGCGGTGTCGAAGCGGTTTTCACCGGAGATAGGGGAACATCGGTCGAAGCGATGGCCCTCGCGTTCGAGCTGTTCATAGCGACGCGCCGCGATCTCGGCGGCCTGATATCCGCCGGCGGATCGGGCGGCACCGCGCTTGCTACTCCGGCCATGCGCCGTCTGTCCATCGGCGTGCCGAAGATGATGGTGTCGACGGTCGCTTCGGGCGATGTGAAACCCTACGTCGGTTCGTCGGACATCTGCATGATGTATTCGGTGACGGATGTGTCCGGCATCAACCGGATCTCCGGGCGCGTGCTCGCGAATGCGGCGCACGCCCTCGCCGGCATGATCATGAATGCCGCGAGCGATCCAGACCACCGAGGCTCCCGGCCTGCCTTGGGCCTCACCATGTTCGGCGTCACCACCCCGTGCGTGCAGGCAACTACCGCGGCGCTCGCCGAGAGCTACGATTGCCTGACGTTCCACGCCACGGGTACCGGAGGTCAGTCCATGGAGAAACTCGTTGACTCGGGCTTGCTGTGCGCGGTGATCGATATCACCACCACCGAAGTGGCCGATGAACTCGTGGGTGGCGTGTTCGCGTCCGGTCCGGAACGATTCGAATCCATCATCCGATCGCGCATCCCCTACCTGGGTTCGTGCGGCGCGCTCGACATGGTGAACTTCCACGCGATGGACACAGTGCCCGCGCAATTCAAGGCCCGCAACCTCTACCAGCACAACGCGAACGTCACGCTGATGCGCACGTCCGTCGAGGAGAATGCGCGTATCGGCGAATGGATCGCCGCGAAGTTGAACCGCATGGAAGGCCCCGTGCGTTTTCTGATACCGGAAGGCGGCGTGTCGATGCTCGATGCGCCCGGCCAGGTGTTCTGGGATCCCGCCGCCGACCAGGCGCTGTTCGCCGCGCTCGAGCGCAACTTCCGTGCAACTGCGCAGCGCAGGCTCGTGAAACTGCCCCACAACATCAACGATCCGGGATTCGTCGACGCCCTGATCGTCCAGTTCCGAGAGATCGCATCCAAAGGCCGGGAGACAGCCAGCGCCGCCGGTCGTCCATGAGGCGCATTCAATACCTGATCAGGAGCGTCGTTCGTCATGCCCCGCATAGCTCGAGGTGAAATTCTCGCGAAGTTCCGTACCATGGTCGAGCACGGTCAGCCGATCATCGGTGGCGGCGCCGGCACCGGACTCTCGGCCAAGTGCGAAGAGGCCGGAGGTATCGACCTGATCGTCATCTACAACTCCGGCCGTTACCGCATGGCCGGCCGGGGCTCGCTCGCCGGGTTGATGGCCTATGGCAATGCCAACGACATCGTGGTCGAGATGGCACGAGAGGTCCTCCCTGTCGTGAAGAAGACTCCGGTTCTCGCCGGCGTCAATGGCACCGACCCGTTCATGATCACCGATCACTTCCTGCGGCAACTGGCCGATCTCGGTTTCTCGGGGATACAGAATTTTCCGACGGTGGGCCTGTTCGACGGCATCATCCGCCGGCAGCTCGAGGAAACCGGCATGGGCTTCGCGCTCGAAGTGGAAGTCGTGCGGCAGGCCGCCGCGATGGGCTTGTTGACTACCCCGTACGTCTTTTCAGAGGATGACGCGCAGGCCATGGCTGGCGCCGGTGCCGACATCGTCGTCTGTCACCTCGGGCTGACCACCGGAGGCGCGATCGGGGCGGAAACGGCCGTGACGCTCGAAGCCTGCGTCCCGAAGATCAACGCCTGGGCGGCGGCGGCGCGGGCCGCGAAACCCGACGTGATCGTGATGTGTCATGGCGGTCCCATCGCGACGCCGTCCGACGCGCAGTACGTGCTCAGGCACTGCCCCGACTGCCACGGCTTCTACGGCGCCTCCAGCATGGAGCGTCTGCCCGCCGAAGTCGCACTCACCGAGCAGACCCGAAAGTTCAAGATGATCTCGCGGTAGCCGCGATCAGTCGCCCGCTGCGGGCGACTGATCATGTCAAGCGGTGCGCGCGGTTCTGCTCTGTGCTGTGCGTCGCAGGAAAATGCTGCCGGATGCGCGACAGCTTCGCATTGCTGCATCGCGAAGGATCAGGTTTCTTTCGCGGCGTTTGCCGGATTGCCGGATCCCGGCACCACGAGCGGTTTGGCGCACTAGCGCGCGATCAAGTCGTCCAGGATGCTCTGGATTGCAGCGGGAGTCTGCGGATGGTCCACTGCCGCGACCAGGCCCGTGGATCTGTCGATCACGACGAGATAGGGGACGGCGCGGACACGTTTGAACGCCGCTGCGATATCGAACGATATGGCGGCAATGGGCAGCTCGGGGGCGTCTCGGGAGGCAAAGTTTCGCAAGGCGTCGCTGTCGTAGTCGACGCTGACCGCGACCCAGTTGACGCCCCGCGAACGGAATGCCCGGTCCAGAAGGTCGGGCTGCCTGAATACGATCGCGCAATGCGGGCACCACGTGGCCCAGAACAGCACCGCAACGAAGCGAGAGCTGCCGGAGTCGAGGTCCGCAGGCTTTCCGTCCAGAAGCGCGATGCGCGGAATCGAGATTGCCTCGTTCCGCACGAGGCGTCCCGCATCATCCAGGACTTCGCAAGGGCACACGGCCGGCGCCGGGGCTGCGAGGAGGCAGCAATACAGCGTGGCCCAATGGCGCAGATTCATGAGGAAACCCCGTCCCCGCCGGAGCGACACCCGCGTCCCTCCGGCGGCCGTGTGCTCAAGCCTCGAGCAGGCTCACGAAGGTTTCGGCCGAGATCACCGGCGCGAAAAAGTTGTTGATGCGATCCATCGCTGCCGCTTCCTGCTCAGGTCGCTGGCATCCGCACGCATCGCCGATCACGATCGGCAGATATCCATTGTCGCGCGCCGCGCGGGAATTCCCCTCGATGCACCAGTCGAGATGGATTCCGGTCAGAACGATGACTTGAATGCGCTTGCGCGCAAGTTCGAGCGGAAATTGGGTGCCCACGAACGCCGTCTGGAGGGCCAGTTCGTTGAACTCCAGATCACCCGGCTGCCTCAGTTCCGCCAGCGGAGCGGCCAGCTCGTTGTCCTTGGCCTGCTTCTCCGAGGGCCAGTCTTCGATGCCCTTGATCCAGCTTGCGTACTGTGCCTTGTCGAAATCCGACTGCGGATAATCCTGGCGGAAGACTTCATAGCCGACCCACGCGAACGTCTTGAAGTTGGGTTTCGTTCGGGCCGCCTTTGCTACTTTGACCGCGGCCTCGAGGCTGCCGCGCTCCCAATGCTTCTCGCTCGCCTGGGCGCCCCATGGCTCGTAGAGGCTCTTGACCGCGCTGACGGACATGAAGGCTGCCGGTCGCTTGAGAACTTCTGCCAGGTCCAGGGATTGCCATTGGGGTGCGAGCGCGGGGATCGCGTGAATGCCGCCCAGCGCACGCTTGTCTTCGTTGGCGTGGGCATTGGCTGGAAGTGCCGCGGCGCCGGCGGCGGCGACGAGGGCGCCGGCGTGCGAAATGAACTGACGACGGCTCGGGTCGGGCTGAGTCATGGGGGGCTCCTGTCGGTTCGGTAAAAGTTCGAATTGGACGCGATCGTGCATCCGGAGAACTCTATAGCGAATTAGGTGCCACCCTGGAGTGTCATCATCTCAGCGGGTAAAATGCATTAACCTTTGGATAAATAATGATTGTTCTAAAAACACTAGATGCGTCAACGATTCGCTATTGCGCTCAAATGGTGCGCTATAGAGCACAATCGGTGCGTCCGGGGATGCCGATGATCACGCCGGACCGCCGCGACGGGCCGCGCCGCCGACGGGAATGCACGTGATCATGTAGTACTCGCAGAGCGATGCATAAGGATTGTCGAATGAGTGCCAGCGGTCTCCGTGATAGCACACGCTGTCGCCGGCAGCGATCACGTAGTCGACGCTCTCGACCGTCAGTTTGAGCTTTCCCTTGGCAACGAAAATGTACTCGAGCGTACCGGGCGGATGCGGACTGAACATGCCCGGCGTGACGTGCGGTTCGATCCGCGTGCGCATGAACTCGAGCTCGACGCCTTCGACCACGGGAGAAAGGATCAGCCGCTCCCATTGTCCCGATGGACCGGCCCTGGGGTGGTTCCCGGATCGCACGACCACAACCGCCTCGTCGTGCTGTTCCTCGAGCAGACGGGCCACCGTGACCCCGAGCCCGTTGGCCACGCGCGCCAGGATCAGGATCGAGGCCACCTTCGCGCCGCGCTCTATCGCACTCAACATGCTCTTGCTCACCATGGCCGTCTCGGCGAGTTCCGACAAGCCCATCTTCCTGCCCTCCCGCAGCTTCCTGATCCGCGCACCGAGGGCGGCGACATCCAGTTCGCCGCCCTCGGGTCGGCGCTCGCGAGTGCCGGTCCGTAGTTGCGGCGTCGCCGCCGAACTGGCGTGCCTGGTCATGGCAGGCAAGGACCGGCCTTGTTCATCCGACGAATTCGACATGCTCTCTTTCTCTTCGGGGCGTCCACGCGCCCCTGGATCTTCCGTGAGTCCCGTTCCGGGCTTTCGCAGCGGCTGATGCGTGCGGCGGCTCGTCGAAGGCATGTGCATTCTAGCGGGCTCCGGGGAGCGGTCTGGGAGCGCTGGCCGCTCAGGAAGCTGCCGGTCGTACCCGGCGGCGCGCGCTGGCAACACCGGAACACAAAATACGCTGCAATCCGATGGCGTTCCTGGTGTTTGGCAATCCGAGGGACGCGCCAAGTCGGTGCGCCGGGTTGCCGAAGAGTGGGCGTGCTCGGACACGAAACGATTCGGGATACCCCGCCGCCGCTTCCCATCGCACGCGACGGCGCTTTTTCCACTCCGCATGTTGCCACTGTCCCGTACGGTGCCGGCCCGCCTCCGCAGCCTTGATTCTTCCCCATCGGGCCTGGGAGGCCCACTTATTGCATCCAAACCGCTTGCAAGGAGTTGTTCCCGAGACGACGACCAAGGCAATGGCGTGTAGTGCTGCCAGTCAAACGCACCAAGCTCAGGAATCAACTCGAAATGCGAACCCAATGTCTTCTGGCGGGGCTAATGCTCCTCGCGTCCGTGCACACGGTTAACGCGGCCTCCTACAACTTCGTCGACTGGACCGCAGCCGACGCGAAAGCGGGAACGGCGTCAGGCACGCTCACCCTGTCCGACTCCTCCACGGTGTCGGTGGCCTTTTCGGTGACGAATGGCGACGGCACTCCGGGCTCGTTCTATTTTGCGCAAACCGATGGCGGCGGTCTGGACTATTGGAGTGTCGACGCACCCTACATCAGTGCCCAGGTGGACAACGCACCTGACTCGAGCGACATCCTCGCGCTCGTGGGCGGGGGCGCGAATACCCGGTATACCCTGACATTGTCGCGGGCGATAGACGATCCGATCCTGGACGTCCTGAGCCTCGGCCGGGACCGGGTCTTCGTCAGCTACGAGTTCGACACCCCGTTCACTATCCTGAGCAGCGGAACGGGCTACTTCGGTGGCAGCGCAGATCGGCTCCAGCAATTGCCGGGCAACGTGCTGGTGGGTGAAGAAGGCCATGGCACCTTGGGCTTCACCGGCTCCTTCACTTCGCTGTCCTGGGTGGCGCCTTCGCCCGAGGTCTGGCACGGCTTCCAGTTGGGCGTTCGGGGCGCGGAGCCGGTGACATTGATAGCGTCCATTCCGGAGCCGGGCAGCTACGCTCTGTTCGGATTGGGCCTTGCCGCCCTGGCCGTGGCCGGACGGCGCCGACGCTAGCCCGGATATTTCACGAGTGTCCCAAGTTTTGCCATTGAGGCGATAGTTCGCGTTCGAAAGTGCCCGCAGGACGGACCGCTGCGCAAGGGATGAGCGATTTGATGAATTGCGCGGACACTGCCCCCTACCCCCGTTG
>JBBQHP010000062.1:0-26009 GCA_038324085.1 Burkholderiales bacterium
GGGGCCCGGGGTTTTCGGGGCGGTTTTCTCCTTCGTGCCATTGAGGTACCCGGTGGGTGGGGCGGGGGGCGGGGGGGGCGCTACCGCGGCCGCCACCGCGGAGGATCGATCGCGACTGCGGGAGCTATTCCTCCGGCGAGAGGAACGGCCGGTCGAACTTGACCTTGAGTCCTTCCAGTTGCGGCACCTGGTCGAACCCGCCGGCCTTCAGCTTCTGCACGGTCTTGGCGTGCAGTTGCCGGTAGGTGAGCTTGCCCTTGCCTTCCTTGAGCGCGGCCACGAGGTTGTAGGTGAGCGCGCCGTTGAAGGTGCCGCCGATGTGCGCGTCGGCGGAGGTCTGGGTGCTGCGGCAGCCGGTGACCAGCAATTCGGTGATCTCGGCGTTCACGATGTCGGACTTCTTGCGCGCTGCCCGGGACGACACGCGCAGTTCGCTCTGCACCGTGCCGCGCAGCTTGCGCCCCGATTCCTGCGCCATGATGTCCCAGGGGTTGGGCAGGTAGCGCGGCTTGATCGGCGCGTCCATCGGCAGGATCGCGCGGGTGTTGGTGCCGGAGTGGCAGCAATCCATGATCACCGTGAGGCTCACGCCCTTCTTCATCTTGTCGAAGGTCGTGCGCAGCCAGTCGTCGCGCAGCGGGTCTTTCCAATCGAGGTCGCAGGGGCACAGGATCTCGTCGCGCTGGTCGGCTTCGTCGCCGTTGTCGTCCGGCACGTTGGCGCCGTGACCGGAGTAATGCAGCAGCAGCACGTCGCCCTTGACGGCGCCGGTCAGCAGCGCCTTGATGCCCGCCTGCATGTTCTTCTTGGTCGCCTTGGCGTCGAGCAGCGTCTTGATGTCCTTCGCTGCGAAACCATAGAGCTGGGTCAGGACCGCCTGCATGTTCTTCACATCGTTGACGCAGCCCCGCAGGTCCGCCCCCGGGATGTTGTACTTGTTGATGCCCATCAGCAGTGCACGCTTGGCCATTGTTCCTCCTCCTCGTTCATGACGCCGTCGTTGCTTCGAGTTCTTCGTTGTCGTCGGTCGGCGACGCGCGGCGGGCGTCCCGCTCGGGGCGGCGCCACGCCGCAGTTTGCGCGTTATGCCGACTTTCGAAAATGGTCCGTCGCCCGGAATTTTGCACCGGCGCGCCTTTCCGTTCGCCGCCAGGCGGAGCCGGGACGATGCCAACCGGGCGCGCGAGGGTTTATCCTTTCGCGCTCGGCGAAGGTTTCACTGGGAGTGCAAAATGACTTCACTCGGCAGATTCCGCAGTTCCCTGATCGCGATTTCGCTGACCGCGTTGACCGGCTGCGCGACCGAACGGCTGAGCGGCGACCAGCTCGCCCGCGTCGCCAAGGACTGGGCCCTGGGCATTCGCGCGAGCCAGATCATCCCGGTCTATCCGTTAACCGAAGACCTCCAGCCCGGCGACGTGTTCCTCGTGCAGACCCCGGTCGAGGAGCAGGAACGCATCTATCTGGAGAAAGGCTTCCTGCCCCTCGAGAACATGGCGGCCCGCCTGCATCCGCGCGGCTATGGCGAGTTCTATCGCGGCTGGCCGGCCATCGTCGACGGCGAACTCGCGCCGCCACGGCCGTGGCAGTTCCCCACGGCCGACGGCAGTGCCGATTTCGCCCGCGCGCCGCTGGCGGCATTCCCGACCTACAACTTCTCGGTGAGCCGCAGCGGCGGCTTCAGCCTGGCGCTGCCGGTGCAGAGCGTGCCGGTGGGTCTCAACCTGCTCGATACCGCCTCCGCCAACGGCACCATCACGTTGAAGGACGCCTACACGTACGGCCTGCCGGCGCGAGTGCTGCACGATGTGGTGCGGATATGGAGTCTCGGCAGCCGTGACTATCTCAAGCAGTTCGTCTCCGTCGTGCCGGCGGCCGGCGACAAGTCGCCCCGCAAGGATTTCTATCTGCGCGTGGTCAACAGGGTCTACCTGGTGAAGACGGTCGACGTCACGCTGTTCGCGAATCGCGCGAGCGCTGCCGACGCGTCGGCCGGGGTGCCGGGCAAGGTCGATCTGCTCAACATCGGCAACGGCACCGAGGCGGCCAAGCGCTTCGACGAAGTGAACAAGGTTCTCGCCCGCGCCTCCGGACCGAAGGCAGACAACGCCGCCGTTGCCGACGAAACCGCAGGCGCCCCGCCGATCGCAGCCGGCGGCAGCGTCCGCGTCGCCATGGCCACGAGCCGCTCGGTGTCGCTGGTCGAATCGTTCGCGCGACCGCTGGTGATCGGCTATCTCGCCACCGACTACCGGATCCTGCCCGACGGCGAACTGGACGCTCCGGTTTCGGTACTGCCGATGCTGGAAGGACGCCAGCAGTCGCACGGCGTGGCCGTGCGCTACACCGGGTGCGACGCCGATTGCGGGCGGCTCTCCGTGTGGTTGGGGGACAAGGCCAACGTGAAGACGCTGACCCGGTGGCTGGAGCAGCAACCCACACCCGTGGCCATCGCCGATCTGTTGACCGGTGACCACGCCGACATGCGGAGCCGCGCCGTCGCCGAGCTCCTCGACCAGTAATCCGCCCGGAGGGAACGACCATGCCACTGCCTGTGCCGAGTCCGAAAACAGACGTGCCGCGCGATGCCGTCGCGCAGGAGATCGAGCTGATGCTGTTCGACGATCGGGTCAGATGGATCGCGGTGGAGTTCGAATCGAGCGGCGCCACAGGTGACTTCTTCAGGGTGACGCCCTGGACGACGGATCCGACGGGCGGTTGAGGCCGGGCGCCGGGAGGCGCCGCGAATCCCCGATCGCCCACGTGCGTTCAGGGAGTGCGTTCGGGAATATTGGCGTAGCGGCCCCCTCCCTGGCCCTCCCCCGGCGTCGCCGGGGGAGGGCATGTGCGTGCCGTCTCTCACCGTGGGTGAGGGAAGGGCCGGAGTACTTTTCCTCCTCGACAATCGACGAGGCAAGGCCCGAAGTGCGTTCCTCCCCCCGTCCCAGATGGGGGAAGGTGAGGATGGAGGGCGCCGCCGGCTAAGCCATCACCGGCTCGCGCAGATCCTTCAATATTTCCTTCACCCGCACCACCCGCATCGCCACTTCCGACAGTTTCGTCTCGATGCGCAATTTCTCCGGCCCGGCCAGCCGCCAGCCTTTGCGCGTCTGCACGAGCTGGATGATGCGCGCCGGATCGACCGCCGGATTCGGCTTGAACTGGAGCTGGATCGACTCGCTCGATGCGTCGATCCGCGACAGGCCCAGTGGTTCCGCGAGCAGGCGCAGGCGATGGGTGTCGAGCAGTGCCTTCACCGGATCGGTGGGGCGCCCGAAGCGATCGACCAGTTCCTCGGTCAGCCGTTCGAGTTGTTCGAGCGACTCGCAGCTCGCGAGCCGCTTGTAGAGCACCAGCCGCTCGTGCACGTCGGCGCAGTAGTCCGCCGGGAGCAGCGCGGGTGCGTGCAGGTTGATGTCGATGCCCGCATGCAACGGCCCTTCGAGGTCGGGTTCCTTGCCGTTCTTCAGCGACTTCACGGCATGGTTGAGCAGGTCGATGAACAGGCTGAAACCCACTTCCTGCATCTCGCCGCTCTGCGAGTCGCCGAGCACTTCGCCGGCACCGCGGATCTCGAGGTCGTGCATCGCGAGATAGAACCCCGAGCCGAGCTCTTCCATCATCTGGATCGCCTCGAGTCGTTTCTTCGCCTGCGAGGTGATGGCTTCCTCGTCCGGCGTGAGCAGGTAGGCGTAGGCCTGGTGATGCGAACGCCCGACCCTTCCGCGCAGCTGATGCATCTGCGCGAGCCCGAAGCGATCGGCGCGGTTGATGATGATGGTGTTCGCGGTCGGCACGTCGATGCCGGTCTCGATGATGGTCGTGCACAGCAGCACGTTGAAGCGGGCGGCGTAGAAATCGCGCATCGCCTGTTCGAGGTCGCGCTCGCCCATCTGGCCGTGGGCGACGCGGATGCGCGCTTCGGGCAGCAGCGCGTTCAGCTTCGCTTCCCAGTTGCCGATGGTCTCGACTTCGTTGTGCAGGAAATACACCTGGCCGCCGCGCTTCAGTTCGCGCAGAACGGCCTCGCGCACCAGCCCTTCCGAGTAGCGCGACACGAAGGTCTTGATCGCGAGCCGCTTCTGCGGCGCCGTCGCGATGACCGAGAAGTCGCGCAGCCCTTCGAGCGACATCGCGAGCGTGCGGGGGATCGGCGTCGCCGTGAGCGTCAGCACGTCTACTTCGGCGCGCATCTGTTTCAACAGTTCTTTCTGGCGGACGCCGAAGCGGTGTTCCTCGTCGATGATCACGAGGCCGAGATTCTTGAAGCGCACGTCCTTCGACAGCAGCTTGTGCGTGCCGATGACGATGTCGATCGCGCCGTCCTCCATACCTTTCACCACGACCACGGATTCCTTGGCCGAGCGGAACCGCGACAGCTCGGCCAATTTCACCGGCCAGTCGGCGAAACGGTCGGAAAAATTCTGGAAGTGCTGTTCCGCGAGCAGCGTTGTGGGCACCAGCACGGCCACCTGCTTGCCGTCGGCGACGGCGACGAAGGCCGCGCGCAGCGCGACTTCGGTCTTGCCGAAGCCCACGTCGCCGCAGATCAGGCGGTCCATGGGTTTGCCGGATTCGAGGTCCTTGATGACGGCTTCGATGGCGGAGGCCTGGTCGGGGGTCTCCTCGAACGCGAAGCCGGCGCGGAACGCTTCGTAGTCGGCGTGCTGCAACTTGAACGCGTGACCCACGCGCGCCGCGCGCTTCGCGTACAGGTGCAGGAGTTCCGCGGCGGTGTCGCGCACCTGTTTCGCTGCGCGGCGCCGAGCCTTCTGCCAGTCGCCGCTGCCCAGCTTGTGCAGCGGCGCGTTCTCCGGCGCCATGCCCGCGTAGCGGCTGATGAGCTGAAGCTGCGACACCGGCACGTACAGCTTGTCGCCACCGTCGTATTCGAGGGACAGGAATTCCGAGGGCCCGTCGCCCAGGTCCATCGTGATCAGGCCGAGGTAGCGGCCGATGCCGTGGCTCTCGTGCACCACCGGATCGCCGATCTTGACCTCCGACAGATCGCGCAGGACGTTCTCGGCGGAGGTGCGGCGCTCGCGGTCCCGGGCGCGGGTGCGCGCCGTGGCGGCGTACAGCTCGGTCTCGGTGACGATCGCGAACCCGGCCTCGGGCAGCGCGAAGCCGTCGTAGAGCGGGGCGACGGTCAGCATCAAGGGCTCGTCGCTGCCCTCGAACGCCGCGAAGGTATCGGCCGCGACCGGTGCCAGCGAATATTCCGCCAGGTACTCCAGCATCGTCTCGCGGCGCCCCATGCTCTCCGCGATCAGCAGCACCCGCCCCTTGAACGTCGCGACGAACTGCTTGAACGCGCTCAGCGGATCGACGGCGCGCCGGTCCACGGCGAGCGCCGGCAAGGCGATCGCGGGCGAGGGCGCGACGGGGATGAGCTCCCGCGGCAGATCGACGCGCGCATGGGGCTTCACCGCGCCGAAGAACTCATCCTCGCGCAGGTACAGCTCGTTCGGCGGCAGCAGCGGCTGGTTCGCGTCCCCGCGCAGCAGCTCGTAACGCGACTGCGTGTCGCGCCAGAACTGGGCGATCGCGCCGGCCACGTCGCCGTGCAGCGCGATCACCGCCGTGTCCGGGAGGTAGTCGGTGAGGATGGCCGTGCGCTCGAAGAAGAGCGGCAGGTAGTACTCGATGCCGGCGGGCGCGACGTTGTTGCCGATGTCCTTGTACAGGCGCCGCTTGGACGGATCGCCTTCGAACACTTCGCGGAAGCGCTGGCGGAAGCGGGTGCGGCCCGCGTCGTCCATCGGGAACTCGCGCGCCGGCAGCAACCGGACTTCGCGCACCTTGTAGATGCTGCGCTGGGTGTCGACGTCGAACGTGCGGATCGATTCGATCTCGTCGTCCATCAGGTCGAGGCGATAGGGCAGGGTCGAGCCCATCGGGAACAGGTCGATCAGCCCGCCGCGATAGCTCACTTCGCCCGGTGCGACCACCTGCGAGACGGTGGTGTACCCGGACATCGTGAGCTGCCGGCGGAACTCTTCCGGATGCAGCCGCTCGCCCTGCTCGAGGAAGAACGTGTAGGCGCCGAGGAATTCGCGCGGCGGCAGCCGCAGCAGCGCGGTGGTGACGGGCACGATCACCGCGTCCACCGCGTTCTGCATCATCAGGTACAGCGTCTCGAGCCGCTCCGAGACGAGGTCCTGGTGCGGCGAGAAATTGTCGTAGGGCAGCGTCTCCCAATCGGGCAGCAGATGCGCCTTGACCGCCGGTGCGAACCAGCGCATCTCTTCGAGCAGGCGCTGGCCGTCCACGGCCGTGGCGGTGACGATCGCGAGCGGTCGATGCGCGGTGGCGAGTTCGGCGAGGGCCAGTGCGTCGGCGGAGCCGGCAAGCGAAGGCGCCTGGAAGCGCTGGCCGCGGGGAGGAATCGGTAGGTGGAGGGCCATGCGTGCGGGGCTCGGAGGGCGCGATTATAGGCTCCGCTATTGCGGCGCTTGCACCCGGGCCGGGATAATCCTGCGGTTTCTAACCATGACGCTCCGATGACTCGTTTTCACGCGCTCGTGCCGGCCGCCGGCAGCGGCAGCCGCTTCGGCCGCGAGCTGCCGAAACAGTACCTGCCGGTCGCCGGGGCGCCGCTGCTGCGCCACGCCCTCGCGGCGCTCGTCGGGCACGCTGCAATCGCGAGCGTGTACGTCATTCTCGCGCCCGATGATGACTGCTTCGAGAAGCTGATCGTTCCGGGCGAGTTGCCGAAAGTGGTCGCGCTGCGCGCGGGCGGTGCGAGCCGGGCGGAAACCGTATTGAACGGCCTGCGCGCCATGGTCGACAACGTCGATCCCGACGACTGGGTGCTCGTGCACGACGCGGCACGACCCTGTCTCACGCCCGCGTTGCTGGAGCGGCTGCTGCGCGCCGTCGAGGCGGATGAGGTCGGCGGCATCCTGGCGCTGCCGGTGGCCGACACGCTGAAAGCGGCCGACGGCGGGCGGAGGGTCACGCGCACGGTCGACCGGACCGGCCTGTGGCAGGCGCAGACGCCGCAGATGTTCCGGCACGCGGTATTGCGGCGCGCCCTCGAAGCGACCGCGCTTGCCCAGGTCACCGACGAGGCGTCCGCCGTGGAATCCCTGGGCCTGCAGCCGCTGCTGGTCGAGAGCGACGTCACCAACCTGAAGGTCACCTTCGCGCAGGATATGCTGCTGGCCGAGTTGATCCTCCGACAACGACGGGCATGACGGGATGAATGTACGCATCGGGCAGGGTTTCGATGTCCACGCGCTGGTGGCGGGGCGGTCGTTGATCATTGGTGGGGTCGATATCCCGTTCGATAAGGGCCTGCTCGGACATTCCGACGCCGACGTGCTGCTGCATGCGATCTGCGATGCGCTGCTGGGCGCCGCGGGGCTCGGCGACATCGGGCGTCACTTCCCCGACACGGATCCGGCTTACCGGAACGCCGACAGCCGGGTGCTGTTGCGCGCGACTGCCACGAAAGTGCGCGAGGCCGGCTGGCGGGTCGGCAACGTCGATGCGACCATCATCGCGCAGGCACCGCGCATGGCGCCGCACGTTGCGCAGATGGTCGCGAACATCGCGAGCGACCTCGACATCGCTTCGACCGCGGTGAACGTCAAGGCGAAGACCACCGAGCGCCTCGGCTTCACCGGTCGCGGCGAAGGCATCGCCGCGGAGGCGGTCGCGCTGCTGGCCCGTGACGTCGAACCCGCTGCCCACGGACGCGCGTAGGGTCCGGCTTTATTTCGCGCTCTGGCCGGAGCGCCATCTCGCCGAGGCCTTGCTCGTGCACGGCGAGACGTTGCAACGAGCCATCGGTGGCAGGCTCACGCGCGTCGAATCCATCCATCTGACCTTGGCCTTTCTCGGTGCCGTGCCCGAGACCCGGCTGGACGTGTTGTGCGACCCGCCAGGGTCGATCGCCGTCCCGGGGTTCGTCATGGATTTCGACCGGCTCGGCGCGTGGCCTCACAACGGCATCGGCTGGATCGCGCCGGGTGCGGACCCATCGGGCCTGGCGCAGTTGCAGTCGCGCCTGTCGGCGTGGCTCGCTTCGGCCGGATTCGAACTGGAGGCGCGGCCCTTCGCGCCGCACGTCACGCTGGTGCGCAAGGCGCGGAATCGCTTCGAAACCCAGGTGATCGAGCCGGTGCGGTGGCCGGTCGCCGACTTCTGCCTGGTCCGGTCCACTTTGAGCAGCGCGGGCTCGCGCTACGAAGTGATCGCCCGATTCAAGCTGCCGGACGGGACCTGATCAACGCCCGCGCGGCTTGTGCAGGGCCGGGTCGAGCCGGTCGATGTCCGCCTGCACCTGCTCGCGACTGCGCTCGTAGACGATCTCGCGGCCCATGGCGGACCCGACATAGGCGCGGCCGCTCGTGGTGGGCTTCAGATCGCAGCGCACGTTGTGGATGCCTTCGCCCAGCACCACCTGGATGTGGCCGATGCGCTTCTCGAACACCACGACCTCCATCAGCTGGCCGGTCTCGGTGACTCTGACGGTGATCTTCTCGGTGAACATGGGTCGCTCCCTGCCGATCAAGCCCCATTGTCGCGCAATTCGGCGCGCGCAGGTCCGCCGCAAGGGGTCATGCCCGCGATCGTCCGACGGTCAGGCGCCAGAGCGACGTCACTTCCGCCGCGCGCGCCGCATGCAGCGGATCGGTTTCGTCCGCGACCTTGGGGTGATGCGGCCGGGTCTCGACGCGGCCCGCGACCGTCAATCCGCCGGCTTCGATGGCGCCGAGCAGCGCATCCCGCGAGCGCAGGCCGAGATGTTCCGCCAGGTCGGACAGCACCAGCCAGCCCTCGCCGCCGGGCTCGAGATGCGCGGCGAGCCCGGCGAGGAAGCCGGCCAGCATGCGGCCGTCGGCATCGTAGATGGCGTGTTCCAGCGGCGAACTCGGCCGCGCCGGCAGCCAGGGCGGGTTGCACACCACCAGCGGTGCGCGGCCCTCGGGAAACAGGTCGGCGGCCACGATCTGCACCCGATCCGCGAATCCCAGGCGCGCGATGTTGTCGCGGGCGCAGGCGAGCGCGCGCGGGTCGGTATCGGTCGCGATCACGTGCGCAACGTTGCGGTGGGCGAGGACCGCGGCCAGCACGCCGGTGCCCGTGCCGATATCGAAGGCGCGCTCGATGGATGGCAACGGCGTCTCCGCCACCAATTTAACGAATTCGCCGCGCACCGGCGAGAACACGCCGTAGTGCGGGTGGATGCGCGCCCCGAGGGCGGGGATCTCGACGCCTTTCCTGCGCCATTCGTACGCGCCGATGACCCCCGACAATTCGGTGAGGGAGGTCACGAACGGTCCTTCGCTCTGTCCGTAGGCTTCGCGACAGGCCTGGGCCACGTCGGGCGCGCGCCGCAGCGGGACGACGAAATCCGCTTCGAACGGGATCAGCAGCATGCCGAGCGTGCGCGCCCGCTGCGATTGCGCCAGGCGGTGCAGGTTGAACGCCTCGGCGGGCGAGGCCGGGGGCTTGCGGGGCTTGCGGTCGATCCTTCTCGCTATCGCCTGGAGCAGTTGGCGGGCATTGTGGAAGTCGCTGCGCCACAGCAGCGCCGTGCCTTCGCAGGCAAGGCGATACGCCGCGTCGGCCGTGAGGCGGTCGTCGGCCGCGATCACCCGCTTCGGCGCGGGTGCACCGCTCAACGAAAGCCAGCGCTGCGTGCGGCTCGATTCGCCTTCGACCCAGGTGACTGTCGCCGGTCCGGTCGCGGCCGCTGGGGCCACAGTGCTCAAGCCGCCTGACCGATCGGCAGATCGACCCTTGCTTCCAGACCGCCGCCTTCCCGGGGCGCGAGCTTGACCTGCCCGCCGTGCATGCGGGCGATCCGGTCGACGATGGCGAGCCCCAGGCCGGCGCTGCCGGATTCGCTGCGCGCGGCCTCGAGCCGGGTGAACGGCTGCATCACGCGATCGACTTCCTGCTCCGGAATGCCCGGCCCGCGATCGAGCACGCGCAGCACCGCCGCGCCGCCCTCGCGCGTGGTTTCGATCTCGACGTCGCCCGCCCCGTAGCGCAGCGCGTTCTCGATCAGGTTGGTGATCATGCGTTGCACGGCCAGGGGCTTGAGCGGCAGCGACGGCAGCGAGGCGAGCCTCGTGCGCACCGGCTCGCCGCGCTTCTCGTAACGGTCCGCCAGCGCGCTCACCATGCCGTTCAGGTCCGCGTGCGGATCGGTGATCTCGTTGGTGCCGTCGCGCGCAAAATCGAGGAACTGGTTGATGATCGCGTCCATGTCCTCGATGTCCTGCACCATGCCCTCGCGCGCGACCGGCTGCAACTGGTCGCGGCTCATCTCCAGCGCCAAGCGCAGTCGCGACAGCGGCGTCCGCAGGTCGTGCGACACGCCCGCCAGCAGCACAGTGCGATTGACTTCCTGCTGCTTGAGCGCGCCGCTCATGCGGTTGAATGCGCGCGACAGCGTGCTGATCTCGGACGGACCCTTTTCGGACAAGGCCGCCGGCGTCTTGCCGGCGCCGATGTCCGCCGCGGCCGCGGCCAGGGCGCGCAGCGGCCGGTTCACCCGCAGCATCAGCGCGAGCCCGCCGGCGATCGCGAGCGCGAGGCCCACCAGGCTCCAGCCGAACCAGGCGGCCGCGGAAGTGATGCCGAACGCGTCGGGCGGAAACACGACCCACCACGCCTGGTCCTTGACCTTGATCTTGATCCAGAGCGCCTGGTCGGAATCCTCCAGCACCGCCAGCGCCTGGGTGTTGGTGTCGGAGCGGCGCTTCAATTGCTCCGCGACCGCGGCCAGCAGCGGGGACTGTTCGACCGCGACGTCGTCGATGTCCCAGGTGGTCGCGGGCAGCAGGCGGATGTTCTGCATGGCCGCGGGCAGCTTCTCGCTGAACTTGCGTCGGGACGCGGCCGGCATGGTGTCCAGCGCCACCGTGACCGTATTGAGGACGCTGGCGATGTTGGACGCGAGCTGTTGCGATTCGGACCGGGCGGTGGTGAGCCGGAAGAATTCGATCCACGCAACCTGGCTCGCGATCAGGATCGCGGTGATCAGCAGCACCGAGCGGGCGAGGAGAGACCGGGGCAGGAGGCTCATGGATCGTTCAGGCGCCGCGCTCGATCACGAACACGTAGCCGTGGCCCCAGACGGTCTGGAGGTAGATCGGGTGCGAGGGATCTTCCTCGATCAGCTTGCGCAGGCGCGACACCTGCACGTCGATGGTGCGATCGAGCAGGCCGTACTCGCGGCCGCGCGCCAGTTCCATCAGCCGCTCCCGCGTGAGCGGCGTGCCGGCATGGGTCACGAGCGCTTTCAGCAGCGCGAATTCGCCGGTGGTCAGCGAGATCGGCTGGTCGTCGCGCATCAGGCGCCGGGTGCCCAGGTTGAGCGAAAACGGCCCGAAGCGGACCACCGTATCCGCGTCGGCCGGCGCGCCGGGCAAGGTCGCCGGGCCGCCGCGCCGCAGGACGGCGTTGATGCGCGCCACCAATTCGCGCGGATTGAAGGGCTTGCCGAGATAGTCGTCGGCGCCGGTCTCGAGCCCTTCGATGCGTTCGGTGTCGTCGCCCTTGGCCGTGAGCATCACGATCGGCGTGCGGTTGCCGTTGGCGCGCAGCCGCCGGCAGATGCTCATGCCGTCTTCGCCCGGCAGCATGAGGTCGAGCACGATGAGATCCGCGCCGTCGGACCCCAGCGCACGATCCATGGCAGACGCGTCCGACGCCGCCTGGACACTGAAACCCTGGGCAGACAGGTACTGATGGAGCAGATCGCGCAGTCGACGGTCGTCGTCGACGACGAGGATGCGGGTGCTGGGTGAATCGGACATCGAGGCTCTCCTGACGCCGGATTATGGAGTACTGGCGGGCGGCGTGGGCGGCGGCGGGTCAACCCCCGTCGCGCGCAGCCGTTCCGGATAACCATGGCCCGCCTGCTGCACTTCACGATCCTGGGGCCGTGGCTGGCAGCGTGCCTCATGGCGATGTCGTCGGCGCACGGCGCGCCCGCGCTGGACTACACCGATGCGCGCCATCTGCTGAACCGGACGGGCTTCGGCGCCACCGATGCCGAGATCCGGAGCGTCGTGGGGCTTTCGCGCGAGCAGGCCGCGAACCAGCTGCTGCGCGGTGCGTTGGTCAAGGCGATCACCCCGGCGCCGGCGTCGGTCGGGGAGTTCGTGTCGATGCGCGGCATGCGGATGCTCGACGACGAGGCGCGCAAGGCGTTCGTCCGCCGGCAGTTCATGACCAGCGTCGAGCTGCGCAACTGGTGGCTGCAGGAAATGCTGGAAACACCATCGCCGATGACCGAACACATGACGCTCTTCTGGCACAACCACTTCGTGTCGAGCCAGCAGAAAGTCAGATCGCCGGTGCTCATGTTCCGGCAGAACGTTCTGTTGCGGCGCCACGCGCTCGGCAATTTCGCCACGCTGCTGCATGCGATCGCCCGCGACCCGGCGATGGTGATCTATCTGGACAATGCGCAGAATCGCAAGGCGCAACCGAACGAGAACTTCGCGCGCGAAGTGATGGAGCTGTTCACGCTCGGCGAAGGTAACTATTCCGAACGCGACATCAAGGAAGCGGCGCGGGCTTTCACCGGCTGGAGCATCGAGCGCGACGACGGTACGTTCCGGTTCCGTCGTCTCCAGCACGACCCGGGCTCCAAGACGGTGTTCGGCAAGACCGGCGATCTCGACGGCGACGACGTGCTCGACCTGCTGCTCGCACAGCCGCAATGCGCGCGGTTCATCGTTGCCAAGCTCTGGCGCGAATTCATCGCGCCGGAACCGGACCCGCGCGAAGTGGAGCGAATCGCCGCGGCGTTCTTCGATGCGCACTACGATATCCCGACCGCGCTGCGGCTGCTGCTGACGAGCGATGCGTTCTACGCCGCGGCGAACCGCGCGGTGCTGGTCAAGTCGCCCGTCGAGTTGATCGTGGGAACGCTGCGCACTTTCGACGTGCAGACAGGCGAACTGACCCCGTTCTCTTTCCTCTCGGCGACGCTGGGACAGAACCTGTTCGCACCGCCGAACGTGAAGGGCTGGCCCGGCGGCGAATCGTGGATCAATTCCACGACCCTGCTCCAGCCTAAACAGTTTCTCGAACGGCTGTTTCGCGGGCAGGACATGCGCGGCACGGACGGCATGACGCCGAAGGGCGGCGCGCGGCTGGCGAAAGGGGCGGGCAGTATCGACGGTGCCGGCCGGCAGCGCTTCATGAATGCACTCACCGATATCCGGTTCAATGCGGATGCGTGGGTCGCATCGCTTGGCGGGGCGAGCGGCGAGCGGATCGCGCGGCTCGTGCTGGCTGCCGCGCCCGTTGATCCTCCCGATTCGAATGCGCAGGGGCTGGAGCTGATCCGGGCGCTGACGCGGGATGCGGTGTTCCAGTTGAAGTGATGAAGGTCTGCGGCCCCCATCCCAACCTACCCCCCATCTTCGACGGCGGAAGGGGGCCGTCGTCGGCAATCATTCGCGAACACGAGAATCCCGGAATGAATCCCGCGACGAATCCCGAAATGAATCCCGCAACGAATCCCGAAATGAATCCCGACGTCATCCCGAAACGACCCTGACACGACCCTGAAATGACCCGCCGCCATTTTCTCAAGACAGCCGGCGCCGCCGCGTGCTCGGTCCTCGTCCACCCGGCGCTCGCGCAGAGTCGGGCGCCGACCGGCTATGGCAACCTGCTCGTGCTGGTGGAACTCAAGGGCGGTAACGACGGCCTCAACACCGTCGTACCGTTCGCCGATCGCAACTACATGCAGCTGCGCCCTCGCATCGGCATCGCCCGCGACAAGATCCTCCAGCTCGACGAACGCACCGGCCTGCATCCCTCGCTCGAGCCCTGGCTGCCGTTGTGGAAAGGACGCGAACTCGCGATCGTCCAGGGCGTCGGCTACCCGACGCCCAATCTCTCGCACTTCCGCTCCATCGAGATCTGGGACACCGCTTCCGACAGCGACGAAACGCTGACCGACGGCTGGCTCGCGCGAGCCTTTGCCGAATCGCCGCCGCCACGAAGCCTGGTCGCCGACGGATTCGTCGTGGGCAGCGCCGACGCCGGGCCGCTGCAGGGTGTGGGTCCGCGCGTGATCACCTTGACCAACACGCAGCAGTTTCTGCGGCAGGCGCGCCTGGCGATTCCCGAAGGCCGCGCCCCGAACCCGGCGCTGAACCATATCCTCACGGTGGAAAACGACATCGTCCAGGCAGCGCGCGGCCTGAACGCCGATCACGATTTCAGAACGACGTTTCCGGGCGGCCCGTTCGGCAACGCGATCAAGACCGCATCCCAGGCCATCGCGAGCAAAAGCGGCGTGGCGGCGGTGAAGCTATCGCTCAACGGCTTCGATACCCACGGCAACCAGCCCGGCACGCAGGAGCGCTTGCTGACGGATCTGGCTGGCGGTCTCGTCGCGCTGCGCTCGGCGCTCGTCGAGCTGGATCGGTGGAACACGACCCTGGTCATGACCTACGCCGAATTCGGACGGCGGCCGAAGGAGAATCAGAGCAACGGCACCGATCACTGCACGGCGAGCGCGCATTTCGTCCTGGGCGGGCGGGTCAAGGGCGGCTTGTACGGTGCCGCGCCACGGCTGGACCGACTCGACGGCAACGGCAATCTTGCATTCGCCGTCGACTTCCGCAGCGTCTATGCGACGGTGCTGGAGCGTTGGTGGGGGTTGAAGAGCGCGGCGGTGCTGCGTGGCAGGTTCGACGTACTGGAGCTCGTCCGCGCCTGATGCGAAGTCGAAGACCGTGAGGGCGCATCGTCGCACTGCGCGCCTCGACATCGGCAGAGGGAACGGACACCCCTTGGCGCTCGGCGTTGCGGTGGAATCACCCTGGGGTACGTCTGCGGGGAGAGCGCTTCGTCGCTGAGAGGTGTCGCTCGCGGTTGTGCCGCCGGCGCTGGCGCCGCTGACGAGGGGCGCTGGACCTTCCACGCGGCGTTGCCATGCGCGCACAGCGAGCGGGAATCTTCGGCCCGATCCAGGCCTGTGCCCGAATTCGCCATCGGTAACCAATCGGTAAGGATGGCTCGCGCATTCTCTCCGACGCATCCGACACGACGAAGGCTGATGCAGGCGAAGCCAAGCGCAGTGTCGATCGCTTCTCGTTGTCCGTGCAACCCACCAAAGGAGAAATGCGATGCGCTCACTATTGCGGCAAGTGGTTCTGGCAGTCTCGGCCCTGGGCCTGGCAGGTTCCGCATTCGCTGCCGCCGACTACGACAAACCGTCCGTCAGCTTTTCGTGCGTATTCGGCGATTGCGCGACCGACCTGAGCGGCCAATTGTCCCTCGAGGTCATCGGTGACAAGAATGGCGAGGATCCCAACGTCTACTTCAAGTTCTTCAACGATGCCGGGATTCAGTCGTCCATCACGCAGATCTCTTTCAGCGCCCTGCCGGATCTCACGGTCTTGCACCCTGTCGTCGGCAGCAACCCGCTGCGAGGGACCGGTACGGGCACGGAGTTCCAGCTCTCGTTTCACGGTGTGGCCCTGGACATCGCCGATGAGCTGCCAACGGGAGCCCTCCCGTTTACCGCCAGCTGGACGGCTCGATCCGTGGGCGCCGGGGCCGGTGGTATCGGCGGCATCGCCAACGGCGTCAACGTCTCCGGCGAAGCATTCGAACTTATCGCTTCTGCCGGGGGGCATCCGGACTACCTCACCTTTCTGCACGCGATCCAGCAGGGCGAGATACGGGTCGGGGTGGTCACTGAAGGTTATGCGAACGGGCTATCGGCGACCTACGTGACCAACGCGGTGCCGGAGCCGGCCACCTACCTCACGCTGTTCCTGGGGCTGGCAGGGTTGGCTGCGATGCGGCGGCGCCGGAAGTGACTTGTCCGGATTGCCTTGGTCCATTGCGGCCCAAGGCAGTCCTTCCGGTCTACGAGCACGTCGCGAGCGGGTGCGGATCGAACGGCAGCCACGAACGCTCCCCTCGACCTCGTCCGACCGGCGCACGTCGAACCTGGCGGTACACTAGCTCGCACCGAGCCATCCGACCGAACCAGGGCATTCGCGTGCATCCAGCCATTCATCGTCACACCCTCGCCGACGTCCTGCGCCGGAGCGCGGCGCGTGATCCGGACAAGCTGGCGATCGTCTGCGGAGATGTCCGCTGGACCTATGCCCAGTTCCACGACGTCTGCGAACGAGTCGCGAGCGGACTGGTAGCGAACGGCGTGCGCAAGGGCGATCGCGTGGCGATCCTGGCGCGCAACTCGCACGCTTTCATCGCGCTGCGATTCGCGCTCGCCCGACTCGGTGCGGTGCTGGTTCCGATCAACTTCATGCTGAAGGCGGATGAAGTCGCCTACATCCTGCGTCATGCCGGGGCGCGACTGCTGGCGACGGACAGCGAATTCGCGACCGTGGCGAGAACCGCGGCTTCGAACGACACCCGCATCGAGGGCTTCATCTGGCTCCCTGGTGAGTATCCCACCGAAGCGGCGGCGGACATGCTGCGCTTCGATACGCTGGCGTCCAGCGCGGCCGAGTCGTCCGAAGCCGAAGTGGTGGGGTCCGATCTTGCGCAGATCGTCTACACGAGCGGCACTGAGTCGCTGCCGAAGGGCGCGATGCTGACCCACGATGCCGTGCTGTGGCAGTACGTGAGCTGCGTGGTGGATGCGAACATCGCTCGCGACGACCTGGCGCTGCACGCCTTGCCGCTGTATCACTGCGCGCAGCTCGATGTGTTTCTCGGACCGTCGATCTACGTCGGCGCGACCAACGTGATCACGGCGAAGCCGGTGCCCGAGAACCTGCTGCCGCTGATCGAGCGCCATCGCATCACTTCGTTCTTCGCGCCGCCCACGGTCTGGATCGGATTGCTGCGCTCGCCGCTGTTCGACCGGACCGATCTGTCTTCGCTGGCCAAGGGCTATTACGGCGCCTCGATCATGCCGGTGGAAGTGATGCGCGAGATCGCACGACGGTTGCCCGCGATGAAGCTGTGGAATCTGTACGGCCAGACCGAGATCGCGCCGCTCGCGACCATGCTGGGGCCGGAAGACCAACTGCGCAAACCCGGGTCGTGCGGAAGGGCGGTGCTGAACGTAGAAACCCGGGTGGTCGACGATGCGATGCGCGAGGTTCCGCGCGATGGTGTGACCATCGGCGAGATCGTGCATCGCAGTCCGCAACTGTTGCAGGGCTACTTTTACGATGACGAACGGACCGCCGCGGTGTTCGAGGGCGGGTGGTTCCATTCCGGCGACCTCGCGACCATCGACAGCGAAGGCTACATCAGCGTCGTCGATCGCAAGAAGGACATGATCAAGACCGGCGGCGAGAACGTGGCGAGCCGCGAGGTGGAAGAAGCGATCTACCAGCTCGAGGGCGTTTCGGAAGTCGCCGTGATCGGCCTGCCGCATCCCAAGTGGGTCGAAGCGGTCGTCGCCGTCGTGGTGGCCAAGGCCGGCGCGTCGCTCGACGAAGCCACCGTGCTGGGTCACTGCGCGCGGTCGCTGGCCACTTTCAAGACGCCCAAGCGCGTCGTGTTTGCGGAGACGTTGCCGAAGAACCCGAGCGGGAAGTTGCTCAAAAGGGAATTGCGCAAAGCGCACGAGGCGTTGTTCGCCGCGGGCTGATCGAGACTACAGGTCGTACTGGGGGTCTCGCCCTATATCGGGGATGCGCGCCGTGGGCTCGGGGCGGGCCGATTCGATCCCTCTCGTCTTTGCGTAACCGGGCAACCCGGCTTCCTGGCGCAAGGCATTCAGCCGGTTGAGCCAGCCGGGCAGAAAGACGGCCAGTTTCGGATTGCTCTGCGCGAGACGCCGGTAGTAATCCTCGCGCGCCTGGCAGAAGGTCACGATCGTGTCGCCGGAATCGCAAGTGGCAATGGCTTCCTGCGTCTTTGGGCCGATGCCGCCATCGACGGTGCAACCCAGGCTCTGCTGCAGGAACCGGATCGCGCGCCCGACCCCCATGTTGACCGCGGTGTCGAACTGCACGAGATCCAGGGCCTGTTCGAGCAGGTCGCATCGAGGCGGAAGCCAGTAGCCCGATTCGTAGATCGCCTGGACTTCGGCGTCCGAGATCGTCCTGACGGATTGGGCCGGCTGGTTCGCTTTCTTCCGCCAGTCATCGTAGACCGCCTGCGTCACGCCCATGTTGGTCTTGCCGCCCGGATCGTTGGGATGGTCGACGTAACCGCCCTCCCATCGCAGGATGAAGGGAAGGGATTCGGAGAATCGGGGGGAGGGCATGGCGGGTTCCTAATCGGGCTATGGGCTTCGGGAGCGCCCGGAAGAGTATGACGAGGGATCGGTCGGAGTTCAATCGGTCATGGACTGGAAGTTAGAGGCCGAGGGACGGCTCCTATAGCCGGCCGACGTTTCGAAACAAGAGACGGGACAGCATGCGTCGATCGGCTTTGTAGCTTGAGGTTGGGTAAGGGTCGCACCAATGATCGTCGATCTGTTCGGGGGACTCGGTAAGGTTACGGGCGGGTTCACCTATGAGCTCTTTGTTATTCGTTCTCATGCAGTCACTGAAAATAGGACGAGCTTGGCGAGGAAGCGACCTCGACGGTCCGCTGGGACGTCGACGCCGATGTGGGCCTTCAGGCCGACGTACCCCTGGTTGCCCTTCTTGGCCGAGCGCATCTCCGGATCACGCTCGCCGCTGGCGTTCTTGGTCGAACTGGGTGCATCGATGATGGTGGCGTCGACCATGGTGCCGCGCTTCAGGAGCAATCCCTTGCGGGTGAGGTGGGCGTTGACCCGCCCCAGGATCTCGACCCCGAGTTCGTTGTTCTCCAGCAGGTGGCGGAAGTGGAGGATGGTGGGCTCGTCGGGAATCGCCTGGAGCAGGTTCAAGTGCGCGAACTGGCGCATGGAACCCGGGATGGCGTCGAATTGTGGCGAATCGGTGATGAAATGGTAAGAGCGGTGGTGTCATGCTCGTCCACTCTCAATTCGGGGCGGCGCGTTGTATTGTCTCTTCCATAGTTGGGAGGACAATTACGAACCGCGGGTTATCGAGCCGGAATATCTCGTACAACGATTCTGGAGCCGGGAGCGCCGGATGTCCCACGCAAGGGCCCCCAAAACGGGCAGACTCTCAGCGGAAACGCGCCGTCGCGCGCTGCACGCGAGCCAGAGCAATCGGCAATTGAATCCGTGCGTCGCGAACGCCGATCTTCGAGCAGCACGTGGCGTAGGCGACAGATCTACAATCAACCAATCAGAGATTCAGCCAACGCCGAAAGGCGCCCGGGGCCTTGCAGGCAGAGCCCGCGCCGATTTGAATCGGGGGTTCGGCAAGTGGGCGCCGCAATTGATGACGGAAGTTAGAATCAACGACAGGGAGACCACGATGAGCACTAAGTCACCAGCCGGGAAGGCTCGCAAAGCCACGCGCACCGCGACTTCCAGCAAGAAGGTCAAAAGGCCCACGCCTGCACGGGCCGTTTCGCTGCATCTGGGATTGAATTCCGTCGATCCCAAGCAGTACGCCGGCTGGAGCGGTGACCTCGGCGGTTGCGAATTCGACGCGAACGACATGCAGGCCATCGCCGCGTCCCAGGGGATGGCGTCGACCCTCCTGCTCACGCAGAGGGCGACCCGGAAAAGCGTGCTCGCGGCGCTGCGCAAATCGGCGAAGCAGTTGAAAGCCGGCGACCTGTTCTTCCTGACGTACTCGGGACACGGAGGACAGATTCCGGACGTCACCGGGGAGGAGGAGGACAAGAAGGACGAAACGTGGTGTCTCTACGATGGCCAGCTGATCGACGACGAGCTCTATCTCGAACTGGGCAGCTTTGCGAGAGGTGTAAGAGTGCTGGTTCTATCGGACAGTTGCCACAGCGGTACGGTGACGCGTGCACCGATCGCCGAGGTGACCACGAAAACGGGGGGTGGTCAGCGCCCGAAGTGGATGCCATCGTCGGTCGGTCAGAAGACCTACGCGGCGCACAAGGCCTTCTATGATCGACTACAGCGCGAAGCGGCGAAGCAGGCCGGGGAGAAGAAGGAGATCGATCCGGACACGGCCTTGGCGCATTTGTCCGTCAGCCCGCGGCTGGATGCGATAGCGTCCGATTTCGGGCCGTCCGTCATCCTCATTTCCGGTTGCCAGGACAACCAGACCTCAATGGACGGGGATAGAAACGGCGCATTTACCGAGCGCTTGCTCAAAGTGTGGAAGGACGGTGCCTTCGTCGGAGACTACAGTCGCTTCTACGCGATGATCAAATCGGGAATGCCGCCCAGCCAGACGCCGAATCTGTTCGTGCTGGGCGCGGCAGAGACATTTCTCCCGCAAAGGCCATTTCAGGTTTCGAACACACTCAAGAAGATCTCCGTCAGGAGTGCGCTCGAATACGTATCGAAGGCACCCATCGCCCGGACCCGCGCGACGCGCGGCAGGGACGTCCCCACGACCGTGGCAACCGCATTCGAGACGGCCAAGACGCAGGCGGCGGTGGTCGGTTCTGAAATCGTGTCGTTCGTCTCAGGTGTCACGGCGGAACGGCGAGAGGCCATAGTGAATGCGTCCTTGCTGGCGCAGCTCGTGGCGAAGAAAAAGGTCAGTGACCCGATGCGCATCTATGACTGGTACGACGCGTACTTCGACGTGCTGACCAACATCGGATGGGTGATCCAGGACAAGGGTTTCGCGGAATACAAGGAATCGAGCACCAATTTCGAGGCGCACAAAGCCATCCTGGCCGTTGCGACCGTCGTACTGGGTGCGGCCCCGACGGCGTTGGCCATCGTGACATCGACCATCAATGCCTTGCACTCCATGGACGAGTCCTCCCCGTGGATCACGATCTTCAATCGCGAGAGCCAGGAAGCGCGAGTGGCGCGCTTTCAGATCAGTCTCGCGGAACAGGATGCGGATGGGCAGTTCTTCGTAACGCTCATGGCGTTCGGACTCGAAGCGAAGTCGAACATCACGCAAGTGCTGTTCTTCAAGGTCAAGAAGCAGGAGGCGACACTGCGACACTATTCCGGCCGCGTCACCATCAATACGACCGTGCTCGATGGTGTCGGCGATGCGATCAAAACCAAGTTGGCGGATGAGGCGCGCAAGTATGTGACTCAGTTGCCGGATTTCTGAGCGTCTACGAAGCTCGATTGCAATGCGGGCGCCGGTGCAGTCTCGGGCACCGCGCCCCGAGTGCGAATTGTCGTGGACGTTGTGCGCAGCGGCTCGAGCGTTCTGCGAAGCCAGGAGATGCGATGCCCAATTCCATCTTTGTCAGCTATCGACGTTCCGACTCGCAGTACGCCGCGATCGCCTTGGCCGACGCATTGAGCTGGGCGTTTCCGGAAGGCGAGCTCTTCTTCGACCGGGCGGCCATTCAGGCCGGAAATGAATGGCCCGCCAGTCTGAGGCGAGCGATTCAGCAGGCACGGCTTGTCGTGGTGCTGATCGGCGATGGATGGTTGCGGGCGGCGGACCAATACGGGCGTCGGCGTCTGGATCATCCGGAAGACTGGGTGCGACAGGAACTGGTAACTGCAATCGAACGCGGGGTGGCGATCCTGCCTATCACCCTCGAGGACGCGGTAATGCCGCCGGCTGCCGCTTTCGATCGTGCGCTCACGCCGCTTACGGACAGGCAGACGTTCAGCGTTCGGGCTGAAAGCTGGGAGCGCGACCTGCACGACGTGATCGAGCGCATCTCGACGCTGACGGGGACGCCCGTGCGTTCGCGAGCGGACGGCAATGGCTTGAATCCCAATGGGACACCGATTCCGCGGCCCTCACCCAAGCGGTCGAACGAGCTGGCCATGTCGGAGGAGGAAGTGAGGCGCGCGCTCGAAGAGATCCCGCCGTGGCACTTCGAGCGCAATCACCACCTCTGGGCGAAGGGGGGCGAGGCCGAGGAGATCGCGCGTCAGTATGAGTTTGCGTCGTTCCGGAATGCCGTCAACTTCATGAGTGACGCGTCTCAATCCATTCGGAAGTGGGTGCACCACCCCCGGTGGGAGAACCAATGGTGCGTCGTGAAGATCTGGTTCTCCACGTGGGACGTGGGCTGTCGCGTCACGCAACTGGATCTGGATGCCGCCAAGCGGATGGAAAAGCTCTACCGGGAGCGGGATCCGGCGCGCTGCCTGTGAAGGACACGGGATGCTTCCCGAATGCTCAGCCTGCCGATGCGAGTGGTTCGACTACGTCTACAGCGCGAGAACGCGTGGCCTTTTCCAACCGATAACCATTCGTCCGTCGCCATCGCTCGCGCATCGAACCGGAGTCAATGCGTCAACGCCCCTTGCTTTACATGCAGGAACCAATCGTCGATGACGAAGTTCCTGGCGAACCATTCCGTCCCCATCAGCTTCGCGGCGAGGATTCTCTTCAATCCTTCCGGCAATCGATCCGTGAACGACTTCGCTTGCCGCGCGCCGAAGCGCGCCAGCATCTTTGTCTCGTAGCTCGCCAGCTTTGCGCGGCTGTAGTCGCCTTGCGCCGCGATCAACGTCTCGGCCGCGAACATCGCCGACTCCACTGCCGGCCTGATGCCTTCGCCGCTCTGCGGATAGGCCAGGCCGGCCGCGTCGCCGATCAGCATCGCGTGATCGCCGAGGAAAGGTCTCGGTGCGTGGTTGTACAGAAGGTACGCGTGCCCGCCGAGTTTCTCCGGTGTGTCCTGCGGCACCCGGCGATTGGCCTTGAGCCAACGCACGAACTCCGCCACGTGTTCCGATAGCTTGTGGTTGTCTTCGCGGCCGAGGCCTACGTTCAGGTAATCGCCTTTGCGGACCGCCCACCCGTAGCCTTTCAGGTCGGGGCAGAAATACAGCTCGGGCGCATCGCCTTTCGCAGCGCAATCCTGCTTCTGCGCTTCGGTCAGCTTGAACTCGATCTCCTGCGCGGCGACGATGGTCTCGCTCTGGCCGAGCTCGGCGCCGATGTTCCGCGCCACGGGGCAGAAGTGTCCGCCAGCCCCTACGACGAATCTGGCTTCGATGTTGCCGTTGGCGAGCCAGCCGTCCGCAGTGCGCACCAGCGTTTTCAAGGGCGCGGGGTCGGCGAGGCGTGCGCCGGAGCGCTTCAACAGGTATTCGTCGAATTCGAACCGGCGGATGCCGTAGCTCGCGGGTTCGTCGTAATGGGTATCGACGATCCTGCCGCCGATCATGCCGGTGCGGAAGGTGGTGATGGGCTGGATCGTCCGGCCGTCGGCGCGATAGTCGTCGATGTCGAGCTGCAGCTCTTGCACGACTGCGGGGGTGACCCAGCCTGCGCAGATCTTGTCGCGGGGGAAGGGCTTCTTGTCGAGTACCAGAGCGTCGATGCCTGCACGCTTGAGGAGCCAGGCGCAGGTGGAACCGGCGGGGCCGCCGCCGACGATGAGGACTTCGCAGTTTTGCATTCGGGTGTACTTGGCTACTGAATTATTCGGGAGAGTGCGTTGGCCCCGCACCCTCACCCTCCGCCGTCCGTGACGGGGGAGGGAATCGGGCCCCGTCCGCGAGGGGAGGCATGCGAGGCCCGAGATTCGGGGTCACGATGCCGAACACCCTCACGTGCGATAGAGGTGCTCGCGATTCATCGGGATGGTGTTGTCCTGCGGACGCGCGAACACGATCTGGAACAGTTGCAGCGCACCTATCTGGAACGACGCCTGCGAGGCCGCCAGGTACATGCGCCACATGCGCACGAAGCGCTCGTCGTACATCTTGCGGACGTCGTCGAGGTGCTTCTCGAAGCGGGACAACCAGGCGGCCAGCGTATGGGCGTAGTGCAGGCGCAGGTTCTCGATGTCGAGCACGGAGAACTGGTGGCCTTCGAAGATGCGCATCATCTCGCCGATGGTGGCAGGATAGGCGCCGGGGAAGATGCGCTTCTCGGTCCAGGCGTTCATGGGCGCCGGCTTGTTGCGCCCGATGGAATGGATCAGGCCGCGACCGTTCGGTTTCAGCACGCGATGGATCACGTCGCCGAGGATCGGGTAGTTGTCCACGCCCACGTGTTCCAGCATGCCGACCGAGACGAACACGTCGCATTCGCCCGACATGGTGCGATAGTCGTCGAGCACGTATTCGATCCTGCCGTCGAGGCCTTCCTGCTTGGCGCGCTCGCGGGCGAACTTGACCTGCTCTTCGGAGATGTTGAACGCCCGCACGGTCACGCCGTAGTTCTGGGCGAAATGGCGGGCGAGGCCGCCCCAGCCGCAGCCGGCCTCGAACACGACCTGCCCGGGCTTCAGTTCGAGCTTGCGCGCGACGTGGTCGAGCTTCGCGATCTGGGCTTCTTCCACGCTCATGCCTTCGTGCGGGTAGTAGGCACAGGTGTACTGCATGCGGGCGGTATCGAGCCAGAGCTTGTAGAAGTCGTTGCCCAGGTCGTAGTGGTGGTGGATGTTCTCGCGCGAGCCGGTCAACGTGTTGGCGCGCGGCTTGTTCATCCAGCGCAGCAGGCGCGCCTTGAGCGACTTGTCGGTCATGTTGTCCAGGCCGCGGAAGACGTGTTCGAGGAAAGCGACGAGGTCGCCTTCGATCTCGATGCGTCCGTCGCTGTAGTCGTCCGCCGGGTTGACCTCGGGGTTGACCAGCATGCGCATGAGCGCCCCGCGGTCGCGGATGACCATGGTTGCCACGGGCGGACTGTGCCCGCTGACGATCGATTCGCCGGTCCAGAGCCGGATGCGGATCGGCGGATTGCCGGCCGTCTCGAGCAAGCTCTCGAGCAGACGGCGTTCGACGATGGTCACCGCGCCGTGCGCTGCCTCCGCCGATGTTTCTTCCAATTGCAGGCGCCCTTCCTGTTGGTCCATGCACCCTCCGGATTGCTCAAGAGTCGCCCGCATTGTGGCGCAACAAATGCCTTGCTGTCAGCCCTCCGTTGACGGAGTGTGGTAATTCAGGCGTGGTAGGGCTGCGTGACCGCTGCGCAGACGGCCTTGGTGACGTCGTCCGTCCGGGCCGTTCCGCCCAGGTCGGGGGTGAACAGCCGGGTGGCCGTGACGTTTTCGATCGCGCGCATCAGCCGCTTGGCAGCCCTCGGTTCGCCGAGATATTCAAGCATCATGACGGCGGTCCAGAAGGTGGCGACCGGATTGGCCACGCCCTTGCCTTCGATATCCCAGGCCGAACCATGGATGGGTTCGAACATGCTGGGGAACCGCCGCTCGGGGTTCAGGTTGGCGGTCGGGGCGATGCCCAGGCTGCCGGACAGGGCTGCGGCGAGGTCCGACAGGATGTCGGCATGAAGGTTGGTCGCGACCATCACGTCGAGGCTGGCGGGCTTCAGAACCATGCGCTGGGTGGCGGCGTCGACCAGCACCTTGTCGGTGCGCACGTCGGGAAAGTCGCCGGCGACTTCGGCGAAGATCTCGTCCCACAGCACCATGCCGTGGCGCTGGGCGTTGGATTTCGTGACGAGGGTCAGCAGTTTCCGGGGGCGCGAGCGCGCCAGTTCGAAGGCGAAGCGGTGGATGCGCTCGACCCCGGCGCGGGTGAAGATCGAGACCTCGGTGGCGATCTCCTCCGGATGTCCGCGGTGGGAGCGCCCCCCCTGGCCGGAATACTCGCCTTCGGAATTCTCGCGGACGATGATCCAGTCGATGTCGCCGGGCGACTTGAGCTTCAGGGGCGGATCGATGCCGGGGAGGATGCGCGTCGGCCGGACGTTCGCGTACTGGTCGAAGCCCTGGCAGATGGCGAGCCGCAGGCCCCAGAGGGAGATGTGGTCGGGCACTTCGAGCGAGCCGACCGCGCCGAAGAAGATCGCGTCGAAGGGCTCGAGTTGCGCCAGCCCGTCGTCATCCATCATGCGGCCGTGCTTCAGGTAGTAGTCGCTGCCCCAGGGAAAATGGGTGAAGTCGAGTGCGAAGGAGCCGTCGGCCCGGGCGAGGGCCTCGAGCACTTCGACGCCGGCGGCGACGACTTCCTTGCCGATGCCGTCGCCGGGCATGGCAGCGATCTTGTAGCGGTTCATGGGGGCGGGATTCGAGGGTGAGGGTCGGGTCTGCTCGGGGGTTGGGCGCGGGGCGGAGGGGGCGGCAGTAGTGTCGAGGATTTATTCGTTGCGGGCCCCCACCCAAACCCAGCCCTAGAA
>JBBQHP010000063.1:0-25164 GCA_038324085.1 Burkholderiales bacterium
CCAAATGAGGCTATGGCAATGACAGGCGGCCCCCACGAAGGTGGCCCCAAGAACGCGGGGCCGCGTTAGCGACCCCGATCAGCCGCTTCGAGCGGCTCACAACTTAAAGCCCCCGGCTCTGCCGGGGGATACTTACTTCCGGAATGATTCGGGGGCGGAGCGTTCGGCCTAAAACATCGACTGCACGTCGACTGCAGGCACCACCACAGCTACTCGTCATCTTGCGCCAGCGGCCGCGCCTCTACCGACAACTTCTTCAGCCGATAGGCGAGGGACAGGGCCCGGGAAAGGGGCTGATGTCGAAAGATTCGATGCGTCACGATGCAGTCGAACTCATTCGCCCATCGCCGCTTGTATTCGCTGTGCGTCGTGATGCAGTCCATGTCCAGCACTTCGCTGTCACGCCATTCCATGCATCTCTCGACGAAGGCCGCCATGACCCTTGTACCCAGTGATCGGTCCCGGATCTCGGTGCGGTAGCTGGTCTTGAGTCCGAAGATGGTCGAGCCGAAGCTGATGCCGAAGGCAAAGGCGAGCGGTCGGTTCCCATCCATCAGAAACGACGCCAGTACGTCGCCTTGGGCGTGAAACTTGCATAGGACGCCGGAGATGAAATCACGAACGCATGGATCACTCTGGATCGCCGTGCCTTGCGCAAACGACCACGAATTCAAGGTGACTGATTCAATCAGGGTGAGCAGCCGATCGATCTCGTCGAAATCGTCGGGGAACGTAAGCACGGTCAGGCCCTCGCATTTTTCACTCGCCTTTCGCAGTGACTTTCGAAATGTGCGGGATTTCTGTGCCAACCAGTCAACCCAGGGCGCGTCGAGTGAAACCAGCGGGAGATCGAAAGTTTGCCTGAGTTGAACGGAATACGGCCACGCACTGTCGAGCAGCAGCAACCTTTCGTCGCTGCCCTCGGTGCCCCAGCCGTAGTCGAAGAACTGCCAACTCGATTTGTCGAGACAGGCTTCGAGTTCGCGCCACGCCTCCGCGCGGCGCCGTGTGAACACGATTTCGGAACGCTCGGTGAGTTCGTTGCCGATCAGACGCAGCGTCGGGATACTCAGCGGTCCGACACGCTGGGTCGAGTGGAGGATCGGCGCGACGCCGAGAGGACCGGCGGCATCCTCGAAAAGGATCGCAGCCAGTTCGGCGCCGTGACCAAAGCTGTTCCACCACTGGTCGATCCAGATGCTGGAGAGTTGCACGGGCGCATGCGCACGGGATTGGACGACACGGTCCCACCGGTCACGAATGAGCGCGAATTCGCCGGGAGTCCTGGCGACGCGGATCCGTACCCCGGTGTCCTCCCGGGCAGGCGGCATCGGCTTGGCTATCGGCATCGGTGCCGTCAGTGCGATCTTCGAGGAGCTCTTTCGAGCCTGGCAGCGAACTCGCGCAAGTCTAGATCAGAACCGCATCGGGTGGGCGATACGAGGACAAGCGCCGGCAGGGTGACGTCGGCCAGCGCGATCCGCGCGGTTGGATTGTTAGAATCGGCGGATCGGGAAAAAAGTCTAACCGCGCCGGACCGATACCCGCGGGGGACCGCTTGCGGGCGGAGCGGTTCTCTGGTGGCAGGTGGCTTCGGTGACGGCGCGGGGTCCGCCGAAGTCGTCGTGCGTCTGTACAATGTTCGCGGTCCCAGTTCTGCGGTCGCACCATCCAGCCCTCGACCGGCAGAAATGAATGCAAAGAAAGTCGACAGTTGATGCGTTCCTCTCTTTCGGCTCGGCCCGTTATCGTGGCATGCGCTATCGTCCTCCCCCTTGATGGCCACTCCGGGCAGGCTCTTCGATACCCGACAAACCGTCAGCTGCCATTCCCCCGATATCCGCGCAGAAAGTGGCACCGAACCCAGAGGCCGATGAATCGTTGCAGGGATTGCAGGTCGGAACACGCTCGTTTGCCTGTCATGGCCGGTGACAGCGTGGCCCGGGCAGGGGAGAGCGTCTTGTGCCGACTATTGAGCCAAGGCGGTTTCAGCGACATCGGGACGCGTACGGTGCCAATCAGCTAAGCATTGGATCAAAGGCCAGCATGCAAGTAAGTCCCACGTCGAGTATTCCGGGTTGCGCATCTTCCGGTGGAGCGGTTTCATTGGAGCGCGGAAGTACCGGGCATCGGCATCGTTCCGGTTTTGCGGGCGTCCCCGTAGACCGTGCAACGCAGTTCCCAAGGGCAGTCCGTCGGCTCATTCGGGACGTCGCGCTTCTTTGTTGCATGGCACTCATGGTGGCCGGCTGCGCGCAGATTCCCCTGACAACCTGGACCAGTCCAGCCCCGGCAAGCCCGGGGCGCTTGTATCCCTCGGTGGTCACTACAGGCGACACTCTGGAGGTGCGTTATTACCTGGACGCGCGGGTCGATACGGCCACCTACCGCCTCGGCGTCGCGGATGTGCTCCGGGTGGACGTGGACGGCCATCCCGAATTGGGTCGCGAAGGAGTGACGATCCTGCCGGACGGCTCCATCTCCCTGCCCCTGGTCGGGACGCTGACGGTCGCGGGCATGACGGCCTCCGAAGCGTCGTCTGCGCTCGCGGTGCAGTACAGCCGGCGGCAGCTCAGGAATCCCGTGGTGGTCGTGTCGGTGTTGCAGGCCCAGCAGCGGCTCAGGCGCCTGCTCGAGTCGCGCCGCCAGCAGGCAGACTCGGACACCTTCGTCATCCAGATCTACGAGGGTGTGCCGATCCAGTTGGCACTCATCGATCCGGTGGCGGTCGATCGGCCGCTGAGCGAGATCCGCAAGGAGGTCTCGGAGAAATACGCAAAGGAGTTCGGGACCCAGATCAATGTCGTATTGAACCTTCGTCAGCGCGATCCGCCCACCGTGAGCGTGATGGGAGAAGTGAAAACGCCGGGGCGGGTCGCGATGCCGAAGCCGATCGGGCCCATGGCTGCGATCGCGGCGGCGGGGGGCTACAGCGTTACCGCCGACCCCACGAAGGTGGCGGTGGTCCGGATCTCACCGGACGGTAACTACCAGCGATGGATGTTCAATCTGAACGAAGGCCTCAACGACGCGAATGCGCCACAGCATTCATTCACGCTCAACTACAACGACATAGTCCTGGTGCTCAAGACCGGCGTGGCAAATACGAACGTGTGGATCGATCAGTATATTCGGCAGAACATTCCTATCCCCATCGGAATCGGGATTCCGGTCCGGTGATGGTCGGCAAGCAACGAAGCATGCTTCTTGTCCTGCAGCGATGAGCGCGTACCCGTTGCTCGGTGCGCGGGTGATCTTCGATGTATGCAACGGCTATGAAAGGCCCGATGCTTAGCGACCAGGTTGCCGGCGCCTACTCGCAGATTCGCGGCCGAATCCTTGCCGGCAGAGATATCGCCCCGTCGGGACAAGGCGCCGGTGCGGTGATCGTACTGACATCCCGGCGGCGGCAAGAGGGCGTGACGACGGTCTGTCTGGAACTCGCCTATTCATTGCAGGACGAGTATCGGGGTGGCGTATTGCTGGTCGACAGTTCGCCACCCAAGTCGGATCTGGTGCGCCTGCTCAAGGCCGATTGCAGGTCCGTGTCGGCCGACACCTTGAGCGAACTTGCCTCGGCCCCCGAGTCCGTCGCGGGTCTGGTGGGCCTCGGGGTCGGAAATTCCCTGCCCGTGGTGCAGATGGCAAACACGCACGCGCTGGAATCGGCAGCCTGGCCCGCGGTCCTCGACCAGCTGCGCCAGCGCTATGCGATCGTGCTCGTCGATGCGGGTTCCATCGAATCGAACATGCCATATCTGTGGAGCCGCTGGGCCACGCGAATGGTCCTGGTCATTGACGCATCGCAGACCACGATCCCCGAGCTCGAGCGCCGCCGTTCGGAGGCGGCCGATTTCGGCTTCAGGCTGCACGGCGCGATTCTCAACAAGAAACCCTACTATGTCCCTCGATACCTGTACCGCCATTTGCGGTGAAGTGTTGCATTTCCCGGTCCGCGGTGAGGGGCGGCGCGCGTCCCCCGATCGGCGCGTCAGAGGGGTCGGGTCGTGACCAAGCGCGATATCGTCGGTTTTCTGTTCAAGTGGAGCGGTACGCTGCTCGGCAGTTTCTGCTTCGTCGTGTTCGTCGTGACCTCGCTGGTGTACCTGATGCCGCCTGCGTACCGCGCGGAATCGATCATTCTGATCGAGGGCATCCAGGCCATCTCGATTCGTACGGACCCGATGCCGGGTATCGACATGTCCGCGGTGCTGAAGACCGAATCGCAGGTGCTCCTTTCCCGTCCGGTCATGGAGGCGGTCGTCGACGAGGTGCGACCGCACGAAATTCCAGGGGAAAAGAGCTGGATCGGCCGGGTCGTCGGTAGCGTAAGAGACGGATTCATCGGCGCCGGACTCCTGAGCGCAATCAGCCCGAGAAACGGTTGGATCTCGACGCTGCAGGACGAGGTCAAGGTAAAGCCCGTTGCCGGGTCAAATCTGCTCGAGGTCCAGTACTCGAACCAGGACCCCAAGCTCGCCTCGACCCTGGTCAATGCCGTCACGCATGCCTATATCGCGCACCACCTCGAGGTGTATGCCACCCCGGGCGTCAACCAGTTCTATCAGGAACAGGCCGACAAATCCAAGAGCAAGCTGGATGAAATGACAAGGCAACTCGATGCCTACCGCGCCAAGTTTCCCATTTCGGACACCGCCGACACGCGCGATAGCCTGAGCCGGACCCTCGCGGATCTGCGCGAACGTGGGAGCCGGGCCCGCGGTGAAGTCATCGAGCTCGCGGCCGTCTACGACGATTCCCACGTGAAGATGCAAGTGGCGCGCGCCAAACTCGCGAGCGTCGAGGCGGCGATGCGCAATACCGAGGAAAAGATGGCGCGCCTCGATCGCCGCGAAGGCGAAATCAACAGGATGCGTGCGATGATCGATTCGCAGCGGGTGAGCTATCTGCATCTCGCGGACATGAGCGCGCAATCCAAGACGGCTGAGTTTGCCAATCCCGGTACGACCAACGTACGGGTCGTGCAATACGCCTCGGTGCCCCCGATACCGAACCATTCGCGTCTGTTCTACGTTTCGTTGTCGGTCGTCGGGGGCTTGGTGCTCGCCATCTCCATCGCCATGGTGCGCGAGTACTTCGACCAGCGCGTCTCCAGGATCGACGTCGCCGAAGCGGTGCTCGGCTTGCCGATTCTGGGTGCGGTACCGGTGCACAGGACACCTTTCGATCGACCCCGGGGTTGGCGTGTGCCGTGATGCAAGTCCCGGCCACGCGACGTGAATTCGAGGGGACGCCGTCACCGAGCGCCCCCGACGACGGTCCCGGGAACGTACTTGCGCAGTGGCATACCGGTACCGACGCGGTGCGTTGCCTGTCGGAGAATCTTGACCAGCTGGTTTCCGCCTGTCCCGATGCGACGCTGTTCAATAGCAGGGAATGGTTGCTGCCGGCGGCGGAATATCTCCTCGCCGGGCGCAAGCTCATGGTACTGACCATTCGGGATCGGGACGCGCTGGTGGGGATGGTGCCCCTTACCTGGGGCACGGAATGGCTGGCGGGGATCCGCGTTCGCACGCTCAGATACCTCGGCTATCCGTATTCCGACCGGATCGCGCTACTGGTATCGCCCGCATGCAAGAGCGGTTTCGCCGAACTGGTCGACGCGATGCTCGCATGCCCCGAGCCATGGGACCTGATCATGCTTGATGAAGTACTCGGTTCGGATGTCGATCGATTCACGCAGTACGTTTCGCGGCACGCCTCGGGGACGAGGATCCGGGTGCGGCATTGCGCACGTTCGCCGATCCTGCCGGTCGGCGACGCGGCCGATGTCGCCGTGGAACAGCAATATTCGAGTTCGCTCCGTACGCGCCTGCGGCGCGCGCGCAAGAAGCAGGTCGCCTCGGGAAAGGTGGAGATTCGGTGCGTAAGGGGTGCCGTGGAAGATTGCGACGCACTGGTGGCCGCCATCGCGGAAATCGAGGGGATCAGCTGGAAGGGCGACGAAGGGGTGGGCGTGTTCAGGCCGGGGCCGCGGCGGGATTTCTTCAGCGAGGTAACGCGCGGACTGTTCGCCCGCGACCGTCTCGACCTCTGGCTCATGCATCTCGATGCGAAGCTCATTGCCTATCGATGGCAGCCCCGATTCGGTGGCGCAGTGCTCGATTACAATTTCGCGCATCTCCCCGCCGTCGGCGCATTGAGCCCGGGGCGTGTCCTGCTGGACGAAGCGGTCCAGGCTGCAGCGCGAGATCCCGATCTGGATCGCGTCGACGCGTCGCGGGGCAGCATTTCCCGACCGCATCTGTTGAGTGACTGGACCACCGAATACCTGGATCAATACGCGCTCTGGCTCGCCAACGCGACTGCACGCGGTGCGTTGATGCACTTTCTTGCGGTGCGCGTGAACCCGTGGGTGAGGCGTCTGCGGCATCGCGAGCGGCCGTCTGTCGTCGAGGCGTCGGCTTAGGTATCCGTCCTGTGCCGGAGCGAGAACGGGGCGACACGAGACATATGCGAAGCCTCCGATGAAGCGGACCAGCCTCACCCGAGTGGCTAAGAATCTGCTACACCACGCCGGCGTGATTCGTCTGGTGCGAGCCTTTCCGGCGCGGTCGGTGCCGGTGGTGAGAATGCTCTCCTATCACTCGGTGGGACCAGCGTCCGCCGACTATTGCACGCCCGAGATTCGGGTCAGTCCCGAGGAATTCGAGCGGCAGCTCATCCACCTCACCCGTAACTACCAAGTCATCAGTCTCGACGAGGCCATCGCCTGGGGCAACACGGGCCGGGCCGTCGGAAATGCAGTGGTCCTCACCTTCGACGACGGCTATCTGGACAACCACACCTATGCGCTTCCGATCCTGCTGAAGTATCACGCGACCGCGACGTTCTTCGTTGTTTCCGCCGCGGTCACGGGGCGGGAAGCATTCTGGGTCGGGCAACTCCAGCGGACATTCATGACGGTGCCCGACCTGCGGCCGGTTCTCAGGGAGCTCGACCTGCCCGAGAGCGACTATCGAGACTCACCGGATGGGCGCCAGCAAGTGGTGGACCTGGTCTCGACGCACGCGAACCGGGGAGATCATGCCGCGCGGTCCGAGCTTCTGGACCGGGTGTTCGCAGCGCTGGGTCTCGATCGGCGCGCCCTGGATTCACGCAGCTACATGCTCACACCCGAATGCATTCGCGAGATGTCCGCTGCAGGGATGACCATCGGATCGCACACGGCAACGCATCCCATCCTCACCAGTCTCGACGAGCCGGCGGCGCTGGCCGAACTGACGGAGTCCAAGGCTGAACTGGAAAGCATCATCGGCCGTCCCGTGATGCATCTGGCCTATCCGAACGGGCCCGGCGTGATCAATTGGAGCAACGCGGTGGCGAATCTCGCGCGCTTCGCCGGCTACCAGTCTGGCTGCACGTCGATACGCGGTATGGTGCGCGCGGAAACCGATCCGTTTCTGTTGCCGCGACAGAACGTCAATGACGACATGCGACCGGGAGCCTTTGCATTCAAGCTCGAGGAGCACCGCTTTCCCTGGCTGCTCGTTGGCACCGAGCCCGGTTTGCCGTAGCGGATGCGCGGATCGATATGGAATCGGGCGGCGGGTCTGCCGCAACCAGGAATCGAACGAGCGCTGGTTTCTGCCTCCACCGTTGCTCGCCTTGCCGTCGCTGCGACGGGCGACTGACCCACGGCAACCTCTCGCTTCGGACGCGCACGACCCACCGGTTCGTCAGGAGCCCTTCCCCTCGAATGCCAGGATCTCGTTGGCCTTGATGATCGCGTCGGCGATCTCCTCGGTGGTCACGCGCTTGGCCATCGCCTGTTCGCGGATGAGACGGTACGCATCCTCCTCGCCGATTGCGCGGGAGAGCATGAGGATGGTCTTGGCCTTGGCGAGCTTGCGAAGCCCGGACAGGCGCTGCTCGAGCTTGGTCACGTAGCGCTCGCGTTCCTGGTTGCGCTCGGCCTGCGCCAGCGCCACGACGGCCGCCGACAGCAGGCCGAAGGATTTGACCGGTGACGCGACGATGCCGAGCGCGTTCAGGCGCAGCACAGCCTCGATGGTGATCGGATTCTCGTAATTGACCACGGCGATCACCGGTGGCACCGGATCACGCCGCAGCCAGGCGAGTTCCACGGCCATTGCATCGGGTCGCACGGCGAAGAAAATGAGACCGGCGTCGTCCGGCAGACGCTCCTGCGGCGGCCAGAACGCGCGGACCTGGCAGCCGATGCGATGCAACTGGCTGATCAGTTCGTGACCGTCGGCATCGTCCGGGTGAAACACCACCACCTGGAGCGAGCGCAGATCCCGCAGCAGTGCGGGAGTCGCTCTGGCCGTTTTCGGCGGCGCAGCAGGCATGGCGTCAGGCCGTCTGGAGTTTCACGCGCACGCTCCAGTCTTCGAGCGTGTGCGACACGAGATACGGATCGGGCCTGACCCATGTTCGCGCCTGCTCGAGTATTTCGAACTGTCCGTTTCCATCGCCGCGACCGATGCGTGGGCTCAGATAGGTGTGGTGGCTGTGTTCGTCGATGCGCACACGTCCCTGGGGCGCCTCGAATTCGGCGCCGGGCAGGACTCGCAGCAGCGCCTCGACGTCGCCCGGTTCGACGCGGCGCATGGCATTGGCGAGCAGGTGCGTCTGGAAATAGGCCGCCTCCCAGCACTGGTTCGCCACCCGGTCGTCGCCGAAGCGGCGGTGGAACGCTTCGACGCAACGGCGGTTGTTGTCGCTGTCGATGGATTGGAAATAGGGAGCGGAGGTGATGTGACCTCCCGAGAATTGCGCACCCATCTGCTGCACTTCGGCCTCGCTCGTGGTCAGGCTCGCTATCGGCATGCGGAGCGGATCGAGCCCGGCCTCGGCGTAGGCCTGGTAGAGCATCGCCGTGCCTTCGCCCACCACGGTCGAGAAGACGAAATCCGGTTGCAGCGCCTTGATGCGTTTCACCACTGCAGCGAAATCCTCGCGCTTGGCATCGAGTGGCAGGTATACCTCCGCGACCTTCTCGCCGCCGCCTTCGAGGATCAGATCGCTCATGATGCGATTCGATTCGTAGGGGTAGAGATAGTCCGAGCCGACCATGAAGACGCGCGATCCGAACGCCCGCATCATGAACTCGGCGAGCTGGACGCTGTTCTGATTGGGCGCTGCACCGGTGTAGATCACGTGACGGGAGTATTCGAAGCCCTCGTAGAGCGTGGGGTACATGAGGAGCGCGTTCCAGCGCTCGAGCACGGGCAGGACCGCCTTGCGCGTGCTCGACATGTAGCAACCGAGGATCACGCGGACGCCGTCGTCCACCACCAGCTGTTCCGCGAGCTGCCGGTACGCCGATGGGCGCGATTGCGGGTCGTAGCTGATCAGTTTCAGTTCGCGGCCATGGATGCCGCTGGTGGCGTTGATCTCTTCCACGGCAAGCAGGGTACCGAGGCGTTGCGAGGTTTCGATCACGGAAGTGACACCGGTTTCCGAGAACAGCATGCCCACTCGGATCGGGGCGGAAGTCTGGTTCGACATGAGATTGGTCGACTGGCGCGTGCGCCGCCGCATGGAATGGACGATCGAAGGACCGTAATCGTAAGCCATTCGACGGCGCGACGCGTCGCGCGCGATGCTGATGCATGCCCCGGGAAGCGTGCACCACGATCAGGCGCGCGGCTGTCCGCGTGCCCGGCGGCAGCTTGGTGATCCGGTCCCTCCAGAGCGCTCGGCCGTAATGGTTTCCCTTGTCCTTTCAGTCCGTTCGCCCACCGATGACGCGGTGCAACCAGAGCGTCGTCGAAGCTGGTACCGCAATTGCGTTGACACATACCCGCTATCGGCGTTACTAATGACTTCCGGATTGAGGGGCGTGGCAACAAGGATGTTCCCGCGCTCACAAGGCAAAGAAGCCCACTGGATGGAACACAGGTTCCGTCCGGTGGGCTTTCTTTTTTCCGGCGGGTTGGGGGGGCACGAATGCGGGTGGAAGCATGCGTGTTCCAAGTTCGAGTGCATCAAAAATACGCGGACTCGTCGTCCGCGACACAAGGAGAGACCGTGAGCAACTTCAACAGGCGTCACTTCATCAAGACTTCAACGGCGATCGCGGCGGCGAGCGCACTGCCGTTCCCGATGCTCAATATCCGGACCGCGGGAGCCCAGGCGAACACGGTCAAGGTCGGCATCCTGCACTCCCTGACCGGGACCATCGCCATCGCCGAGAAGTCGGTGGTCGATGCAGAGCAGCTCGCCATCGAGGAACTGAACAAGTCCGGCGGCGCGATGGGCCACAAGATCGAAGCGGTCGTGGAAGACGGTGCCAGCGATTGGCCGACCTTCGCCGAAAAGGCGCGCAAGCTGATCGAGAAGGACAAGGTCGCCGCGGTGTTCGGCTGCTACACCTCGGCGTCGCGCAAGGCGGTGCTGCCGGTATTCGAGAAATCGAAGGGCCTGCTGTACTACCCGACCTACTACGAAGGGCTGGAGCAGTCGCCCAACATCATGTACACGGCCCAGGAGGCGTCGCAGTCCGTCATCGCCGCCATGGACTGGCTCATGAAGAACAAGGGCAAGACCTTCTACATGATCGGCTCCGACTACATCTGGCCGCGCACCACCATCAAGATCGCCAAGGCAGTGCTGGCGAAGGGAGGCGGCAAGCTGGTCGGGGAAGACTACTATCCGCTGGGCCACATCGAGTTCTCGTCCGCGATCAACAAGATCAAGGGTGCCAAGCCCGATGTGATCCTGAACTGCGTCGTGGGCGGCAGCAACGTGGCCTTCTTCAAGCAGCTCGCAGCAGCAGGCATCACGGGCAAGAACCAGACGCTGCTCTCGCTCGCGGTATCCGAAGAGGAAGTGTCCGGCATCGGCGCGGACAACACGGCCGACACCCTGACCTGCATGGGCTACTTCCAGAGTCTCAAGAACCCCGCCAACGAGAAATTCGTCAAGGCGTTCAAGGCCAAGTACGGTGCGAACCGGGTTGTCGGCGATACGCTGGAATGCGGCTACATCGGCGTCTATCTATGGAAGATGGCGGCCGAGAAGGCGAAGAGCTTCGAGGTAGAGAAGGTCGTCGCCGCGTCGAGCAATCTCGAGATCGACGCTCCCGAAGGCAAGGTCAAGTTCCACGCGACCAATCACCACCTCTGGAAGCATGCCCGCATCGGGGCCTTCAAGCCCGATGGTCAGGTCAACATGATCTACGAGTCGCCTCTGATCGAGCCGAACCCGTTCCCGAAACTGTAATCGGGCACTCCCGAGTCGGGGCCGGCGCAGATGTGCCGGTCCTTTTTCCGGACTACCCGATGCCGTTCGCGGACTTCGAAGCATGAATCTAGACATGTTTGCGATGCAGGCCTTCACCGGCCTGAGCGTGTTCACGATCCTCACGCTGATGGCGCTGGGGCTGGCGATCGTGTTCGGGCTCATGGGGGTGATCAACATGGCGCACGGCGAGTTGATGGCCATGGGCGCCTACACGACGTATTTCACGTCGCAGTTCTTTTCCAAGTACCTGCCGAGCCTGTTCGGGATCTACTTTCTCGTCGGCATCGTGCTGGCTTTCTTCGTGACCTTTGCGTTCGGTTGGCTGCTCGAACGCGGATTGATCCGCTTCCTCTACAAGCGTCCGCTCGACACCATGCTCGCGACGTGGGGGCTGTCGCTCATCCTCCAGCAATTGTTCCGCCAGTTCATCAGCGCCAAGGAAGTCGAGGTCACCACCGTGTCCTGGCTGAAGGGCGCGTGGCAGGCGTCGGAGAATGTGTCGTTGCCGTTGTCGCGGATCTTCATCATCGTGCTCGCCGTGGTGACCGCCGCGGCCGTCTACGCCTTCCTCTACCGTACGCGCTGGGGCCTGCGCATCCGCGCCGTGACCCAGAATCGTGCGATGGCCGGCGCTGCCGGCATCAATACCGAGCGCGTCGATGCGTTCACGTTTGCCCTCGGTTGCGGCCTGGCGGGCATTGCCGGCAGTTCATTCACCATGCTCGCGTCGACCGGTCCGACCACCGGACAGGCCTACATCGTCGACACGTTCATCGTCGTGGTCTTCGGTGGCGTCGAGAGCCTGCTCGGCACCATTGCATCGGCCTTCATGATCGGGCAGATGCAGGCGTGGTTCGAGTATTCGATGAGTGGTTCCATGGCCCGCGCCGGCATTCTGCTGCTGGTGATCGTGGTGCTGTATTTCCGGCCCAACGGACTGTTCGCCACCAAGGTGCGCCGCGCTTGAGCATCGCTTCCATGACCACATCCACCACTCCGTCGACGAGCACGGCGCCGCGAGGCGCCAATCTGTGGGGCGTGGGCAGCTTCCTGCTGCTGGCGCTCCTGCTGTTCGTCGTGTTTCCGCTCTCGATGGATGTGTTCCGGCTCGGCCTGGCCGCGAAATACCTGTCGCTTGCCTTCTGCGCGGCCGGCATCGTCCTGGTATGGGGCTATGGCGGCATCCTGAGCCTGGGCCAGGGCGTGTTCTTCGGACTCGGCAGCTACTTCATGGCGATGTTCCTCAAGCTCGAGGCCGCCGGCAATGCCGATTCCTCGTCGGGCACCGCCCTGTCCGCGTTCTTCGGCTCGGCCGGATTGCCGGACTTCATGGCCTGGAACAGCGTCGAGGTCCTGCCGTGGTGGTGGGAGCCGTTCCATCACGTGAGCTTCACGGTGCTCGCCATCCTGATCGGCCCGCCGCTGGTGGCGTTCGTCCTCGGCTACGTCAATTTTCGCAAGCGCGTCGGCGGGGTCTATTTCTCCATTGTCACGCTGGCGCTTGCCGCCATCATGGCGATCATGATCATCGGTCAGCAGGGTTACACCGGTGGGGTGAACGGCATCACGGACTTCAAGACGTTCCTCGGCATGGATCTCGACACGGAACGCGCGAAGTTCGTCATGTACTTCATCACGGCTGCGTTGCTGCTCCTCTGCGTGGCCATCGGCGCGTTCATTCTCAGGAGCAGGGTGGGGCGCGTGCTGGTCGCCATCCGCGATCGCGAGGACCGGGTGCGTTTCTCAGGCTACGATCCTGCGCTGTTCAAGGCTTTCATCTTCGCCGTGGCCGCGCTCTTCTCGGCCATCGGTGGCGCCATGTTCACCTTGCAGGTGGGTCTGGCCTCGCCGTCGCTGGTGGGCATCGTGCCGTCGGTGGAAATGGTCATCTATGCGGCCGTGGGAGGCCGGCTTTCGCTCATCGGCGCGGTCTACGGCGCGCTGCTGGTCGGATGGGCGAAGACCTTCTTCTCCGAGAACTTCGTCGAGTTCTGGCCCTACCTGATCGGCGCGCTGTTCATCGTCGTGGTGATGTTCTTGCCCACCGGGCTCGCGGGCCTCGTCGACCGGCTCCGCGGCGGCTTCCTCCGACGGGAAGGGCGCTGAGCATGCCGGGGCTGATTCTGCAGGTGGACGGACTCACGGTTTCGTTCGATGGCTTCAAGGCCGTCGACGATCTGAACTTCTATGTCGAGCAGGATGAACTGCGCTGCGTGATCGGCCCCAATGGGGCCGGCAAGACCACGCTGCTCGACATGATCTGCGGCAAGACCAAGCCCACCTCGGGCACCATCAAGTTCAAGCACCTCCGCCTGAACGAGATGATCGAGTACCAGATAACCCGGGCGGGCGTGGGCCGCAAATTCCAGAATCCTTCGGTGTACGAGGACCTGACGGTGTCGGAAAACCTCGACATTTCATGGCCGAAGAAACGCAATGTGCTCGGGTCGCTGTTCTTCCGCCCCAATCACGCCATGACGGAAAAGATCGAGTCGGTGGCGACCCAGATCTTTCTGCAGGATCAACTCGACATCAAGGCCGGCCTGCTGTCGCACGGCCAGAAGCAATGGCTCGAGATCGGCATGCTGCTCATGCAGGATCCGGAACTGCTGCTGTTGGACGAGCCGGTCGCCGGGATGAGCGCGCGGGAAAGAGAGCAGACCGCGGAACTGCTGACCGGGATCTCCAAGGGCCGCTCCACCGTCGTGATCGAGCACGACATGGCCTTCGTGCGCATGATCGCCCACAAGGTGACCGTGTTGCACCAGGGCAAGCTGCTGGCCGAAGGAAGCATGGATCAGGTTCAGTCCGACCCGCGGGTCGTCGAAACGTATCTCGGACATTGAAAGCCATGGCGATGCTCTCGGTGTCGGGACTCAACGTCTACTATGGCGACAGCCACGTGATTCGAAACGTCGCGTTCGATCTGGCCGAGGGCGAGACGATCGCCATCATGGGGCGCAACGGCATGGGCAAGACGACGCTGCTCAAGTCACTGATCGGCTTGCTGCCCGCGCGCAGCGGCACGATCGCGCTCGAGGGCAGGGATCTCAACGGGGCGCGCACCTTCGAGCGCGTTGCGCGCGGCATGGGCTTCGTGCCCCAGGGGCGCATGATCTTTCCCTACCTGTCCGTGGAAGAGAACGTGCTGACGGGCATGGAGAACGTGGCCGACAAGACGGTACCGGAATGGATCTACGACACATTCCCGGTGCTGAAGGAAATGCGCCTGCGCCGGGGCGGCAACCTCTCCGGCGGGCAGCAGCAGCAGCTCGCGATCGCCCGTGCACTGGTGTCGAACCCCAAGGTGCTGGTGCTGGACGAACCGACGGAAGGAATCCAGCCGTCGATCATCAAGGATATTGCGCGCACGCTGAACCGGCTCAAGGCAGAGCGCGGATTCGCACTGCTGGTGTCAGAGCAGATGCTGTCGTTCGCGATGGAGGTGGCCGACCGCTTTCTCATCATCGAGAAGGGCGAATTCGTCTACGAGGAGCGCAAGGCGACTGTCGATACGGCAAAGATCCACGCCTATCTGACCGTATGACCGATGCCCATTTGACCAGCGTGAGTTCGGACAGGGGCGTCCGCACACGCGTAGCAAGACGGGGGAACCCGCGGGGTTTCGCCATTCCGTTCAACGCTAGCCAAGAAGGAGTATCCAGTCATGATGCACGGAGACATTTCCAGCAGTAACGACACCGTTGGCGTCGCGGTCGTCAACTACAAGATGCCGCGCCTTCACACCAAGGCCGAGGTGCTGGACAACGCACGCAAGATCGCCGACATGATCGTGGGCATGAAGGTCGGCCTCCCGGGCATGGATCTCGTGATCTTTCCCGAGTACAGCACGCACGGGATCATGTACGACTCGAAGGAGATGTACGACACTGCCTCGAGCTGCCCGGGCGAGGAAACCGCTATTTTTGCCGATGCCTGCCGCAAGGCGAAGGTGTGGGGCGTGTTCTCGCTGACCGGAGAACGGCATGAGGAGCATCCGAACAAGGCGCCCTACAACACGCTGATCCTGATGAACGACAAGGGCGAGATCGTGCAGAAGTACCGCAAGATCATGCCGTGGGTGCCGATCGAGGGCTGGTATCCCGGCAACTGCACCTACGTGTCGGAAGGGCCCAAGGGGCTCAAGGTTTCCCTCATCATCTGCGACGACGGCAACTACCCCGAAATCTGGCGGGATTGCGCAATGAAAGGCGCGGAACTGATCGTCCGTTGCCAGGGATACATGTATCCCGCCAAGGATCAGCAGGTGATCATGGCGAAGGCCATGGCGTGGGCGAACAACGTCTACGTGGCGGTTGCGAACGCCGCCGGCTTCGACGGCGTGTATTCCTACTTCGGCCACTCTGCGATCATCGGTTTCGACGGTCGCACGCTCGGCGAATGCGGAGAGGAAGACTACGGCATCCAGTATGCAGCCTTGTCCAAAGGCCTGATCCGCGACGCGCGCAAGAACATGCAGTCCGAGAACCACCTGTTCAAGCTGCTCCATCGCGGTTACACCGGCCTGATCAACTCGCGCGAAGGCGACAAAGGCGTCGCCGCGTGCCCGTACGATTTCTACCAGAAGTGGATCACCGATCCAGAAGCCACGCGCGAGATGGTGGAAGCCATGACGCGTTCCACGGTCGGCACCGAAGAATGCCCGATACCGGGAATCCCGAACCAGAAGGAACTGGTACACAAGTGAAGCCGCGAGCCACCTGTCGAGGGGCCCCGCCCGCAGGGTGGGGATCGACAGCCAGGGGAGCGGGTTCGGTCGCCGACCCGGGGATGCTGAACCGCGTTGTTGGTACGGAGGCGAAGCCGCGAGCCATCTGTCGAGGGGCCCCGTCCGCAGGGCGGGGATCGACAGCCAGGGGAGCGGGTTCGGTCGCCGACGCGAGGACGCTGAACCGCGTTGTTGGTTCGGAGGCGAAGCCGCGAGCCACCTGTCGAGGGGCCCCGCCCGCAGGGTGGGGATCGACAGCCAGGGGAGCGGGTTCGGTCGCCGACGCGAGGGTGCTGAATCGGTTTTGTGGTTGGGAGGCGAAGCCGCGAGCCATCTCGGTCGTTGATTCCCTGGACCTCGTGTCCCCGTCCGACAGAGGAGGGCCGAGAGAGGGGGAAACGCCCGTCACCCAGTCGCAGTCCTCCGATGAAGTTTCCTTGCTCCGCGACCCGCCGTGCTCCGCCTGACCCAGGTTCTCGGTACGGCATCGGAACCGCATCTCGCCGCGCGGCTGCACGATCTTGCGCACCGGGGTGCGGTGGAGTACGTGACGTTGCGCCGGGAGGACACTTCGCGCCGTCGTCTGCATGTCTTCACCGATCGTGGCACCGAAGGCGCGATCATTCTCGATCGAAGCGAGCGGCTGGCAAACGGGGCGGTACTGTTGCTCGATGAACATCGCGCTGTGGTGGTGCGTCTGGAGGAAGCGCCATGGCTCGCACTGGAGACGCGCGACTCTGCCGCAGCGCTCGAACTGGGGTATTTCTGCGGCAACATGCACTGGAAAGTCCGGTTCGTGGGAGAGTACCTGCACATCTCGCTGCAGGGTCCGCGGGCAGACTATCTCGAGCGCCTCGCGCACCTGCTGGCCGACGGGCGAATCAGTGTGGTCGGCAATGAGTGACGTTGCCGCGGCGCTCGCTGCGCTTCAGCTCGGGGACAGCGCCTTTCCCAGCGGCAGCATGGCCTTCTCCTGGGGATTGGAGACGCTGCGCGCCGATGGCCAGGTCAACAACGCAATCGACGTGGCGGCGTTGGTCGCAGGTCAACTGGAACAGCGCTGGGCCGAATTCGACCGGCCGGCAATCGTCGCGGCCCATGCGGCCGCGGGCGATCTCGATGTGGTGTGTGCCGTCGATCGCGAGATCGATGCGGCCACTCTCGCGCGCGAAGCTCGCGAAGGCGGTCGCCGCATCGGATCGGCGGTGCTGAAGGTGCACGAAGGCATGGGCACCCGGGGTGTCGCCGCTTACCGGGCCTGCATTGCGCGTGGCGATGCGTTCGGTCAGATGGCGGTCGTTCAGGGTTTCGTCGCCGAGGCGAGTGGACTCGGTGCGGAAGCGGCGTGCGCACTGTCGGCCCACCAACTGACGTTGAGCCTGACCAGTGCCGCGATCCGGCTGGGCCTGATGGGTCATGTGGACGCACAGCGGATCCTGGCCGACCAGCGGACCCGTGTCGCGGCAATCATGGCGTCGCCTTGTCCGATCGTCGGCGCGATCCAGGCGTACGCGCCGGCGGCAGAGATTGCGATGATGCGTCACGAGACCGGCAGCGGCCGGATGTTCGCAAGTTGAGATCATCGAGACGTCGCCGAACGCGGAAGGAGCCAGGAATGCAGATGAACCGCATCGATAACGCGTGAGAATGGACAGAATGCATGCGGGCGAACCGAACGCTGTGATCACGACTTCTCGGCGGGCCGCGCAATCCACCAGAGCCCGGTACTATCGTCTGGCGGCAGCCGTGGCGGCCGTCGCTACCATCGCGTCATTTCAGGGATGAAGGCAAGACCATGCTGCTGACACCGACCGAACTGGAGAGGCTGACCATCTACACGGCGGCCGAGATCGCCCGGAAGCGCCGCGCCAAGGGATTGAAACTCAATCACCCGGAAGCCACGGCGATCATCGCCGACGAGATTCTCGAAGGCGCGAGGGAAGGGCGTGGCGTCGCGGAGATGATCGGATACGGTTCCACCCTGCTCACCACCGACGACGTCATGCCCGGCGTGGCGGAGATGATGCCGATCCTGCAGGTGGAAGCGACCTTTCCGGACGGCACAAAACTGGTGACCGTTCATGATCCGATCCGCGCCGGCAAGACACCGGTCGACAGGGCCGTGACACCGGGCGAGCTGTTCCCGGCCGAGGGTGACATCGAGATCAACGCCCGTCGCCGCAAGGCGACGCTGCGGGCGGTGAACACGGGCGACCGGCCGATCCAGATCGGCAGCCACTATCATTTCTTCGAGGCCAATCGCGCGCTCGAGTTCGACCGCGCCGCGGCCTTCGGGATGCATCTCGACATTCCCGCGGGAACAGCAGTGCGCTTCGAACCCGGCGAGGCGAAAGAGGTGACCCTTGCAGCCTTCGGCGGGACGGGTGAGGTGCATGGCCTCAACTCGCTCACCAACGGTTCGACCACCAGCGAACTGAACAAGGAAACGGCGCTGCGACTCGCCCGCGAGCGGGGTTTCAAGGGTGCTTGAGGGGGAATGCAGCATGCAGATGGAACGCACGCAGAGCCATCCACTTTGGCGCCGGCGGGTCGAACAGAAAGCCCTGTGCCGCAGGCGTCGATCCGGATGGATCGCTACGGACGAATCCGGCCTTCCTGCCCGTTCCATCGGGTCGAACGCCTTACGCTAGAGGGTGACCATAGTGGCAACGATGTCGAGACGGGAATATGCGCAACTCTACGGGCCCACGACCGGTGACGGCGTGCGCCTCGGCGATACCTCGCTGATCGCGGTGATCGAGCACGACTACGCCGTGCCGGGCGACGAGTGTCTGCATGGTGGGGGCAAGACGTTGCGCGACGGCATGGGCTTGACGCCCGGATACGACAGCGCCGCCGGGGCTCTCGATATGCTGATCTCGAACGTCGTGATCATCGATCCGGTGCTGGGCATCGTGAAGGCCGACATCGGCATCAAGGACGGGCGCATCGTCGGCGTCGGCAAGGGCGGGAATCCCGCGGTGATGGACGGCGTGCATCCCGACCTGATCTGCGGTGCGGCGACAACGGTGCGCGACGGCGAAGGCATGATCGCCACGCCCGGCGGCATCGACGTTCATGTCCATTTCGATTCCGCGCAGTTGGTGGAACACGCAATCGCGTCCGGACTCACGACGATGATCGGCGGTTCGCTCGGACCGATCACCGTGGGTATCGACTGTGGTGGTGCCTGGAACGTCGGCAAGATGCTCCAGGCGGCAGAACAATGGCCGATGAACTTCGGCTTCCTCGGCCGAGGCAATTCGTCCAAGCCGCGTTCCCTTCTGGATCAGATCTCCGGAGGCTGCCTGGGTCTGAAGATCCACGAGGACTGGGGCGCCATGCCCGCCGTGATCGACACCTGCCTCGGGGTCGCGGATGACCTCGATTTTCAGGTGCAGCTGCATACCGACACGCTGAACGAATCCGGTTTTCTGGAGGACACCCTTGCGGCGATCAAGGGGCGCACGATCCACATGTACCACACCGAGGGCGCGGGCGGCGGGCATGCGCCGGACATCATCGCTGTGGCGGGGCGGATGAACTGCTTGCCGTCGTCGACGAATCCGACCAATCCGTACACCGTGAACACGTTCGACGAGCACCTCGACATGATCATGGTGTGCCATCACCTGAACCCTGCCGTACCCGAGGACGTCGCCTTCGCCGAGAGCCGCATCCGCGCGCAGACGATCGCCGCCGAGGACGTCCTGCACGACATGGGCGCGATCTCGATGCTCGGTTCCGACAGCCAGGGCATGGGCCGCATCAACGAGGTCATCTGCCGCACGTGGCAGCTCGCGTCGAAGATGAAGGATCAGTTCGGTCGCCTGCCCGAAGAGACATCCCGCATCGGCGACAACGAGCGCATCAAACGCTATGTGGCGAAGTACACGATCAACGCGGCGCGCGTCTTCGGCATCGATGCGCACGTGGGTTCGCTGGAACCCGGCAAGCTCGCCGACATCGTGTTGTGGCGCCCCGCCTTCTTCGGCATCAAGCCCGAGATCGTCGTGAAGGGTGGCTTCATCGTTCACGGTGCCATGGGTGACTCCGCGGCGTCGCTCATGACCTGCGAGCCGCTCGTGATGCGACCCCAGTGGGGCGCCTTCGGCGAGGCCAAGCAGACCCTGTCGGCCTGTTTCGTGAATCCACTTGCCATCGAGGGCGATCTCGGCGGCAAGCTGGGCCTGCGCAAGATGCTGCTGCCCTCGGGCCCGACGAGGAAGCTCGACAAGTCGCACATGCTCCACAATACGGCCTGCCCCAACATCACCGTGAATCCGCAGACCTTCGACGTGATGATCGACGGTCGCGTGATCACCTGCGACCCCGCGAAGGTGGTGCCGCTCGCGCAGCGCTACATGCTGCGCTGAGCCTCCCCGACGACACGCCCCACGGCAGCACCGGACACATCGATGAACGACATCAGCACGAATGCCATTCCGGCAGCGCCCCGCGAACGCCCGTCCACCGCGGCACGCGTGGGCATCGGCGGGCCGGTGGGCAGCGGCAAGACCGCGCTGCTCGAACAGCTCATCCCGCGGTTCCTCGCGCGCGGCACCGACCTCGCCGTCATCACCAACGACATCGCCACGAAGGAGGACGCCGAGCGCGTCCGCCGCAGTGGTCTCATCGCCCCGGAGCGCGTGCTGGCGGTGGAGACGGGCGCATGCCCGCACTCCGCGATCCGCGAGGATCCGACGCTCAACATGCAGTCCGCCGACGATCTCGACCGGCGGTTCCCGGGCCTTGAACTCATCCTCATCGAGTCCGGCGGCGACAACCTCGCCTCGTCGTTCTCGCTCGATCTCGTCGACTACTGGCTCTTCGTGATCGACGTGGCCGGTGGCGACGACATTCCCCGCAAGCGCGGCCTCGGCGTGCTCTCCTGCGACCTGCTCGTCATCAACAAGACCGACCTCGCCCCGTACGTCCGTGTCGACCTCCCGCGCATGGTGCGCGAGGCCAACGAGGTCCGGAAGGGCAAGCCGGTGCTGCTCACGAACTGCGCGATCGGCGACGGCGTGGATGCCATCGTCGAGCAGATTGCCAGAGAGGTGCTCTTTGACAGGTGACCGCTTGTTCCCGGAGGACATGAGCGCGCTCGATCAGCCGCGCCAGGTGGTGCTCGCCTTCGCGAACGACCCGGCCGGCCGCACGTTCCCGAAGCGCCAGCGCGCGGCGTATCCGTTCCACATCGGGCGCGCGCTGTACCTCCCCGGGGACCCCGCGGGCTTCTGCACGCTCTACCTGCAGTCGTGCTCGGGCGGGATCTTCCAGCACGACCGACTCGGCATCGCGGTGCGCGCGGAAGCGGGTGCGCGGGTGCATCTCACCACGTCCGCCTCGACCGTCGTGCACGCGATGGACGACGGCGACGCCGTGCAGGATGTCCTCGTCGAGGCCGGTCCGGACTCGCTCGTCGAGTACCTGCCCGATCCGCAGATCCTCTTTCCGCGCAGCCGCCTCGCCAACCGCCTGGTCGTCCGCGCGCATCCCACGGCGACCGTGCTCGCCTGCGACAGCTTCCTGCCGCACGACCCCGACGGCGGAGCCAGTCCCTTCGGGTGGCTGCGGTCCGATACGCGGATCGAGGACGAGACCGGCCGGCTGCTCGCGGTGGATCGCTTCGAGGTGACCGGCGCCGCGTCGATGGCGAATACGGTCGGCGTGCAAGGCGCGTATCGCATCCAGGCGACGCTGATGGTCGTGCATCGCCGAGATCCCGCCGCTGCACTGGCCGCGCTGCGCAGCGTCGTGCCGGAAGGCGGCGGCGTCTACGCGGGGGCCTCGCTGCTGCCTGGCGGTGCGGGCGCGTGGCTGCGCGCGCTGTCGAGCGATGCCGTCGCCTTGCGGCGCCTCGTGCGGGACGGCTGGGCCGCCGCACGCGAACAACTCACCGGCGCCCCCCCGGGCATCCGCAGGAAGTAACGCGGACCGGAACACACCTCGGAGAATTTCGGAGATGACGGACCTCAGCGCCCCCACCACGGCAGCGGACCCGATCGCGCAATACCGCATCGGCCGCGAGCCCTACTACCGTCCGGTGGGACAGGAGATCGAACTGTACGAGGCCGCCTACGCAGCGCGCCTGCCCATGATGCTCAAGGGGCCCACCGGCTGCGGCAAGACGCGCTTCATCGAGTACATGGCGTGGAAGCTCGGCAAGCCGCTCGTCACGCTCGCGTGCAACGAGGACATGACGGCCTCCGACCTCGTGGGCCGCTATCTGCTCGACGCGCAGGGCACGCGCTGGCAGGACGGCCCGCTCACCCTCGCAGCGCGATATGGTGCGATCTGCTATCTCGACGAGGTCGTCGAGGCGCGGCAGGACACCGCGGTCGTGATCCACCCGCTCACGGATGCGCGGCGTTGCCTGCCGCTCGAGAAGAAGAACGAGCTGGTGGAGGCGCATCCAGACTTCCAGCTCGTGATCTCGTACAACCCGGGCTACCAGAGCATCCTCAAGGATCTCAAGCAGTCCACGAAGCAGCGCTTCGGCGCGCTCGACTTTCACTACCCCGAGGCCCGCATCGAGACCGAGATCGTCGGCCACGAGAGCGGCGTGAGTCCCGAGGTCTCCGCGAAGCTCGTGGCTGTCGGCGAGAAGACGCGCCATCTCAAGGGCCACGGCCTGGAAGAGGGCGCCTCGACGCGGATGCTGATCCACGCCGGGCACCTCATCGCGCGTGGCATCGATCCCGTCGCCGCGTGCCGCGTCACCCTCGTGCGGCCGATCACCGACGATCCAGACATGCGGGACGCGCTGGATGCGGTGGTGACGGCGGTGTTCTGATGGGCGCGCACGGCGTCGTGCGTCCGCAATATCGTCCTCGATGAACGCCCCCATCCCTGACGCCGTCCGTTTCATCGACGTCCGTCGCCGCCTCGCGTTCTTCCTGCGCGCGCTCTGGGACCAGGGCCGCGATCTGCGCTCGTTCCAGGCCACGCTGAAACAGAGCCGTCCGTACATCACGGCGATGGGCATCCATCTTCCCGAATCCTGGCGCAGTGCCACTGGCGAGACCGGCGCCGCGCTGTATCGCGCCGCCGTGGCGCACGCCGCTGCGCACCTCACCTTCTCGCCGCCGCCGCAGAAGCGCGGGAAGCTGCGACCGGTGCAGGTCGCCATCGCCGGCGTGCTGGAGGACGCCCGCGTCGAGCGCCTTGCGTCTCGCGAGATGCCCGGTCTGCAACGACTCTGGGTGCGCTTCCACGAAGCGAAGCCGCAGGGGGCGGCCACGTTCCAGGATCTCGCCGTGCGGCTCGCGCGCGCCTTGGCAGATCCGGACTACGAAGACGACAACCCGTGGGTGATGAAGGCGCGCCACGCCTTCGAGTCGCCCGATGTCGATCTCGCCGATCCGTCGTTCGTGCGGCCGATGGCCTCGCTGCTCGGCAACGACATCGGGCAGATGCGGCTGCCGTTCAACGCGAAGACCTACGTGGTCGATCCCGTCTACCGCGACGACAACTCGCTGCTGTGGGTGCCCCAGCCGCAAGAGGACGACGAGGGTATCCCGCTCGAGGACGAGATCCTCATGGCGCAGCCCGAGGACGGCGACAGCGACGAAGGTCAGGTGCTCGAAGCGCCCGGCGCAGAAGAGATCGTGGGCCCGAAGCCCGTCGGCGCTGGTGCCGCCGAGGAAGCCGACGAGAACGGCCTCGGCGACTGGCTGCGCTCCGTGCCGTATCCGGAGTGGGACTACCTCGTCAGCCTTTCACGGCCCGCATGGTGCACCGTGCAGGAGACGCCGGCCGAACCGGCCAGCCCCGCGCTCATCGACGAGATCACGCATCGCCACGAGTCGCTGCTCCAACGCATCGACGCGCTCATCCGCGGCAGTGAACTGCGCAAGCCACGACGCCTGCGTCGGCAGATGGAAGGCGACCACCTCGACATCGATGCCGTCGTGAACGCGATGATCGACGTGCGCTCGGGCCGAACACCTGATCCGCGCCTGCACGTGCGCATCGACCGCCACGAACGCGACCTCGCCGTGTTGGTGCTGCTCGACTTGTCGGAATCGACCAACGATCTCGTGAAGGGCACCGGACAGAAGGTGCTCGACCTCGCGCGCGAGGCCACCGTGCTGCTCGCCGCCGCGATGGACCGCATCGGCGACCGCTTCGCGATCCACGGCTTCTGCTCCAACGGCCGCAACGAAGTGCGGTACCTACGCTTCAAGGAATTCTCGATGCCGTTCGAGGAGACCGCGAAGGCGCGGCTCGCAGGCATGACCGGCCAGCTCTCCACGCGCATGGGCGGCGCGCTCCGCCACGCCACGCGGTTGCTGCAGGCGCAGGCGAGCGACAAGAAGCTCATCCTGCTCATCACGGACGGGCAACCGCACGACATCGACGCGCACGATCCGAAGTACCTGCAATTCGACGCGAAGAAGGCGGTGGAGGAGGCGAGCCGCGCGGGTATCTACACGTACTGCATGAGCCTGGACCCGAAGGCGGACGAGTACGTGAGCCGCATCTTCGGTCAGCGCAACTACACGGTGATGGACCGCATCGAGCGGTTGCCCGAGAAGTTGCCGGGGTTGTATCTGCGGCTGACGCGCTGAACGACGGGCGCGCGAAGTGACTAGCGCGACGGTTTCTGTACGAGCGTCCGATACCCGCCTCTCGGGCCCGTGGCCCGCGGCGCGGTGCCCGCCAGGAGTACGAACAAGGGGTGAGCCCCTTGTATATCCCCCGGTGGATGCATCCGCCGCGGTGACCACGGCGAGCTTTTGTAGGAGCGGGCCATGCCCGCGAAAGCGATCGTTCCGGTTGAAGCGCTTCCTTGCATTCACCGCTTTCGCGGCCAAGGGCCGCTCCTACAGGTCGTGCATCCGCCGCGGTGACCTCGGCGAGCGTTTGTAGGAGCGGGCCATGCCCGCGAAAGCGTCGGTTCCGGTCGAAGCGCTTCCGTGCATTCACCGCTTTCGGGGCCATGGGCCCCTCCTACAGGCGCCGTGGTGCGCCACCGACCGTTGGATCGGGCCGCGCTCTTGTAGGAGCGGGCCATGCCCGCGAAAGCGATGGTTCCGGTCGAAGCGCCTCCGCAGCATTCACCGCTTTCGGGGCCAGGGGCCCCTCCTCCCGGTCCGGGGGTTGCGCCTCTCGCCGCGGGATCGGACCACGCTCTTGTAGGAGCGCGCCATGCCCACGAAAGCGACGATTCCGGGTGAATGGCAGCCCTGATGATC
>JBBQHP010000064.1:0-24023 GCA_038324085.1 Burkholderiales bacterium
GGGGGGCCGGTCTCACACCGCCCCCCCCGGCGTATAAAATCCCCCCGGCGGGGGCGGGTACACGGCGCCCGGTGGCCCGCCCCGGGGGGCATCGTTCGCTTCCTACCCCCCGCGAGGCGCTCACGATCCGGACCGGTCCCAGCCGATCTCGCGTGCCGTTGCCGCGCCCACCAACGCTTCGCCCAGGTTCTCGGGCATCACGGCTTCCGTGGTCGATACGGCGATCCGCCCGCCCATGATCTCGGCATACTTCTGCGGATAGGTCGGCCGTTGCGCCGGATCGCCGTAGCCCTGGGGAAAGATCGGCAGATTGGTCGCGGGGTCGTATTTGTCGGTGGCGCCGACCGTATGCAGCAGTTCGTGCGCGATCACGAACTTGTTCTCGGCGCTCTGCCCGTCGGTGGCGAAGACATGGACGACACCGATCAGGCCCTTCTGCAGACCCAGCGAATGCGGGACGAAGGCCGACAGTTTCGGGTCGTGATAGACGACGAACAGCCGCACGTGCGGACTGGGTCCGGCGACACCGCCGTGGCGCCAGGCCCAGTAGCGCATGTGCAGGCTCCACAGGAGCGCCGGCAGCGCGCCCTGGCCGTAGGGTGGCGCGGGGGGCATCGCGTCGACACGCGGGTCGAGGCGAAGCTCCACGGGCCGCAACACGGTCAGGCCATAGCGCCTGCCTTCCTCCCGGAAGAACTCGTCGACCGGATCGAAGGTGGCGGTGGCCAGCGCGGCCACGTAACTCGCCGTGGTCGGACTCCCGTCCCCGACGATCGGAAACACCGCGACTCGCAGGGGATGGGTCCAGGACGTGGTGCGAGCCCGGGCGAGCCAGGTGCCGACGGCCACGTTGACGAGGATCAGGGCGAGGATGGCGATGCGGATCTTCTTGAACATGCGGGACACCGACGGCAAGCGTTGACGGGCACCACCGTTTTCGGCGCCAACCGTGGCCAGCTTGAACTGCGGCGGCTCCTCGGCGGCGGGATGCCATTGCCCGCTCTGCAAACGGGTGCGCGGCCGATGCCCCGTGAGCCGCACCCGACCCGGTCAGATGCGCTCGATCACCGTGCAGGTGGCCTGGCCGTGGCCGATGCACATCACCTGCAGGCCGAACTGGCCGCCGGTCTGCTCGAGCCCCGTGATCATCTTGGCCATCAATGCCCCGCCGGTGGCACCGAGCGGGTGACCATGCGCGATCGCACCACCCCAAGGATTGACCTTGTCGAGGTCGGCATCGAGTTCGCGGGCCCACGACAGCACCACGCTTGCGAAGGCCTCATTCACTTCGAACCAGTCGATGTCCGCCATCGACAGCCCGGCTTTCTTCAAGGCAAGCTGCGTCGCAGGGATCACCCCGGTCAACTGCAGTGTCGGATCGGACCCCACGACGACCCGGGCGCGGAAGCGCGCGCGCGGGGTGAATCCGTCGGCCAGCGCGCGCTCGCGATTGCCTACCAGCACCGCCGACGCGCCGTCGGATATCTGGCTCGCATTGCCCGCCGTCACGACGCCGTTGCCGTCCGGGCGGAAGACCGTCTTCAGCGCGCGCATCTTCGCCTCGTCGAGCACGCCGCGAACGCCCTCGTCCGCCTCGAGGGTCATCGGCTGCGCCTCGGGACTCACCCCCGGGGTGGCCACCAGTTCCTTGTTCCAGCCATTCTGCCGGGCCGCGTGGGCCTTGCGATGACTCGCTTTCGCGAATGCATCCACATCGTCGCGCGTGATGCCCCATCGTTCCGCGACGCGCTCCGCGCTTTCGCCCTGATGGATCAGCTCGTGTTTCCGGAACAGCTCCGGATTGAGCGAATCGAAGCCGGTGACGCCCTCGCGGCCGAGACTGATGTCGAGAAACATCGGCGTTCGCGTCATGCTCTCTACGCCGGATGCGATGACGTAATCCATGTCGCCTGCGGCCACCGCCTGCGCCGCGAAGTGCACCGCCTGCTGGCTCGAACCGCACATGCGATTCAGCGACACGCCGGGGATCGTCACCGGGAAGCCCGCGAGCAGCACGCCCAGGCGACCGGGATTCGCGGCCTGCTCGCCGGCGAGGGTGACAGTGCCGTTGACCACGTCCTCGATCCTGGCCGGATCGATGCCGGCACGCTGCACCAGCGCCTGGAGCGTATGCGCGAGCAGGCTGTCGGGACGCACTTCGCGCAGCGCCCCGCCACGGCGGCCGAATGGGGTGCGGACGGCTTCTAGGACGACGGCTTCAGTCATGATGCTGCTCCATTGGATCTGCTGCGGAAGGTGATTCGGTGCGACCGGTCCGATCCGATCGGGTCAGACCGATCCGACCGCTCGATTCAATTTTTTGTTCATGCGACTTCCGATGCGATTTCTTCATTCGACTCTTGATTCGACTTCCGATGCAACTCTTGCTTCGACTTTTCCCGCCCTCGGCTCAGCGTCGGGCCAGTTCGCGTGCGATGATGGTTTTCTGGATCTCGCTCGTGCCCTCGTAGATCTGCAGCACCTTCGCATCGCGGAACAGTTTCTCGACCGGATATTCGGTGCTGTAGCCCATGCCGCCGAAGACCTGGATCGCTTCGGTCGCGCAGAACATCGCGCTGTCGGCGGCAAACAGCTTCGCGTAGGCCGCCTGGAGGGTGTTGTTCTCGCCCGCATCGAGCAGCGCCGCGGCTTGGTAGACCAGCAGCCGGGACGCTTCGACTCGCACGCCCATGTCGGCCAGCTTGTGGCCGATGGCCTGGTGTTCGATGATCGGCTTGCCCATGGTGTGGCGCTCGCGCGCGTAGCCCACGGCCTCGTCGAGGCACCGCGTGGCGAGGGCCAGCGCGAGCGCACCCACCATCGGACGGGAACGATCGAACACCTGCATGGCGATCATGAATCCATGGCCCTCGGCGCCGACCAGACGATCGACAGGTACCTCCACGTCCGTGAAGAACACCTCGCCCGCCGGCGCGGCGCGCTGGCCCATCTTGCCGAGCGACTTGCCGAGTTCGACGCCGGGGGTATCCCGATCGACGATGAACACGCTGATGCCGCGATGGCCCGCGGACGGATCGGTCTTCGCAAAGAGGATGAAGAACTGTGCCAGCGGCGCGTTCGAAATCCACACCTTGGAACCGTTGATCACGTAGCGATCGCCGCGGCGCTCGGCGCGCGTCCTGATTGCGGCCACATCGGAACCGGCGCTCGGTTCCGTCACTGCGTAGGCGCCCCACTGGCCGTCGAGCAGGCGCCCGAACACGAGCTTGCGCTGGGCCTCGGTGCCGGCCGCATGGAACACGTCCGCCACGATGGCGTTGATGCCGATCGCCCCGGTGATGCCGGCGCAACCCCAGCCGAGCTGTTCGGTGACGAGCGCGAGTTCGAGCGCGCCCAGGCCGGGGCCGCCATGGGCCTCCGGGATCGTCAGGTTCACCAACCCGACGTCGCGCAGCTTGCGATACAGCTCCAGCGGAAAGCGCGGCTCCTGATCGCAGGCGGCCGCGATCGGCGCAACTTCGTTGCGCCCGAACTCACGGGCAAGATTCTGGATGAGCCTGCGCTCTTCGGTCATCTGGAAATTCATGGCGCGTTTCCTCCTTGCGCTGCCGGCGGATGCGAACGGGCGCTACGCAGCGGTCTCCCACTTCCAGTCGCGATACTGCTCCCGCAACCGGGTCTTGAGAAACTTTCCGGTGGAAGTGCGCGGAATCGCGTCCACGAACACGTAGGCATCGGGCACGGCCCATTTCGCGAACTTGCCCGCGAGGTATTGCTTCAACTCGTCGATCGTGGCGTTCGCGTCCTTCTTGAACACGATGACCGCGAGCGGTCGTTCGGCCCACCTGGGATGCGGTACCGCGATCACCGCAGCTTCCGCCACCGCGGGATGACCCATGATCGCGTTCTCGAGATCGACCGAGCTGATCCATTCACCCCCGGACTTGATCAGGTCCTTGGTGCGATCGGTGATCTTGACGAAGCCGAGCGGTGAAATCGCCGCGACGTCGCCGGTGCGCAGCCAGCCATCCTCGGTGAAGCTGTCCTGCGATGCCGGCAGGTCGTGGTAGCTGCCGGTGATCCAGGGTCCGTGGACCTGGATCTCGCCCACGGCGCTGCCGTCCCACGGCTGCTCGCCGTCGTCGCCCTGGATGCGCAGGTCGACCAGCGGCAGCGGATAACCCTGAGTGGCGACGGTGGCATAGCGCTCGTCCAGGGTCACTTCGCCCTGGGTGTGGATCACTTTCGAGATCGTGGCGAGCGGCGAGGTCTCGGTCATGCCCCAGCCCTGGATGACCTCGATGTCCAGCTTCGCAAATGCCCGGATCAGCGATTCCGGCACGGCGGACCCGCCCACGGTCAGGCGCAGGCCGGGCTGGAACTCCCAGCGTCCCGGGTATCTGTCGAGGGTCTGCACCATGCCGAGCCAGATGGTCGGCACGCCGCAGCTCACCGTGACCTTTTCGCTTTCGAGCAGCGGCAACAGATCCTCCGGATGCAGATGCGGCCCCGGAAAAACGAGCTTCATACCGAGCATCGCCGCCGCGTACGGAACGCCCCACGCGTTGGCGTGGAACATCGGCACGACCGGCAGCAGCACGTCGTGGCCGGACAGACCAATGGAATCGGGAATGCACTGCACCAGCGTATGCAGCACCTGCGAGCGATGCGAGTACACGACACCCTTGGGCTTGCCGGTGGTGCCCGACGTGTAGCACATCGCGATCGGATCGTCTTCGTGCATCTCGGGGTAGTCCCAGTCGCCGGTCGCGGTCCGGAGGAATTCCTCGTAGTCCAGGTAACCCTCCGGCACGGGTTTCCCGGTGAGCGGTACCACGATGACCTGCTCGATCCGCGTCTTTGCCCTGAACTGCTCGAACAGCGGCAACAGCACGTCGTCCACGATGATGAAACGATCCTCGGCGTGATTCGCGATGAAGCCGATGTCCTCCGCGGCCAGGCGCAGATTGAGCGTGTGCATTACGCCCCCGGACGCGATGACGCCGAAGTACGCCTCGAAGTGCGCGTAGTGGTTCCACATCAGCGTCGCGACGCGCTCGCCCTTGTTCAACCCCGCCTTCTGCAGCGCTTCCGCGAGCAAACGGGAGCGCCGATAGAACGCCCCGTAGGTGGTCCGATGCAACGACTTGTCAGGCATGTGCGAGACGATCTCGATCGAACCGAACAGCCTGCCCGCCCGCTCGAGAAAGTGGGTGAGGTTCAGTGGTACCCGCATCATCGTGGACTGCATGACCCCTCCAGCATATTGTCATCGCGCGACGACGTGGATCGTCGGCGCTGCGTCAGCTTGTGATTGGCCGCCTTCAACGCCGACGCCCGAGCCCTATCTTGCCTTTTTCGATGGGCGGCTGCACGACCCGCAAAGCCGGCGAGCGCAGCGCGGAGTTGTACCCGCTGCCGTTCTCATGTCTCATCGCGCCTTGCACTGCAGCACCCCGACCGAGGAGGAGATTCCATGAGACGCGCGCATCCGCTTTGTATGCTCATACTGTGGTGGCCTGCATTGGCGCCGGCTGCATCGATCGATTTCGACGCGGATGTCGCAGGACTGACGCCACCGGGCTGGATTGCCGGCCTGACCGGTTCCGGAGCACAGCGGTGGGTGATCGCCGCGGACGCCGCGGCACCGAGCCCGCCCAACGTTCTGCGCCAATCTGCGGTCGGCGCTTTTCCGTGGATCGCACTCGCGAAGTATCGAGCGCTCGATGGCTTCGTGGAGGTGAAGTTCAATCCGCTGGCCGGGCACGAGGACCAGGCCGGCGGGGTCATGTGGCGTTTCCAGGACGGCAACAGCTACTACGTCGCGCGCGCGAACGCCCTGGAGAACAACGTATCGTTCTACTACGTCGAACGCGGTGCGCGCAGGACGATCCGGTACGTCGACGCGAAATCCTTCGGTGGCCAGGTCGATGGCAACCGGTGGCATACCTTGCGGGTCGAATACCACGGTACGAAGCACACCGTATTTCTCGATGGGCGGATGGCGATGGAAGTCGACGACTCTCACATCACGAAGTCGGGTTCGGTCGGACTCTGGACCAAGGCCGACAGCGTCACCGCGTTCGACGACTTTTCCTATGGCTCGAGTCCGTAGCGCCGTTCGTCCGCGTTCCGGGCTCACGATCGGCCGGTGCGCGACCAGCGCGCGCGTCGTCATGCTTGGCATCGCCTTGGCAGGGGCAGCCACCCTGGCGCTCGGCGCCTCGTCCGAAGTGATTGTCTACACGTCCGTGGATGACGTCTTCGCGCGACCGATCGCGCAGCAGTTCGAACGACAGACCGGCATCCGCGTGCGACTGGTTCCCGACACGGAAGAGACCAAGAGCACCGGCTTGCTCAATCGCCTGATCGCCGAGCGGGCCCGGGCACGCGCGGACGTGTTCTGGAGCGGGGACCCGGTCCGGACGGCCATCCTGAAGAATCGCGGCGTGTCGGAAGCGTATCGGTCTGGGCAAGCCGCAGGCCTTCCTGCCGCATTCCGCGATCCCGATTTTCACTGGATCGGCTTCTCCGCGCGGGTCCGGGTCCTCTTGTACAACACGCGGCGCATTGCGCCCGGCCGGGCGCCGCGGTCCGTGATGCTGCTCGCCGATCCGCAATACCGCGATCTCGGTTGCATCGCGAATCCGCTGTTTGGCACCACGTCCATGCACGCGGCGGCACTGTTCCAGGTCCTGGGAGAGCGCCGGGCGCGCGACTTCTTCGAGCGCATGCAGGCGAATGGCGTGCGGGTGCTCTCGTCCAATGGCGAAGTCCGCCGTGCGATCGGGGCCGGTGAGTGCGGCTTCGGCGTGGTCGACACCGACGATGCCGCCGAAGCCAGGCGCGATGGCAAGCCGGTGGCGACCGTGTTTCCAGACCAGGACGGGATGGGCGCTGTGGTCGTCCCCAATGCGGTCATGCTGGTGAAAGGCGCGCCGCATCCGGATCAGGGTCGCCGCTTCATCGATTTCATGCTGAGCCCGGCGACGGAAACCGCGCTCGCCGCGAGCGATGCTGCGCAGTTGCCGTTGCGCCCGGGAATCAAGGTTCCGGCCGGCATGGTGGGGGTGACATCGTTCCACGCCATGAAGCTCGACTACGCGCGGCTCGCGACGAAGCTCGACGTCATCTCCCACGGCTTCCTGAAAGCGTGGGTGGATTCCAGCCGGAGGTGACTTCGCCACTGGTGCTCGACCGGCCCGGGGCCTGGCGGGCAGCGGCGCTGCTTCCGTTCGTCGCGCTGGCGGCCCCCGCACTATCGCTGTTCGTCGCAGCCCTGGCCATGCCCTCGGCAACGTGGCTCGGCGCCGGTTATGGCGCCGCGCTGCTGACCAGTGTTCAGGTAGCCGTGGCGGTCGCAGCCATTTCGCTGGCGCTCGGACTCCCGGCCGGATTGCTGTCGGCCTGCTATCGATTCCGCGGCAGGCGCCTGTTGCTTGCCTTGCTGGCCCTGCCACTACTCATGCCGTCTTTCCTGTGGGCGATCGGTCTCGCGATGTTGCGGGCCGCGCTCGGCTGGTCCCCGGGTGGCCTGCTCTCCGGGGCAACCGCCGGCGTTCTCGCCTGCTCCGCCCTGGGCGTACCGCTCGTGCTGTTCGCGACGCTGCTCGCGGTGTCACTGGTCACTCAAGGACAGGCGGACGCGGCGCGCCTCGCGGGCGGCGAAACGATCCTCCTGCGATACGCCACGCATTCAGCGGCGTGGCCAGCCACGGCGGCTGCCGTCTTTGCTGCGCTATTGTCCCTGGCGGACCCGGGGCCGGGCCAGATCCTCGGCTACGCCACGGCGGCAGGGGAAGTACTGGTGAGTTTCGCGGCGTTCTACGATTTCGACCTTGCCGCCCGGCAGAGCCTGGCTCTCACCGCGATCGCGCTGGCCATCACCATCCCGCTGTTCGGAATGCTTGCGCCGAGGGTCGAGGCGTCCTTGCTGAGCCGCGATACGAAGCCTGCATCGCGCCGGTCGCACCCGGTAGCAGGCATCTTGATCCCGTTCGCGCTTACGCTGCTCGTGAGCATCGTGTTGCTGCTGCCGGTGACCGGCTTGCTGTTGCCGCTGGGCCACGGCGTTCCAGTGATACGGGCAGCCGAGGAAGTGTCGCGGACGATCCTCGACACCATCGTCTATGCCCTCGGGGCCGGCTTGCTGGCGACCGGTCTCGGTTTCGCGATCGCCACGGTCGTCGCGCGCAACCGGAGCCTGCGCAATCTCGCGATCGTCTCGTCGCTGACATTGCTCGCTTTGCCGCCCGCGCTCACCGCGCTCGGCATTCTGCTGTACGGCGCGACGGCGCCAGCGGCGCTCGACTGGCTGCTGCGCAGCCGGCTCACCGTGTGCGTGGCGCTTGCGGCGCGATTCGTGCCGATCGCGGTCCTGCTGGGGCTCGTGTCCGCGGCCGCCATGTCGCATTCCTGGACACAGGCGGCGGCTGTCCATGGCGTCGGACTGCGCAGTTACCTGCGCACGGTGTCACTCCCGTCGATGCAGCGCGGCGCCAGTCTATCGGTGGTGCTCGTGGCCTTGCTGGCCACCGCCGAAACGGGCACCGTATTGTTGCTGCGCCCCCCCGGTGCCGACTCCCTGCCGGTGGCGATCTTCACGGTCATGGCAAACGCGCCCGAGACTCTCGTCGCCGCGCTGTGCCTGGCCTACCTCGGCGGTGCCGTGCTGGTCCTCGTGGCCTCGAGAGCCGTGTTCATGCGCGGGCGTCCATGAACACGACAGGGCTGGAAGTGAGGAATCTCTCCGCCGCTTACGGGCAGCGCCTCGCACTGGACGCCGTGAGCTTCACGCTCGCGCCCGGGCAGCGTCTCGCCGTCATCGGCACTTCGGGCAGCGGCAAGTCCACCCTGCTCAGGCTGATCGCGGGGCTCGATGCGCCTGTTCAGGGTGAGATATACCTCGACGGCGTGCAGGTCTCGAAGCCTGGCGCCGTGCTCGTGGAGCCGCACGATCGAGCACTCGGCATGGTGTTCCAGGATCTCGCGCTGTGGCCCGCCCTGAGCGCGCTCGACAATGTGGCGCTTGGATTGGCTGGCGCCCTGACTGGCCGGACGGCTGCCCGTGACCGGGCCCTGGAAGCGTTGGCGCTGTGCGGCGTTGCCGAACTCGCCGCCAGGAATCCGCGCGAGATGTCGGGCGGGCAACAGCAAAGGGTCGCCCTCGCGCGCGCTCTCGCCGTGACGCCAAGGTGGCTGCTGCTCGATGAGCCTTTCGGCGGCCTCGATATCGTCACGAAGGAACAACTGACCCGGGACATCCTCGCGATCCTCGAACACACCGGCCGTGGTGTCGTCCTCGTCACGCACGATCCGCTGGAAGCAGCGCAACTCTGTCACCAGGTGCTGGTGCTCGAGGCCGGGCGCACCGTCGAGGCGGGCGAACTTGCCCGGCTTCTGGAATCACCCCGGTCGTCCATCCTCCAGGCTTTTCAGCGCATCCTGGTGCGGGCGTCGGCCGCCGGGGAGAGATGAATCCGATCGAACGGCCGGATCCGCGCCAACAAATAATCGCTACGAACCCCAGGGCGTGCGCGGCCACGTGGATCCTTCAAGGCACGCCGCGGCTGAAGCGGATGTTGTCCTTCTCGATACCTTCCTTCACGACCGACAGGCCGCCGCCCGCGATCATCCATTCCAGCCGGTGATCGCGATACTGCCGCTTGATCTGTCCCGCCTCGAGCAACGCACCGAGGTCCGGCAGCGCGGCCATCGTCTGCTTCAACTGCTCGGTGACCCGCGCCACCGGCGGCTCGAGGTTGACGCGCTCGAACCAGTCCGCGAGGCGCGAACCGGGCTTCGGCAGGTAACCGTAGCCGGCGGATCGGTTGAGGTAGGGCGCCACCGCGATATCGCCCCAGCCGAAACCCACGCCATTGAACCAGAGGCGACCCTCGAGTTGCCGGTCGAGCCACGTCTGGTGGCGCACGATGTTGGCATGACCGAACGCCACCAGCCGCTCAGCGAGCGCGCCGCTGGCTCGGCGAAATCGCGTCACTTCCATCGTGCCCCAGTTGTTGGGCTCGTACTGCGTATCCATGAGATCTTCGATCATGCGCACTCTTGCCCGCTCGGCCGGCGTATCGGGCAGCAGTTTCGGCTCCGGCCATTTGTCCTCCAGGTACTCGAGGATGATGGTGGAGTCGAACACCTGGAAGTCGCCGTCGATGAGCGTCGGCACCTCCGCGCGCGGATTGGCCTCGACGAATTCGCCGGCAGTCTTGCCGAGCGAGAGACCTTCGGGGACGCTGGCCTCGAAGTCGAGGCCCTTGGCATACAACGCCATCTTGACCTTCATGGCGTAGGCGGACAGCGGGTGTTCGTAGAGTTTGAGCATGGCGTGTCGTTACCCGATGATTGAGTGGCAGCTTGATTCGGACAGGCTTCGCGTCGGCCGTTGCTTGCGGTTTGCCGCCGGCACGCCGGTCGCGCGCTACGGCACCAGCACGACCTTGCCGCTCACCCGCTTGTTCATGACTTCGTTCAACGCCTCGGCCGCGCGTTCGAGCGGATAGGTCGCGTGAATGTGCGGCTTGACCTTGCCTTCGACGAACAGTTGCATCAGGGCCGCATTGTTGGCCTTGTTGCGTTCCGGCTCGTTCCGGGTGAATGCCCCCCAGAACACGCCGACGATGGAGCAACCTTTGAGCAGCGCCAGATTGAGCGGAATGCGTGGGATGTCACCGGCCGCGAAACCCACCACGAGGAAGCGCCCGTTCCAGGCCATGTCGCGCAATGCGGGTTCCGAATAGGCACCGCCCACGGGGTCGTAGACCACGTCGATGCCCTTGCCCGCCGTCAACGCCTTGACCCGGGAGCGCAGGTCATCGGACGCGTAGTTGATGACTTCATCCGCGCCGTTTTCCCTGCAGACCTCGAGCTTCGCATCGGAAGACGCAGCCGCGATGACCCTGGCACCCATCGCCTTGCCGAGCTGCACCGCCGCGAGCCCGACGCCGCCGGATGCTCCGAGCACGAGCAGTGTCTCGCCGGCCTGCAGGTGCGCCCGATCCTTGAGCGCGTGATACGACGTGCCGTAGGTCAGGATGAAGGCCGAGGCCGGAACGAAGTCCATGGCATCGATCAGCGGAACCAGCCGGTCGGCGTCGCTCAGCAATTCTTCCGCAAAGCCGCCCCAGGTCGCCGCCGCGATGACGCGATCGCCGACCTTCCAGCCGGTGACGCCCTCGCCCACCGCCTTGATCACCCCGGCCACCTCGCCCCCCGGGGAGAACGGCGGTTCCGGCTTGAACTGATATTTGCCCTGGATGATGAGCGTATCGGGGAAATTCACGCCGGCCGCTTTCACGGCGACTACGACCTGACCCTTGCCGGGCCGGAGCGACGGAATGTCTTCCACGACGAGCGTGTCGGGGAGACCCAGTTGCTTGCAGAGAACCGCTTTCATGAATGCCTTTCTGGTACGGTCACCGCGGCCCGGGGACGCGCGGCTCGTCGGTATGCCTGCGGGAATCGGTCGTTCGCCCGGTCACCGGTTGCGAGCGCCGGCCACCGATCATGAATCACCCGTCGCATCTCAGGCCTTGCGCAGGATGTTCTCCACCTGCCGCCAGCCGGCTTCCGCCATGGGCCGCGCGCGCTTGCCCTGCTGGATCGCGTGGGCGCTCGAAGCTGTCCCCGCGACCACGCGGCCCATGATCCCCTGAAGGATACCGGCGAGCCGGAACATGTTGTAGGCCGCGTAGAAGTCCCAGTTCGGGATCGCCGTGCGCCCGGTACGGCGGCAATAAGTGGCGACGTATTCCGCCTCGTCCGGGATGCCCAGGCCCGCAAAATCGAATCCGTGCATGCCACGGAACTCCGCGGAGGTGAGCCGCCAGGTCATGCAGTGGTAGGAGAAATCCGCGATCGGATGACCGAGCGTGGACAGTTCCCAGTCGAGCACCGCGACGATCCGCGGCTCGGTCGGATGGAACATGACGTTGTCGAGCCGATAGTCGCCGTGCACGAGCGCGGTCTCGTCGCCGGGCGGGATGTTCTGCGGCAGCCATTCGATCAGCCGTTCCATCGCCTCGATGCGCTCGGTCTCGGAGGCACGGTACTGCTTGCTCCACCGCGCGATCTGGCGCTCGAGATAGCTGCCGGGCCGGCCGTAGTCGCCGAGGCCGATGCCCTGATAGTCAACCTTGTGCAGCAGCGCGATGACTCTGTTGAGCTCGTCGAAGATGGCCGCGCGCTCGTCGCGGGTCATGCCCGGCAGCGAAGGGTCCCACAGCACCCGCCCGGGCACGTAGGCCATGATGTAGAAAGCCGTCCCGATGACCGAATCGTCCTCGCACAGCGCGTAGGTCTTCGCGACCGGTACCCCGGTGTCCCGCAGCGCCGTGATCACGCGGTATTCGCGATCCACCGCATGCGCCGAGGGCAGCAGCTTGCCGGGTGGTTTGCGGCGCAGCACGTAGCGCTCGCCGCCGGCGGTCAGCGCGAACGTCGGGTTCGACTGGCCGCCCTTGAACTGCTCCACGACGAGTTCGCCGCGATATCCGGCCACGTGGGCGCTCATCCAGTGCGCGAGTGCAGCTTCGTCGAAACGGTGCGTGTCCTGGACCGGCATCGTGCCGACGTTCTCCTCGTGCATCTCATCCCCCGTGCGAGCAAGAGCGGCAGAATACACCGCGGCCCGAGGCTTGAGAACGCGGCGCCCGGACGCCGAAGCGAGACCGCCCGGCGATCGCGCGACGGCGCGGCATCCCTCGCGGCCGGCGCGCCGATGCTCGTGACGTGGCGCGGTAGGCTAGACTTCGGCCCCATTGCCCGGAGGAATCGCGATGAAGGAATTCAAGGGGAAGGTGGCGGTCGTCACCGGTGGCGCGAGCGGATTGGGACGCGCGATGGCGCAGCGCTTCGCCCGCGAAGGCATGAAACTGGTACTGGCCGACGTGCAGCAGGATGCGCTCGATCGCGCAGTAGCCGAATTTGCTGCCGCCGGCCACGAGGCGATCGGCGTGCGTTGCGATGTCTCCAAGGCCGGCGACGTGGATGCGCTGCGCGACGCGGCCGTCGCGCGATTCGGCAAGGTGCATGTGCTGTGCAACAACGCCGGCGTCGCCCCGGGCGGACTCGCCTGGGAGAGCACGGTCGCGGACTGGGAGTGGTGCCTGGGCGTGAACGTCTACGGCGTGATCCACGGCCTGCGCAGTTTCGTGCCGTCGATGCTCGCGCACGACGAAGAGGCGCACGTGGTCAACACGGCCTCGGTGGCGGGACTGATCTCGCCGCAGGGCATGGGCATCTATTGCGTGTCGAAGCACGCGGTGGTGACGCTGACCGAGTGCCTGCACCACGACCTTGCCACGAAGACATCGCGCATCAAGACCTCGGTGCTGTGCCCGGCCTACGTCCCCACCGCCATCGCCGACTCGGAACGCAACCGGCCGGCGGACCTGAGGAACCCGGAGCGGCCCCGTACCGCCGACGACATCACGCGGGAGGAACTGCTGCGCAAGGCGGTGTCTTCGGGCCGCATCACCGCGGAACAGGTGGGCGATCTCGTGTTCGAGGCGATCCGCGACGAGCGCTTCTACATCCTGCCGCACAAGAAGATCAAGGGCGCGATCGAGACCCGACTGCAGGACATCCTGCTCGAGCGCGCGCCCACGGATACGTCGAAGCCGCCGGCCCCCAGATCACCCTGAAGCGGCGGTTTCGACCCCGACCGGGGCCGAACGACAAGCCGCGCGATGGCCGGCCCGTCAGTCAGGTCGCGGCGTCCTGCGCCTTCGCGGTGAACTCGTCGAATGCGTGCACGGCTTCGGCGGCATACATCAGCGCCGGCCCACCGCCCATGTAGACGACCACGCCGAGCGTCTCGAGCAGTTGCTGCCGCTCGACGCCGAGGCGCACGAGCGCCTTCACGTGGAAGCCTATGCAGCCGTCGCAGCGACCGGCCACGCCGATCGCGAACGCGATCAGTTCCTTCTCGATCTCGGTCAGCGCGCCGGCCTTCAGTGCACCCTTCGACAGCGCGCCGAATCCACCCATGGCGTCCGGCACGAACTTGCGCAGTTCGACGATGCCGCGATTGATGTTGTCGGTGATCTCCACGTACGACTTGCTCATGACTCGCTCTCCCAGGTCCGGACGGGGCGCGAGACTACACCCGGCCGTGCGCGGATCGATTGATCCGGATCAACCCGGCCGCAGTCGCCTACAGTTCCGCCCACATCCGCGTGAGGTTGTGATAACAGGCGACCAGCGCCACCACCGGTTCGGTGTCGCCCTGCGCCTGGCGCAGCCGCAGGATCGCCATGTCCATCTCGAACAGCAACCGACGCCGTTCCGTGTCGCGGATCATGCTCTGGACCCAGAAGAACGATGCGACCCGCGTCCCGCGGGTCACCGGTTCCACGCGGTGCAGGCTCGAGGCCGGATAGAGGATCAGATCCCCGGCCGGGAGCTTCACGGGGTGCGCGCCATAGGTGTCCTGGACGATCAGCTCACCGCCTTCGTAGTCGCCCGGATCCGAGAGGAACACGGTTGCCGACAGGTCGGTGCGCACGTGCTCGCCGGTAGGGGCGAAGGTGCGCACCGCATTGTCGACATGGTTGCCGAAAGCGTTGGTGGCACCTTCGTAGCGATTGAAAAGCGGCGGGTAGATGCGCTTGGGCAGCGCGGCGGAGAAGAACAGCGCGCTGCGGCCGAGTTCGTCGAGGACGATCAGCCGCGCCTCGCGCGACGCCTTCGAATCCTCCGCCAGCTGCAGGTTGTTCTTGACCTGCGCCGATTGCGTGCCGGCGGTGACGCGCCCGTCGGTCCAGGCTGCGGCGTCGATCAGCCGGCGTATGCGAGCGACCGCGTCGAGGCTGATGGCCTCGGGGACTTGCAGCATCATCGGGCAGACTCCTTCCGGGCATTGTCGGCGACGCCCGCTCAGAACTTCAAAGTCAGCGTGACTTGCGCCGCGCGCGTCGTTCCCGGATAAGCGAACGGACCGTTCGGATAGATCGCTTCGAAATACCGGGTATCGAAGAGGTTGAACAGGTTCAGGCGCACGGCGTAGCGCGGCTGGTCATAGGACAGCATCGCATCCACGCGCACGTAGCTGTCGATCTGGCGCACTACCGGGGCGGAGACGTTGTTGTTCGGCACCGCGTAGCCGAGCCGGGCGCCGACGAAATCGGCGCCGCCACCGACCTTCCAACCATTGCCGAGATTGTAGGTGGTCCACAACGTTCCCGTGTACGGCGGGGTGTTGGGCGGCCGCAACCCGATCGCATTCGGATTGAGATGCTCGTCGATCTCGGCTTTCATGAACGCCACCGCGGCGAAGACCTCCCAGTCGCGCGTGATGCGCCCGGCGGCCTCGATCTCGATGCCGTCGGTGTGGCGCTTGCCGGACAGCAGGACGATGTCCGGCACCGCCAGATCGGTATTGCGCTCGTTGGTCTTCTCGGTGCGGAAGATCGCGGTGCGGGCCGACAGGTTGCCGTCGAACAGCTCCCACTTGGCACCGGTCTCGATGTTCCTGTTCTTTTCGGGCGGCGTGTTCTGCGAGCGCGCATCGAGGGAATAGAGATCCGCCGAAGGATTGAAGGAGGTGCCATAGGAAACGTAATAGGTGGCGGCGTCGCTCGGCTGATACATCAGCCCGGACCGATAGCTCCACACCCGGTCACGACGCTGAAAACCGGCGACCTGTCCCAGCGTGGCGGTGTTGGAACTCGTCTGCGTGTAGTCGGCATCGAAGTGATCCCAGCGGGCTCCGACCACGAGCTTCCAGCGCTTGCCCAGTTCGACGATGTCCTGTCCGTAGAGCCCCAGGGTCGTGGCATGGAAACTCTGCGGATTGACCCGGAAATAGGAGTTGCTGTAGTTCGCAGGCAAGGCCGGGAACGGATCCGGATCGCCCACCGTCGTCGCCGGATCGCCGTTTGCGGTCGGCGTCGTGTTCGCGTTCGCGTAGCTCCAGCGATCTGCGTACTCCCTGACGTATTCGGTCCCCGCGAGAATGAAATGGTTCATCCCGAGCAGGTCGAGTCTGCTCGTCAGGTCCGACTGCAAGGTCACCGTGCTCTCGTCCGCCCCGCGCGCCTGGCGGCCCCGATTGACGGCGGTCGAGTCGGTGATGATCTGGGCCGAGCCGGTGCTGGGCGCCACCGCGCGCAGATCGCGCCTGAAATCGCCCCGGCGCACGACGGTCTTCAACTCGGTGTCCGCGTCGAAGCGGTGCGTCCAGCCGCCGGTGGCAATGGTCGCGCTGTCCTTCTGGTAGTTGGTGGAAGCGATGCCGTAGAAGCGCCTGATCGGCACGTCGATCGGTCGGCCCCCGGTCTTGTTCACGATCGGAATGCCGTAGTCCGGCAGGTCGTTGTATTCGAGATGGTAGAGCGAGAGGATGAACTCGTTCTGCGTGCCGACGCCCCAGCGCACCGATGGAGCGATGCCCTTGCGATCGGTATGCGCGTAGTCGCGGAAGGTGTCGCCGTCGGTGAGCATCGCGTTGATGCGCAGGCCGGCCTCGTCCCCGAGCTTCTTGTTCAGGTCGGCGGTGACGCGCTTGTAGTCGAAACTGCCGAGCGTCATCGACAGCCGGGACCGATCCTCCAGGAGCGGCACCTTGCTCACCTGGTTGATCACGCCTCCGGTCGAACCGCGGCCGAAGACCATCGAGGCCGACCCGCGCAGCACGTCGATCTGTTCGTAGTTGAAGGTATCGCGGTTGTACTGGGCAACGTCGCGCATCCCGTCCAGGTACAGGTCGCTCACGGCGCTGTAGCCCCGCAACGTGATGTTGTCGCCGATGCGGCCGCCTTCCGCGGCATTGAAGGTCAGACCCGCGACGTTGCGCAACGCGTCCTTCAGCGTATCGGAACCCCGCTCCGTGATCAGCTTCTCGGGCACGATCGTCACCGACTGCGGAATGTCCTTCGCCAATTGCTTGATCTTGCCGATGCGCGTCGGTCCGCCCTGGTAGCCGGTGGATTCGGGCACCGCGGAGTCCTCCACCTGGACGGTCGGGAGCACGGTCTCGCCGGCCGGCAGGGCCTTGGTGCCCGCGCCGTCCTCCGCCAGCACGGGAAGCGGGGCGAACACGACCCCGGTCAACATTGCACCGAGCGGCAGCCAGGCCGTGCGCGGGCGCGCCGGATCCCGGGACGCACCGCGCCCCGGGGTGCGTCGGGGCGCGTCGATCGCGCGTCGGCGCGATCCGATGGCAGCCAGTGCAGCCGCGATCGGCCGCAGGGCGGGTGGGTTCTTCATGGTCTCTCCCTGAGATAGTCATGGCTGGCTGGCTATCCGGAAGCAACGGCCCGGTTGGCTGGCTGAGGTGGGTGCTGCGCTGCTGCGAGCCGGGGCGGCGAACGACGCCGACGGCCGTCATTTGGTGAGGATCAATTTGCCCTTGCTGGTGACGCGCAACGTATAGATCTCGCCGTTGTGTTCGATCTGCAGTTCCTGTCCGCCGTCGAACAGCACTCGGCTGTCGAATATCCGCTTCGGCTTCGATGCGCGGTCGCACGCCCCCCCGCCAGGCGCGCGAGCAACCGGCGCCACCGGTACCGTGCGCGACTCGTTCATCGTCGCTGCGGCTCCGTGATGAAGCCCACCCGCGTCAAGCCGGCACTCTGCGCCCCGGCCATCACTGCGGCGATCCTCTGATACTCGGTGGTCTTCTCGGCGCGCAGATGCAGCTCCGGTTGCGGGATGCGCGCCGCGGCCTCCGCGAACCTGGCGGCGAGCTGTGCCTCCTCGATGGGCTGGTCGTTCCAGAACACGCCACCGGCGGCGTCCAGCGACAGCGTGACGGTCTCCGGCTTCTCGAGATTCACCTGGTTCGAGGCGCTGGGAAGCCGGATCTTGACTGCGTGCGTCAACAGGGGCGCAGTCACTATGAAGATGATGAGCAGCACGAGCATCACGTCGATCAACGGGACCATGTTGATCTCCGGCGTGGGCCGCGCGCCGCTGTCGCCGTCGAAGCCTCCGAAGTTCATGTCAGGCCGCCTCCGGCAGGGCTGGGCCCGCGCCCGCCCGCCGCACGGAGTCGACGAGCGGACCGCTGTCGAGCCTCGCGCCGGTGGTGAGGAAGGCATGCAGGTCGTGCGCGAAGCCATCGAGCTCGGCCAGCACCGCGCGATTGGTGCGCGCGAACGCGTTGTGCGCAAGCACGGCCGGAATCGCGACGAACAATCCCGCGGCGGTCATGATCAGGGCCTCGCCCACCGGGCCGGCCACGGCATCGAGCGTCGCCGCGCCGCTCGCCCCGATGTTGATGAGCGCGTGATAGATGCCCCACACCGTGCCGAACAGGCCGACGAACGGAGCCGTGCTGCCGATCGACGCCAGCAGCGACAACCCGAACTCGAGCGCGCCTGCTTCCCGGATGCTGGCGCGACGTATCGAACGGGTCAGGAATTCACTCTGGCCGCCGGCATCGACGAGGCCGCCTGCCATTGAACGGCGATAGTGCCGGCGCGCCTCGATGCCTTGCGCAGCGACACGACCGAACGGGTCTTCCGGGGCATCGCGCGCCAGGTCGGCGCCGATGGCATCGAGCGACGGCGCGTCGTGGAATCGCTCCAGGAACGTCTGCACGCGCCTTTGCAGTCGCCGGTTGCCGATGCTCTTCTGGACGATCAGATACCAGCTCGCCACGGACATCAGGGCGAGACTCAGCAGCACGAGCAGCCCGACCGGATCGCCCTGCGACAGGAAGGAACCTATGCCATACGGATTGTCGTTCGCCATCGAAATCATCCTTTGAGAGTGAACCTTATCGGGACCAAGACCCACGCTGCTACGGGCTGCTCGCCCAGGCGCGCAGGCACGAATTTCCATTGCCGGACCGCGAGGAGCGCCGAGTCGTCGAGCCGGCGATATCCCGAGGTCCCCTTCAGCTCGACCCGGGTGGCATCGCCCGCAGGATTCACGAGCACCCGAAGAATCACGGTGCCGTGTTCCCCCATACGCCGCGACGAATTCGGGTATTCCGGCTTCGGGTTGCGCAGGTAGTCGGCTTGCCACACCTGCGGCGCCGGATCGGCCTCGGCGGGCGCGGCCGCGGGCGTCGTCGCGGGCGCCGGGGCCGCCAGGCTCCGGGGCGGATCGGGCTTCGCGGCCGCCAGCGCCACCGTCGCCATCTCGGGCGACGACGTGGCGACCGGCGCCGGCGGAGGCGCGGGCACGGGCACGGGCGGGGCCGGAGTTTCGGCCAATGGCCTCGGCGCTTCCGCGGGCGGTGGCTCGGGCTCGGGTTCCGGGTATACCCGCTCGGGAGCCGGAATCGGTTCCGCTACCGTCGTCTTCGGCATCGGCCGCGGTGCGACGTCGCGCGGTGGTTCCGGTCGTACCGCCGGCTCCGGCGCCGGCGGCGTCGGGAGCGGCACCGGCGGGCGGTCCGGCTCGGGCGGTGCGGCCATCAGGGTCACCATGAGCGGCGTGGGCTCGGTCGGACGGTGGTGCGTCGACCACGTCAGCGCAAGGGCCGCCACGGCGGCGTGCGCAGCGACGACGAGCGCCAGCGTGGGTCGCGAGATCCGGGGCGGCAACGGATGGATCGGCATCATGCGGTGCACGTTCCGGCTGGGTGGTCACGCCGTCCCCAGACCGCTTTGAGGCCCCCCTTCACTGTCGCAGAGCGCGCTGCCAGCCGGACGATCAGGGATTGACGGGGAGAATTCATCAAAGGGGCCGTGTCCTGGGTGGGCCGCAGCCTGCCTGGGTTGCGTGAACTAAATCAGATCACGAATGCGAAGTATTCGCATTACTTAAGCGAACGTCAATCGGAAAAATGCCCGTCTCACGTGGATCGCCTGCGCTGGCTCGCCCGAGCCCGTTGTCGCCCCGGCTGCGCGCCCCGGGGCCCGCGACGCGAGGCTATCGGTGATGCCTGTGGCGCGTGAGTGTCACCACCAGACCCGATGACGCAAGGAAACTCAGCGCCAGTCCGAAGACGATGCCGAGCAAGGGTCCGCCCCAGCCCAGGAAACGCAAAGCGTGCAGGTCCTGGAAGAAGCGCTCGAAGCTGATGCTGGCGTGCGCCGCCCCGCCCGCAATCGCCCACGCGATGTCGCCCGGTGACGGCGGCGACCAATCGATTCCGTCGATCGTGCAACGGGACGATCCCGATCGATCGCGCAGGCAGATCGCTCCTTTGGCGTCGGTTCCGGTCGCATCCAGCTCGCCCAGAGGGATCGAGTCAGCACCGATGCGCTCGATGACCTCACCCCGGGGCGAGAGCAACACGACGCCGCGGGTTCCGATGGCGAACAGGTGCTCGCCATGGGCCCGCAACGCGAGCGGCGCGCCGGGCGCATCGACGATTTCGATACCGTCGAACGACCAGTGCATGTCGGTTCCGGCAAAGCTGTGCCCGGCCTGCACGACGCTCACGCTCTGCGCCGCATCGATACCGTAGAGCGCCTGCTGGAGTCGCGCGGGCACCGGCCGCCGCGCCAGTTCGAAATAGTCGGAAGCGAACAACGGCATGCCGGTCAGCGCGAGCCAGAGAATCCCCACCGCCGAGACGAGCCCGCACCAGCGGTGGAGCACCCGCAGTCGCAGCCGCAGGCCTTCGCGGTGACGACTGCCGTGGAAATCCCGATTCATGATCCGATGCGCGCGGTCAGCAGCAACGCCGTCTTCGCCATGCGTTGCATAGCGTCCACCGACATGGTCGCCCCGGTGATGCCGTCGATGCGCTGCGTCAGATGCCGGTCGTCGGCGAGCGCCGCCCCGTCGAACTGGCGCAGGAAGGACGATTGCTGGATCTCGCCGCCGCGGCTCTCGCGGTAGATCAGGACCCGCGCATCCTGGAGCTTGCCATCGCGCACGACGAATCCGGCCGTGATCGGAAATTCCTTGCCGATCTCGTCGAGAATCCACGCCACCGTGTCGTTCGCACGCCAGTACCGCAGACGTGCCTGGCGATAGGGATGCCCCAACGTTTCCTGGATCCGGGCCTGCAGCGCCGGCGTCAGCCAGACCACCTCCGGCTTCGGCGGTGTGCCGAAAACTTCCACGAGAAACCGCTCCGTGGCCGACAGGGTCGCAGCCGATCCCTCCGCCGCCGCCGCGATATTCCAGAACGGCAGCAAGGCCGGGCCGCCGAAGGCGAGGAGCAGCAGCACCCTCCGACGCCGCCCGTCCGGCTTCGAGGATCGATCAGGGCGCATGGGAGCGCATCGGCGCGTCGGGGTGGCGCCGAGTGGGCGTCGCGTCGCGCAGGATCGAGGTCATCGGGGTCACGCGGATCGCCGGTCAGAAGTTGTAGCCCAGGCCGATGTTGAGTCGGCTCCGATCGACGTCCGCGCGGTAGCGCTGATAGTCGGCCTTGATCACCGCATTCGGCGTGATGAACAAGCTGGCACCGGCCGTCACCACACGTTCGGCCAGGTTCGGATCGGTGAACGCTTCGTACCCCTGGGGCATGGTGCGTTGCGTGTTGAACCGTTCGTAGCGCACGAACGGTTTCAGTACGAAGTCGCCGTGTTCCCAGATGGTGTAGGCGCTCTGCAGGTACCAGCCATCGAAGGTCCGGGGCACGAAGCCGCCGGTGAAACCGACCGAAGGCGAAACCAGGACGTCGTTGATCCTCCCCGCCTGCTCGATCGTCCCCCGTGCATACAGGGCCCGCAGATCCCAAAGGCCCGGTTGCCAGACCGCGTGGGTGTCCCACAGCGTGATGCGCCCGTTGATACCGGACAGGTCGAAGCTGCTGGTACCGGCCTTGAACGGACCGTTGCCCTGGGTGGAATTGCCGCTCCAGATGCCCGACCCCAGGCGCAGCCCCGGAACGCCCAAATAGCGCAGCGCGGCGTACGCACCCAGATTCTTGGCAGCGGCCTGGGCGCCTTCCTGGTGGATCGTCGCGAGCGGCGCCCCCGGCCCTTCGGTGCCGTCCCACTTGTGCATGTTGTAGCCGGAGGTGACCCCGACGTCGTAGTAGATGCCATTGTCGAACAGGCCGTACAGCCCCACGCCGACCTCGCGCCACGTCGTCGGGATGATGCGGGTTTCCACGTCGTTGCGCTCGACGCCGAAGTAGCGCGTCGGCTCGTGCATTTCGTTGAGCAACCCGATCGGCAGCAGGAACAGTCCGGCCTTCAGGCTCACCTTCCCGGCCACCCTGTAGTCGAGATAGAGCTGCTCCACGGCCACTTCTCCGCCATCGTCCGCGGACGTGACTGCGTTCTCGAACTCGAACTCGGACACCATGCGCAGGCGTTCATTGAAGCGGTAGCCGAAGCCGAGCACGGCCCGTCGCACGTTCACCTGCGACTGGCTCGAATCGCGCGGCCGGTTGTAGTTGATCTCACCGTAACCGAACACCGATACCTGTCCCGGCCGCGAATCGTAGGACGCCGGTTCGAGCGCGGACGCGGGCTTTGCGACGTTCGTCGCGAACGCACCGGGCGCCGAACCGGCGCCGCCGCCGGCTTCCTGCTGGGCCGCCAGCGCCTCCGCCTTGGCATCTACTTCCGCCGTTTTCTTCGTTACTTTCTCCAGTTCGCCCTTCAACGCCTGCACCTGCCGCTCCAGCGCTTCGAGCTTGGCCTTCAACTCGGCGACGTCCTGCGCGCGCGCTGCACCCAAGGGCGCAACGGCGAAACCCAGCGCCAGCGCGACATGAACCACGGAGGCCAGCGGCCGGCGTCCACGCGGAAGCAGATCATTCGTCACGATCAATACCCGTCGGTGAGTGTGTTGAGGAAATCGACCACCCGGTCGATCTCGGTGTCGGTCAGGGCCGGTGCGTCGCCGAGATGGCGGTTGTAGGGGCCCTCGGACGTATTCACGTTGCCGACGTACTGCGGCGGCAGGTCGTTGAATTTGAGTACGCCGCCGAGCCCGTCGGGCGGATACCACAGGGACGGATCGGTATCGCGCGTGACGTAGAACCGGACCGCGTCGCGCAGCGTCGCGATGACGCCGTTGTGGAAGTAAGGTGCGGTGAGCGCGATGTTGCGCAACGTCGGAACCTTGAACGCGCCGCACAGGGTCGGATCGGAGACGTCGAGGCGCACCGGGCCGCACAGGCCGAGATCGAAGAAGACGGGATCGGCGTTCGCAGCGATGACCGCGTTGCGGGGCAGGCCGAGATTGTCGTAGGTGAAGTCGGTGAACAGCGGTGGCGTCACCGGATCGGGCGCAGTACCGGGGTGACAGGCTGCGCAGTTGCCTTTCGCCGGATCATTGAACAACGCCCAGCCCTGAAGCTCGTTCGCGGTGAGCGCCACCTTGCCGGCCCGCCACAGATCGAACTTGGCACTGAACGGCGCGAAGTCGGGATCCTCGCGCTCGTACGCAGCCAACGACGCGCCGAGCTTGTTGAACGCATTGACCGGGTCGCTGAATACGTCCGCGCCCCAGACTCGTCTGAATTCGGCGGCGTACGGCGCGGCCGCGACCTTGGCGAGCACCGTCACGATGTCGCTGTTGTTCATCTCGTCGGGATTGAGGAACGGCCGCTGGGCCTGATCGGTGAACGTGATCGCGCGCCCATCCCGGAAGAAGCCGCCGGTCGGCCCGTCCGACGTGAAGCTGAAGTTCGGACTGAACCTCAGGTAGCGCAACGACGGGGCATTGCGCAGGCCGAAATGCCTGGCAGCGGCGCCGGCCTGCACCACGTCGTTGGTCGCGTGCGCGACGGACGGCTGATGACAACTGACGCACGCCTGCCCTGCCGGCGAGGACAGGGACGTGTCGTTGAAGATCAGCTCACCGAGCTGGGCCGCGGCCGACATTCCCGTCGCAGCGGCCCTGGCATCCGTGCCGCCGCCGCCGCCGCAATCGGCCAGCATGGGTATCAGGGCAATGACCGCCAGCCTTCCACAATCTTCGAGACACCACCGCACGGCCACCAAATCCTATTGATTGGTAATGCGAATGGCACGCAGTATCGTTACGAATCTTGATTGTGTCAACGCCGCGAGGCGGCGCGGCAGGTCTGGCGCGCTCCTAGGAGTCTGTCGGACTTTCCGGACTTTTGGATACTGCCGCGATCCGAGATAATTGGGGTAGTGCGTTGAGGAGATGTTCGCAATGAGCCGCTTCGTTTGCGTCGATCGAGACACTGCCTACCTGTTGCCACCGTCTGT
>JBBQHP010000065.1:0-23868 GCA_038324085.1 Burkholderiales bacterium
CGTTCAACACCCGCAGATTGGACAGGCTCACGTTGCCGCGTTGTGTCGGTAAACAGTGCTCGATCACGCGGTACTGCGCTTCGGTGATTTCCATCCACGCAGTATCTCACAACCATGATCATTAGTGTTAACAGGCCCTAGAAGGACATGCGATCTCCGAGAGCGTGAACTACCCGTTCTGGTCCTTCGGCAGCGCCTTGTCGGAATCGTGCAGACTTGGCTTCCCGGGTCGGGCCCGGGAGTGAGGCACCGCAGGATGCTCGTGACATGGCAGGATCAACTCATTGCCCAAGGCAACCGCCTCCTGGCGCAATTGTCAATGCGACAGCAAGCGGCGCATCCAAGCCATCAAGGCCGCGGGTAGTCGTTCGGGCTCACGCAGCAAAGTGTAGTGATGGACGCCGAAAACGCGCCGCAGGTAACCGGCAGCCTGCCGGTCGATCGTCAGGCAAAACGCACTGATGCCTTGCAGGCGCGCTTCTGCCACCCCCTGACGCAGATCCTCGACGCCGTAGCGGCCGTCGTACTCGTCGTCGTCGTTCGGCTTGCCGTCGGACAGGACCAGCAGCAGGCGGTGCCGGACCGGCTGGTGCATCAACCCTGCTGCCGCGTGCCGCACGGCGGCGCCGGTGCGCGTGTAATTTTCGGGCTCGAGCGCGGCAATTCGCAAGGCGACGCATTCGCCATAGGCCTCGTCGAAGCGCTTGAGTTCACGCAGGGTGACTCCCTGGGCACCTTGCCCGGAGAAAGCCAGCACCGAATAGGGTTCTCGCAGGCCTTCCAGAGCGATGCACACCAGCAACAGCGCCTCGCGTTCGACATCGATGATGCGTCGCCCGGCCGCGACCCAGCTGTCGGTGGAACCGCTGATATCGACCAGCAGCGTGATGGCCAGTGAACGTCGCGCCGGTCGCGTGCCGCGGTACACGGCCTGGGCCATCGGCAGTCCGGCGGCAAAGTCGGCTCGGGCTTCGACCAAGGCTTCGAGATCGATGTCGTCGGCGTCGAGCTGGCGCCGTAGTTCCACGCGTTCGGCCTTCAGCATCTCGAAACCGCGCCGCACACCTGCGAGCAGATATCGATGCCGCGCCAAGGTGGCCTGTAACCACATCTCGTCGCCCGTGGTCGCTGCGGGCAGCACATGCACCTTTGCTCCGGGGTGGCGATACAGGCCCGCCTTGCAGTCCCACTCGGGGTAGTCGAAGACTGCGACGTCGGACGCTGTGTCGGCGCGGGATGCCTGGCGGGCCCGGCGGGTCGCCATTGCGGGCGGGTCCTCCGACAGCAGCACTTCTTTCGCTGGGCCCGGTGTCGCGAGCTGACGCGCCTCGGCCAGCGCCGACAAGTCCTCCGCAAAGTCCTCGGCCGCATTATCGACGTCGCGGTCAGTCGGGCGCTGCAAGCCCATCGGGTCGGCTGCCATTTCATGCGGCTGCGACGTCTGCACCATCCAGGCCCCTGGCGTCGCGTCTTCTTCATCAGCGGGCGCTTTGCGCACACGCGGTGCTCGCAGCAGCCGCGCACTGCGGGGAACCCGCGTGTCGCTCCCGAGTGTCTCGTGGCCGGCGGAGAAAAGCTCCGCGGGATTTGTCCCGACGGGAGGCGCGCGAAGTTCGCCCGTCCACTGGTCCTTGAACAAAGGGGCTGTTCCCGGCGCGATGCGCGTGGTCAGTTGAGCCGCCCAGGCTCGCGCGCCTCGCAGCGAGTCTTCAGCGAGAGCCGATAAGGCCAGGTCGGGCGTCTGCCCCAGCCGATCGCGCACGGCTTGCTCCACTGCCTGTTGGCTCGCGGAAAAACGGGCAAGTGGTGGTCGCGCGGCAAGCGCCGACATGCGCAGCGCCTGCAGCGGCTGAGCCAGGCCCGGAAGGCGACGCACGAGATCGGCATCGGCAGCTTCGGCCTCCAGCAGCAACAGGAGGTCCTGTTCGAGCGGATTGCGCGTTTGCGCCCAGATCGTCGCGCTGCCGCGATATGCGCGCGTCGCCTGTTGCAAGGCCAGAAGGCGATAGAACCCGGCGGCTTGCACCTCGTCGGTCAGGTGGGAGTCGGCGGGCAGCCAGATTTGCACGCCGTCGGTGGCGGGCAAAATCGCGATCGCCCGCGGACCTTGCGGGAAACTGAAAACGCGCGCGAGCAAGCCGGTCGAGGCGGGAGGGCGCGCCGAACGGATCGGCCAGCTTTTACCGAACACCGCCACGACCAGCAGATCTATGCGCGCAATGAGGTCCGCCAGCGTCCAGGTGCGAGCACCGGCGGGCCGAGGTCGATGGCGCCGCCACAGCGCGTGCGCGTAGTCCGTAGCGTGGCGTGCCGCATCGACGATGACGTCCTCCGCTTCAGCCACGATGCAGTGCCGGCTCAGGGGAAGCTGGCATCGACCAAGTCGCGCATGGCACCGATCAGGGTTTCATCATCCGACAGAGGCGCTACGATGGCCGCCCGGCACGCCTCTCGCAGGCCGATGCCGGTTGCGATGAGTTGCGCGGCCGAAATCAGCAGGCGGGTGCCCGGTACCTCGGCCAGACCGCGATCCTGCAGTGCGCGCAAGCGCCGGCCCAGGTCGACCAGGGCCCGAGCGGTGGCCGAGTCGATGCCGCCGGCTTCTCGTTCGACGATCGCAGCCTCGTGCTCCGCGGTCGGGAAATCGAAATCCAACGCGACAAAGCGCTGGCGCGTGCTCGGCTTCAAGTCTTTCAGCATGCGCTGGTAGCCCGGGTTGTAGGAAATCACGAGCTGGAAACCCGCCGCAGCGCATAGCTGTTCGCCGGTCTTGTCGATCGGCAGCATGCGGCGGTGATCGCTCAGCGAATGAAGCACCACCACCGTGTCCTGGCGCGCCTCGACCACCTCGTCCAAATAGCATATGGCGCCCTCGCGTACGGCGCGGGTGAGCGGTCCGTCCTGCCAAGCCGTGCCGTCGTGCCGGATCAAGAAGCGGCCCACGAGGTCACTGGCACTCAGGTCGTCGTGGCAGGAGATGGTGATGAGCGGCCGGCCCAGGCGCCAGGCCATGAACTCGACGAAGCGTGTCTTGCCAACGCCCGTGGGGCCCTTGAGCATCACCGCCAAGCCACGCTCATGGCAACGCTCGAACACCGCGACTTCGTTGCCATTGGCGAGGTAGAACGGCTCCGCGACCGGCGCGGCAATCCATGGGGGGCTCAGCAACGCACCAGGCTCAGGCACCAGCTGCGCGCGCCACCGCGCCAGGGGCTTGCTCAGACCCCTCCGGACCCGCCGGGGAAGCGGTTGCTGAGACCGGGAAGCGCGGGGGATAGCGGAAGAAGTCGAACAGGAACAACGCCACGCCAAGCGCGAACAGGGTGCCGGTCGCCACCAGCATCAAGAAGTGGACCTGGATCTTGAGTTGTGCGTCCAGGTAGCCCAAGCCCATTATGCGTTCCAGATAGACCTGAGCGATACCCGCAGTGGCGAACGACAACGTCATGCCGAACATGCCCGTGAGCTGAGCCCAGAAGGCCCAATAGCCCAGCGAAGTGCCGCGCTCCGGGCGATCTGGCTGCATCGCCGGCAGCGCGTAGGTGATCATCGCCATCACGATCATCGCGTAAGCCCCGTAAAACGCGGCATGGCCGTGCATTGCGGTGATGAGCGTGCCGTGCGTCCATTTGTTGACGTCGGGAAAGGTGTGGGCCAAGCCCAGCAGGCCGGCACCGAAGAGCGTGTAGATGGCCGAGCCCAAGGTCCAGTGCAGCGCGAGCGTGTTGGGATGCTGCATGCCCGCGCGGCGCATCGCGCCATAGGCATACATTGCCATGCCGATCAAGGCTAGCGGCTCAAGCGCGCTGAACAGGCCGCCTATGGGCAACCAATACCTCGGCACTCCCACCCAGTAGTAATGATGCGCGGTGCCCAGTATGCCAGCGATGAAGACCAGGCCGACGATGACGTAGAGCCACTTCTCCATCACCTCGCGGTCCGCGCCCGATAGCCGGATCAGCAGATAGGCCAGGAAGCCTCCTTGGATCATTTCCCATACCCCCTCGACCCACAGATGGATGGTCCACCAGCGATAGAAGATCGATACGGTGTAGTTGTCGAAACTCAATAACGCTGGCAGATACAACAGCGCCGCGCTCGCCAACCCAAGCAACAGCACCGCTTCTGGCGTGGTGAAGCGCTTCACACGCCAGATGGTCATGCCGATGTTGTAGAGAAACATCAGCATCACCACCACGATCGCGATCTTGTGAGGCAGCGGTTGCTCGAGCAGCTTGTTGCCAGTGCCGTAGCGGAACAGATATCCAATCACCGCAGTGACGCCGGTCACCACGAACAACCCCAGCTGCCAGTACGCCAGTCTCGTGCTGTACAGCTCGGTGCGCGATTCCTCGGGCACCATCCAGTAGGTGGCGCCCATGAACCCCGTGAGCACCCAGACGATCAGCAGGTTGGTATGGATGACCTTGGTTACGTCGAACGGCAGGACATACAACAACGGATCGGGTCCCAGATACTTGGCGGCCGAGAGCAGGCCGAACACGATTTGCAGCCCGAAGAGCAGCATCGCGACCGCGAAATACCAATAAGCGACGGATTGACTCTTGTAGCGCATGGAAGCTCTTCCTTTCGGTGGCGCGGTGCGCTATTTCAACGTGGTGAGATAGGCCACCAGCTGGTCGATTTTCGCTGGCTCCAGGCTGGCGGCGAAAGTGGCCGGCATGAACGACACGCCGTTGGCACCGTACATTCCGCCTGCGACAACGTGCGCGCTGGGCTGCATGATCGACTCGCGCAGATAGCCCAAAACGTCTTTGGCCTGACCCTTGTAATCAGGCGACTGGATGGTGATCGCTGCGCGTGCATTCACACCAGCCAGAGACGGCCCCGCCATCGCAACTCCCGCCACGATGGAGTGGCACGATGTGCATGCCGGTTGTGCGCTGCGGAACACGCGCTCCCCGAGCGCGATGGGGTCGTCGCCCTGATTCACCGGTCGAGCCGCCGGCGGTGCAGTGCTCATTTCCTCGCCGGGCACGGGTTCGGCAGTTGCCTCCGCGAGGGAGCGGTCGGTGCCCGGATACGTAGCGCCGCTGACTAGAATGGGTCGCGGCGGCCAGCCGGCGTTATCCACCTTGCTAACCCAGTCGAGAAACGCGATCACGTCGACGATGTCGGCGTCGGAAAGGTCTTGCCGCGGCATCAGTCGGCGGTGCTTCTTTTCGTCGTAGAACTTGGATGGATCGTGCAGATAGGCCTGCAGGTAGGCAGCCCCGCGCTGCTGGGTAATCTTGGTCAGGTCGGGGGCGTAGTAAGCTCCTTCCCCAAACAGGGTGTGACAATTGATGCAGTTGTTGGCATGCCAGACGTCCTTGCCACGACTGACAGCCGGCGTGATGTTCTGGGCCTGGGTCAGCTCGGGAAACTGGCGGTGGCTGTCGATCGTGAGCCCGATGAAGACGACGATTGCCAGCGCTGTGGAGCCGAGCGCGAACATTCGAGTCTGGCGCTTGTTCATACGCCGATCCCGCTCCAATAGTGAATGGAGATCCAGGCTGCCCAGCAGACAGCCCCCAGCATCAGAGCAATTACCGCCCTACTGGTCCACGCAAGCGCGCGGACGATTCCCGAGGTTTGCATCGATTTTTCTGAAGGCCGGTTTCTGGCGAAGCAGCGATTCTGGCAAAACGTTCGACGACGTATGTTCGCTGGCGAACAGACGATCGGCGATACGGCAGAATCGCTCGTTGCGGCATGAAGTTGCCGGCTTCGAGTGCAACGATCATATCAAGGGCTTGCTGGCCGTGCGCCGTGCACCGTCAAATCGCGCACCAGGGGTTGGGCAACCGCTTTAAATCAGGGACTCGGGGACAAGGTCAAGGCTGAGGCCTCGCGGGAACAGCCGCCTCGAACAGCGCCAGCGGAGGACGATAGACGCCGCGCCCGAGCAGGCCCTGCTCTCCCGCCGCGTCGATCATGCCGATGACCACGACCGGCGCGATGCCGGCAGCGTTGACCGCCGTGGCATCGAGACCGATCCGGAGACCGAAGCGCTGAAAGCGCGGATGGGGGCGGGCCAGGATCATAGCCGCGATCGCGTCCGCTTCCGGTGGGGCGTACACCCCCAGCGCCTGCCGTGTCGGCTCGGCATGCGCCAATGCCGCACCGCCGAAACCCGAGGCATCGATGATCGCGCTGTCGCCGATCACGCCGCAGGTGCGCACGGAAGCATCGATGCGAGCCATGCGCGGTCCGGCCGGCGCCTCGGCAGGTGCCGTGATCCAGCGGCCCGGAGCGCCCGCGAGCGTGACGCCGATGCGGCGTCCGTTACCGGCGCAGCGCGTGACCCACGGCGATCCCGGAACCGCTTCGACGGCAGCCGCGACCAGACGACACGCAGCCATCCACAGAGGCAGGTAGAACAGCGGACTGGCATCGAGCACGCCGCGCAGTTCGTCGGCGGCCGCAATGTCCTCGGCGAGCCGCGCCAGCATTACGCCGGCCAGCGCACGCGTGGCGCCCGAGGTCGAGCCGTGCAGGTCGTCCTGCGCTTCGAGGCCTGCCGTGGCGATGGCGTCGAGGTCGATCGGCTCCGGCAACGCCGCTGCAACCAGCCGCGCGAGGCGCTCGTCGCGATAGGCGAGCCGCGGCAGGATCGCGACATCGCCCGCGCCGAAGCGCAGATCCGGCCCGGGTCCGCTCGGCAGCAGTGACCAGCAGCGGCGCGCCGGCTGCGCGGCGTCCTGCACCTCGACCAGCGCCGCACGAGGCGAGATGACCGCAGCCAACGGCGTCACGGCGCTGCGGTCCTGCGCCGGTTGCAGCCGCACGCCACCGGCTTCGATCAGCGCTTTCGCAGCGGGCAGATCGACCGCCCAGCCTTCATGCACGCAGCACAGTGCGGCCGCGTTGAGGATCGGCGTGCTCGGCGCCTCGCCGACCTCGAACGGCGGGCCCGCGTGCAGCAGCGTATGCGATTCCAGTCCGAGCGCCACGCCAGCCGGCACCACCCGGGTCCAGTGCGGTCGCACCACGGCCGCAAGCCGCAGCGCTGCGTTCGCGTCGGACTCGTTCGGATCGGACTCGACCATGTCTTCCGCTCACACCCGCTGAAACAGGCTGCGGAACCAGGCCCACGCCAGCCGCGGCAGCAGCCTCAAGCCATCGACCGGCTGCGGTGCGGCTTCGGGCGCAGGCTTCGCATCGGCGGCGTCCGGTGCGGCGTGCGCCGCCGCACTGGCAGCGGTCAGTCTTGCTTCGAGGCACTGCGAGAACTGCCGCGTCAGGACCGAGGCGAGCTCTTTCATGATGCTGCCGCGGCTGAACTGCGCGAGGCTGCCCGTCAGCGCGTAGTCGACGACCACCTCGACGCGCGTCGCATTCTCGGCGATGGCCGCGAGCGCGAAGCTCGCTTCGGCCTTGACGCGCGAATTGCTGCGCTTGTCGGCCGCGGCCCCGGACACGCGGCCGCGATACCCGCCCGACTCGAAGGCGACTTCGCCCTTGCCGCCGAACTGCGCGAGCATCGGCCCGAGCTTCACCGCGAATGTCAGGTCGAGCGCGCCATCGACCGGTGGACTGTCGAGCGAGGCGCCGGGCAGGCAGGCGACGAGCTGCTCGACGTCCTGGAACGCCTGCCACACCCGCTCACGCGGGAACGGCAGCGTGAAGCTATCCGCGAGCTGCATCGCGTCGCGCTTCGAGTACCCGCAGGATCGCCCGCACGATGCCGCGATAGCCGGTGCAGCGGCACAGGTTGCCGGCGAGCTCCTTGCGGACGCGCGCCTCGTCGGCATCCGGCAACCGGCAACCGCAGCACGATGTCGCGCCCGGTGGCGGACAGGAACGCCAGCGCGCGGGTCGCCTTCGGTTTCACCACATATTCGTCGAACGCCGGCAGCGTCATGCAACTGGGGCCGCCCTGGTCGATCACCGTCGTGACGCCCGACTGCACGCCGACCAGATCCGCGTCCATGCCGAAGCGGCCGGTCACGTACTGGAACACGTGCGCGTGCGTATCGATCAGTCCGGGCAGGACCAGCCTGCCGCGCACGTCCACCACTTCGCGGGCGACGCTGGCAGTGTTCGACGGCAGCACCGCCGCGATCCTCCCGTCGCGCACGGCCACGTCGCGCACGCCGTCGATCCCATTGGCCGGAACGATCACATGACCGCCGGCGAGCAACAGGTCGTACTGCATCCCTCGATCTCCTTCGACTCTGGTTGTCGGTGCCTGCATCACGCGGGCGCAGGGCGTCCACGGGCGCCGACTCGTGGCTGCTGCCAATTGCAGCTTCCGTACCACGCGCGCAATCCCCAGTGCCGCCAGACACTTGAGCAGCAGACGCGATCGAGGCCCGCACCACCGGGGTGCGGTGCCGTTGCCTTCGCACCGGGGCGGGGCGGGAGATCCGCTCCGCGGCAACCGGAATTCAGGTGCGCCGTCGTCCCACGAAAACCAGCAGCGCGAGTCCCAGACCCAGCAAAGCCCAGATCTGCGGTTCCGGCACCGGCGCGATCCGGTAGATCGCGCCGTCGGTCCCGACTCGCATGCCCGTCGCGAATCCGAAAGCCCCGATCGACAGCGCGCAGGCAGCTGTTCTCAGCGTCATGGCCACGATCTCCTGTTGATCCCGGGCGTACCCGAGCGTCCCCCAGGCGGCACTTCCGCGCCAGTGCCTCGATATTGCGACGTCGCCGCGGCCCTACATACCCCAGCGCAGGCCGGCAGCATGCACCGGCGCATCCCACAGCGATTTCAGTTCGGCGTCCAGCATCGCTACCGTGAGCGAGCATCCGGCCATGTCGAGCGATGTGACGTAGTTGCCGACCAGCGAGCGCACGACGCGCACGCCGGTGGGGGCCAGCCGCTGCGCGGCCGCGTGATACATCACGTAGAGTTCCATCAACGGCGTACCGCCGAAGCCGTTCACGAGCAGGATCGCTTCGCCCTTCGCCGCCGCCGCGAGGTCGCCGACGATCGCGTCGATCATCTCCGTCGCGATGGCATCCGCGGACTGCAGGCTGACCCGGCGCCGGCCCGGTTCGCCGTGGATGCCCACCCCCATCTCCATCTCGTCCGGTCCGATGTCGAAGGTCGGCTTGCCGGCAGCGGGGACAGTGCAGCTCGTCAAGGCCACGCCCATCGAGCGCGTGCGCGCATTGACCCGCTCGCCGAGCGCGCGCAGTGCGGCGAGGTCGCGCCCCTGTTCCGCCGCCGCACCCACGATCTTCTCCACGATCATGGTGCCGGCCACGCCGCGCCGGCCGGTCGACCAGGTCGAATTGGCCACCGCCACGTCGTCGTTGATGATCACCGTAGCGATCGCACCGCCGGCCATCTCGTTGGCCATCTCGAAGTTCATCACGTCGCCTTCGTAGTTCTTGACGATGAACAGGACACCGCCGCCGGTGTCGACCGCCGCGGCGGCGGCCAGCATCTGGTCGGGGGTCGGCGAGGTGAACACCTGTCCGGGACACGCGGCATCGAGGATGCCGTGCCCGACGAAGCCGCCGTGCAGCGGCTCGTGGCCGGAGCCGCCGCCGGAAACGAGGGCGACCTTGCCGGGTTTCAATTGCGTGCGCCGGACGAACTTGCCGTCGGCGCCCGCCACCACGATATCCGCATGTGCCGCGCAGAATCCCGCCAGGCTCTCGGCGAGCACGTCATCCACCGCGTTGATGAGCTTCTTCATCCCGGGCCTCCCTTGTCTGTTGTGTCGTTTGTTCCTGTCGCTTCGATCCGGCGCGCGCTCATGGTTCGCGCAGCAACCGGGCAACCTGTTCGGCGAACGCCGCGACGATGGCGTCGAGCTGCCGGTTGCGTGCAACGGCGCCGAGATCCGGCAACGTGACCGTGACGCTGCGCTGCGGGGCGCCCTTCGGCACCTGCAACCGGCGCGGATGCGCCTTGCGATACGCCGTGAGAAAACGGTCCTTCTCGCGCGGCGAGAAGTGACAGATGTCCACGATGCGCTCCACGTGCTGCAACGGGATCGGGATCGGGTAGGCCGGATTCGAAATCTGCGATATGAAGCTGCGATTCTTGCCCAGCACTTCGGCCAGGCGCTGGCGCATGCCGGAAGGTCGGCTGTCGAGCACTTCCTGCAGGATCGCCTTGTAGGCCGCGACCCGGGCCTGCAGCGGGCTCGCTGCCGAGGGCGTTTCAGGCACGTCGGATCGCCGCCTTGACTGACGCGAGCGATGCCTGCGCGACCGAGAGCGTGCGCAATCCGCTGCGCAGCAGATCGGGGATCGCATTCGCGTCGCTCGCCAGATCGCCGCACAAGCTCACTTCGCGCCGGGATTCGTGCCCGTGAGCGCACAGCTCGCGCAGGACGCGCCAGAAGGCGGGACCGGGCCGCGCGAGCGCCGCCAGCGCGGGTTCGTCGCGACTCGCCGCCATGAGGTATTGCAGCAGGTCATTGCTGCCGATCGAATAGAAGTCCGCATCGAACGTCTCGACCGCGAGCGCGGCGGCCGGGACCTCGACCATCATGCCGAGCGGCGGCGACACCGCGGCGATGCGCTCCGCCTTGAGCTCGCGCACCGCCTCGTCCAGCAGGACCCGCACCCGTGCCAGTTCCCCGGGCACCGCCACCATCGGCACCATGACCTTGACGTTGCCGTCCACGCCCGCCCGGACGAGCGCGCGCAACTGGAGCTTGAGCACGTCGGGGCGTTCGAGCGACAGCCGCACGCCGCGCACGCCGAGGAACGGATTGGTCTCACCGGCGCGCGTGAAACCGGGTATCGGCTTGTCGCCGCCCGCGTCGAGCGTGCGGATGGTCACCGGCCGGCCCCGCGCCCACTTTGCAATCCTGCTGTAAGCGCGGTATTGCTCCTCTTCGCCGGGCAGCTCGCGCCGGTCGTGAAACAGGAACTCGGAGCGCACCAGGCCGATCCCGTCCACGTGATCGGGATCGATGCGCTCCAGGTCTTCGGGTCGCGCAACATTGATCATCACCGCCACGCGCTCGCCGCTCGCCATTCGCGCTGCAGCACCGAGCTGCCCGTGGTCGGCCCGGGCCTCGTCGGCATGGCGCGACCGGCGCAGTTCGAACGCCTCGCGCGCCGCGTGATCCGGCTGGATCACCAACAGCCCGTCGTGCGAATCGAGCAGCGCGTCGGCCGCTTCGGTCGCTTCGATCCGTCCGACACCCACCAGCAGGGGGACGCCACGCGATCGCGCGAGGATCGCCACATGGCTCGTGGCGCCGCCGCGTTCCAGCACCAGGCCGCTGTCGCGCCAATCGGTCGCCAGGAACCGCGATGGCGGGAAGTCCTCCGCGACCACGATGCTGCCCGGCGCGATCGCGACCGCGCTGTCGCCGTGGAGCGCATCGAGCACTCTTTCGCGAAGGTCGGCGAGATCGGCGGCGCGCGCCCGGAAATAGGCGTCCTCGGCGGTTTCGTAGTCGGCGATCAGGCGATCCATGACCGCGCTCCAGGCGGTGTCGGCGGCCGTGCCGTCGGCGATCGACGCGGCGAGCGGCCGCGTGATCTCGTCGTCCTCGAGCAACGCCAGCTGGAATGCGAGGATGCCGGCAGCCTCGGCATCGCTCATCGATTCCATCAGCAGCGCGAGGGCCTCCTGTGCGGCCCGCAGGCCGACATCCATGCCCGCCTGCTCCTCGGCGGCGGAGCGATATTCGCGCGCCTTCCGATGGGCCCCGCCGACGCGCACGATCGGTCCCGCGGCCATGCCGGGCGCGGCGGGAATGCCGACGATCCGCAACATCGTCGCCACTCAGGTCGCGAGTTCGAAATCGCGCCGCACCAGCGCGACGATGGACTCGACCGCGGACTCGGCGTCGTCGCCTTCGGCGCGGACGTGCAGCAACGCGCCCCTGGGCGTCTTGCTGCCCATGACCTTCACGATGCTCTTCGCATCGATCCACGGCCCTTCCGGCGACGTCGCGATCTCGATCTTCGCGGCGAATCGCTTGGCGAGCTGCGTCAGCTTCACCGACGGCCGCGCATGCAGTCCGACTTCGTGCTCGATCACCACGGTGGACTGGGCGTTCTGGGACATCTCTGGTTTCCTTTCAGGCCGCGCGCAGTTCTTCGGCCGTGCGCCGGACGTGCTCCAGCGACGAGCCGGCCGAAGCTTCCGTCGCGGCCATCACCGCGCCCTCCACGACCGGCGCGTTGCAGATCACCACTTTTTCGCGCCGATTCTCCGGCAGCATCTCGATCGCCATCTCGCTGTTGGTCTCGGCACCTCCGAGATCCACCAGGATCGCGACGCCGGTTTCCGACCAGGCCAGGTCGATGGCCGCGATGATCGCGGCGACGCTGGTGCCCAACCCGCCATCGGGCGCCCCGCCGCACCACGCGAGCGGCACATCGTCGCCGACCATCTGGCGCACCATGTCGGCCGCGCCCTTCGCCACGTCGGGAGAATGCGAAACGATGACGATGCCGACGTTGCTGGTCATGATGCGTTCGCTCCGGTACGGCCCGCGTCTTCCCTCGGCTTCGGACAGGCCACGGGTCGGCGAGCGATGGCAGCCACGCCCCCTCGCCCGCCGCGGGACGAGTCGGAACCAGGCATGGCATGCACGAAGACCTGGTCGCCTCCGGGCGAGTGCGCCGCCGCAAGCGGTCTCAATCGGGTCATGTCGTCTCCAGCGCATCGACGATGGCGTGCGCGATCAGGCAAGCGGAGCGGGCGCCGGGATCCATGTGACCGATGCTGCGCTCGCCGAGAAACGAGGCGCGGCCGCGGATCGCCTTCATCGGCACCGTCGCCTGCGCCGCCTCGGTCGCCGTGGCACGCAGCGCCCCGTCATCGGCGCCGGCGCGCAGCGCGGCAAGTAGTGGGACCAGCACGTCGAGCAGCGTTTTCATGCCGGGCTCGGCCTTGCCCCGTGCCTTCACCGCATCGATCGCCATCGCGTAAGAGTCCGCGAAGGACGAGCGCGACAGCTCCCCCGGCCAGGCCTTGCCGAGCGCCATGAACAAGGTCCCGTAGAGCGGGCCGGAAGCGCCGCCGATCTTCATCACGAGCGTCATACCTGCGGCCTTGAGCGCTTCCGCAGGGGGCAATGCCGCCGTCGCGTCGACCTCGGCGAGCACGGCCTCGAAGCCGCGCTTCATGTTGAGCCCGTGATCGCCGTCACCGATCGCCTGGTCGAGCGCGGTCAGCTCGTCGGCGTGAGCGATGACCGATTCGGCCACCCCCGCGAGCAATTGCCTGAGCAGGATCGCGTCCATGGCTCAGTGGCGCAACCGCGCGCCGTCCGCGCCGAAGAAGAGCGGCGCCGTGAGCGTGAGGGTCACCCTTTCCCCCGCGCGCAGCCCGTCGTCCGGGTTGGTCAGCACGATCACGTCGGCGTCGGCGAGGCTCACGTGCAGGTGGTTCTGGTCGCCGAGATGTTCGACTCTCTGCACCCTGCCCGGACCCGTCTCGCTGCGCTGGATGTCCACGTGCTCGGTGCGCACGCCGATGGTGACCGTGGCAGCGGGTGCTGCGACCCCGGGAAACAGGCTGCGCGGCACGAGGTTGATCGACGGGCTGCCCAGGCGGGTGGCGACATAGGCGTTCACCGGATCTTCGTAGATCTCGCGGGGCGTGCCGAGCTGCACCAGCCGACCGCGTTCGAGGACGCCGATGCGAGAGGCCATGGTCATCGCCTCGGTCTGGTCATGGGTGACGTAGAGAATGGTGGCGCCGAGTTCGCGCTGGATGCGCTTCAGTTCGATGCGCATCTCCGCGCGCAGCTTCGCATCGAGCGAGGACAGCGGCTCGTCCATGAGGTAGACCGTGGGCTTGCGCACCAGCGCGCGGCCGATCGCCACGCGCTGCATCTGTCCGCCGGAGAGCTGGGTGGCGCGATTGTCCAGCTTGTCCTCGATGTGCAACAGTTGCGCGATCTCGCGCACCCGCGCGTCGACCTCGGCGGCGGGCATCCGTCGCGCCGGCGAGCGCAGCGGAAACGCCAGATTGTCGAACACCGACAGATGCGGATAGAGCGAATACTGCTGGAACACGAACGACACGTCGCGCGGGGCTGGCGTAGAGTCGGTGACATCGCGGGCGCCGATGAACACGCGACCCGCGTCCGGACGCTCGAGGCCGGCGACCAGACGCAAGGTCGTCGTCTTGCCCGCGCCCGTGGGACCCAGCAGCACCACGAACTCGCCATCGGCGACGGCCAGATCCAGACCGCTCACGGCCTCGGTGGCGCCGAAGCGTTTCGAGACGCCCTGGAGCCGGACCTCAGCCACGCGCCGCTTCCGCGTGGAGGCGCGTGCGCAACGCGCGGCCGGACTGCGCGTCGAACAGCGACAGCTTGCCGGCGTGGAATGCGAGCCCCACCTGGTCACCGGCGCGCACGGCGGTGTCGGCCGGCAACCGGGCCTTCAAACCGTTGCCGTCCGCAGCCGCCAGGGTCACGATCTGCGTGGTGCCGAGATATTCGCTTTCCACTACGCGGGCGCGATAGGCGCCGTCGTCGGTCAGCTGCACATGCTCGGGACGCACGCCGAGCACCAGGTCGCCCTCGCCGGCGTTGTCATGGATTTCCGGCACCTCGACTGCCACGCCGTTCAATCGCACGTGCCTATCGCCGTGGCCCACCTTGCCGCGAAAGGGCAGCAGGTTCATCGGCGGCGAACCGATGAAATCGGCCACGAACAACGAGGCCGGCCGGTCGTAGATCTCGCGCGGGGAGCCGAGCTGCTCGATCAAGCCCTGGTTCATGACCGCGATCGTGTCGGCCATGGACATGGCTTCGAGCTGATCGTGCGTCACGTAAACGGTGGTGGCGCCGAGGCGGTCGTGCAGCGCGCGCAGCTCGCCGCACATCAGTTCGCGGAACTCGGCGTCGAGCGCGCCGAGCGGTTCGTCCATCAGGAAGCACAGCGGTTCGCGCACGATGGCGCGTCCGAGCGCGACGCGCTGGCGATCACCGCTCGAGAGGCCCGACACCGGCCGGTCGAGCAGGTGGGTGATGCGCAGCGTTTTAGCGGCTTCCTCGACCCGACGCCGTACTTCGTCGCGCGCCATCCCCTGCGAGCGCAAGGGATAGGAGATGTTGGCGCGCACGTTCATGTGCGGATAGAGCGCGAACAACTGGAAGACGAACGCGATGTCGCGCGCGGAGGCCTGCTTGAACGTGACGTCCTCGTCACCCAGCAGGATGCGCCCCGACGTCGGCAGTTCGAGCCCCGCGATCATGCGCAGCGTCGTGGTCTTGCCGCAGCCGGACGGCCCGAGCAGGCAGAAGAAGTCGCCGTTGCGCACGGTGAAGTTGGAATCTCGCACCGCCACGAACGAAGCGAAGCTCTTGTGCAGGTTCTCGATGCGGATCTCGGCCATGGCTAATCGGGAAACTTCGACACGATCATGAACAGCACGGTACCGGCGAGCGTGGTCACGAACGAATACGTGTACAGCGTCATCGCGAACGGCTGCAGCAGCATCAGCACGCCTGCGGCGATCAGCACCGTGGCGAGGTTCTCCATCGGTCCGCGGCGCAACCAGCGTGGCCAGGACGAGCGCGTGCCGGTGGTCATTTGCGCACCGCGCCGAAGGTGATGCCGCGCAGGAGCTGTTTCCTGAGCAGCACCGTGAATACCAGGATCGGCACCAGGAACAACGTGGTGCCGGCCGCCACCGCCGGCCAGTCCTGCCCGCCTTCGCCGATGATCGTGGGAATGAACGGCGGCGCCGTCTGCGCCTCGCCCGAGGTGAGCAGCACCGCGAACGCATATTCGTTCCAGGCAAAGATCAGGCAGAAGATCGCGGTCGCGACGATGCCGGTCGTGGCCTGGGGCAGCACGACCCGGACGAACGCCTGCAGCCGCGTATAGCCGTCGATCATCGCGGCCTCTTCGTACTCGCGCGGAATCTCGTCGATGAAGCCCTTCAGCAGCCACACGGCAAGCGAGACGTTCACCGCGGTGTAGAGCAGGATCATGCCGAGCTTGGTGTCCGACAGGCCCAGCTCCCGGTACATCAGGAAGATCGGGATCGCCACGGCGATGGGCGGCATCATCCGCGTCGACAGGATGAAGAACAGCAGATCGTCTGCGAGCGGCACCCTGAAGCGCGAGAAGCCGTAGGCCGCCGCCGTGCCGAGCACCACGGACAGCGCGGTGGACCCGAACGCGATGATCAGCGAATTCAGGAATCGCGGCGCGTAGTTCGACGGCCCCACTAGCACCATGTTGCGATCGCGCGCGATGCGCTCGCAGACATTGGTCGCTGGCGGCTGCGTGGCGAGGTATTCCGGTGTCTGGCGCGAGCGCGTGGTGAACAGATTGCAATAGCCCTCCAGCGAGGGCTCGAAGACGATCTTGGGCGGATAGCTGATGGAATCCGGCGGCGTCTTGATGGACGTGAGGAAGATCCACGCGAGCGGCACCAGCGCCACGAGCGCGTAGACCACCACCACGATGCCGGCGACGCGCCGGGACAGCGCCCCCGGTTCGACGACGGAGTGCGCGTGGGAGATGCCGCGGCTCATCGGTTCTTCACCTTGTTCAATGCCTTCACGTAGATGTTGGCGAGCCCGAATACGGTGACGAAGAGGATGATCGCGAACGCCGACGAATAGCCGGTGCGCCACTTCTCGAAGGCTTCGCGCTTCAACGTGATCGACGCGACTTCAGTGGTGGATCCCGGGCCGCCATTGGTGAGCAGGTTGACGAGGTCGAACATCTTGAAATTCTCGATGCCGCGGAACAGCACGGCGAGCATGATGAACGGGAGCGCCATGGGCAGGGTGATCGTCCAGAACTGGCGCCAGCGCGACGCGCGATCGACCTCGGCCGCCTCGTAGATGTATTCGGGGATCGAGCGCAGCCCGGCAAGGCAGATCAGCATCACGTAGGGCGTCCACATCCAGGTGTCCACGAGCACGATGGCCCAGGGCGCCAGCGCCACCGAACCGATCATGTCGAACGACGAAGGATCGATGCCGGTGAAATACGAGACGACGTAGTTGAACAGGCCGATCTGCGGCTGGTACAGAAAGGCCCAGAAGTTCCCGACCACCGCCGGCGAGAGCATCATCGGGATCAGGATCACGGTGGTCCAGAAGCCATGGCCGCGGAAGCGCCGGTCCAGCAGATAAGCAAGCGCGAATCCCAGCACGGTCTGGATCAGGATGGTCCAGAACACGAAGTGCGCGGTGGCCTGCATGGCAGCCCACACGTCGGGATCGGTCAGGATCGACTGGAAGTTGGCGGCACCGATGTCCTTCACTTCTGCGTTCAGGCGGTTCGCCCGGTAGTTCGTGAACGACAGCTTGACCGTCCAGATCAGCGGAAAGATGTTGATCGCGAGCAGCAGCACGATCGTGGGCGAGATGAACAGCCAGGCGATCGCGCGATCCGACAAGCCGCGCACCGTCGTCGCCACGGCCGCCGGCGTGGCGACTGCAGCGCGCTCGATGAGGGTGGATCTGTCGGCGTCGTTCATGTCAGGTCGGCGAGAACAGGTATTGCGAAAACGTCGATCGGCAATCCGGGTGCGGCGAAAACCGCTCGCTCATCCCAACCCCTCTGCCTCCGGGATGGGCCTGCCCCTGCCCCTCTCTCCCCGGGGAGAGAGGGGCAGGGGGTGAGGGATAGGTTCGACCCCCCCACCGGGGCGGCGCAGCCACCCCCAAGCCCCATGCGTCATGCCAACTCGTTCGAGTGCACGTGCGCCCTGCCCGTCAGGGCCGGCGCGCCCACGCGAACGATCAGAGCTTGCCTTCTTCCTTGAACACCTTCTCCCAGTCCTTCACCAGCAGGTCGAGCGCCTGCTTCGCGGTGCCCTTGTCGGCCACCACGTAGTCGTGCATTCGCTTCTGCATGGCCTGCAGCAGTTGCGCATAGGAGGGCTCCTGCCAGAAGTCCTTCACGCCGTTCATGGCCTTCAGGAAGTCCGCCGCGAACGGCGCGGTCTTGGCGAAGTTGGGATCACCCAGCACGGCCATGTGGCACGAATAGCCGCCGAGCGACCACCACTTCTTCTGCACGTCGGGCTGCGCGAACCACTTGATGTATTGCAGCGCGGCGTCCTTGTTGGGCGAATACGACACCACCGAAATACCCTGCCCGCCGAGGGTGGAGCCCTCGACCTTCTGCCCCGGATTCACGAAGAAGCCGATGTGCTCGCCGCCCACCTTCTCGTCCTTGTACAGGCCGGGGAAGAAGGCGAACCAGTTCATCATCATCGCGGCCTGGCCCGACTTGAACGCATCGAGGCCTTCCTGCATGTAGGCGTTGGTATAGCCCGGCGGCGTGCAGCACTTGTAGAGCGACTTGTAGAACTCCAGGGCCTCGACCGCATTCTTGGAATTCACGAACCCTTCCATGTGATACGGCTTCTTCGGGTCGTCGTACTGGAAGCCCCAGGCGTACAGCGCGCCGGTCACGCCCATCGTGATGCCCTCGGAACCGCGCTCGGTGAAGATGGCGGCGCCGTAGACCTTCTTCCCGTCGATCTCGCGACCCTGGAAGAACTCGGCGATCTGCTTGAGTTCCTGCTGAGTCTTGGGCGGGGCGATATCACGGTTGTACTTCTTCTTGAACGCGGCCTTGATCTCCGGTTTCGCGAACCAGTCCTTGCGATAGACCCAGCCGTTCGCGTCACCCATGGCCGGCAGTGCCCAGTAGTTGGGCGTGCCCTTCGGCCAGGTCGAGTACGCGTACACGGTGGCCGGCGCGAAGTCGGTCATCTTGATGCCGTTCTTGTCGAAGAAATCGTTCAGCTTGACGTAGAGGCCGAACTCCGAGGAGCCTCCGATCAACTGGCTGTCGCCGATCATCAGGTCGCACAGCTTGACCTTGGAATTGAGCTCGTTCAGCATGCGGTCCGCGAAGTTTGGCCACGGCACGAACTCGAACTTCATCTGGATGCCGCTCTTGGCGGTGAAGTCCTTCGACAGTTCCACCAGGGCATTGGCCGGATCCCAGGCCGCCCAGCACAGCGTGATCTGCTTGCCCTCCGCGAAGGCGGGGGCGGCAACCAGCGACGACAGGCCGAGCGCTACGGCGCCGGCGGCCAACTGCTTCAGCTTGAGCATGAACGTACTCCTCCAATTGGGTTGATGACCGCCTGCGGGTGACCGGTTCGAACGCCGGACTGCACAGGGGAACCGCGCCTGGATCTTTGCCATGCGCCAGACGAGCGCGCGCTTCGATCCTATTTTTTTGTTTAGTGAAACTGTTTAGTAAAAGCGTGCTACTAAACTATAGCGCCTGTCAACGACACAACGAAACGGCGTCGCGTACGGGCGCGGCGTGCTGCACTGCACAGGAGAAATGCGCGACCCTGCGGCGCAGGTCTGGGCCGACTGCGCACCAGGGCAGAGCCGGGTATGTTTAGTAAATCGTCCGCCCCGCCTGCAGCGGGATTCCGTTGCGGCGCAACGAACGGCTCCGACACCGGGTCGAAAGCAGGCCATGCTTCCGCTATAGTGAAAACGCCGGATCTGTTGCGGGAGCTGCTCGGGCGGTTTGATCGACTTGTGCGGGATCAGACGGAGCGCCGGGTTTCGTCATTCGACGCGCGCGGGTCGTCCATTGAAGGAATCTCAAAACCATGAAGCCTGATCAGCAATGAAGCGGGCCGCCCGGTGCCGCGCGCTCCGCTGCTGATCGTGGGCGCGTCAGGCGTCATTGCAGATCGCGACGGATCTACCTGGTTGGTCCGGCATCTCGCGTGCGTCCTGGTGTTCTCGCGAAACGACGAACCATTCCGCTTTTGCCTGCCGGAAGTAATCCAATGGCCCACCACAGCTACGCGCAACTCCACGGAAAATGCGACTGCGGCACCTTCTCGTTCAAGACCCGAAGGCCACCGATCGGGCGCTTCGTTTGTCACTGCCTGTTCTGTCAGGATTTCACGGGTGAGGCATTCTCGGATGTCTCCGTGCTGATGGCTCATCAGATCGAGATGAAGGGGACGGATGCCCTGATCCACAAGAAATACCGACTGCCACCCAATCTCGACCGCACTCGCTGCGTGACATGCGGGAAGCCGGCGATGGAAACGATGGGCGCGGGACCGTTGCAGCTGGTGTTCGTGCCGTCGAAGCGCTTCGCCGAACAGGATCTGCTGCCGCCAGTTCGGCTGCACGTCTTCTACAACCGACGCGTGGCCGATGTTGCAGACGACCTGCCCAAGTATGCGCACTATTGGCCAAGCCAGTTTGCCATCACGAAGACGATCATGGGCTTCTAGAATGAGTCCCGATGCTCGCGGCCACCTGCGGCGGATAGGGGTCGGGCCACCGCCGCGCTGCAAGCGAAGTTCCGAAGATCCTCTATGCGTGAACGTAGCGCCGAATGCGCGACCGCAGGGGATGATCACCGACATGTACCTACGGCCGTCGTGATCTGCTACGGAGTGTATTCGCCGAGCGCGGCCCGTCCAGGGACTTGCAGGGGACCAGCTGCGGCGGCCGGTGAACTGAAGCGTCGGGCCGCAAATTCAGAATTGAAATGGTCGTTCTGAGAGCAACCCAGAAGGTACTGAAGTTTTTGCCTGCGCCATTGGCCGGTTCAGTCGTTTCCGATACAGCGCTCGGCGACTGGTATGTCAACCGCCTCGTCGTCGATCGACGTCCGCTACTGCTACTGGTGAGTTCGACGTCACTACTTTCGATGGTCGTGCCGGCGAGAGACGTAAACGGCTTGCCGCAACGTCTGTCTTCCCTGATTGAAAAGCGCCTCAGACGCCTCGGGATCAATGAAGACGCCTTGGCTGCGGAGTTGCAGGCCTCTTCCGTCGTCACTGTCGCCAAGACTGTCGATCGGTCAGTGATCGGTCAAATGGTCGACTTCGCCAAAGTCATTCCGTACTACCTCCCGGAGCGCGCGTGGGGCGAGATCGATATCGGAACTGTGGAAGATCGGTTGGCCGATACACCGTGCCGAGCAGGCGGCCCATTCCACAAGGTGATATTTCCGCGCGCAAAGGCGGTTGCTGCGCTGGAGAGCACATGGTCTGCCAGCGTCGCCGGACGTTAGCCGCCGCGCTCATCTGCCCTCCCCGTGTTGCAGCACGGGCCACTCGCGAAAACGCGCAAGCCGACATCCTGCGCGCAGCGCCCAGGATTGAACGGCTGGTCAACGCCTGGTTGTTCGCCGTGGCGCTCACGACACGGGGGTGATGCCACCGGAGCTGCCTGAGCACCGGAGGGCGCCGCTGCGGAACCGGGGTTCGCAGCGGCGGCTACCCTACCGGACCAGCGTCGCCGACAGCGTGATGTCGGCGATGCCAGCCAACGCCTTGGAGACGGGACAATTGCGCTTCGCGTCTTCGGCGATCTTCTGGAACGCTGAATCCTCGATACCCGGGACCGACGCCTTCATCTCGAGCACGATGCGATCGATGACGAATCCGTCGCCTGCCTGCGACAGCCGGACCCGCGCCTGCGTGTCGACCGCAGCCGTGGCGAAGCCAGCCTTGTCGCACGCGAACGAAAACGCCATCGTGAAACAGGCGGCATGCGCGGCGCCGAGGATCTCTTCCGGATTGGTGCCTTTCCGATCATCCTCGAACCGACTGGCGAAACCGTACGGATAGCTCGCCAGGGCACCGGTCTGCGTGCTGATCTTGCCTACGCCCTTCTTGCCCTGCCCTTCCCAATGCACTGTAGCGGTCTTCTCGATCATTTCGATACTCCTCCGTCGTTAGAGGGGTCACGCAAAGGTGCGTGACCTTCGACTGAAGCAGACACGCTCCGACCGGAAACGTTGCGTGCGTGCGGCGAAACCGGGCGGAGGCCGCACGCGGCAGGCGCGAGTTACGTCATCGGCGCAAATATCCTGGTGTCGCCGGGCGGGGCGCGGCGATATTGCGGCGGCGGCATCACGGTGGCGCCGAGCTCGGCTGCCGCGCGCCATACCCAGCGCGGATTCCACAGGAAGCCGCGCGCGAGCGCGACCAGGTCCGCCTGCCCGCCCGCCACCGCGGCTTCGGCCTGTGCGGGTTCGGTGATCAGGCCGATGCCGAACGTGGGCACGCCCGTCTCGCGCTTGATGCGCTCGGCGAACGGCAACTGGTAACCGGGCCCGAGCGGGATCTTCTGCGCCGGCGACATCCCGCCGGTGGAAGCGTCGATCCAGTCGACGCCGCGGGCTTTCAGTTCGCGTGCGAACACGACCGTCTCGTCGAGCGTCCACGATGGCTCGCCCGCGTATTCCATCCAGTCGGTGGACGACACGCGCACCCCGAGCGGTTTGCCGGCGGGCCAGACCGCACGCATCGCGTCGAACACCGCGAGCGGGAAGCGCATCCGGTTGGCGAGCGACCCGCCGAGCTCGTCGGTGCGGTGGTTCGCGATCGGGGACAGGAACTGGTGCAGCAGGTAGCCGTGGGCGCAATGCAGTTCGAGCGCCGCAAGACCGATCCGCTCGGCTCTTTCTGCGGCCGCAACGAAATCGTCGAGCACGCGCGATATGTCGGCCGGCGTCATGGCGCGTGGCAACGGCAGGTCGGGCGAGAAACGCACCGCCGAAGGCGCAATCGCGGTCCAGCCGCCCTTGTCGGGGCTCAGTTCCGTGCCGCCCAGCCACGGCGCGCTGACCGAGCCTTTCCGACCGGAATGCGACAACTGGATGCCGATGGGCGAAGTGGCATAGGGACGGATGGCATCCAGCACCCGCCGCAGCGCCGCTTCGTTCGCATCGTTCCACAAGCCGAGGCAGCCCGGCGCGATGCGGCCGTCCGCGCTGACGGCGGTGGCTTCGATCATCACGAGACCGGCGGAGCCCTGCGAGAGCATGCCGAGGTGGGTCACGTGCCAGTCGGTGGCGCTGCCTTCGACGGCGGAGTACTGGCACATGGGCGAGACGACGATGCGATTCTGCAACGTGAGATCGCGCAGGCGGAGGGGGCTGAAGAGTGCACTGCTCATGGGATCGTGGGCTACCGGTAACGGACGATGGGACAAGGGTCGAATGATGGCAGGATTCCATCGCCGCACGAAGCGCGCTCGCGGCGCGAACGACCCTGCGCACGCGGGCGCGACGCGGATGCCGGACGCGCCGACACCATCCGGTGCGCGCCGCTCGTCTATCCTTCGCAACTTCGCCAGTCATCCAGGAACGTAACGATGGACCAGGCTATCGTCATTCACGCAGCGGGCGGTCCCGAGGTGCTCCGCTGCGAACCCGTCACGGTCGGCGCCCCCGGCCCCGGCCAGGTGCGGCTGCGCCAGAGCTTCGTCGGGGTCAACTTCCACGATTGCTACGTGCGCTCGGGCGCCTATACGACGTTGAAGCTCCCGGGCATACCCGGGCTCGAAGCGGTCGGCACCGTCGAGGCCGTGGGACCGGATGTCCACGACCTGGCGGTCGGCGAGCGCGTGGGCTACATCACGCGCGCCTACGGGAGCTACGCGAGCGTGCGGCTCATCGACGCCGCGACGCTCGTGCGCCTGCCCGCCTGGCTGGATGATCGCGCCGCCGCCGCGACCTTGCTGCGCGGACTGACCGCGCAGATGTTGGTGTGCCAGGTGTTTCCCGTGCGCGCGGGCCATACCGTGCTCGTGCATGCCGCCGCCGGTGGCGTCGGCCGGCTGTTGTGCCAATGGGTCAGCCATCTCGGCGCCACCGTCATCGGCACGGTCGGCAGCGAGGAGAAGGCGCGGGTCGCCGCGAACAGCGGTTGCAGCCACACCATCCTCTACCGCAGCGAGGATTTCGTCGCGCGCGTGCGCGCGATCACCGCCGGTCGCGGCGTGGACGTCGCATACGACTCGGTGGGCAAGGATACCTTCCTAGTGTTGTGAGTTAGAAGTTCATTGAACTATAGGCAAGCATTGAAGTCAGTCGTGTAGTGTTCATACCCGACGAGGCGACGATGGCAGGAAGACCAAAGGCGGAACTGGTGTTGAGCCAGGCGGAGCGGGAGCAACTTGTGGCACTGACGCTGCGGCGCAAGACGGCGCAGGCCTT
>JBBQHP010000066.1:0-23626 GCA_038324085.1 Burkholderiales bacterium
CAACGGGGGTAGGGGGCAGTGTCCGCGCAATTCATCAAATCGCTCATCCCTTGCGCAGCGGTCCGTCCTGCGGGCACTTTCGAACGCGAACTATCGCCTCAATGGCAAAACTTGGGACACTCGTGAAATATCCGGGCTAGCTGTCCTTGACGTCGTCCCGGACTCGAAAGTCCCAAGACCGCTCACCGTCCGGTCGATCTATCGCAATCGCGATGCCAGGCCCTTTCCGCAACCCGGAAAACGCGCTGTGCGCTCCCTGAAAACAGGACCTTGCGATGGAACGCTACGAGGACTGCGGCATGACGCCGCAGCGCCCACGCATCGTCGACGCAAATAGACGCACCGACCGAGGGCGCGGTGTATATCGCGCGCTCTCAATTGGTGCCGCGACTTCCGTTGCGGGCGCCGACACTGCCTGACCTCGTTCGCCGCTAACGATGATCTTCTTTTCGATACGCGTATGCAGCCGTGATGTTGGAGACAGTCCATTCGCCCGCGGTGATCGGGGCATAGCGCGCCGGCCGCTCTGCGCTCTGGCAGGTGGGGAGGCATGTCACCACGGTGTCGTGATTGGCACCGAAGAAGAAGGGCAGCGAGAACCGTTTGCTGCCGGTACGATTGATCATGCGGTGAACGGTGGATCTGAAGATGCCGTTGGTCCAGCGTTCCATGATGTCGCCAATGTTGATCACGAAGGCGCCGGGAAGCGGCGGGGCTTCGATCCATTCCCCGGCATGGTTCTGCACCTGCAGGCCGGCGGCACTGGTCGCGAGGATGGTGAAGCACTCGTAGTCGGTATGCGCCGACACGCCGATGTGCCTCGGATCGATCGGTTCCGGTTGTGGCGGGTACTGGACGACGCGCAACTGTGCCATCGGCTTGTCGATGGCGCGATCGAAATGTGGCTCCGCCAAGCCGAGCGCGAGAGCGAAGCCGCGAAACAGTCGGCGGCCCAGGTCCAGCATCGCTTCGTAGCAGGCGTAGACGGCCGGCTGGAAATCGGACGGCTCGTCCGGCGACACGTTCGGCCCGTACATGATGTTGCCGGCGACATGGTCCGGGTCGGTGGCCGGCAGTTCGAGCGACACTTCATAGGCTTCGTGCAGATCGAACGCGCCCTGGTCGTGCGGGTCGGCGGCGAGGTCGCCGATGGCCACGTAACCGCGATGACGCCGCAGGCGCCGGGCGTCGTAACGCAGTTTGCGCTCGCGCGGCAATGCGAAGAACGATTCGGCGACGCGATACACCGCGTCGATCGTCGCCTGCGGGATGCGGTGGTCGGTGACATACAGGAAGCCGACGTCGCGGCACGCGGCACCGATGGCGTCGGCTACGACCTGCCGCTCGCCGGGCAGAGCCGAGAACAGCCCGGCGACGCTGATCACCGGAATGCTGGCGAAGTCGACGGAGCGGGCCGACAGGTCCGAACGGTCGAGCGTCGCGGTGCGGGCTTGCAGGGTCAAGGCAGGATCCGCCCGAGTCAGCGCGCGTGCCCGGAGAGCTCGAAGTGTGCTTCGGTCGGCCTGCACTCGATGCCGTTGCTCGGAATCAGGTCCTGCGGACACGCCGAGAAGGCGATCACCAGGTCCATCTCGGCGCGAAACCTGACGAAGGTTCCGGCGGTCGAGAGCGGCGGTTCGAACGAGACCGAGCCATCGACGGCGACGGGGATGTTCATGAACAGGTTCAACGGCGCGGGCGTTTCCGGGGGGACGAGGCCCAGTTCCCGCAATCCCGTGGCGAGATTGTCCGTGCAGTTGTCGTGGTGGGTCGTGCAGCCGAGGAGCTCGTATCGATAGCGGTCGCAGGCCGCAATCAGCGTGTCGTGGATGCCGCCCGACGTGTCCTCCAGGAAGGTGAGCATTGCGCGCCGCCGGTTCGAGTACAGCGTCGAACCGACCGTCGGAAATATCGTGCGGGCGTGCGCTCGGGTGTGTTCCATGGACATGAACTCGGCCAGGTCTGCGCGATTGAAGGCCCAGGTGTCCACCACCTGGGTGCCGTGCGTGTTGATGACGCGAATCCACTGACCGCTCCGGACGAAGGCGGCCTTGCCCGAGCGCGCGGGTATGGTGGCAAGGGCGCTCGGTTGCGCATTCATTCTTGAACCGTCCTTTCGTGTCCGGGATTGTTCAAAATCGTGGCCCGGCGATGACGCGCTAGCAAGTGCAAGCAAGGTGCCGGCTCAGGGACGCATTCGCGATTTCGGGTGGTGTCGGAGCACTCGACGCAGGTACGGCCTGCGCGGATCCTGACGACGGCCTGCAGGCACTGCCCTGCGTCCGCACCGTGCTCGAGCCTTTGGCCACGGCTCCGCTCGTAAACGGTGCGGATGCGGCCGTCCTGTCGCTGTGGCACCATGCGGCCAACATCATGGTCACCCGAGGATCTCACATGGCCACCAATCCCGCCGCCAACGAAGTCGCCATGCTTCGCGCGCAGATCGAACTCCTCATGACCGAGCGCGAGAATCTCTTGCGTACCGTCGGGGCCGCATCCGTGTTCATCGCGAATCTCGACGCCGAGACGCTGCCCGAGGCGGCCTGGGACGCCGGCGACATCCTCGCCGAATGCCTGAACGATCTGCCCGAGGATACTCTGCACGACGCCCTCGAACTGGTGCGTCCGCTGGTGGTGAAGGATCTCGAAAATGCGAAGGACTAGCGGCAGCCACTCTGGCGACACCATTCGTTCGGTGGCATCGCGCCGCGCGTGATCCGACTGCACTCGGGTCTGCGCGATCCGCCACGCAGTAGCGCTCTGTAGGCGATAGGCGATCTCGAACGGCGCCCGTGGGATCGCCGGGGGCGGGTCGTACCGAGCGGCATGGCCGGCGCGATTCGTTGCCCTGTCCGCGTCAATCGCCCCGGCCAAGGTCTGCCCGGCGGCTGGGAGCGCAAACGCAACTAGAGCGATCTCGCCAGGTTTCCGGTTAGGATGCTCACATGGAAACACGCGCGCGATGGTCCGGAGACTGGGCTCGGATCGACGAGAACGCACGATCCCGGACTGGAGCGATGTGCCGCCATGGCGACAATTGAAGCCGCAGGCCGATCGGGGTCGCGCACGATGCCAAACCCATGTGCGGTCTGACCGGCTTCTGGCAGCGTCCCGGCGAGCCGCTCGATGCCATGACGGCGGTCGCACGGCGCATGGCGGAAACGCTCACCCATCGCGGACCTGACGACCACGGTGAATGGGCGGACGAGCGCGCGGGAATTGCGCTCGGGCATCGCCGTCTGTCCGTCGTCGATCTGTCTGCCGCGGGCCATCAGCCGATGGTGTCGCCGAGCGGACGGTATGTGATCGCGCTCAACGGAGAGATCTACAATTTCGATGCCTTGCGCACGAACCTCGAACGCGATGGCGCAATGCCGGCGTGGCGCGGCCACTCCGATACCGAAGTCCTGCTGGCGGCCATCGAGCATTGGGGCATTGTCCAGGCTATGCAACGAAGTGTCGGGATGTTCGCGCTGGCGCTCTGGGATAGGCGCGAGCGGGTGTTGCATCTTGCCCGGGACCGCATGGGCGAGAAGCCCATGTACTACGGCTGGATGGAGCGAACGTTCCTGTTCGGTTCGGAGGCGAAGGCGCTCGAAGCGCACCCTGCCTTCGAGGCCCGCATCGATCGCGACGCCGTTGCCATGTATCTGCGCTACGCATGTGTTCCGGCGCCGTTCTCGATCTTCTCCAACATCTCGAAACTGCAGCCGGGAACCCTCTTGTCGCTGTCGCTTCGAGACCTGGAGTCGCGGGGCATCCCTGAACCGCAGCCGTACTGGTCGCTGGCCGCAGCGGCCGCGAACGGTCTTCAGCGGGTGTATCGGGGTCCGGTGGCCGAGGCGGTGGATCGGCTCGATGCCGTGCTGCGCGAAGCCGTGTCGGGACAGATGGTCGCGGATGTGCCGCTGGGAGCCTTCCTGTCGGGCGGCATCGACTCGTCGATCGTAGTGGCACTCATGCAGGCCCAGAGCCGCCGGCCGATCCGGACTTTCAGCATCGGCTTTGCCGAACAGGAATACGACGAGGCCGCATACGCCAAGCGGGTCGCGCAGTATCTGGGTACCGACCACACCGAGATGTACGTTTCCGCCGAAGAGGCCCTGGCGGTGGTTCCGCTGCTGCCCACAATGTACGACGAGCCTTTCGCCGATGCGTCCCAGATACCCACGTTCCTCGTGTCAAGGCTCGCGCGCCAACACGTGACGGTCAGCCTTTCGGGCGACGGCGGTGACGAGTTGTTCGGCGGCTACAACCGGCATCGCTGGGGGCGGATTCTGCATCACGGTCTGGGCTGGGCGCCCGCGCCGTTGCGCCACCTGCTCGCCCGCGGCATCACGGCCGTACCGTCGGCAACGGTGGACAAGGCATTCCTTTACATGGGCCGGGCGCTGCCGGAGACCTTCCGGAAAAAGTCGCCGGGAGACAAGTTGCACAAGTTGGCGGGGTTGATCGATGCCGACAGGGGCGGACTGTTTTATCAGCGCATGGTGTCCCTGTGGCCCGACGGCGTGGCGTTGCGTGAGGCTTCCCATCCGGTGCCTCCCGGTTGGATCTCCGAGCAGACGCCCGCGACCGTGCAGTCGTTGCCGGAGCGGATGATGTACCTCGACACACTCGGCTACCTGGCCGATGACATCCTCGTGAAAGTCGATCGCGCCGCCATGCGCGTGAGTCTGGAGACCCGTGCGCCGCTGCTGGATCATCGCCTGGTCGAGTTCGCCTGGCGCCTGCCGCTCCACCTCAAGATGCGGGCCGGGCGCAGCAAATGGCTGCTGCGCGAGGTACTCTACCGCTACGTGCCGAAGGAGCTGATAGAGCGTCCGAAAATGGGATTCAGCGTCCCGCTGGACAGTTGGCTGAGGGGCCCGTTGCGGGAGTGGGCCGGCTCGCTCCTGGAACCGAAGCGACTCGCCCAAGGCGGGTTCTTCGATCCTGAGCTTGTCGCAAGGAAGTGGCGCGAGCATCTTGCCGGGACACGCAACTGGCACCATCAACTGTGGGTCGTGCTGATGTTCGAGGCGTGGCTTGCGTCTCGCGATCGGCCGGGTCGGGCACGACCATGAATCGCTGCCAGTGCGCTCCGTCTCGGCGGGAGGTCGATGGAGCGCCAGCCGTACCTCTCGAGACGACACCCATTAGCGCAAGCGCTTCGTCAGTCGAGCGCAGGCTCCGCTGGTGCGCCGTCCAGAGAAAAACAGCATGAGGCTGATTCTGGCGGGCCTCTCGTTCATGTTCTGGACCACGGTGTGCCTGCTCTTCAGCATCTTCATTCTCGGCAGTTTCTGGCCCGGGATCGCGGCCATTCCGGGCGCGTTGATCCTCCTGGTCATCGCGCTGCGCAAGATCAAGTTCATGTACGGCTTATGGCTCGTCGGTACCCCAACGGTATTCATCTATGCGAACAACATGTTGAGCTCGCTTCCATTGCTGCGGGTGGAGCGCGCCTTCCTGCCGCTGTTCTTCCTCAACATGCTGGTCGGCGTATCGGGCAGGCGAATCACGCTCAAACCCCTCCAGACGATCGAGAAGGCGATGCTGGCGCTGCTGATCATCTCCTCGATCTCCGTGGTCGTGGCATCGTTCGGGAAGTCCATGGAAATCGTGCGTCAGAACGCATGGTTCTGGCTGGAATGCCTGTTGATGCCTTATCTGGCGTTCTATTTCGCCCGTCAGCAGACCTGGTCCGAACGGGACGTGACCCTTTTGTTCCGGTGGTTGCTGCTGGCCGGCCTTTATCTGGTGGTGGTGGGCGGGTTGCAGCTGTTCCTCGGCATGCAGTTCTTTTACCCCAAGTATCTGCAGCCGCTCCTCGAATACGACGGCGTTACCGGTGTCATCGAGCAGCGCGCAACCGGCGTATTCGAGAACCCGAATGAGTATGGCCTGGTGATGACCACGCTGCTCGTTCTAGTGCTGTTCCTGTTTGCGCGGTGTACCGACGGCATGGTTCGTACCTTGTATCTGCTCGTCATGGCGGCGTTGCTCGTCGGCCTGGCGATCTGCAAGACCCGGGCGCCGTGGGCCGGCGCCATGGCCGGACTTCTGATCATCTATGTCGGCGATCGCCGGGTGCGGTGGCCGCTTCTCGCTGGAGCAATCATTGCGGTGGTCGGGTTCCTGGTGGCGCTGCCCTATCTGATCAGCTCCGGACTGTTGCAGTTCCGGATCCTCGATTTCGATCCGCTGTACGCACGTCTGGCGGCATATACGACGGCGTTGAACATGATTCTCCACAACCCGCTTACCGGGCTCGGATTCGGACCGTTCACGTTCGCCGCGGCGAAACCGGACTATGCGACGACCTTCGGGCTGATCTTTTCCCAGTATCAGGCCGGCGTCCCGCACAACGAGTTCCTGCACATGCTCGTGCTCCTGGGGCTCAGCGGGTTTGTGCCTTTCATCGTGCTGCTCTATTGGGCTTTTCGTCTTACCAGCGCTTCGACGCTGCGTTCCGGCGGGGCACCGAGTTGGCAGGTGGAGTTCGCGATCTACGCGCGCGCAGTGCTTGTCGGGTACGTCTGCACGGCGATGCTCGTGGACGTCCTCTTCTTCCACTACTTCATGATGCTGATGTATTTCATACTCGGCATATCCGCCAGTTCATTCCAGCCGCATTATCTCGATTCCAGACGATCGCAGCCGGCCTTGCCCGTGGCACCTTCGACTTGACCGGGGGCTCCGTGTGTTTGAAGGGAGTTCCGATCGAACGTGCACCCGAAGCGGCGTGGGCCGCTTCGAGGGAACGCAAACGGGTACTGCTCTTCAGCGATATCCACACGAGGCAGGAAAACGCCCGGATCGTGCGCTGAAGCAGCACCAGGAGGTTGCTTTTGAAATCGATCGAACCCGGGATCCCGAAGAGAATTTTCGTCAATTCGCTTCTGGTCGTGCTTCCTCTTCTCGTCATTGAAGGCATCTTCCGGTTCCTGCCCGTTTCGAACCTCCCCTATCTCCTCCCGGTCACCGCGCAGAATCCGATAGCCCACTTCGAACCCAATGTCGACTATCTGTTCTCGATGGGACCGGGATTTGCCATCCGCTCGACGAGTCACACGAACAACTTCGGGCACACCAACATCGCCGACTACCATCCGGCGGACTCAACACCTCTCCTCGCGGTAATCGGGGACAGTTTCGTCGAAGCGCACCACGTCGATGCGGGCAAGAGCGCGGGCGAGATTCTCAACGCACGGCTCCACGGAAAGGGCCGTGTATACACCTTCGGCATTTCCGGAGCGGCTTTGTCTCAATACCTCGCGTTTGCGGACTACGCCCGGACCACTTTTCGGCCGAACGCGATGGCGTTCGTCATCATCGAGAACGATTTCGACGAAAGCCTGTTGAAGTACAAGTCCGAACCCCGGCTCCATTACTTCGAGGAACGCGGAGATCACCTGGTTTTGCGGCGCCTCGACTACGAATTGTCGACGACAAAGAAGATCCTGCGGCAGTCAGCGCTTGTTCGTTACGTCGTACTCAATCTGCGGGCGGGGGAGACACTGAAAGGCCTCCGGCGAATCCTTTCACGATCCGGACGCGTTCGTTCGAGCCGAGGATCGTTGAAGATCGAGGAACGAATCCAGGATTCGAAACGGGCAATCGATTTCTTTCTCGACCAGGTACCCCTGAAGTCCGGTCTGCGTAGCGACTCCGTCGCCTTCGTCCTGGATGGGGTGCGCCCCGGGCTGTACTCGCCTGAGGCGTGGGCAGAGGTCGAACACGGCTATGCTGCCCAGATGATGCGGTACTTCAAGGAACAGGCCGTGGCGCGGGGGTATGAGGTATTGGACATGCAGCCAGTCTTCATGGCGAAACACCATCTCGACAATTCGAGATTCGAGTTCGCGACCGATGGCCACTGGAACGAACTCGGGCATCGGGTGGTTGCCGAGGCATTGCGCGGTTCCGCAGTCTTCCGGCGGACTTTTCCTAGGTAGCCGATCTCCGGAGCGGTCGCGCCTGTACATGCGAGCATTCTCGAAACGCGCTATGCCGGCGCGGCCGCCTGCCCGGCATGCCAATCAGTCGAGTTCGAACGACTGCTCGTAGTTCCGCTTCAGCGCAGCGTCCTGATCGCCTTTCCGAAGCAGGCAGTTGCCCACGGCGAGCACTTCGATCTCGGTTCCCATGAAACAGCGGAAGGCATCCTCGGGCGAACAGACGATAGGTTCCCCTCGGACATTGAAGCTCGTATTGATGATCACCGGACAGCCGGTGCGCGATTTGAATCGCCGGATCAATGCGTGGTAGCGCGGATTGGTATCCTGGTGCACGGTTTGGATGCGGGCGGAATAGTCGACGTGGGTTACCGCCGGGATGCTGGATCGGGGAACGTTGAGTTTGTCGATGCCGAAAAGCGCTTTCTGTTCATCGCTCATCGCGATCCGATATTTGTCCGCCACGTCGGCAACCAGCAGCATGTACGGGCTGTCGACATCCAGGTCAAACCACTCGGAAACATCCTCTCGCAACACCGAGGGCGCAAATGGCCGGAATGATTCCCGGTATTTGACCTTGAGGTTCAGCAGCTTCTGCATCGTCGGCGAACGTGCGTCACCCAGGATCGAGCGCCCTCCGAGCGCGCGAGGTCCGAACTCCATCCGTCCCTGATGCCAACCCAGGGCCTGCCCCTGCTCCAGCGCAGTGACGCATTCCTCCAACAGGGCATCCTCGCCGAGCGTCTCGAAGTGCGCACCGACGCCTTTCAGGCGCGCTTCGATTTCGTCCTGATGGTAAGCCGGGCCCAGATAGGATCCTTGCATGCTGTCCCGCTGGTCGAGCACGATCCTTTCCTGCTGAAGGTGCAGGTGGTGGGCGGCAAGCGCGGCGCCAAGCGCGCCACCGGCGTCGCCCGCAGCGGGCTGAAGCCAAAGCTTGTCGAAGTACGATTGTCTGAGCAGCTTGCCGTTCGCCACGCAATTGAGCGCCACCCCGCCCGCGACGCAAAGGTTGCGCTCCCCGGTCGTCTCGGCGACGGACTTCGCCAGCTTCAATACGATCTCTTCGGTGACTACCTGGATCGAAGCGGCGAGATCCATCTCGCGTTGACCCAACCGATCTTCCGCCTTGCGAGGATTACCTCCGAACAGCGCATCGAATCGATCGGAAGTCATTCTGAGGCCGGTGCAGTAGTCGAAGTAGTCCAGGTTGAGTCGGAAAGTTCCGTCGGCCTTGATGTCGATGAGGTGCGTGCGGATCAACTCGGCATACTTCGGTTCGCCATAGGGCGCGAGGCCCATGACCTTGTACTCGCCCGAGTTGACCTTGAAACCGGTGTAGTACGTGAAGGCGGAATAGAGCAGCCCCAGAGAGTGGGGGAAGTGAATCTCTTTGAGGACTTCGAGCTGATGCCCGTGGCCGACGGCAAGAGACGTGGTCGTCCACTCGCCCACCCCGTCCATGGTTAGAACAGCCGCACGCTGAAACGCGGAAGGATAGAACGCGCTCGCTGCGTGACTCAGGTGATGTTCGGAGAAAAGCAGCCGTTTCGACCAATCGACTTCGGGTGCGATCGCGGTCAACTCGCGGATCAGGATCGATTTCTGAAACAGTTTCTCCTTGATCCAGAGCGGCAGCGCACGTCGGAACGATGCGAAGCCCCGAGGCGCAAATGCGAGGTATGTCTCCAGGAGCCGCTCGAACTTGACGAACGGTTTATCGTAGAACGCGACGTAGTCGATCTCGCGCAGGCCGATGTTCGCGATCTGGAGGCAGCTGGCCACCGCATTGCGTGGAAACTCCGCGTCGTGCTTCTTCCGGGTGAAGCGTTCTTCCTGCGCCGCCGCGATGATCCGGCCATCCACGACAACTGCCGCAGCGCTGTCGTGGTAGTAGGCGGATATGCCGAGAATGCGCAATCCGCTCTAGAACAACGTGTATATGAAGGGAGCGATCACGGAGCCTTGCGCAAGAATGAGCAGTCCGCCGAGTATCAACATCACGAGAATGATGGGCGCCAGCCAGAATTTCTTGCGGACCTTTAGGAAGGCCCACAGCTCTGCGAGAAAGGACATGATCGCGCTCCTAGAATTGGTTGCGAAGGCTCTCGGGAGGCGGTCCGGGTGGTTCCCGAATTATCCAGTACGACTCGCTGCCCGGCTCGAAATTGCGGCGCATCTCGTTGCGCCCGGCAATTCGCTGGACCATGCCCACGGGCGTGATGACCAGGAAGAAGATGACGCCCAGGATCACCGGGCTGACGACGTGATGGAGAAGGCCGGCAAACCGCATCCACAGCGCATTGAATGGACGCAGCCATGACGGCCGGGCGAGTGTCACGGCGGCAACGGTGCCAGCGGCGCCCGCGAGCCATGGATAGCCATGCCCACCTCGAAAGTAGCTCATCACCGCAAGGGCGGCGAACACGACGGTGAACAGGTAGCCGAAGTGTCTGTCCGGAGGAAGCGGAGGGCTCATGGAGGATCGCATTGCCCGTGGCAGCGCGCGGCGACGATTCGCTGGTGCTGGCTGCAGAGGTCCGGGGCCTTGTCTTCGCGCGCTTGTTCAAGAGTGCGCCCTGCACCCGTCGAGCCGATGACACGCATGATAAGCTTCCGAGGAATCTGGTACGTGGAGAAGATTGTACGTCGCGAAGCAGACTGGCAGCGGACTTCGGGCTGGTGCCGGTTAGATTTTCGCGTCAGTAGGCAGGTTGATGCTAACCAACAACGACACCGCATGGCAATCGCGCGATACTGTATCGATGGGTACCAGAACGCCTCGAGCGGCGGCTTTGCGAGGCGGGCATCGGCCGCAGGCATTGCAATGCCGTTGACGATCGGGCGATAGCGATGGGCGACCCATCCGAGACGCATGATGCTGGCCGTTTTCCACCGGATTTTGCCGGCCGTCGGGTACTCGTTACCGGTGCCGGCGGTTTTGTCGGGAGTCATCTGGTGGAGCGCCTGCTGTCTTCTGGTGCCAACGTGCGAGCCTTTGTCCATTACAACTCGCACGGCACCTGGGGCCACATCGATCGGAGCCCGATGGCCCTCGACAGCGACCGGCTGGAGGTGATCGCGGGTGATATCCGGGACCCGTTCATGGTGCGCTCCGTCGTCGCGGATTGTCAGGTTGTCTTTCATCTTGCTGCACTGATCGCGATACCGTTCTCCTATGCGGCGCCACAGAGCTATGTGGAGACCAACATTACCGGCACGCTGAACGTGCTCGAGGCCTGTCGAGCGGGAGGCGTGGAGAAGATGGTCCACACTTCCACTTCGGAAACCTACGGGACAGCCCGGTACGTGCCGATCGACGAAACGCACCCGCTGCAGGGGCAATCTCCCTATGCGGCGACGAAGATCGCAGCCGACAAACTGGCCGAAAGCTATTTCTGTTCGTTCAAGCTGCCGGTTGCGACCATCAGACCATTCAACACGTTCGGTCCTCGGCAGTCGGCGAGGGCGGTGATCCCGACGGTCATCAGCCAGATCCTGGCGAAAAAGCAGGCCATCGCGCTGGGCTCGCTCGCACCCGTACGCGATTTCACCTATGTCAAGGACACGGTCGACGGATTCATCGCCGTGGCAAGAACGCCGGCCAGCATCGGGCAGGTCATCAATGTCGGTTCCGGGGCGGGCGTGAGCATCCGGGCTCTGGTCGAGCTCATTCAACGGCATCTGGGCACGTCGATCGAAGTCGTCGAGGATCAGGCGCGCATTCGACCCGAGAACAGTGAAGTGATGAACCTGATCTGCGGCAATGCCAAAGCCGCCGAATTGACCGGATGGCGGCCGCGCTACAGCCTCTCGGTGGGGCTGGCAGAAACGATCGAGTATGTCGACGCCAATCGGGATCAATACAAGCCGCATGTGTACAGCGTCTGAACGGCCATGCTTCCGGCCCCGCGCAACGCGGGCACGGAGTACGTCGGGGTGCCCGACGGCGCCACAACTGCGGGCTGCGCGTGCGCACGGCGGCCACGAACGATTCGCGCACGATCCGGTGGCCGAGTAGCGATGCAAGCGATCATCCTCGCAGGGGGGAAGGGCACCAGACTGCGCCCGTTCACCATGAATTTTCCGAAGCCGCTGGTGCCGGTGGGCGACTACCCGATACTGGAAATCGTGGTCCGGCAGCTGCGAGCATTCGGCTTCACCAAGATCACGCTGCTGACGGGGCATCTCGCGGAACTCATCCAGGCTTACTTCGGGAACGGTGAACGCTGGGGCGTGGAAATCGAGTACGTTCGAGAACACGTGCCGCTCAATACTGCCGGTGCATTGAAGCTGGTGACGACGACCGAGGATCCGCTGCTGGTCATGAACGGCGACATCTTGACGACGCTGGACTATCGGGCGCTGGTCGAGAAGCACATAGAGATGCACGCGGACGCGACGGTTGCCGTGATACGGCGCGAGACCAAGGTGGACTTCGGCGTTGTGGACGTCGATGCAGCCGGGTTCCTGGTTGCCTATCGGGAGAAGCCGGTGATCGATTACGACGTCAGCATGGGGGTCTATGTCCTGTCGCGAAAATGTCGCGAGCTGATCCGGGACGCAGAGGCGCTGCCGATGCCGGATCTTTTGCTCCGGATCCTGGCGACCGGAGGCAAGGTCTTCTGCGCCTCGAGCGACAGCTATTGGCTCGACATCGGTCGCGTCGACGACTACGAAGAAGCGCAACGCCAGGTGCTGGCCAGCCCCAAGCGATTCCTGCTCGATGGTCCGTGAAACGACCGTCCTGATTACCGGGATCAGCGGGTTTCTCGGCGCACATCTGAGTCAGGTGTTGCGCGACGCATGGCCCGAGGCGCGTCTCGTGGGAGCTTCGAGGTCGCCGTCGCGGGAAGGCGCCGAGTGGATACGGATCGACCTGCTCGACGCATCGGCGGTGAGACACATGGTGAACTCGGTGCGACCGGACTACGTATTCCATCTGGCGGGCCGGGTCAATGCCTCGGACTGGACCGACCTGTATCGCGGCAATGTCGAGACGACCCTGAACCTCCTCGAATCGCTGGTAGTAACGGCGAATCCGCCGCGAGTGGTGGTGGTGGGGTCGGCTGCGGAATACGGCTGCATCGCCGAGGATCAATTGCCGATCAACGAGAGTGCCATTCCGAACCCGATCTCGCCCTATGGCGTGGCCAAGACCTGGCAGACGGTATGCGCACGATCGTTCGCGTTTCGCGGCGTCCCGATCGTCGTAGGCAGGGTGTTCAACGTCATCGGCGCAGGGTTGCCGGAGACATCGGCCTTCGGCACGTTTTCCGCACAGTTGAAGCGCATGATCAGCCACGGGACGGAGCGCCGCCTGCATGTGGGAAACCTGTCGTCGCTTCGGGACTGCCTCGATGTTCGCGACGTCTGCCACGCCTTGATCGCTCTGGCGCGATCGGGACGGGCGGGGGAAATCTACAACGTCTGCTCCGGCGAATCCGTCTGCATGCGCGATGCGCTGGGCACGTTGATCGCCCTGTCCGGTCTTTCCGTGGAGATCCTGGTCGACGAAGCGAAGTATCGGCCCGACGACGTTCCGGTGAGCTATGGATCGCGCGAAAAGATCGGCATCGCCACCGGTTGGATTCCACGGGTTCCCCTGCGCGAGAGTTTGCGCGCGATGCTTGACTGACTCATGGAAATTCTGACCATTGCGATGGCGGCCTGGCAATGAGAACGGTCGTACAGTTCATCGATAAACTCACTGCCGGCGGCAAGGAACGTCAGTGCGCGGAACTGACCAAATGGCTCTCCGGTCGGGGCGACTACATGACCTACGTCGTCAGCCTGGCCCCGGGGCTGTTCTTTACCGAGCTCGAGTCGTTGCCGCGCGTCAGCGTCGTATATCTCCCGCGCCGCACGCGGAGGGATCCCACGGTCTTCTTCAGATTCCTGGTCCTGTGCTGGCGCTGGAGGCCCTCATCGATCACCGCGTGGCATCCGATGACCGCGCTCTATGCGATCCCCGCGGCGAAGATATTGGGAATCAAGCTCGTCGCCGCCGTCATCCAGGATGCACCGGCGGTGATCTCCGGGAAATTGCGGATGCGCAGTCGGATCGTTTTCGCCGTGGCCGACGCCATCGTGGGAAATTCCCTTGCGGGCATTCGCGCTTACGATCCGCCGGCGGACAAGACCACGCTGATCCGAGCCGGATATGATCTCGCCCGGAACGATCCGGCGCCCGACGCGGGTTTGCTGCGCCGGGCGTTTCCGATTCGGCAGAGATACGTTGTCGGCATGGTCGCCGCATTCTCGGCGTTCAAGGATCAGCCCACGTTGATCGAAGCGGCCCGAATCGTACTCAAACAACGTCGGGATGTTGCATTCGTGATGGTGGGCGGCGGTCCTACGCTCGAACATTGTAGGGGACTCGTGACGCCGGACGAGCGCGACGACATCCGATTCCTGGGGGAGGTTGAGCTGCCGGTGGAACAGATTGTCGACGCGTTCGATATCGGTGCCTTGGTGACGTTCACCGAGGGCATCTCCAATTCGATCATCGAGTACATGATCAGACGCAAGCCGGTGGTCGCAACGGAAGGCGGGGGAACGCCGGAATTGGTCGTGGACGGCGTCACCGGATTCCTGGTGAAGCAGCGGCGACCGGAGCAGCTTGCCGCTGTTCTGATCAGGCTCCTCGATGCCCCCGAACTGCGTACGCGAATGGGAGACGAAGGGCGCAAGCGGATCGAACAGGAGTTCCTGCTTCCGCATACCGTTGCTCGATACTGCGATCTCTATGACCGCTTGACAGTACGGGACAAGGATCAGGATGGTGGCGGTGCCTTGCGAGCGTAGCATCGTGGTTCCGAACCGCGGCGCGGTCCACGCATGAACGAGCCGGTCCAATTCACGCCAAGGAAACCGAGATGAGCGAATCGGCGCCGCCGGTGAGTGGGAAGATACGACTGGCCGCCGCCATGCTCACGCTCGCAGCCATCGGCCTTCTCTTCGTCGGCGCCGAGGTCTATCTCAGAGTGGCGAAGGGCGAGAACTTCACCCGGCCGACGCAGATACCTGGCCTGCGCCACGAGTTGATCCCGAACTACAAGGGCATCTACAAGGGAGTCGAATATCGGACCAACCAATACGGGTTCAGGGGCGGGGATTTTCCCGTTGCGAAACCGCCTGGCGAGTATCGGATACTCATTCTCGGAGACTCGATCGCCCAGGGCGGACACGTCAAGGAAGATGAGGCGATGGGTGCGCAATTGCAGCATCTGCTGGCGGCCAGAGCCGGATTCGAGCATACCCGGGTAATCAACGGTGGTGTATCCGGCTACGACATCAACGATTATCTGGCGACGTACCGGTACAAGGGGATCAAGTTCGATCCGGATTACATCGTGGTCGGACTAACTCTCAACGATCACTTTCCCTTCATCGGCAAGGAGCATCTCCCGGCTACCAATGAACAGCCGTCGGTCTGGGAACACAGTCTCGTATTGCGCTCGATCGTCAGTGCCATAGCCGCGCAATGGCCGCAAAAGAGCAGATCGCAGCAGATTGCGGAACTCGCGGCAGCCATTCCTGATCCTGTTTCCGTGGCTGCCCTGGTCGGCTTTCTGGACAAGCGTCACTACACGGTAGGCATGTTGGAGCGAGAGTCCCTGCTGCTCATGTACGATCTGGATGCTTGGCAGCACATCCGCGCTCCGCTGCGCGAACTCGCCGAGCTGGCGCGCAATCATGGCGCGGGCTTGCTGGTGGTCGTCTTGCCGGTAGAATTTCAGCTCCAGGAGGGGTTCGACTACCCACAGCCGCAGAAATTGATCGGAGAGATCTGCGCCTCGCTCGGAATCCAGGTGCTGGACGTGAAGCAGGTCTTGAAGACGGTCCAGGAGCAGAAGGGTCATTCCCTGTATGCGCGTCACGGGGACATGGGGCACTTCAACGCGGAGGCACATGCAGCGGTTGCACGCGCGATCTCTGACTACATGCAGCATTCGGGAGCGCTGGTCGCGCCCACGTCGCCCCCTTAGGAACCTTGAAGGACGCGTGACCCGTGGAGGGGTTGACTGTGGCTGACCTCGTCATTCAAGATTTGCCGTCACAGCCACACTCCACGAGTGGATCGCACGCGAGCTTCCGGCATGCAGAATATCGACCCATTGCTTTGCGAGCTCCGACATGGCCAATCGTATGCGCATTCGCGACGGACATCTCGACAAGTCAGGTCGAACCGGTCGGCGGTCTGCTCCGGCAGGTTGTGATTCCCGCGCATTTCGATTCCGGGTCGAGGAACCTGAACATGGTCAAAGGATGTTCGGGTGCGTCGTGTGTCGGAATCCGACGATGGCAAGCCCCGCTGCCGCGTGCAGCGTCATTCGCCCGAGTCCCGGCTGCGGCGACTCGAGTGGTCAACATCGACAGGCCGCTGTAGCGAGCCGCGCGGAAACGGGAAATGGGCAAGACCAAGGGATTCGTCGTAGCGTCAGGACTGGTCATCGTCTCGGTGATCGTCTGCCTCGGTCTGGCAGAAGGTGCATTGCGTCTCAAGAACAGCGCGATGAACAACTACGACATCGAGATGTGGCGCTACGGAAAGACACTCAAGATGCGAACCGGCGACGCCGAGTTGCCGATCGACCACGTCAAATCGAGCTCTGCGGTACTGCAGAACGTCACGATACGGATCAATTCGTACGGGCTTCGTGGCGGGCCGGTAACGCCCCTGCCGAGTGGCGAGCGCCGGATCCTGGTGCTTGGCAATTCGATCGCGCTGGGGTGGGGCGTGCCGGAAGAAGATACGCTCGAAGCCCAGCTCCAGACGATGCTGGCCGCGCACGGCGCACCAGCGCAGGTGCTCAATGGCGGAATGGGCAACTGCGACGCGCAACAGTATGTCGCGCGCTTCTTCAAGAACTTTGCCACCTTGAGTCCGACCGACATCGTCGTGCTGTACAACATGCGCGATGCTGAGGTGGTGGTCCCGGGCGCGGAGAATCCGGTCCTGCGTTACAGCGAATTGGCTGTCACCTTGTGGACGGCGTACCAGCGGTTGTTCCACAAGGGAGGAATGAACGTCCTGGTCGATCATTATCGCGATGTCAATCGCGTCGATGCTCCCGGCTTCATTGCAATGAAGCGCAGCCTCGCGAAGCTGGCGCAGTATGCCAAGGCTCATGGTGCCCGCATCTTCCTCGCGATGGCGCCCGAGACCCACGACCTTGTCGACTACCCGTTCGCCTATGCCCATGAGCTGATGGGCCGTGTCGCGGCCGAAGAAGGCTACACCTACATCGACCTGTTGCCGGCGATGCGGAACATCCCTCCGGACAAGATATTCGTCATGCCTGGAGATCCCCACCCCAATCGGCTGGGTCATGAGCTGATGGCGCGGGAGATCCTGCCGGCTCTCCTCGCGGCCGACGGCTCGGACAGAAAATCGTAGTGTCTTGCAGGCTGCTGCCGGATACGCGTCGCGCATGAGCCGGCAATGATCTTCAGTACGCTGCCGTTCTTCGCGTTTTTCGCGGCGTACTTCGCGCTTCACCTCGCGATCCCGCTACGCTACCGCTACCTGTTGATCATCCTCGGCAGCACGTTCTTCTATGCATGGTGGAAGATCGAATACACGTGGCTGCCCTTCCTCCTGACCGGCATCGCCTATGGCGGCGTACTCCTGGTCCGGAAGCAGCACACGCGCCGGGCGCGACGAGTCGCGACCACCGCCACGGTGATTGCGCTGTTCGTGCCGCTCGTGGTCTTCAAGTACACCAACTTTGTATATCAGCAGGTTCTCGGGCCGGTATTCGGATTCCACGATTCGCTGTTCACCGTTTCGCTTCCCTTGGGCGTGTCGTTCATCACGTTCACGCTCGTGGCCTACGTGGTCGACATCTATCGTGGCCGTTTCAAGGGACCGCGCCCCCCGTCGATCATCCTGTCCTACGTATTGTTCTTTCCTCACCTCATTGCCGGGCCGATCCTGCGACCTGACGAGCTGGTTCCACAGCTCGAGAGGCCACGTGCGGCGAGATTGCGGCGGCTGACCGTGCCGCTCGCGATCTTCACGCTCGGATTGTTCAAGAAGCTGGTGTTCGCCGATCCGCTGGCAGCCGCCGTCGATCCGGTTTTTTCGTCGGGCGGTCAGACGCTGATCACCGGGCCGCAGGCGCTACTCGCGATCTACGGCTTCACCGTCCAGATCTACTGCGATTTCTCCGGATATACGGACATGGCGCTCGGCGTCGCACTGGCGCTCGGGGTGCACCTGCCGGGTAATTTTCGCCAGCCCTTCGCGGCTACTTCGCTCGTCGATCTGTGGCGGCGCTGGCACATCACGCTATCGTTCTGGTTGCGTGACTACCTGTTCATTCCGCTGAGCCGGATCTATCGGAACTTCGCCTGGCATCTCGGCTGCACTGTCTTCACGATGACGGTGTGCGGCCTGTGGCATGGGGCCGGGTGGCATTTCGTCGCCTGGGGCGCCATGCACGGCATAGGACTGGCAGGTGTTTACGTGTTTCGTCGCGTCGCGCGGAATTTTCGGTTCCGTCAGGTACCGAACTGGCTCGGCCGCCTGATGACGTTTCATTATTTTGCGTTCGCCATCGTCTTCTTTCGAGCCCCGAACATGGACAAGGCCTTCCAGATTTTCCATGCCTTGCTGTTTTCGACCTGGCACGATCTTCCGGTTCTCCTGTCGACGCAGGCGTTCACGCTGGTGATCCTGGTCGTCTTCGCCTTGACGCATCGCTATGACGATCATCGGCGGGTCAAGGTGGCGGTACGTTACCTGCGCAAGGAGATCCTGTGGCCCGCCTTGGCCCTGATGTGGATTCTCGCGGTGACCCTGAGCCAGGGTAGCTCGGCGCAATTCATCTACTTCGAATTCTGAGTTCGCACCGGTGCCGGGCGTCCCGGCGATCAGGTCCGTGCGTCGAAGGAAATCAGCGCGAGTCCCAGGAGGATGAATGCCAGTCCGATCGTCGTCTGGAGCGAGATCTTTTCCCCGAGCAGCAGCCAACTGCACAGATAGACGACCACGAGCGTCAAGGTGGTGAAGGCGTACACGGTGCTCAACGGCAATCGCGACAGGACCCACACCCAGAGCAAGGTGCTGACCCCATAGCAGAACAGGCCGCTGACTACCGCGGGATTGACGAAGTCGAGCAACACCTTTGCTCGCGATGCACCAATCTTGAGGAGAATCTGACCGGCGCTGGCCAGAGTGACGCTCAGCAGCAGGAACACCAGATTTCGATTCAATTCGTGATCCTCGAGGCGCTGGCGTCCCGATCGCGCCGGCCAATGGTTGGCCTGGGCATTGCGCGGAGCAACCACGAGCGGCACATTCCCTGTTTGGCGCAATGCCGGCCGCGGTTCCCAGCAGGTGCCTCCCGGCGCGGAGGAATGTCGGTCACGGATCGGTGTGGGGCGTCGGCTATTGCCGGGTCGCGTCGGGTCTCGGAAGGTTCTGCGCCGAGTCCCACGCTGGATCTGGCCGTCGCCCGGCCCCGTGGGGCGCGTCCGCGGATGTGTCACCGATGACCTGCGCCACAAAGAACCGCGGGCGACCCTTCGCTTCGAGGTAGAGCTTGCCCAGATATTCTCCGATGATGCCGAGGGCCAGAAGTTGAATGCCGCCAAGAAAGTACATCGGCAGCACCACGGAGGCCCATCCCGGTACCGCGTGACCGCTGTACAGGGCAACCCACAGCGCCCAACCGGTTACCACCATGGAGCCCGCGAACACGAAGAATCCCAGCAGGCTGATCAGCCGCAAGGGAAACGCGGAGAACGACGTGACCGCTTCGAAGGCAAGCGCCAGCATCGATCGCAACGAGTATTTCGATGAGCCCGCGAAGCGCTTCGCGCGATCATATTCGACGATTCCCGTCCGGAATCCGAGCAGCGGGATAATGCCCCGCAAGTACAGATTGACCTCCTGGAAGCCCTTGAGGGCTTCCAGGGCTCGCCTGCTCATCAGTCGGTAGTCCGCATGATTGTGGATCGTTTGAGCTCCCAGCACGGCCATCAGACGATAAAAACTCTCGGCCGTGAATCGCTTGAAGAAGTTGTCGGTACGGCGGCGTCGGCGAACCCCGTAGACGATGTCGCAACCTTCTCGATAGCGGTCGACCATGTGCTCGATGGCCTCGAGATCGTCCTGCAGGTCGGCATCCACGCTGACCACGGCGTCACCTGAGGCAGCAAACAGCCCCGCCAGCAATGCGTTCTGATGCCCTCGATTTCTCGACAGCTTTATTCCGACAACGGGCAATTCGCCCTGCACGAAAGTGGAGATGATCGACCACGTGGCGTCGCTGCTGCCGTCGTCGATGAAATAGACGCGACTGTCCAGGGTGACCTTGCCGGCAGCGCCAAGTCGCCGGAGCAGCGCGATGAGGCGATTGCAGGTTTCCTGCAGCACCTCCTGCTCGTTATAGCAGGGAACCACAATTGCTAGATGGGTCGGGGCATGCGCCATGGCTCTAAACGACTACCTCTCGATCACCCCGAGACACGTTTCTCGACGGTCTGAACGGCGTCGAGAGTAGCCAATCGGACCGGGACGATCAACAGCCCCCGTGCCATTGCAACGGCACGAATCATCTTTCGTCGCGCAAGGGTGCCTTGTAGACGACATATCCGTCCACCGAACCAACGATGTCGGAAGAGGAAAGGTCGAAATCCCAATCCGCAGGCCTGTCGTCGGGTGTCTTGATATAAAAGTAAGACGCTGGGGCGATGTTCGATCGCTTCAGCACCGACAGCATCGTCGCGAAATTCGAAGTGCGTGGAATGGCCTCCTCCTTCCTGACGGGCGGAAACGGGAACAGAACGTAGCCCTTGTCGACGGCCACCCTGTGAAACAGGGTGGCTACGACGATCGGCTCGGTCGAGGTGCCGACGAGGCGCTGGAGCGCGGCGACGGTCCGCTCCGAGTTCCGCTGCCGATAGATACTCTCGGGAACGCGTATCACCACGGGAAGCAGCGTCGCCAGGATGATCGCCGCCTGGGCGCCCAATGCAAGTCGGTGGCTGGATCTAGACTTCCACACTTCACCCGCCAGAACCGCAAACAACAGCATCAATCCCAGATACATGGGAAGCGAATAGCGGGAAGCATCGGCGCCCACGAGACCGACGGTCCAGGCACTCAGCAACAGGAACGCGAGGTAGACGAATGGCCAGGCGACGATCGGGAGGACCGTTGGGCGACACGACACGAGGACGTTCTTCAACCGTCTGTCGCCGAGGCCCGCGGCGCATACGATCGCGGCGAGGGCAATCCAGAGCCCGAAGTCTTCGGCAAGAGCGCGTATCAGGAATCCGACAAACTTGAGGAACGGCCACTGCGTCGAACTGACGAATAGGGACAACGCTTCGTCTCGTGTCGACTTCATGACCACCCAGTACGGGGCGAAGATGCTGACGAATCCCAGGCCCGCTCCGGCCAGCTTGGCTGTCAAGTTCCGGAGCGGGCCGCGCTCCGGTCCGTACCGGTGCGAGATGACATAGGACAGGAAGACGGCACAGATCGTGAACACGCCGATGTGTCGGGTCATCGCACAAACAGCGCACACCAGGCCGATCGCGAGCGACAGCCAGAATCCGCGATGCCTCCGGCAAGCCGCTACCGTCATCGTCATGGCCAGAGCCATCAGCGGCAGGAACACGGTCTCCGACCAGGCGCTGTGCCAGGTCGACTGTTGTTGGGCCCATACGATCCAGAGCGAGAGAAAACCCGCGCGGATGGTCGGGGGTGCCTCGGCAATCTGGAGGAAGCGCAGCAGGATTGTGGTGGTCGCAGCGAAACCGACGGCGCAAAGCGTGGTGGCCGCCATCAATCCGGAGAATCCCAACTTGATCAGGACGCCCAGAATGATGGAGTAGAACGGAGGCCACACGTACGTCCGAAACGGCAGATATCCGTTGCCAATGTCGATGAAATTGACAAGGCCCAGTCCAGCCGCCCAGTTGTGCGCCTGATCGAGGTATCTGGAAGAATCGGGGGTTGTCTCAATGAAAAGAGCGCCCAGGAATCCGACCAGGAGTGACATCAGCAGCCAGAGAGTGGTCTCGTCGCGTCTTGTCATGGGCAAGGGAAGTGAGTCTGGAATCCCGACTGAGCGAACGAGCGGTGCGCTGATTCGAACGCGATTGCAGCGCGCCGTCGGGGAGCGACACCCTGCGGTGGCTGCGCAGCCTCAGTGGCGACGAAAATCGGTTGAAGAAGCTTTTCGCTGGGGCGAGTGATCTTTCGCCAAAGAGCTGGTGCCGAAGGGTCCGGCAGGACTACGGAATCGGTTGGTCTGAAACTACGACGTCGTCGACGAACAGTGTTTGCGCCTGGTGAGAGGCATTCGCCGTCTGCCCGATGCTCACCCAATCGTAGAAATGACCATTCGGCATGTTCCTTCCGCTGCGCTCGATGACCTTGGTGTCGTCCTGCCACAGCTCCGTCAACCCATCGTCGCCAGGGGAAAGGTGCATGTGCAGTCTGACCCTGACCCAGCGATCCTTGGGGAACGGCAGTGGATTGTGAAGTTGATAGAACATATCCCCGGTCCCTCTCTTGGCGGAGACATAGAGCGTGTCCCCGTTGGGATTGCCCAGCACCAGCCTTCTTCCCACATACCGATTCCGCGTCGCCTCCAGTTCGAATATGAACAGATTCTCCGTTTCCGTCCCGGAAGGCAGGAAATACCATGCCGACATCCAGAAGTCGCTGCCCGGAGGGAAAAAGAGCAGGGCGCGTATCAGGCCCGATTTCTGTATGTCGTTGCGGTCTGCGGCGCTGAACGTCTTCAACGAATGCTTTCCGGAGTGGGCGCGTTCGGTGGTGATTTCCACATAGCTCGTGGCGTCGCCGGGCTTCCCGTTGGACGTCTGCAGGTTCTTCTTGTGCCACTTCTCTTCGGTGAACTGGATGCCGTTCTCGAAATCGTCCGAAAACGAAGTGTGGCATTCGTACACCCGGTAGATCCCGTCGCGATCCTTGCCTTTTTCAGTGCATGAATCGATCGTCATCGGCACCGCGGATATTGCCGGCGTGCTGATCCCGGGAATGTCGAGCTGGCCATTCTGCGCCAGGTAGAGGACGCCGAGACCGAGGAGGACAAGAGTCAGACTGACTGCGATGAGTCTCTTCATTGCTCCCCGCATTCTCGTATGTTCGGGGCCGCGCGGCCGAGGTGATGGCTGGCGCGGGGCTCAGGGAAAGGGTACGTCTTTGGGAAATGATCGGTCAATATGCTGTCCCCTCGTGGGTGCTTGCCGAGGAGCGGCGCCGTGAGTCGATATCAAGAGCGCCGAGGGCTGCCCCCATTGCCGGGACGAACCCGCTCACGGCCGGTGCACGTGAATGTTGTCGAAGTACGCGACCCTGCGGGTGACCGGTGAACCGAGGAAGTCGTAGGACCACGAGGGCACGTACACACCGAATTTGAAGTAGGGCGCGATGAAGTCGTTGTAAGTGTTCGGACCTTTCGCCCTTGTGACCAGCTTGCCGTCTTTGCGTATCTCCACCAGGCCGTCCTCGTCGTAGGCCCAGCGGACCGTGAATTCCCAGTCCACCCAGCGCCCGGTTTCGATCGGACCTGACCACAGCACCCGGCGACCCTGCGGATGCTCATGCAGCAACGGAAACTTGGTCACCCGATGGGCGTCCCAGAGGTTGTCGACAGTCCATTGATTGCCGATCGCCACCAGGCGCAACGGTTGGG
>JBBQHP010000067.1:0-21804 GCA_038324085.1 Burkholderiales bacterium
CTTTCCAACTCGTCCATCGGGATACTCCTCCTCGTGTGCTTGGCGGCTCACGATCCGGAGTTTCCTCGATGGACTTCCTCTTCTGTCGAACTTCTGCTGCCTCCCCGGCAGAGCCGGGGGGTCTCCCTTGGTAGGCTAGCGGGCTCTTCCGAAAACGGCGGTCAGGACGCCTTCGGCCATGGCCAGGGAGGATTGCTCGCATTCTTCGTGGAACAGGATCTCGAGCGTGGAGTGGGTGCCGCGCAAGCCGTCGACGATCGCGGTGGCGTCGGCGCGGATCGCCGTGTCCAGGCCGGGAATCGAATCAGCCGACACCAGCGACTGGTCGCGGACCCGCTGGATCTGCACGGCCAGGCGGACGAGTTTGGCGCGCTGGCTCAGTGCGGCGGTCGGCTCGATGCCGCGCGGTGCGTTCTCGTCCTGGGCCAGTTCGGCCACGACGCCGGCCACGACCGGCCCGAACGTGCGCCGCAATTCGAGGTGGGCCATGCGCGCGTCGAACCCGACGTCATGGAGTACTGCGGCTGCGAGCGTGACATCGTCGGTGATGCCGGCCTCGTTGCACAGAATGTGGGCCACCTGCACCGCATGTTCCACCCGGGACATCGCGCCTTCGGCCCGATTGCGAAACCGCCGGTCGGAAGCCACGACGAGCGCTTCGATGAATAGTACGTACTGCTGTTGCCGGGCACTGCCGATCCGCTTGGTAGCGAAGGCGGGTGTACCCACCCGATGCCCCGTTTCAGGGAAAGTTCTCTGACGCATGGTTTGATTCGATCCGCTAGAGCTGTTTGTCAGACCTGTGCCGGCAGACACCGCATCGGGATGGCATCCGTCGAAAGGGACACAGGTCCCTCCCCCGAACCGATGCTGACTGTGTCGCCGCGCCGGGGGTTGGTACCCGCAACTCAGCAGGAATCGCGCCGACCTCCAGAATCGCCGTCCGGTCAGGCCGTTGCACTGCGACGACAGGTCGGTTACAACGCGCTTGTAAAGAAAACCAACAGTCGCGAGTTCAACGGCCGGAACCGGCGTTGCCGATGCGTTCCGCGATCGCCAGCATGCGGTAGTAGGCACGCACGACCGGCAGCTCGATCAACTCGTTGTCGACCACCACCAGACCGCTCGTGCTCTCCTCGAACGCCTGGCAGACCTTGCGCGCCTTGGCGACCTGCGCTTGCGACGGCGAGAACGCTTCGTGGATCGCCGCGAGCTGGTTCGGATGGATCGACGCCTTGCCCGTGAAACCCAATTGCGCGCAGGCCCGGGCCTCGCGCGCGAGCCCGTCCGGATCGTCGAGATTGAGATACGGCACGTCGAGCAGGTCGATGCCCGCGCCGGCCGCCGCGTGCACCAGGCGCGAGCGCGCGTAGAGCAGCGGCTCCCACGCTTTCACGCAGCGCAGATCGGCGGACATGTCGACGGCGCCGAGGATCATCGAATCGATGCGCGAACTCGCCTTGGCGATCGCGAGGGCGCGCTCGAGTCCCTGGTTGGTCTCTATGATCACGCAATAGCGGATCGTACGTGCTGCGCCCGTCGCGAGCAGCGTATCGATCAACTGGATCTCCTCTGCGCTGCGGATCTTCGGAATCATGATCGACGGCGGTGGCGATGCGCACTCGATGAGCGCCTGCAGGTCCTTCAGGCCATGAAACGTGGACAGCGCGTTGATACGCACCATACGCTCGACGTGCGGATGCGAGGCCTGCTCGAACAGGGGCAGCGTGAGCGCCCGGCCTTCGTCCTTGCGATCGAGCGCCACCGCGTCCTCCATGTCGATGCAGACGATGTCGGCCCCGCTGTCCAGCGCTTTCCAGTAACGGTCGGGGCGCAACGCCGGCACGAACAGCAAACTGCGGCGCGGCCGCGTATTGGCTTGGATCTGCACGTGGGCCTCCGGAAACGAATCGACGGGAGCGCGATGGTAGGTACCCGGACCCGAGTTGTCACGCGCGACGATCGGAATGCGCCGCCGGACCCGCGGCACGGGCGGTATCATTCGCTCGCTAACGAAACCAACAACGAACCGCCGGGGAGGACCGCGCATGAAGATCACCGCCGTCGAGACCATCCAGCTCGATGAATTTCCCAACCTCCTGTGGGTGCACGTGCACACGGACGAAGGGCTGGTGGGCCTGGGCGAGACGTTCTACGCAGTGGCACCGGTCGCAGCCCACATCCACGAGACCTGCGCGCCGTGGCTGCTGGGCCGCAATCCGCTGGAGATCGACAAGATCTCCCACCACTTCCTCAACACCTATCTCGGCTTCAACAGCGTCGGGGTCGAGATGCGCGCCGCGTCGGCGATCGACATCGCGCTCTGGGACCTGTTCGGTCAGGTGACGAGCCAGCCGATCTACCAGTTGCTCGGGGGCGCCTCACGCGACAAGGTACGGGTGTACAACACGTGCGCCGGCTATCAGTACGTGCGCGCCAAACCCACGCAGGGCACCGACAACTTCGGCCTGCCCGCCAAGGCCGGCAGAAAGAACCGGCCGTACGAGGACCTGCAGGGCTTCCTGACCGACGCCGGGACGCTGGCCGAGAGCCTGCTGGACATGGGCATCACCGGCATGAAGATCTGGCCCTTCGACTCGGCTGCCGAAGCCTCGAACGGCGCCTACATTTCCAACGCGGATCTGAAGAAGGCGATGAAGCCCTTCGAGAAGATCCGCAAGGCGGTCGGCGACAAGATGGACATCCACGTGGAGTTCCATTCCATGTGGCAATTGCCGGCCGCGATCCGCATCGCGGAAGCGCTCGAGGAGTTCGATCCGTTCTGGTACGAAGACCCGATCAAGATGAGCAATCTGGATGCGCTGGCCGACTACGCGCACCGCACCAACGTCTGGGTCACTGCGAGCGAGACGCTGGGTTCGCGCTGGGGCTTTCGCGATCTGTTTCAGAAGCAGGCAGTATCGGTGTGCATGCTCGACGTCGGCTGGACCGGCGGGCTGTCGGAATCGAAGAAGATCGCGACCATGGCCGAAGCCTGGGCCCTGCCCGTCGCTCCGCACGACTGCACCGGGCCGGTCATGCTGACCGCTTCCGTGCACCTGTCGCTCAACTGTCCGAACACCCTGGTGCAGGAAATGGTGCGTGCGTTCTACTACGACTGGTATCCGACCCTGGTCACGCAACTCCCACCGGTCAAGGACGGTTTCATCAGCGCGCCGAAGGGACCCGGCCTCGGCTTGAAGCTGCTGCCCGGCGTGGCGAAGCGCAAGGACGCCACGGTCAGAGTCAGCCGGCTCGGCAAGTGAGGCGCTCATGAACCAGTCAACCGAAACCGATCCGCGCGTGCTGCTGCTCGCGCCCGGCGACAACGTCGCCATCGCACGTTGCGACCTGGAAGCCGGCACCGCGCTGGTGGTGCAAGGCCATCCGGTCACGCTGCGCGAGCGCGTGTTAACGGGGCACAAGTTCGCCTTCCGTGCCGTCGCAAAGGACGAACGCATATTCAAGTACTCGGCGCCGATCGGGCGCGCGCTCGCGGACATCGCACCGGGCGAACCGATGCACCTGCACAACATCACGAGCGACTACATTCCCACCTATACCCTCGACGAGGGTCACGAATTTCCCGGGGAGGTACATCCATGACCATTCAAGCCTGGCAGCGGCCGGACGGCCGCAAGGGAATCCGCAACGTCGTTGCGGTCGCCTATCTGGTGGAATGCGCGCATCACGTCTCGCGCGAGATCACCTATCCGTATCGTGAGCACGGGGCGCACCTGATCGGTTTCCCCGGCTGCTTTCCGAACGCCTACTCGCACAAGATGCTGGAACGGTTGTGCACGCACCCGAACGTCGGTGCCGTGCTGCTGGTATCGCTCGGATGCGAGGGATTCAACAAGGGCCGCCTGCTGGAGACGATCCGCGAATCGGGCCGACCGGCGCAGCTGCTGGTGATCCAGGAGACGGGCGGTACGCGCAGCACCATCGCCGAAGGTCAGGCCTGGGTCGCGCAGACCCTGAAGCAGCTCGAACAGGCGCCGCGCACGACCATGGCGATCGACGAGCTGATCGTGGGCACCATCTGCGGCGGGTCCGATGCGACCAGCGGCCTCACCGCCAATCCGGCCATGGGCCGGGCGTTCGATTTTCTGGTGGAGAAGAATGCCACCTGCATCTTTGAGGAGACCGGCGAGCTGATCGGAATGGAACACTGGATGGCCGAGCGCGCGCAGCACCCTGCCCTGGGTGAGGAGATCGTCAGGACCGTGGCGAAGGCCGCGAAGTACTACGCGACCTACGGCCATGCGAGCATCGGACCGGGCAACGCCGACGGCGGACTCACCACCATCGAGGAGAAGTCGCTCGGCGCGTACGCGAAGTCCGGACAGTCGACCATCTCCGGCATCATCAAGCCGGGCGACGTGCCGGTGGGCGGCGGGCTCTATCTGCTGGACGTCGTGCCCGACGGCGAGCCGCGTTTCGGCTTCCCCAACATCAGCGACAACGCGGAGATCGCCGAACTGATCGCCTGCGGCAGTCACGTGATCCTGTTCTCTACCGGGCGCGGGTCGGTCGTCGGTTCCGCAATCTCGCCGGTGATCAAGGTGTGTGCGAATCCCGATACCTTCCGCCGGCTGGCCGACGACATGGACGTCGACGCCGGTCGCATCCTCGAAGGGCGGGCGAGTCTCGACGAAGTCGGCCGCGAGATCCACGACCTGGTGATCGACGTGGCCAACGGCGCGCAGACGCGCTCCGAGACGCTCGGGCACCAGGAGTTCATCCTGACGTACAAGAGTTTCGAACCCCTGGGGCCGGCGTGTTTTCCGAGCGCTGCGTGAGAGTGTTGCGCAACGGCCTGGCAGCGGCGGCGATGTGCGTGATCGCCGCCGGTTGCAATCTCCGCGAGTCCGTCCGCGCGCTGGAGGACAGCCGATCGGCGACCATTCCTCAGTCGCTCCTTGGCGCCGTCCCGTGCCTGACGCGAAACGCCGAGGCACGTTTCGGCGTGACCCCGGCGGTGGACGAGGACACCTCGCAATGGATCGTGCGGATCACGCTCGATCTGCCTGCGACAGCGGAGGGGCCGGCGCAATTGCGCTACGAACTGCGCTCCAAGGACGGCAAGACGACCCGGGTGCGCTACGAAGTCCAAGCGTCGGCGGCGCGGGTACGGGCGCTCGAAGCCGAAGCCTTCGATCCCGTGGAGCGGTGCGCCGGAACCCGGATCCGGTAAGGGCCGTACACCGCTGCAGTCGCGTCGGTCGATCCGGCGATCGATCGCTGCGAATTGCCCTGCCCGTTGCTGCCGCGCGAGTTCGGTAAAGTCGTCGCCTTCCGCGCGCGGCGATGCTCGGCCCACGGGGCGTCGGCAGGACTAACTGCTACTGGTTGTTGAGTCGCGCGTCGAAGCCGATCGCTTTCAGTCGCGCGATGACCTGCTCGACATGGACGAAGCCGCGAGTCTCGAGCACGAAGTCGACCTCGGTCTCCTGCAGGGGGAGGTTGGTGAACGCGCGCTGGTGATGCACTTCCTCGATGTTCGCGTTCGCCTCCGCGATCGCGGCGGTCACCTTCGCCAGCGATCCGGGCAGGTCGCGCAAGGTCACGGTGAGCCGCGACAGTCTCCCGGTGCGCACCATGCCGCGCTGGATCACGTCGGCCAGGGTCAGCGGGTCGATATTGCCGCCGCACAGCACCAGCCCGACCCGCTTGCCCGCGAATCGCTCCGCATACCGGACCAGCGCCGCAAGGCCGGCGCTGCCGGCGCCTTCGACGACGGTCTTCTCGACTTCCAGCAACAGCAGGATCGCCGCCTCGATGTCGCCTTCGTCGACCAGCACGATGCCATCGACCAGGCGTCGCACGAGTTCGAGCGTCAGTCGCCCTGGCTGCTTCACGGCGATGCCTTCGGCCAGCGTGCTCAGGCCGAAGACCGGGGTGCGCGCTTCGATCGCGCACAGCATCGAGGGAAAGCGCGTCGTCTGCACGCCGATCACCTGGATCGCCGGGACCAGCGATTTCGCGGCCACGGCCATACCCGAGATCATGCCGCCACCGCCGACCGGAACGATCAGCACCTCGAGCTGCGGCGCGACCGCGAGCATCTCGAGCGCGATCGTGCCTTGCCCCGCGATGACCTGCTCGTCGTCGTAAGGATGGACCAGCGTGAGCGTGCGCTCGACCATGATGCGCAGCGCGTGCTCACGCGCCTCGTCGAAATTGTCGCCGACGAGAATGACCTCCGCCCCGTGCGAGCGCGTCTGCTCGACTTTCACGTGCGGAGTGAAGCGCGGCATCACGATCACGGCGGGAATGCCGATGCGGTGCGCGTGATACGCGACGCCCTGGGCGTGATTGCCGGCGGAAACCGCAATCACGCCTGCAGCGCGCTGTGCGGCGTCCAGCGAAACCAGCTTGTTGAGCGCACCGCGCTCCTTGAACGAGGCCGTGAACTGGTGGTTCTCGAATTTGAGCCAGACCTCGGCTCCGGTGATCGCCGACAGAGTCCGCGAATGCAGACACGGCGTGCGCGCAATGTGCCCTTCGAGCACTGCGGCCGCGGCGCGGATGTCCTCGATCGCGACCGTCATCGGGACGGCCGGTCCGGCTGGATCGCGGACGAGCGGAGGTTTGGAATCGAAGGCGTCATCGACATGATGGAAGCATGATCAACACAAAAACAAAAAACCCGCCAGCGGCGGGTTCTGGAAGTCGACGGTGGCAGCCCTGCCCGTCAGATCGCTTGAATGTTGGAAGCCTGCTTGCCCTTGGGGCCTGCGGTCACCTCGAAACTGACCCGCTGACCTTCCTTCAGGGACTTGAAGCCGTTCATCTTGATGGCGGAGAAATGCGCAAACACGTCTTCGCTCTTGTCATCCGGGGTGATGAAGCCGAACCCCTTCGCGTCGTTGAACCACTTGACCGTACCAGTTGCCATGTCCGCCTCCTCTGGTCTTGTGACGATCGGGCTGCCACCCGTGCTGACGTATCTGGATGTTTGGGTGGCAAGACCGTGCGTGCAAGGCCTGCAGGGCGCTTCCGTACCGCCGACTACCTGACCCCAAATCACGCCGGGATCATACGCCTGCGCATTGGCTGCGCAATACCCACGAAGCGGCCTCGCCCCTCCCGAAAATGCCATCGCCATGGCCGACGCATGTTCGATGCGGTGCAGCATTGCAGACACGGACTCGGGCCGATTGAGGGATTGAGCGGTCAGCTGAGACGCCGCACGAGAGGCCGGAGCGCGGAGTGGTACAAGTGCTCCGCCGACCCGGCGCGAAACGCACTCCTGACCAATCGATGGCGCGCAGTCGCCGCCATCGGTGACTTGGGAGCAGCGGTTCGCGGTCTGTGGTCCGAGCCGCCCGCAAGCCGGGGACCTTACATCCGCGCGGCCGGTCGGCAACGCGATTCAGCGTGGCGTCACTGCTGGATCAGCCCCCGCCCGGAGAGATTGCGCATCAATGCCGATACCCCGAACGTCCAGGGGGCTATGCGATGGCAGTGGTCCACCCGATTGATGAGCGCACCCAGGCTCGCGGCGCGTACGCTCACCACGTCGCCCACCTTGTGGGTGAACCCGTGGCCGCGCTCGCCGCGATCCTGCGTCGGCGCGAAGGCGGTGCCGAGAAACAGCATGAGGCCGTCCGGATATTGATGATTCGAACCGATCGCCTGCCCCGCCAGGTCGACGGGATCGCGGCTGATCTGCGTGAGCGAGTAGCGTCCCTTCAATTCGAACCCGTCGCCGCCTCCGGTGACTTCGATTTCTATCTCGGTGCGCCGCAGCGCATCGATGGTGAAATTGTCGTCCAGCAGGCGAATGAAAGGGCCGATGGCGCAGCTGCCGTTGTTGTCCTTGGCGCGGCCGAGCAGCAGCGCACTGCGGCCTTCCCAGTCACGCAGGTTGACGTCGTTGCCGAGGCTCGCACCGACCACCGCGCCGCGGCTGTCGACCGCGAGCACGACCTCCGGCTCGGGGTTGTTCCACGAGGAATTCTCGAGCACGCCGATGTCCGCCCCGATTCCCACCGCAGACATCGGTTGCGCCTTGTTGAACACCTCGGCATCGGGGCCGATGCCGACTTCCAGGTATTGCGACCATAGCCCGCGTTCGACCAGCAGCGCCTTGACCCGGGCGGCGTCGACCGAGCCGGGTTTCACGCTCGAAAGGGAAGCGCCGATCTCGCGGTCGAGCGTGGCGCGGACCTCGTCCGCCTGCGCCGGATCGCCCTGGGCGTGCTCCTCGATGACGCGTTCGAGCATGCTGGCCACGAAGGTCACGCCGCAGGCGCGGATCGCCTGGAGGTCGCAGGGCACGAGAAAATACGGCTTGTCCGGAGTGCGCGCATTCGAGCGGCTTTCGGCGAGCATGGCGTCGACGCTGCCGATCGCCGGCGCGCGGCCTTCCGCCAGCGCGGTTCGCAATCGCTCCCGTACATCCTGCAATTCGAGCAGCTCCGCCACGGTCGGCGCGACCCGGCTCACGTCGTGGGCTCGCCCGCGGTGGATGAGGACCGGACTCGGTCCGGGCAAGGGGCCGGGGACCCAGGCACGTCCGATCAGGGTGGCGTGATCGGCGTCGGCAGGCAGAATTCGGGCGGCAGCAAGATCCATGGCGACCTCAGGGCTTGAGCTTCTGGATGATGAAGGCGTAGTCAGGACGACATTCGGGCACGCAAAGGATCGCCCAGAGATCGTCCGGGCCCTGCTGCGGAAACCACACATCCATCTCGTGGCCCAGGTTGTTCTCGACTGACACGCGGTAGATTTTTGCGGGCGGTGTGGCGAACGCTTCCCCGTAGGCAGGAACCGCGCTCGCGAGGAGTGAATGTTGCGCGGCTGCAGCGTCGCCTTCGAGCACCGTCACCGTCATCCCGGTGAAGTACTTCGGTCCCGGCTCATCGATGGAGGCGGCCGGCGCCCAGGCCGGGGCGATCGGGCGGTCGAACCAGCTGTTGGGGTAGCGCCATTGCCAGCCGGGTGCCGCGACCAAGGTCTGGCCTTTGCCGGAACACACCAGGTAGGCCCATTGGTCGATGGGCGCAGGGGCTGCAACCATGGCATCGCCCGGCGGATGCTCGCAGTTGAGATAGTCGATGGGCTCGACCCGATGGCTTTCATGCGCAGCGGCCCACGGGGACACGGCCACGATCGACGCCACGACGCAGGCGAATTTCAACAAGGACAGGCGCACAAGGTCTCCTCTTCGTTTTTTTTCGTGCGGCCCCGGATTATAGGGACCGGACGGATACTGCAAGCGATCCCCCGCTACGGACTGCGATCGCCTCGACCCCGGGATTGCGCGGCCATCGCGGCCGACAGCGTTCGCGCGGGGGTGGCATGATGGCTCAGAATCCCTATGGCTGCCGATCCCGGCTGAAGATGGACAACACCGATGTTTGATCAGTCGATGGTTTTTCTCGACGTCGAGACCACGGGGGCAACCTCGAGCCTGGACCGTATCACCGAGATCGGCTTCGTGGAGGTCGCCAACGGGGAAGTGGTCGGCGAATGGTCCACGCTGGTGAATCCGGGCATGCGCATTCCGTCGGCGATAGAGTCGCTGACCGGCATATCCGATGCCATGGTCGAAGACGCGCCCCGGTTCGACCAATTGAGCACGGAGTTGCATCGGCGCCTGGAGGGCAAGCTGCTGGTCGCACACAATGCCCGCTTCGACTACGGATTCCTGCGCAACGAATTCGCCCGCGTGGGTGTGCGCTATCAGAGCCGCGTGCTCTGCACCGTGAAACTTTCCCGCCGACTGTTTCCCCAGGAACGGCGCCACAATCTGGACAGCCTGATCGAGCGCCACGGAATCGAGTGCGACCAGCGCCACCGCGCGCTGGCTGACGCCCGCGTGCTGTGGGACTTCACGCGTCACGTCCGCGCAACGCTGGGCGACGAGGCCGTGCTCGGCGCGATCGCGCACGTGATGCAGACGCCGAATCTGCCGCCCGGACTCGACCCGGCGACGCTCGATGCCTTGCCCGAGCGCGCCGGCGTGTACGTTTTCTTCGGCGCGAGCGACACGCCCTTGTTCGTCGGCAAGGGCAGTGACATCCGTTCGAAGGTGCTGGCACATTTTTCGGGCGAAGCTCGATCGGCCAAGGACACGCGCATCGCCAGGGACGTCACTCGCGTCGACTGGATCGAAACCATGGGAGAGCTCGGCACGACCCTCGAGGCGGCGCGGCTGCTGCGCACCCTGGCGCCGATCCACAGCCGACTGCTCCAGCACGATGACGAAGCCTGCGCGTTCATGTGGGACTCGCTGAAAGCGACCCCGCCGGTGCTGATGAATGCCGGGGAAATCGATTTCGCGATGGCGGCACATCTCTACGGCCCGTTCCGCTCGCCGTCGCGGGCCAAACGCGCGTTGCGCGAGATCGCCGACGCGAACGGCTTGTGCCTGCGGGTGCTCGGCCTCGAGCGCAGCGCAGCCGGCCCGTGCCATTCGCACACGCTGAAGAAATGCCGGGGCGCCTGCTGTGGCCGCGAGTCGCTGCTGTCGCACAACGTGCGCGCCGCGAATGCGTTGCAGCGCCATCGCCTCGAAACGTGGCCGTTCGAAGGCCGCATCGGGGTGCGCGAGAGTGACCCCGTGTCCGGTCGCCAGGTGGTCCACGTGCTCGACCGCTGGTGCCACCTGGGGACCCTGCGTTCGGAATCGGAACTGTTCGAAGCGCTCGAGACGCGCTTCGAACCGGTCTTCGATCTCGACACCTACCAGGTACTGGTGAAATGGCTCGCGCGCAGACGGCACGAACTCGACATCGTCGATCTGCGCGCGGCGTACCGGAAGGCGGTCGGGGCCTAGAAGTGCAGGAAGTTGCCGACCAGATGATTGAAGGTCTCTGGCTGCTCCAGATTCGACAGATGCGCCGCGGAAGGAATGACCGCGAGCTGTGCACCGGGTATCGCCAGCTGGATCGCCCGTGCCATTTCCACGGGAGTTCCGACATCGTGGTCGCCCCCGATCACCAGGGTCGGACACTGCACTGCGCCCAGCAGGTCGGTGAGATTGATCTTGGGAATGGCGTGGCAGCAGCCGATGAAGCCCGCAGGCGGTGTCGCGCGGATCAAGGCGCCGACGCTCGCCATGACCTCGGGACGGCGCTCGCGAAACGGGGCCGTGAACCAACGCTCCAGCGTCGGACCGACGGTCGGCTCCATGCCGCCCACCGTGACCGTCTCGATCCGGCCCTGCCAGGTCGGGGCCGCCTCAGGCGGAACGCGGCTGGTGGTGTTGCAGAGGATCAAGCGATCGAAGCGTCCGGGATACTTCAGCGCATACGTCATGCCGATCATGCCGCCCATCGAGAGGCCCATGAAATGGCACTTCACCACGCCCAGGCCGTCGAGCAGCGCCTGGAGGTCGTCGGCCAGTTGATCCAGGGTGTAAGCAGCAGCGGGCGCGTCGCTGCCGCCATGCCCGCGCGTGTCGAAGCGCAATACCTTGAAATGCTCGCGAAACGCCGACGCCTGCGCGTTCCACATGGTCAGGTCGCAGGCGAGGGAATGGCTCATCACGAGCCAGGGCCCCTTCCCTTCGATTTCGTAGCGGATGCCGATGCCGTTGCCTTGCGCGCGCATGTCCGATGCTCCTCCTGGCGGGTCCAGGCCCGGTGGCGTGGACGTCCGGGCCGAGTATAAACACCTCGGCGCGCCAAGGCGCGAGGTGCGGTTGCACCTCGCGGCTCCTGCCCGAACCGAGCAGCGCCGAGTCGGCATCGAAGACATCGCAGACAGAAAATGCGGCGCCGTTGCGCCGCCGCACGACTGTCCCCGACTTGACCGGTGCGGGCAGGCGCCTCATGCTCGCGGCCACAAGAAAAGCGCGTCGCGCGAGCGCGACGCCGATCCAGGGAGGAGACCCATGCGACTGATCCAGTTCAATGGGCGTGACGGTACGCGTCGCGTCGCCGTGGCCGATGACAGCGCGGTACTGCAGGTGTTGACGGGTACTGCACTCGTGTACGACCTCGCGCTGGAGGCTGCCCGCACCGGGGCTGCGCTGTCGGCTATCGCCGCGCGCCGGATCGGTACCGAGCGCGAGAACTACGACGACGTCGTTCGCGAACGCCGCCTGCTGCTACCGCTCGACCATCCCGACCCGTATCGCTGTCTCGTCACCGGGACCGGCTTGTCGCATCTCGGCAGCGCCGCCGCGCGCGACTCCATGCACGCCAAGCTGCAGCAGTCCGAGGAATCGCTGACCGATTCCATGAAGATGTTCAAATGGGGCATGGACGGCGGTAAGCCGAAGGCCGATGCGATCGGAACGGCGCCGGAGTGGTTCTACAAGGGCGATGGCCGGTGGCTCGTGGCACCGGAGCAGCCGCTGGAGCTGCCGGCGTACGCGCTCGATGGCGGCGAGGAGGTCGAGACCGTCGGCCTGTATGTGATCGGCGATGACGGCGCCCCCCTGCGCGTCGGCTTTGCGCTCGCCAACGAATACTCGGACCACGTGACCGAGCGGCAGAACTATCTGTACCTCGCGCATTCCAAATTGCGCCAATCGAGCTTCGGTCCGGAACTGCTGCTCGGCGAACTGCCTCGCAGCGTCCGCGGACATGCCCGGTTGCTGCGCGGGAACGAGGTGATCTGGGAATCCGACTGGTTGTCCGGCGAGGACAACATGTGTCACGCCATCGCCAATCTCGAGCACCACCATTTCAAATACGCGGCCTTCCGCTCGCCCGGCGACATGCACGTGCACTACTTCGGCGCCGCCACGGGCAGTTTCACCCAGAAGACCGAGACCCGTCCCGGCGACGTATTCGAGATCTCGGCCGAAGGCTTCGGCCGGCCGCTGCGCAACACCCTCGGTGTCGCGCGCGAACGACTCGAGCGCGTCGCGGTGCGCGCCCTCTGAATTTTCCACCCCAGCACGGAGATGAAATCCATGATGTACGAGCTGCGCATCTACCAATCGATGCCCGGGCGCCTGCCTGACCTCAACAAGCGCTTCGAAACGATCACCCTCAAGCTGTGGGACAAGCACGGCATCCGGCAGGTGGGCTTCTGGACCGTTCTGGTGGGCGATTCGAATCTCGATCTGTACTACATCCTCGAGTGGAAGGACATGGCCGAACGCGAACGCGCGTGGAATGCATTCGCCACCGATCCCGAGTGGCTCGAGAAGCGTGCCGAAACGGAACGCAACGGGCCGCTGGTCGCGAAGATCAACAACCTGTTCCTGAGCCCGACGCAGTACTCGCGCATCAAGTAGCCGGTGGATCCCGCCTTTCTCTCCGCGCATCGCCTGGCGGCACTCATCCGTACCCGCAAGCTGGGCAGCCTCGAGTTGCTCGATCACTATCTCGAGCGGGTCGGCCGCTTCAATCCCATCCTGAACGCCATCTGCGTGCTCGACACCGAGCGCGCCCGCAAGCGCGCAAAGGCTGCCGATCGGTCGCTTGCAAAGGGCGAGCGCCGTGGCCCTTTGCACGGCGTTCCCATGACGGTGAAGGAGTCCTTCGACCTCGCGGGGCTCCCCACGACCTGGGGTCGCAAGGATCTCGCGAACAACGTGGTTCAATCCAACGCGATCGCAGTGGATCGACTGCTCGGAGCCGGCGCGGTCATCTTCGGCAAGACCAATGTGCCGGCACTGCTGGCCGACTGGCAGACCTTCAACCCGATCTACGGCACGACCAACAATCCGTGGGACGTGTCGAGAGGCCCGGGCGGGTCTTCCGGCGGATCGGCGAGCGCGCTCGCCGCCGGCCTGACCGGACTCGAGATCGGCAGCGACATCGGTGCATCGATCCGCAATCCGGCGCACTACTGCGGCGTGTTCGGCCACAAGCCGACCTTCGGGCTGTGCGCAGCTGACGGCCAGGTGCTTCCGCCGTTCCTCACCCATGACGACATCGCGGTGATCGGTCCGCTGGCGCGCAGTGCGCGCGACCTGGAACTCGCGCTCGGCGTCCTGGCGGGGCCGAGCGCGAGCGACGGCGTGGCATGGCGCGTGAAGTTGCCGCGCCCGGGCGCGAAGACCTGGAAGCAGTGGCGGGTCGCGGTGATGGCCACCGCGGCGACGGCGGAAGTCGACGAGGCCGTCCAGTCCCGGGTCGTCGCGGTCGCCAGCTTCCTCGACAGTCGCGGCGCGAAGGTGAGTCGCGTGGCGCGCCCGGACATCGATCTCGCCGCGGCGCACGAAGTCTTCATCCGACTGCTGCGCGCGGCCACATCGCGCGCGCAGACCGATGCGGCGTTCACACGCAATCTCGAGACGGCGCGCGCGTTGCCGCCGAAGCAGAACGACTACGAAGCCTGGATGGCGCGGGCCAACACGATGTACCACCGCGACTGGCTGGCGCTGAACGAGAAACGCCACCACATGCGCCTCGCGTGGGCCGAATTCTTTCGCGAATGGGACGTTCTGTTATGTCCTGCTGCCGCGACCACCGCGTTCGCCCACAACCAGAAAGGCGAACGCTGGGAGCGGATGATGACGGTCAACGGCAAACCCCAGCCCTCTACCACGCAGATGTTCTGGGCCGGTTATTCGGGCATGGCCTATCTGCCATCGACGGTGGCGACCGCGGGCCGCGCGAGCGATGGCCTCCCCGTCGGAGTCCAGATCATCGGGCCGCAATACGGCGATCTGACCTGCATTGCGCTGGCCCGGTTGCTGGAGCGCGAATTCGAAGGGTTCGTCGCGCCGCCCGGCTACGATTGAGGCGGGAGCCACGACCTCGCGGACTACATCGACTCCTTGATCAGACGGCCGTTGGCGGCCTGGATCGGTCGCGCGTTGCGATCGTGCACTTTCGCGAACACGCCGAGTTGCGCGCGCGATACCTGCACCGGAACCTTGAGCACGATCCACTGCACGCCCTCGGTGCAGGGCGGCGTCGTGAGCGAGCCTATGTAGGTGTAGTAGCTGCGGATCTTCGGCAGCAGTTGCCCCACGTCGATCCTGACCGCGGGTAGGTCGAGCTCGCGCGATTGCTCGATCGGAAGATTATTCCAGAGCGTCTGGATGAACGGATTGCCGGCCCCCACGGTGATCAGCACGGCGACCACCGCGAGCCTGCCGCCCTTGTCCTGATGAACCAGGTGAGCCACCATGTCGTAGGTGCGGCCGCGCACCCGTTCCTCCGCCGGCTTGTGGAAGTGGAACTGAAGCAACTGGAAAGTCGTGCCCCCCACGATGATGCTGCTGCCCGGCGCGTAGTTGACCTGTACCGTATGCCCGTTGTCGACGATTTTCAGCGGAGAGGACCGGTAGGCGAATTTGAGGTCCTCCAGTTGCAGGGGGACGCCGTCGCGGATGTCGATGGGTGACTGGCGCTTGCCTTCGGCGCACTCCCGGAAATCGGGACTGAGCCTGGCCCACTTGGCGACGCCGTCGGCGGCACCGGAATAGCTCCAATGCACGACCCCGTGCTGCGCCGGGACCGGATCGTGTCCGGCCTTGTCCTTCTGCTGTTCTTTTTCCTTATCCTGGCCTTTCGCCGCTGATTTGTCCGCCGTCTGGTCCTTGGACGAAGCCTTGGATTCGGCAACGGGGGCCACGGGCTTGGGCAGGGGCTGGCGCTTCGGCCTGGCTTTCGCCTTCACGGGTTCGGTCCCGGCCGTGGCTACCTGTCCGGGGGCGCTGCCGCCTGCGCCTACGGCCGTGGCGGGTTGCGGCGGCTTGGCATTGCAGGCGAGTTCGAGCATCCGCGCGCGCGCGGAGTCTGGAGCGACCGGTTGCGGCAGTTCGACGCCCTCGAGATTGACCCTCATCAGTTCGACCCCGTCCTCGCCGAAGAAGATGCGCGCCAGCGGCACCGAGGTGCGTCGGAAGCAGTGGTAGCTCATCAGCGTGCGCACACTGCGATAAGCGACATCGCCACTGCCTGCGGTCTGGTCGACGGGCCACAGGGCACTGTCCCAGGCGCGGGCGACGTTGCCGTCGCGCCGTGCACCGTCGCGGTCGAACGCGAGCTTTGCCGCGGACGGCGAGGCCATCTCCACCCATTCGGCCGCGTGGACACCGAGTGACCAAAGAGCAAGGAGGGCAGGAAACAGGAAGCGCATGCAACGATCGGAGGGAATGTGGATGGTTGTTCCCGTTATCGGCAACCGCACCGGCCAATTGAGCCCCGGAAACAGGGCTTTATCGAGAACAGCCGGTCCGGTAGACTCGGCGCCCCGCGGCAGCGCACCATCGCGGCGTCACGGTGTGGCGCGCAGCCCCCCCGAAATCCGGAGAGTTCCAGGCATGGACGAGAAGCTCGTATACAACGTCAACGTGGTCTCCCAGGACGTGCTGGCCACGCCCGAAGAGATCAAGCGCCGCATTCCCCTTTCCGAGCGCGCCGAGCGCACGGTGCTGGAGGGACGGCACACGATCGAACGCATTCTCGATCGCCAGGACCCCCGGCTCCTGGTCGTGATCGGCCCCTGTTCGATCCACGACCCGGCGGCGGCGCTGGACTATGCGCGCCGGCTGAAGATCGTGGCGGATCAGGTGAGCGACGCGCTATTCGTGGTCATGCGTGTCTACTTCGAGAAGCCCCGCACCACGACCGGTTGGAAAGGGCTCATCAACGACCCGCACATGGACGATTCGTTTGCCATCGAGGAGGGCCTGCAACTGGCCCGCCAGGTGCTCCTGGACATCAACGAACTGGGGCTGCCGGCCGGCACCGAGGCACTCGATCCGATCAGCCCGCAATACCTCGGCGACCTCGTCACCTGGAGCGCGATCGGCGCGCGCACGACCGAATCACAGACCCACCGCGAGATGGCGAGCGGCCTGTCCACGCCGGTGGGGTTCAAGAACGGCACCGACGGCGGCTTGCAGGTGGCGATCAATGCCCTGCTGTCGGTATCGCGGCCGCACAGCTTCCTGGGCATCAACCCGCAGGGTGAGGTCGCGATCATCCGGACCGGCGGGAATCGCTACGGACACATCGTCCTCCGCGGCGGCTCCAAGGGTCCGAACTACGACTCGGTGACGGTGGCCCTGGTGGAAAAGGAACTGGCGAAGAACCGCCTGGCAGCCAATATCATGATCGACTGCAGCCACGCCAACACCAACAAGGACCCGGGACTGCAGCCACTGGTGATGAACGATGTCGCGCACCAGATCGTGGAAGGCAATCGAGCGATCGTCGGCGTGATGGTCGAGAGCAACATCAACGCCGGTAGCCAATCCATTCCCGTCGATCCGGCCCAGTTGAAGTACGGAGTCTCGGTAACCGACGGCTGCATCGACTGGATGACGACCGAGAAGATGCTGCGCGAAGCGCGGGCAACGCTGAAGGACGCGCTCCCGGCGCGGCTGCCGCGGACGGCCGAGGTGAGAAGCCTGCGCGGTTAGGTCCGGGCAGGCCCGGGAACGATCGGGCGGAAGGCGGACGGGCCGGGCTGCCGGCGTCAGAATCCGGACAATACTGCCGGGTCGGTCAATCGCAGGACATCCATCCGCAGAGTTCGTGACCGGCAATGCGAGTGGACCACCGCGAGGCCTCGGCCATCGATTTTCTGAGCTCTTCGCGCACCAGCGGACAGCCCCCCTCGGGCACCGGGATCGGCTCCGACCTCGCGGCGGCTTCGCGCGCGGCGATACCCTGCGCCGTGATGTCGATCCAGCCGACCGCGGCGGCGAAATTCGCGGCCCACGCGTCCGCGTGCTGCTTCGTCGACGGCGCGTCCGGATCGCAGACCTGCAGCTGATCCTGCAGTCGGGCGTTGGCAAATGCGAGCTGGTAGATTTCGTTTCTCGTGGCGAGGTCGCGGCTGCCACAGCCGGCGAGGAGGCCCAACAGCAGCGCGGCGAAGTAGCGTGTGGTCATGGCGAACGGCGAAGGGGGAGCGCAGGCTCGATGCGCAGTCATCGGCACGTCGCGCCCGGACTGGAGGGCAAACTCACCGCGTCAGGGGGATCCTCTGCGCTGCCATCGGCAGGTCATCGGCGCCTTGCATCTCCGGTGAATCGAACACCGGCGCGCCCGCGAGGTAGTCGAGCAGCATGGCCGTGGCGTCATCGCCCCAGAAGAGCTCGCCATCTGCGGTCACGAAACTGGGTACGCCGAACACCCCGCTCGCAGCCGCAGCCGCTCCGTTGTCTCGCAGGCGTGCCTTGATTTCGGGTGCGGCGATGCACGTTTCGGCGTCATGCACCCCCAGCCGCGCGCACAGCGACTGCCAGGAAGCGGGGTCGTCGGCGGTCAGGCCATCGCGCCAGACGAAGCGGAAGATCTCGAGCACCGCGTCGCGACGCGCCTCCAGCGCAACCGCGAGCCGCAGCAGCTTCAGGGGATTGAACGGGTGCGCCGGCGGAACCCTCGGTTGCAGACCCCGTCGCGTTGCCGCCCAGAGAAAATAGCGATAGGTGAAACGGCGTTTCGGCGCGATCTCCGCCGGACCTTTCTGGCCCCAGCGCTCGAGCAGGCCGGCGAAGAGGATCGGCACGCAACGCACGTCCGCGACCGCTTCGACCTCGTCCAGCCGCTCCGCTTGCAGATAGGCGAACGGGGAGATGACATCGAAGTACCAGTCAACGACGGGCCTCGCGTGCACTCGCGCCCCCGATCGGCCGGTCATGAAGCGCTTCAGTGAATCGCCACCGGCGCGACGGTCGATCCCGTCCCGCCCTTGATCTTGAGCGGTTGCACAGTGAACGCGAATTCGTGGATCTGCTTCTCCGCCAGCTCGTCGAGTTTCACGTTCTCGAGCAGGAAGATGCCATTCACGACCAGCGCGATCTGATGCACCGGCAGACTGATGCTCTGGTCGGGATTCGGCGCCACTTCCACCGGGAAATTGTCCGAACCCATCAGCATGATGTCCTGCTTCGCGAGCCATTCCGCCGCCGGAGCGCCGATGCCGGGACAGCTCGCGTTGTATCTGGCGTTGTCCACGCCCCAGAGCTTGCCCCAGCCGGTGTGGATGAACACGGCGTCACCGGCTTCGATCGTCAGATTCTCACGCTGGAGCGCCGCCTGCAGGTCGCCGGTAGTGATCTCGTAGCCGGCCTGCAGCATGTCCACACCTTTCAGCGCGGCGACGTCGATCAGCACACCCCGGGTAAACAGCGCGCCGATGCCGTCCACGCCCATCTTCGTCAGTCCACCCCGCGTGGCGATGTCTTCGACCTTGACACAGTTGTAGGTCATGTCCGCGATCATCTGGTGCGCAAACATGTCGATCTGCGTACCCACCTGGCCCAGTTCGGTCACGATCAATTCCTCGTTGCTGCGCCTACGGTTGCTGCCGACTGCCGGACCCGTGGGCTTGAAATAGATGTCGAACTTGCGCGTGCCGAACAGCGGGATGGTCGGCGTGAGGGTACGGCCGAGTTCGATCAGCTCTCCGGTGCGGATGAGTCGGGCAGCCTTGAGGACCTGCTGCGCAGTCTGGAGGTTGGCAGCCCCGCGCACGTCGTCGGCACCCCATTTCGACGGACAGCGCGCTTCGGGCGTGGGCGGGGTCCAGGTCTGGGCCGCGACCGTCTGTGCAAGGGCACATAGCGCCAGGGTGAGTGAGCCTGCGAGCAGCTTCATGTCGTCCTCCATCGTTGTTTTTTGACTACGGGCACTACGGCGCTACGGCACTACTTGTCTGCGGTGATCCTCACCACGTTGCCGCGGAGCATCAGGTTCAGAAGGAAACTCGTGAAGGAGATGAACAGCGCAGCGAAGAATGCCTGCCAGAACGTGCCGACCGTGAATCCGGGCACGAGCCAGGCGACCAGGAACAGTATCAGGGTGTTCAGCACGAGCACGAACAGGCCGAGCGTGATGAAGGTGATCGGCAGGGTCAGGATGAACAGGATCGGCTTGAGAAACGTGTTGACGAAGCCGAAGGCGAGACCGCCCAGCAGCAGCGCCTGGGGTCCGGAGAAAGCAAGTCCCGACATCAATCGCGAAGCGACCCAGAGCACCAGCGTGTTGATGCCCCAGAAGACGAGAAAGCGGATGAGCGTCGGCATGGTGGCGGGATGTTAACCCGCATGAACCGATTCCGCCGTGTAGCATTCGCGCCTCGATGAGTGCCGATTCCGCAACGCTGCCTCGCTCCACCTGGCTCCTGCTCGCCATCCTCACGTTGGGATGGGGCATGAACTGGCCGATGATCAAGATGGGCCTCACCGACATTCCCGTCTGGACGTTTCGCGCTGCGTGCGTGGCCGCCGGCGCGACCGGACTGTTGTCGATCGCACGCTTCAACGGCATGCGCATCGCCGTGCCGCGCGGCGAGTGGCCGGCCCTGATCGCGCTTTCGCTTTGCAACGTGACACTCTGGAACGTGCTGGTCACCTACGGCGTGAAGCTGTTGCCGTCGGGGCGATCCGCGATCCTCGCCTATACCATGCCGCTGTGGACGGTGCTGTTGTCGGCGATCATTCTCAAGGAACGCCTGACTTCGCGCCGCATTGCGGGCCTCGTCCTCGGCATGGGCGGGCTGCTGTTGCTGCTCACGAAGGAATTGACCGCGCTGGAGTCCTCGCCCGACGGCGCACTGCTGATCGTCGGGGCCGCTTTGTCCTGGGCAGCCGGCACGACGCTCATGAAGAAATATCCGAGTACGCTCCCGCTGGTCAGCTTCTCCGGCTGGAACATGGTCATCGGCGGGATTCCCCTCGTCGTCGGAGCATTGCTGCTGGATCGGCCCGAGTGGCGGCCGCTCGGCCTGAAATCGATCATCGGCCTCGTCTACAACATGATCGTGGCGTTCATCATCTGCTATACGCTGTGGTTCAAGCTGGTCCGTTCGGCGCCCGCCGGCGTCTCGGCGTTCGGGACGCTCATGATTCCGATCGTCGCAGTCTTCAGCGGCATGCTGATCCTCGGCGAGCAACCGCAGTGGTCGGACTACGCGGCCCTCGCGCTGATCCTCGCCGCGTTGGCGACCGTACTGATTCCGTCCCGGAAATCCGCCTGAATCTTTCAACCCTGCGCCATCCGTGCCGTTAAGGCCCTTGCGCAGGCCGGATGGCAAAGAATTTGCTCAGTTTCCACGTGCGCTCCGACCGAGCGAGCCCGACGCGCTGTCGGATGTCCTCAACCAGTTGTTTTTGATGAAAACACCTGACCGACATGCGATCGACGACTGCGCTCCTCACCCTCGCGCTTGCGGGCACCGCCCTGACGCAGAGCGGCGTCGCGAGCGCCGACATCTTCCGGTGCATGCAGGCAGACGGCACCCCCCTGTTCACCAACGTGCCCGACGAGCCGCGTTGCCGGTTGCACTTGAAGCTCCACAAGGAGCCGTCGGCGGTCGCCCGGATCGTCGAAGAACGTGCCACGGTTCGCTATTCGAACGTCGACCGTAGCCGTTACGACGTACACGTCCAGGCGGCCGCCAGGGCGCATGGCGTCGACGCGGCTCTGATCCACGCCGTCATCTCCGCGGAATCGGGCTACAACCGGTTCGCCCGGTCACCCAAGGGAGCGCGCGGGCTGATGCAGCTCATTCCCGAAACCGGCGCCCGCTACGGCGCGACCAATCTGCTCGACCCGCGCCAGAACATCGATGCCGGCACTCGCTATCTGAAAGACCTGATCACGATGTTCGGCAACGATCTGAGGCTCGTTCTTGCCGCCTACAACGCGGGGGAAGGTGCCGTGCTCCGCTACGGGAACATTCCACCCTATGCGGAAACCCGACAGTACGTGCCCAAGGTCTTGGCCTATTACAAGCGCTACAGCAAGGCTTCGGCGACCAGCGGCGTGCACGTGCACAAGACCTAGTGGACTGTAACGTTTGAATAGGAAGTATCATTACACCTGCGGAGGGTGCAATGAACTTGACCGAAACCGAAGTCATGGAACTGCAGCGGCGAGCCAGCGCAAGGACGGAGAGAGCGGATTCGGCCCGCCATGCTCG
>JBBQHP010000068.1:0-21799 GCA_038324085.1 Burkholderiales bacterium
CGACCATTCAGGGCCGCCCATGAGCCCTCCAGAAGCTTCGGAAACCGACTTCAGCACTGGATCGGTGTCTCGCCGCAAGAAAACGCAGCGCGCCTCGCACGGGTCGGCTTGCCAACACTTAAGTCCGACAGGCTCCTAGCGCCCGCCGATCGGTGATTCGGAGCAGACCCGACTCGGGGTCGACGCGGAAGGCGCCCTCGGACCGCGCTCTCCGACCTAGCGTCTGAGCGACTCCGTCTTCGCATCGAACGAAACCTGAACCACCAGCCGGCTCTTCACCGTCTTGCCGTCGCGCTGGCCCGCCGTGAACAACACCGACTTGAACGCAGCGATGGCGGCGTCCTCGAAATAGCCCGGCGGGTCCGCCTCTACCACCGATGCGTCCACCACTATGCCGAGCTCGTCGATCAGCAGCAGCAAGGTCACGGTCCCGCTCATCTCTTCGGTGCCGGCTCTCGGGGGATAGCGCAGCTCCACCTCCGCCACGGGTTTGGGGTACTGATCGAGCATCCGTGCCGGATAGAACTCCGGGTCTTCGATCTGGGGCAGTTCGAGTCCGGGAGGCCCCTCCACGATCGAAGGCTCGGACCGGGCTTGCGGCATCTCCGCCGCTGCCGCAGGTGTCGCATCCGGCTCGGCGACCCGGGTCTCGGGTGGCGCCGGTCGATGCTCCGGCTCAGAGCGCGCCGGCGGGCGATGCACGAGCGGCTTGATGCCCTCGGCGTCCAGGTTGACCGTGGGCCGCGCCTCCGCCGGGGCGAGCCGCGCTTCCAGCACGGCACCTCGGCGTTCGTGGTTGCGCGCCGGTTTGACCGGAAGCCCTACCGCCAGCCAGGCATGCAAAGCCGCGGAGACCAGGACGGCGACAGCCAGCCGCCGCCGCGACTCTCGTTCCGCGGCGACTGGCGCGAGCGCCACCAGGGTGTCGGATTACTTCCCGCTGGGGTTGGAGAAATGCGCTTCGAGCTGAGCCGCAGTAAGGGCGCCCGGCACGCGACTGCCATCCGCGAACACGAGCGTCGGTGTCCCGTTGATGCCCTTCTTGCGACCGAATTCCACCAGCGAATCGACCGGATTATCGCAGTCACCGGTCGCCGTGGGTGCGGTGCCCTTCAACATGTAGTCGTCCCAGGCCTTGCTGCGATTCGGTGAGCACCAGATCTGCTTCGCGCGACCCACGGCCTTCGGGTGCAGCTGTTCGATGGGGAACAACAGTATGTAGATGGTGACGTCGTTGACCTTTTCGAACTCCTGCTCGATGCGCTTGCAGAACGGGCAGTCTGGATCCGAGAACACGGCGACCTTGCGCGAACCGTTGCCCTTCACCTTCTTGATCGCCTTGTCGAGGGGCAGCGAATCGAAATCGATCGCCGTGACCTTCGAACGCTTCTTCTCCGTCAGGTCAGTCATGGTCTTCGTCTCGACCAGATTGCCCTGCAGCATGTAACGAAAATCCTCGTCGGTGTAGATGATGATCGGCTCATCGCTGCGCGGGATGACGATCTCGTAGAGGCCCAGTTCCGGCAGCTTGGTGACGGTGTCGACGGTGGCCTTGGGGAACTTGGCCAGAAACGCCTTCTTTACCGAGTCCTCGTCGGCGCACGCGATGGTGGCCGCGAGCAGGGCTACGGCGGCGAGGCCGTGTGCGAGGGTTCGCGCGATCATGGATGTGACTCCTGGTTGGGGATTGGTTGGAGCTTCGACCGCTCAGGCGAGCGCATGTTGCGCGAGCAGCGATTTAATCAGCGGCAGCCGGCCTGCGACGTTCAGCCCGGCATTGCGCAGGGCCGCGACGCCGGGCAGACGGCTCGAGAATAGTCGGTGCAGTCCATCGGTCGCCGCCAGCATCGCCGCGACATCTTCGCGGCGGGCACGTTCGTAGCGTCGCAGCAGGGGCAGGACACCGATATCGCGCTCCGGACCGCGCGCTGTCAGCGTTGCCGCCAGGACACGAACATCGCGAAAACCCAGATTGACCCCCTGACCGGCCAGGGGGTGAAGATTATGAGCGGCGTCCCCCACCAGCGCAAGGCGCGGTCCGACGAAGCGCGCCGCGACCCGCGCCTGCAGCGGAAAACCGACCGCCGGTGTCACCCGCTCGAGCGCGCCGCAACCTCCTCCAGCGGCCTGCGCGACGCGGACTTCGAGCGCTTCGCGGTCCATCGCCAACAGTTCGTCCGCCACGGATTCGGCGGCGGACCAGACCATCGAGACGTGCCGCTCCGGCAACGGTAACAAAGCGAGCACGCCGTCGGCACGAAACCACTGCCGCGCGACGCCGCCATGCTCGTGCTCCGCTCGGAAATTGGCGACGACGCCTCGTTGCGAATAGCTGTGCGATCGATCGGAAATCCCTGCCGCTCGGCGCACCCAGGATGTGGCGCCGTCGGCGCCGACGATCAGGGGTGCGCGGATCGTGCCGCCCCCATCGAGGGTCAGGGTCGTCGCCTCGGCGTCGATCGCGAGCGCCGTCGGCCGCTGGCCGCCATGCAACATGACGTGCGTGGCGTTCTGCAGCAGATGCCACATCGAACGCGCCACCGCCCCGCCTTCGACAATGTAGGCGAGGGCCGCCACCCCGCTGTCGAGCGCGTCGAACACGATTTGTCCTCGTGGCCGATCGCCTTGCACGCACATCCCCGTGACCGGCTCGATGCGGGCTCTATCCAGGGCATCCCAGACGCCGAGCGAGGCCAGCAGGTCGCGACTGCCGGGACTCAATGCGTAGATCCGGGAATCCCACCCGTCCGCTGCGGGCGCGGGCGGCGCCGGCTCCACGAGCGCGACCGTCAAGCCGGTACGCCCGAGCGCCAAAGCGAGTGCCGACCCGACCAGGCCGGCACCGACGATTGTCAGGTCGGCATCCATTGCGACGCTCGCAACGTCTTCACACGCGTGGGTTTTCTTGACAAGCGGGCAGTCCGAAAAGTACATTTCGCGCCCCTGTCGCAGGGCGCCCGACCATGCATTCCGTCGGCCGGGGTGGCGAGTGATGCTGCCTCCTGAAAAATTCCGGTGATATAGCTCAGTTGGTTAGAGCACAGCACTCATAATGCTGGGGTCGGTGGTTCAAGTCCACCTATCACCACCACGTTATCTGGCTGCGGGGGGGCGCTCGGACCTCCCGGGTCGATCCGGCGCAGGGTCCCGGCGCTGCGCGCGATGCCGTATGCTCACGCAAAATCGTCTCGAATCGGGTCGCCTTCCGCCGCAAGCACCATGCGCCTCACCCGCCTCGTCATCCTGGCCATCCTGTTGTGCCTTCAGCTCGCCCCGGGCTGGGCAATGCGCACCTTTCCCCAGGACATCCGGACCGGCATCCTCCAGGTGTTCGATTTTCCGTACATACAGATCAGCAGCCAGGTCTACCGCCTCTCGCCGGGCGCCAAGATCCGGAATCAGGGCAACATGATCCTGCAGCCGGTCAACCTCCGTGGCACCGGCAACGTGGCTTTCAGGGTCGATCAGGGAGGGCAGTTGAGCGGCCTGTGGATATTGTCGGTCGAGGAGATCGAGGACTTGAAGGCCCACGGCTACAAGTTCGACACCAAGCAATGAGCGGCAAAGTCTTCATCAAGACCTTCGGCTGCCAGATGAACGAGTACGACTCGGCCCGCATCGTCGACGTGCTCCGTGCGACCGAAGGCCTCGAGCCGACGAGCGATCCGGCCGAGGCCGACGTGATCCTGTTCAATACCTGTTCGGTGCGCGAGAAGGCGCAGGAGAAGGTGTTCTCCGACCTGGGCGTGGTGCGCGAACTGAAACTCGCCCGCCCGGATATCGTCATCGGCGTCGGTGGATGCGTGGCGAGTCAGGAGGGCGAAGCGATCGTGCGACGCGCGCCCTATGTCGACGTGGTTTTCGGTCCCCAGACACTGCACCGCCTGCCCCAATTGATCCGGGCGCGCCGTGCGACCGGCCGGCCCCAGGTGGACATCAGCTTTCCCGAGATCGAGAAGTTCGACCACCTGCCGCCACCCGGCGTGGACGCTGCGCAGGCTTTCGTCTCGATCATGGAAGGCTGCAGCAAGTATTGCAGCTTCTGCGTGGTTCCCTACACCCGGGGCGAGGAGGTCTCGCGACCCTTCGACGACGTGCTGACGGAGGTCGCCGATCTCGCGGACCAGGGAGTGCGCGAGGTCACGTTGCTCGGCCAGAACGTGAATGCCTATCGGGGCGTCATGTCGGGGGGCGGCATGGCGGACTTCGCGCTGCTGCTCGAGTATGTCGCCGAAGTCCCGGGCATCGAGCGGCTGCGCTACACGACCTCGCACCCGAAGGAGTTCACCCAGCGCCTGATCGATGCCCATGCCCGCATTCCCGGGCTCGCCTCGCATGTGCACCTGCCGGTACAGTCCGGCTCGGACCGGGTGCTGGCCGCGATGAAGCGCGGCTATACGAGCCTCGAGTACAGATCCGTCATCCGCCGGCTACGTGCGGCACGCCCGGGCATCTCGATCTCGTCCGATTTCATCGTCGGGTTTCCCGGAGAGACCGAGGCAGACTTCGAACAGACCCTGCAACTCGTGGCCGACGTCGGATTCGATGCGAGCTTCAGTTTCGTCTACAGCGCCCGACCGGGAACGCCCGCGGCCAACCTGGTAGATCCCGTCGTCCATGCGACCAAGCTCGAGTGGCTGCAGCGCCTGCAGAAGCAGATCGATGCCCAGGCGAGCGCGATCAGCGAAAGCATGGTCGATACGACCCAACGGGTCCTGGTGCAGGGGCGTTCCCGTAGGAGCGCCGACGAACTCGCGGCACGGACCGACAACAATCGCATCGTGAACTTCGCCGGGTCGCCGCAGCTGATCGGGCACTTCGTCGACGTGAGGATCACGGCCGCGCTGGCGCATACCCTGCGCGGGCGCGTTCTCGTCGAAGAGCCGGCCTGAATGCAGCAGGCAGCCACGGTGGGAACAAACACGCTGGAACTGACGCTGAGCCCGGTCGACAACCAGCGCCTCGCCAACCTGTGCGGCGTGCTGGACGAGAATCTGCGGCAGATCGAGAACGCGCTCGACGTGAACATCGCGCGGCGCGGCGAGACCTTCCGCGTCGATGGCGAATCACGCCAGCAGAAACTCGCCATCGAGATGCTGCAGACGCTCTACGCGCGCGCCGATGCCGTCCTGAGCCTGGAGGAGGTCCAGCTCGGTCTCATCGAGCTGACCGGCGGCGCCGACAGCGTCGTCGGCGAGCCCCAGTTGCAGACCCGCCGCCGCGACCTGCGTGGGCGCACTGCCAACCAGAGCGAATACTTGCGCGCGATCGTCGAGCACGACATCACCTTCGGCATCGGCCCGGCGGGAACCGGCAAGACCTATCTGGCCGTGGCCTGCGCCGTGGACGCGCTCGAGCGCGACGCGGTCAAGCGCATCGTGCTCGTGCGCCCGGCGGTGGAAGCAGGCGAGCGGCTCGGCTTCCTGCCCGGCGATCTGACGCAGAAGGTCGACCCGTACCTGCGCCCGCTGTACGACGCCCTCTACGATCTGATGGGCTTCGAGAAGGTCGGCAAGCTGTTCGAGCGTGGCGCCATCGAGATCGCGCCGCTGGCGTTCATGCGCGGACGCACGCTCAACCACTCCTTCGTGATCCTCGACGAAGCGCAGAACACCACGCCCGAGCAGATGAAGATGTTCCTGACTCGCATCGGCTTCGGCGCCAAGGCCGTATTGACGGGTGACGTCACCCAGATCGATCTGCAGAAGGGTCAGCGCAGCGGACTGATCGACGCCCAGGAAGTGCTGAGCGGCGTGCGCGGCATCGCGTTCATCCGCTTCACCTCGCTGGACGTCGTGCGCCATCCCCTGGTGCAACGCATCGTCAACGCCTACGAGAACCACACGGCGCGGGCCGAGATCACGAAGTGAAAGCGCCGCCCCGCCTGTCGTTGGCCGTGCAGTACGCGGTGGACCCGTCCCGGGCGCCGTCCCGCACCCGGCTGCGCCGCTGGGCCGCGCGCGCACTGCAGCGCGACTGCCGGGTGACGGTGCGCATCCTCGGTGCTGCGGAGAGCAGGCGGCTGAACCGCGAATTTCGCGGGCAGGATCACGCCACCAACGTTCTTACGTTCATCTACGGGGACAGCCCCGCAGAGGGCGATATCGCCCTGTGCGCGCCGCTGATCGCCCGTGAAGCGCGTGCGCAGGCCAAGACGGCCGAGGCCCACTGGGCCCACCTGGTAGTGCATGGGATGCTGCACCTGCAGGGCTGGGACCACGTCAGCGACCCGGAGGCCACGGCGATGGAGACACTCGAAACACGGATCGTCATCGAACTGGGTTATTCTGACCCGTATCGCATTGCGGCCTGAAATACCGCGCCGGCCCAAGCACGAGCACCCGCAGCCCCCGGCACCCGCGACAATGGAAAGCCCGCCCAACGGCAAACCCTCCCTCCTTGAACGGCTCGGTGCGATTCTCATGCGCGAGCCCGAGGACCGCGAACAGTTGCTCGAGCTGCTGCACTCGTCCTACGAGCGCCAGCTGATGGATGCCGATGCGCTCGCGATGATCGAAGGCGTGCTGCAGGTGGCCGACATGCAGGCGCGCGACATCATGGTGCCGCGCGCACAGATGGACGTCATCAACATCGTCGACTCGCCGGAGGCGTTCATTCCGACGGTGATCGAGACGGCGCACTCGCGTTTTCCGGTGATCGACGGCGACAAGGACACGATCCTGGGCATCCTGCTCGCCAAGGACCTCCTGCGCTACTACGCCGGCGAGAAATTCGATGTGCGGGACATGCTGCGTCCGGCGGTGTTCATTCCCGAGTCGAAACGGCTCAACGTCCTGCTGAAGGAGTTCCGCGCGAATCGCAACCACATCGCCATCGTGGTCGACGAGTACGGCGGCGTCGCGGGGCTGGTCACGATCGAGGACGTATTGGAGCAGATCGTCGGCGACATCGAGGACGAGTACGACTTCGACGAGACCGAGGACAACATCGTGTCGCAGCCGGGAGACCGCTTCCGCGTCAAGGCCGTGACCGAGATCGCCGATTTCAACACCGCTTTCCACACCGAGTACAGCGACGAGGACTACGACACCGTCGGCGGCCTGGTGACGAATAGCTTCGGAAGGGTGCCGAAACGAGGCGAGTCGATCGCGATCGACGATTTCACCTTCAAGGTGCTGCGCGCCGACAGCCGCCGGGTGCACTCGCTGCTGGTCGAACGGGCCCCCGCAAGACAGGCATGAAGCGTTTCGCGGCGCCGGCGGCGGCCTTGCTCGCGGGCGCGGTCTCGGTCCTCGGTTTCGCGCCGACCCAGCTCTTCCCGCTCCCCATCCTCGGGCTTGCATTGCTCTGCTGGCTCGGGATGCGGGTCGACACGCCCCGTGCCGCGGCGGTGCTCGGCTTCTCGTTCGGCTTCGGCCTGTTCGCCTTCGGCATCGGCTGGATCTACCTGGCGCTCCACGTGTACGGCGCGATGCATGGCGTCCTGGCACTGATCGCAACCGCCCTGCTCGCCGCGTTCATCGCGCTCTATCCGGCCGCAGCCATGTACGTGGCGGCGCGCGTTGCGCCGCGTGCCTGGTGGTTGGCATTTCCGGCCTGCTGGACGCTCACCGAATGGCTGCGAGGTTGGGTCTTCACCGGATTCCCGTGGCTCGCACTCGGTTACTCCCAGGTGCCCTGGAGTCCGCTGGCGGGGTACGCCCCGATCGTCGGCGTATATGGTGTCAGCCTGGCGATCGCGGTGCTCGCGGCGGGGATTGCCGCCATGGCTTCGCTCCAGGGCTCCGGGCGCTGGAAACAGATCGCGATCGGGCTGGCCGCCGTCGTCCTGATCGGTGCGGGCTCGAAGTTGATGCCATGGACAACTCCCCTCGGTCCGCCGATCGACGTGAGTCTCGTGCAGGGGAACATCGCGCAGGAGATCAAGTTTCGCGAGGATCGCCTGATCGGCACGCTGGTCACGTACGACGACCTCGTCGCGCGGACCCGCTCGCCGCTCGTGATCCTGCCCGAGACCGCGCTGCCGCTGCTGCTCCAGGAAGTCCCCGAAGCCTACCTCGAGCGCCTCGGGAGGCACGCGCGCGACAATGGCGGCGATCTTCTGGTCGGCGTCTTCCAGAACGATCCGATCGGCAGCGATCGCTATTACAACACCGTCGTGAGCGTGGGCACCGCGCCCAGGCAGTTCTACCGGAAGCATCACCTGGTGCCTTTCGGGGAATTCATTCCCCTCAAGACGCTGTTCGCTCCGGTGATCAACGGCTGGCTCCACATCCCGTTGTCGGACCAGACACGCGGTGCCGCACGCCAGCCACCGCTCTCGGTCGCGGGACAGAAGGTCGCCGTCAATATCTGCTACGAGGACGCGTTCGGCGAAGAGATCATTCGCGCGCTGCCCGAAGCGACTCTGCTCGCCAACGTCACCAACGACGCCTGGTACGGAGACTCCTGGGCTTCGGTGCAGCATCTCCAGATGTCGCAGATGCGGGCGCTGGAAGCGGGCCGACCGATGCTGCGCGCCACGAACACCGGCGTGACTGCCGCCATCGATCATCGCGGTCACGTGCTTGCGCGGCTGCCGCAGTTCACGGCGGACGTCCTGACCGTCAGCGTCACCGGCCGCGAAGGGGCCACACCTTATGTCATGTTCGGCAACTTTCCGACCCTGCTGTTCGCGGCCGCCATGCTCGCGTTCGCATCGCGCCGATCGCGCGCCAGCGGCGGGACCTCGAGGATCTGGCAGCGCGGCTGGCGCCGTTGACGAGGGAAGCCTGCGGCGGAAGACAGCCGCTCCTCAGTCGCAGGCGGGACCATGAAACCCAGTAGAATCGCGCCTTTCGCTCGCGCCGCCCGCGGCGGCGGATGCGCTTCATGTTGACCTTCCAGAATCTCATTCTCACGCTCCAGGACTACTGGGGCAGACAGGGCTGCGCGCTGCTGCAACCCATCGACATGGAAGTGGGTGCGGGCACGTCTCACACCGCGACGTTCCTGCGCGCGCTCGGTCCCGAGCCATGGCGCGCGGCCTACGTCCAGCCCTCGCGAAGGCCGAAGGACGGCCGCTATGGCGACAATCCGAATCGCCTTCAGCACTACTACCAGTACCAGGTCGTGCTAAAACCAGCTCCCCAGGACATCCTCGAGCTCTACCTGGGTTCGCTCGAAGCCATCGGCATCGATCTCAAGGCGAACGACGTGCGCTTCGTCGAAGACGACTGGGAGAATCCGACGCTCGGCGCGTGGGGATTGGGCTGGGAAGTCTGGTTGAACGGCATGGAAGTGACTCAGTTCACCTATTTCCAGCAGGTCGGCGGCCTCGACTGCAAACCGATCCTGGGCGAGATCACCTACGGCCTCGAACGCCTGTGCATGTATATCCAGGGCGTCGAGAACGTCTTCGACCTCGTGTGGACGGCGGGCATCATCTACCGCGACGTCTACCACCAGAACGAGGTGGAACAGTCGACCTACAACTTCGAGTATTCGAACGTCAACTGGCTGTTGCAGCAGTTCAACGGCTGGGAGATCGAAGCGAAGCGCCTGATCGAAGCCGGCTTGCCCTTGCCCGGCTACGAGATGGTGTTGAAGTGCGCCCATACCTTCAACCTGCTCGATGCTCGCGGTGCGATCTCCACGACCGAGCGCGCCGGCTACATCGGACGCATCCGGACCCTCGCAAGGATGGTCGCTCAGGCCTATTTCGAGTCGCGCGAGAAGCTGGGATTTCCCATGCTGCAGCGTGCGGTGAGCGTGCCATGAGCGCGCCCCTGCTGGTCGAACTGCTCACCGAAGAGCTGCCGCCGAAGGCGCTGAATGCGATCGGCAACGCGTTTGCCATGGCCATCGCCGAGGGCCTGGCGCAACGCGCCCTGCTCGAGGGAGAGGCGGACTATCGCGCCTTCGCCACACCGCGCCGCATCGCGGTCGTGGTTCAAGGCGTTCGTGCCAAGGCGCCGGATCAGACGCGGCGCGACAAACTGCTGCCGGTTTCCGTCGCCATCGACGCGAACGGCCAACCCACGGCCGCCCTCGTCAAGAAGCTCGCTGCCGTGGGCGCGCCGCATCTGCAGCTCGAACAACTCGAGCGAGCCCAGGATGGCAAGCAGGAAAGTCTGTTCCGAAATCACGTCGCACCGGGAATCGCGCTGGCCGATGGCCTCCAGCAGGCGTTGCACGAATCCATCGCCCGCCTGCCGATTCCCAAGCTGATGCGCTACCAGACCCCGGATGGGACCGACGTGCAGTTCGTGCGCCCGGCGCACCGCCTGGTGGTACTGCTTGGCGCGGAGGTCGTTCCGGTCGAGGCGCTGGGACTGATGGCAGGACGCGAGACATCCGGTCATCGATTCATGGGCAGCGGCCCCATTCGCATCACCTCCGCCGACTCTTACGAGCGTCAGCTTGCGGAGGAAGGTCATGTAACCGCCGACTTCGGCGTGCGGCGCGAACGCATCGCCGCGCAGCTGGAAAGCGCGGCTTCGGCACACCAGGCAAAGCTGGCAGAATCGACTGCCCTGCTCGATGAGGTAGCCGCACTCGTTGAATTTCCGGTCGTCTATGCGGGAAGCTTCGATTTCGCCTTTCTCTCCGTTCCACAGGAATGCCTGATCCTTTCCATGAAGCAGCACCAGAAGTACTTCCCGCTGGTGGATGCGGCGGGCAAGCTGCTGCCGAAGTTCCTCATCGTCTCGAACCTGAAGACGACCGATCCGACCGACATCGTCCGCGGCAACGAACGCGTATTGCGCGCGCGGTTGGCTGACGCCAAGTTCTTCTACGATCAGGATCGGAAGCAGCGGCTCGAGACGCGTGTCGAGAAGCTCCAGGCGGTGGTCTACCACAACAAGCTCGGCAGCCAGCTGCAGCGCGTGCAGCGCATCGCAAAGCTCGCGGGCGAGATTGCGCGGCTGCTGCATGCCGACGTCGACAAAGCGGAACGCGCTGCGCGCCTCGCCAAGGCCGATCTCGTGACCGACATGGTGGGCGAGTTTCCCGAACTGCAGGGAACGATGGGCATGTACTACGCCCGTCACGATGGCGAGGACGACTCGGTCGCACGCGCCATCGAGAGCCACTATCACCCACGATTCGCCAACGATTCGCTCCCGGACGACAATATCGGCGCGGCCGTGGCGCTGGCCGACAAGCTCGACACGCTGTCCGGGATCTACGGCGTCGGACTGGTGCCCACCGGCGACAAGGATCCGTTCGGGCTGCGGCGCGCGGCGCTCGGCGTGCTGCGGATCCTTGCGGAAAAGCAGTTGCCGCTCGATCTGCTCCAGCTGCTGCAGCTGGCCCGCGCCAGGTTCCCGGATGAAGCGCTCGGGGAGTCCGTCGCCAGCGACCTGCACGGCTTCGTCCTGGAGCGGTTGCGCGGCTATCTCCGCGATCGCGACTTCGAAGCGCGCACCATCGATTCGGTCCTCGCGCAACTGCCCACGCGCATCGATCTGGTCATTCCACGCCTCGAGGCTGTGCGCGATTTTCTCGGACTACCGGAAGCGGCCAGCCTCGCGGCGGCGAACAAGCGCATCCGCAACATCCTGAAGAAGTCGGGCGCGATGCCTCCCGAGCCCGAAACCTCCCTGATGCAGGAGCCCGCCGAGAAGGCGCTCCTCGCGGTGGTCAGGGAACTCGCCCCCGAGGTCGCCACGCTCGTCGCCGGCGAAGACTACGCCGGCGCCCTGAAGCGGCTGGCGAGCGCACGTCAGCCGGTCGACACCTTTTTCGACGAAGTCATGGTGATGGCTGAAGACCCGGTCACGCGCGACAACCGCCTCGGCCTGCTGGCGACGCTCGATCGATTGCTGAACGCGGTCGCGGACATCTCGCGTCTCGCAAGCTGAGCGTTGCGATCGCACCACGCGGCAACAACGCGTGAGTGATGACTGCGCGTTCCGGCTTCGCTATGCTCGCAGCTGCAATCCGCGCCCACTGACCAGCGGCACCGACCCATCCGATGAAGTTAGTCATCCTCGATCGCGACGGCGTGATCAACGTCGACAGCGACCAGTTCATCAAGTCTCCGGACGAATGGAAGCCGATACCGGGCAGCCTCGAGGCGATCGCGCGGTTGAACCATACCGGCTTCCACGTCGTCGTGGCGACGAACCAGTCGGGCGTCGGGCGCGGCCTGTTCGACATGGCGACGCTGAACGCGATCCACGATAAGATGTATCGGGCATTGAGCCAGCACGGCGGCCGCATCGACGCCGTGTTCTATTGCCCCTGCGCGGCCGACCACAACTGCGAATGCCGCAAGCCCAAGCCGGGCATGCTGCAGGAGATCTCGCAGCGCTTCGGGATCGACCTGGCCGGGGTGCCCAGCGTGGGCGATTCGCTGCGCGACCTGCAGGCCGCGCACGCGGCGGGCGCCCTGCCGATGCTCGTGCGCACCGGCAAGGGCCGCAAGACCGAAGCAGCGGGCGACCTGCCGCCCCGCACCCAGGTGTTTCGCGATCTGGCCGAGGCCGTGAAAGTGATCGCCACGTGATGCCGGGCGAGCCTCGGGCGTCACGCCGGCCGCGCGCCGTGCCCTAGAGGAGCGCCGCCCTGGTCTTCGTGCGCTCCCTCGTCTTCGCGATCATCCAGATAGTCCTCACTGTGGTGTTCGCCATCGTCGGCCTGCTGACGTTTCCGCTGCACCCGCATCGACGCTACGAGATCATCACGCTCTGGACCCGCTCGGTCCTCTGGCTCGCAGGGCGCATCTGCGGATTGCGCTACCGGGTCCAGGGGCGGGAGCACATCCCCACGACACCATCGGTAATCCTGTGCAAGCACCAGTCCGCATGGGAGACGCTGGCCCTGCAGGAGATCTTTCCACCCCAGGTCTGGGTCGTGAAGCGCGAACTGCTGTACCTCCCCTTCTTCGGCTGGGGGCTCGCCATGCTGAGCCCGATCGCGATCGACCGCGGCAGCGGCCGCCAGGCGCTCGAACAACTGGTGCAACAGGGCCGGGATCGCTTCGCGGCCGGATTCTGGGTCGTGATCTTTCCCGAGGGCACGCGCGTACCCCCAGGCGAGCACCGCGACTATCGCCCCGGCGGGGCCTGGCTGGCATCGCGAACCGGCGTTCCGGTCGTCCCCGTCGCCCACAACGCGGGTACCGCCTGGGGCAAGAACGCTTTCCTGAAGTATCCGGGCACGATCACCGTGAGCATAGGACCGGCGATCAATCCGAAGGGCCGCAAGTCCGAAGCCTTGATTCGGGAGGTGGAGCAGTGGATCGAAGCGGAAGTCGCTCGACTCGGCTCGGCACGAGCCTGACGGAAGACCTGTTCCCGGTGCCTTCGGTGGCGCAGCCGCGCCGGATCGCCCTGGGCGGACGCGATGTTTCGTTCATGCTGAAACGCAGTCAGAGGCGTCGGCGCATCGCCTTCCTGGTGGACGATCACGGCCTGTCGGTGCACGCCCCATGGCGCGCTCCGGATCGCGCCGTGGAGGAAGCCATTCACTCGGCAGCGCGCTGGATTCTCGCAAAGCTCGACGAATGGTCTCGCTGCGCTCCCAAGCGGAGCCGGTCGTGGACCCAAGGCGACGCGCTCGACTACCTCGGGGACAACCTGACCCTGGCGCTGACCCGCGACCCCGTCGCGACCCTGGTCGAGCTCAAGCCGGAGACACGCGTGCTCGACGTACGCATGGCCACGCCCGAGGAACCGACGGCGGTGCGCGCCGCCGTGATCAAGTGGTACCGACGCCACGCGGAGCGCCATTTTCCGGAACGCGTAGACCATTTCGCGACGCGCCTTGGCGTGGAACGGCCGAAGATACTGCTCTCCAGCGCGCTCACGCGCTGGGGTAGTTGCAACGTGAAACGCGAAGTGCGCCTGAATTTCCGGTTGATGCAGGCACCCCGGCACCTCATCGACTACGTCATCGCGCACGAACTCGCGCATCTGCTGCATCTGAATCATTCACGACGATTCTGGCACGCAGTCGGCCGCATCTTCCCTGACCATGAAGCGGCGCGTTCGGAGCTCTCGGCCGTGAGTCGGCACTACATGTCGCTGTAAACTGCGATTCCGCCCATCCGATTGCGTCCCATGCGACTGATCAGCCTGTTGCTCCTTGCCGCGCTCGCAGCCTCGAGCTGCGGCCTGAAAGGGCCGCTCTACCTGCCCGACGAGAAGGCCGACTCCGCCGACAGCACGGCCCCTGGCAACAAGAAATGAACGCGTTCGCCCTTCGCGACGGCGAACTCCACGCCGAGGGGGTTGCCTTGTCCACGATCGCGGCGCGGCACGGCACGCCCTGCTGGGTGTATTCGCGCAGCGCGCTCACCGACGCGTTTCTCAGCTTCGATCACGCCCTGGGCGCGCACCCGCACCTCGTCTGCTACGCGATGAAGGCCAATTCCAATCTCGCCGTGCTGGACGTGTTCGCGCGCCTGGGCGGGGGATTCGACATCGTCTCCGCGGGTGAACTGAAACGGGTGCTCGCGGCCGGCGGCGACCCGCGCAAGGTGGTGTTCTCCGGTGTGGGCAAGTCCGAGGCGGAGATGCGCTTCGCGCTCGACACCGGCATCCTGTGTTTCAACGTGGAATCCCGGAGCGAATTGCTGCGCCTGTCGGGCGTGGCAGCGTCCCTGGGCAGGACGGCGTCGGTCAGCTTGCGGGTGAATCCCGACGTGGACGCCGGAACGCATCCGTACATCTCCACCGGATTGAAGAAGAACAAGTTCGGCGTGGCCTACGACGAAGCGCCCGCGCTGTACCGCGAAGCGGCGGGCCTGCCCGGCATCCGCGTCGTCGGCATCGACTGCCACATCGGTTCGCAGATCACGGAGGTCGCGCCATTCGTCGACGCTCTCGACAAGGTCCTCGATCTCGTCGATCGCATGGCGCGGGAGGGAATCGAGATGGAGCACCTCGACCTCGGCGGCGGGCTGGGTATCCGCTATCGTGACGAGACTCCGCCCGAGCCGGGCGTCTACGTGGCGGCGCTGCTGCAGCGGCTCGCCGGCCGCTCCCAGAAAGTGGTGCTCGAGCCGGGACGCAAACTGGTCGGCAACGCCGGGGTGCTCCTGACCCGCGTCGAGTACTTGAAGCCCGGCGCCGAGAAGAATTTCGCGATCATCGACGCAGCGATGAACGACCTGATCCGTCCCGCACTTTACGATGCGCATCACGACATCGTGCCGGTGAGGCCGCGCGCCGGTCCCGGCCGCGTCTACGACGTGGTGGGCCCGGTGTGCGAGACCGGCGACTTCCTCGGTCACGGGCGCATGCTCGAGCTCGAGGAAGGCGACCTGCTCGCCGTGCTCTCGGCAGGTGCCTATGGCATGGCGCAGTCCTCCAACTACAACACGCGCGCCCGGGCGGCCGAGATCATGGTCGATGGCAATGCGATGCAGCTGATTCGCGAGCGCGAACCGGTGGAGAGCTTGTACGCGCTGGAAAGACGCCTGAAATAGGGTGAAATAATCTCGGGGGCGGCGCGGTCCCATAATTTATCGATGAGTATGCGCACTTCGCACGCGTGGCTCGGGGTGGCCGTCCTGGTACTGGCGCTGGCTGCCATTGCCGCCTGTTCGGACAAGGACAAGGACAAGGCCGGCGCCAAGCCCGGGACGGCCGCCGCCATACCGGTGACGACCGCCCCGGTGGTGCGCAAGAGCATGCCGCTCAAGTTGCTCGCGATCGGGAACGTCGAGCCGATTCGCTCGGTCGAGGTGAAATCCCGCATCGATGGCTTGATCGTCGCGGCGCACCTGGCGGACGGAGACGACGTCACCAAGGGACAGTTGCTGTTCGAGCTGGATGCGCGGGCACTTCAGGCCCAGGTGCAGCAGATGCGGGCGACGCTCCAGCGCGACAGCGCTCTGGTCGCCAACAACGAAGCCAAGGGGAAACGCTACGGCGAACTGCTGCAACAGGGGTTCATCTCACCCGACGCCTTCAACCAGATCAAGACCGACCTCGATGCGGCGCGGGCCACGGCCGCGGCGGACGAGGCAGCCCTCGATGCCGCCCGGGTTCAGCTGTCTTATACGCGCATCACCGCGCCGATCGCAGGGCGCGCCGGCAAGGTGATGATCCCGGTCGGCAACGTGGTCAAGGCGAACGACACCACGCCCATCGTGACGATCAACGCGATCATGCCGATCTACGTGAGCTTTGCCGTTCCAGAGCAATCCCTGCCGGCCATCCGCGCCTTCCTCGCGAAGGGTGCGTTGCCGGTCAGCGCGATCCCTGCAGGGGATAGTCACGGGCCGAGCGAGGGCACTCTCACGTTCATCGACAACGCGGTCGATGCGCAAACCGGCACCATCCGGCTGCGGGCGACGTTCGCGAATCGCGACAACATGCTGTGGCCGGGACAGTTCGCGAACGTGACGGTGACGCTGGACCAGCAGCAGGACGCCATCGTGATTCCCGCCGAGGCGTTGCAGAACGGACCGAAAGGCCAGTACGTGTACGTGGTCAAGCCCGATTCCACGGCCGAGATGCGCAGCGTGAAGGTCGACCGGACCGACGGTCCGGACACGGTCATCGTCTCGGGCCTGCGCGACGGGGAAACGGTCGTGGTGAGCGGCCAGATCCGGCTCGTCCCCGGCGCGAAAGTCCAATCGAAGAACGGCTGACGGACTTGCGGACGCGATGAACTTCTCCGCCATCTTCGTCCACCGGCCGGTCATGACCTGGCTCGTCATGATCGGCATCCTCGTTTTCGGGATCGTGTCGTATGGCCAGCTGTCCGTCGCCGAGCTCCCGACGGTGGACTTTCCGACATTGCAGGTGACCGCCAATCTGCCCGGCGCGAGTCCCGATACCATGGCGGCGGCCGTGGCCACGCCGCTCGAGAAGGAATTCTCCGCCATTGCCGGACTGGAGCAGATGACCTCCTCCAGCGCCAAGGGTTCGACGCAGATCACGCTCCAGTTCGCGCTCGATCGCCCGATCGATGCTGCCGCGCAGGATGTGCAGACCGCAATCACGCTGGCCCGCCGCAACCTGCCGGACATGCCCATCCCGCCTTCGTATCGCAAGGTGAACCCGGCCGATCGGCCGGTGTTCTACCTCGCGCTCACTTCGGATGTGTTTCCGATCTCCCAGGTGAACGAATACGCGGAGACGCTGATCGGGCAGCGCATGTCCACGGTGAGCGGCGTGGCGCAGGTGCAGGTCTATGGTTCGCAGAAATACGCGGTGCGCGTCCAGGTCGATCCGTACGCCATGGCCGCGCGCGGCGTCGGAATCGACGACGTCGAACAGGCCGTGGCGCGCAACAACGTGAACCTGCCGACCGGAACGCTCAACGGTCCGAGCCGCGCGGTGTCGGTGGAATCCACCGGACAGCTCGCCGACGCGGCCGGCTTCCGCGACATCGTGGTCACCTACCGGAACGGGGCGCCGCTGCGCATCAAGGACATCGGCACGGCCATCGACGACGTGCAGGACAACAAGCAGGCTGCCTGGTACAACGACAAACGCGGCATCCTCGTCGCCGTGCTGCGGCAGCCCGGGACCAACACCGTCCAGGTCGTCGACGCGCTGAAGAAGCTGTTGCCCGTGTTCCGCGAGCAGATTCCGCCGGGCGTCGAGCTCGAAGTCGTCTACGACCGTTCGGTATCGATCCGCCAGTCGGTGCGCGACGTGCAATTCACCCTGTTGCTCGCGCTTGCGCTCGTGGTGCTGGTGATCTTCCTGTTCCTGCGCAACCTGTCGGCGGCAGTGATACCGAACATGGCCCTGCCGATGTCCATCGTCGGGACCTTCTCGGTGATGTACGTGATGGATTTCAGTCTCGACAACATGTCGCTGATGGCGCTGACGCTCTGCGTGGGTTTCGTCGTGGACGACGCGATCGTCATGCTCGAGAATGTCATGCGCCACGTGGAGATGGGCAAACCCCGGCTGCAGGCCACCCTCGACGGATCCAAAGAGATCGCCTTCACCATCGTTTCGATGACCATCTCGCTGGCCGCGGTGTTCATCCCGGTGCTGTTCATGGGCGGCGTGCTCGGCCGGTTGCTGCACGAATTCGCCATCACGATCATCGCGGCGATCCTGGTGTCGGGATTCGTCTCGCTGTCGCTGACACCGCTGCTGTGCAGCCGCATGCTGCGCTCGACCCGTGAGGTGCGGCACGGCCGGCTGTACCTTGCACTCGAGCGCGTGTTCGACGCCTCCCGCAACGGCTACGAACGCTCCCTCGGCGTCGCGCTCGACTTCCCGAAAGTCTGCGCAGCGATCTTCGTGGTGATCACCGTCGTCACGGGCTACCTGTTCGTGATCATGCCGAAAGGATTCCTGCCGAGCGAGGATGTGGGCCAGCTGTTCGCCTTCACCGAAGCGGCGCAGGACGTCTCGTTCGACGCGATGTACGAACTGCAGCAGCAGGCGGCGGCCATCATCCGCACGGACCCGGCGGTGAACGCCACGATGGCGTTCATGGGAGTGGGCGGATCGAGCCAGTCCATCAACCTCGGCCGCATCCTGATCCGCCTGAAGGACTATCACGAGCGTCCGCCCGCGGACGAGGTCATGCAGAGGCTCAGGCCCAAGCTGCAATCCATTCCCGGCATCAAGGTCTACCTGCAGAACCTGCCGACCATCCGGCTGGGCGGGAAACTGACGAAAAGTCAGTACCAGTTCACGCTTCAGGATGCGGACTCGGACGAGCTCTACCATTGGGCCCCGCTGCTCGAGGAAAAGATAAGCACGCTGCCCGGGTTTGCCGACGTGACCAGCGACCTGCAGATCAAGAATCCGCAGATCGTGCTCGACATCGATCGCGACAAGGCCGCGGCGCTTGGCGTCACTGCCGAACAGATCGAGAACGCGCTCTACAGCGCCTATGGCCCGCGTCAGGTCTCGAACATCTTCACACCCACCAATCAGTACTGGGTCCTGCTGGAAGTGTTGCCGCGCTACCAGCTCGATCCCTCGGCGCTGTCGCAACTGTACGTGCACAGCTCGAGCGGCAAACTGGTGCCGCTGGCCGCCGTCGCGACCATGAAGCCCGCGATCGGCCCACTGGTGATCAGTCACCTGGGCCAACTGCCTGCGGTCACGATTTCGTTCAACCTGAATCCCGGCGTCGCGCTGGGCCAGGGCATCGACGCCATCAACAAGCTGATGGTCGAGCAACGCGTGCCGGGCACCCTCAACGCGAGTTTCCAGGGTTCGGCCCAGGCCTTCCAGTCGTCGCTGTCGGGCATGGGCATCCTGCTGGTCCTGGCCGTGTTCGTGATCTACCTGATCCTGGGAATTCTGTACGAGAGCTTCATCCATCCCATCACGATCCTCTCGGGCCTGCCGACCGCGGGCCTGGGAGCGCTGCTGTCGTTGCTGCTGTTGCACAAGGAGCTCGACATGTTCGCTTTCGTCGGCCTGGTGATGCTGATCGGTATCGTCAAGAAGAACGCCATCATGATGATCGACTTCGCGATCGAAGCGCGGCGACACGGGGGCAAAAGTCCGCACGATGCGATTCGCGAAGCCGCCCTCACGCGCTTCCGCCCGATCATGATGACGACGCTCGCGGCCCTGATGGGCACCCTCCCGATCGCACTGGGCCACGGCGCGGGCGCGGAATCGCGCCAGCCTCTCGGCATTGCGGTGGTGGGCGGTCTGCTCGTGTCGCAGGTGCTGACGCTCTACATAACCCCGGTGATCTACATCTATCTCGAACGCGCCCAGAACTGGATGCGGCGCGAGCCACGGGAGACTTCCGTCGCCGCTGCCGGGCTGCCCATTCACCCGCAACCTGACCGACCGTAGCACCGCCGGGAATCGGCACGGGGAATCGGCACGATGTCCGGCGCGCCGGCCGAGCCTTCAGCGGGCGAAGCGCTGCGTTGCTCGCAGCCGCGCCCTGAGCGCTCCCTCGTCGCGGTTCTTCGGCGGTGCGTCCGTACGCAGCGCGGCGAGGAGTTGCTCCGACGCCGCGACCACGTCCGCCACCGCCCGCGTGAAGGCCGCCTCGTTGGCTTGCGACGGCTTGTGGAAGCCGCTCACCTTGCGGACGAACTGCAGTGCGGCCGCGTGAATTTCACCTTCGGTCACGGGCGGGTCGAAATTGAACAGCGTCCTGATGCTCCTGCACATGGCTCACTCCCTCCGTCCGGCTTCGCGCTGCCGATATTCTCGACGCCGGGAACGGGCCTCGCAATCCCAATTGACGGCATCGCTCGAAGGCAATCTCCCCCCCGTGATCTGCTGCACCGCGGGAGCACGGTCGCCGTCGGCACCCTCGGTATGGCGCGCAACGACGGTGCTCAAGTTGTAGGGAATTGTGCCGTTAAGCCACTGGAGCAGGAAACGCTTGTCCGGAGGGGCCGCCCGCTGCAATGGTGATCGGCCGGGAGGGGAGAAACGATGGACGAATCCGATTCGCCGGTGCAGACCATTCCGCGGCGGACACTGCCGGCAATGCTCGATGCATTGACCGGCCTGCCCGATCGCGAGCTTTTTCTCGACCGCCTCGAACAGGCCTTGCTGGGAGCGACACGCGGCGGCTCGGCTTTTGCGGTCTTGATCATGGAGTTCGAACCCGGCGGCGATGCGGGCGGCGTCGGACGGGTCGGGGACGATGATCAGGTAGCCATCGAAGTCGCGCGACGGCTCACCAGGACGGCGCGCAAATCGGACACGGTCGCGCGCCTCGGTGCCCGGCAGTTTGCCGGCATCCTGTTCGGAACGACCTCCGCCGACGGCGCCCGAATCGTCGCAGCGAAGGTGGCCTCGGCATTGCGCCCGCCGATGCAGATCGACGGCCGGGCGGCCCGGATCGAGTTCTCCTACGGCATCGCGCTCTATCCCGACAACGGCATCGACAGCAGTTCCCTGCTGCGCAACGCGCAACGCGGCATGGACCAGGCCCGGCGCAGCGCCGACGGCATCGAAGTCTTCGCCGACGCCGCGCCGGTGGAGGGCGTCGAATTGCCACCTGCATTCCTGCGCTTCAAGGAAGCTCTCGACAATCACGAACTGCTGGTGCACTACCAACCCAAGGTAGACCTGGCAACGGGCGCGGTGACCGGCCTCGAGGCGCTGGCGCGTTGGCAGAGCCCCCGGCTCGGACTGCTCATGCCCGCTCAGTTCATCCCTGCGGCGGAACGCACGTCCGCCATCTCGACCATCAGCTTCGCGGTTCTGGACCTGGCGCTCGACCAGGCGGCGCTCTGGTCGGCCAAGGGCATCGAGTTGCCCATCGCGGTGAATTTCTCCGCACGCATCCTGGGCGAACATGCTGCGGCAGAACGCATCGTCCACGCGGTTGAGCAACGCGGCTTGAATCCCTCGATCCTGGTGCTGGACCTGGAATATGGGGCGCTGGCATCCGGCCTGTCCGCGGTTCGCGCCGCCCTGAACGAGCTGCTGAGCGCCGGCATCCGCATCGCCATCGATGGGTTCGGCACTACCCCGGCGTCGCTGCACGAGCTGCGGAACGTCGACATTTCCGCCATCAAGATCGACCGCACATTCGTGATGGGCCTCACCCGCAACGGGCGCGACGCCGCCATCGTGAGGTCGATCGCGGCCCTGGCGAACGGACTCGAGGCGGAGGTGATCGCAATCGGTATCGAACAACGCGACACCTGGAACACGCTCATTGCGCTCGGTTGCGGCTCCGGCCAGGGTTTCGACATCGGCCATCCGATGAGCGCGCCGGCGCTGGAACTGTGGTTGGCGCACTGGAAGGCGCTCGCGCAGGCCGTGTCGAACAGCCCGCCGGAGTTTCATTACGCCTAGGAGCCTGTCGGACTTAAGTGTTGGCAAGCCGACCCGTGCGAGGCGCGCTGCGTTTTCTTGCGGCGAGACACCGATCCAGTGCTGAAGTCGGTTTCCGAAGCTTCTGGAGGGCTCATGGGCGGCCCTGAATGGTC
>JBBQHP010000069.1:0-20472 GCA_038324085.1 Burkholderiales bacterium
AATCCACGTCATCTGCGACAACGTCAGCAGCCACAAGACCCCAGCGGTGCAGTCGTTTCTGGCCGAGCATTCGAACGTGACGATGCATCACACCCCCACCTATTCGTCTTGGTTGAACCAAGTCGAAAACTGGTTCTCCCGCATCCAGCGCGATGTCATCACCCGGGGCGTGTTCACCAGCACCAAAGACCTCGACAAGAAGCTGATGCGCTATATCCGTCAGTACAACAAGACCGCCAGACCACTGAAGTGGAAGTATGCCGATCCGCGCCGTCGTATCCGGTGCGATTCATCTGGTTCGGCGGACTAGGCAACGCAAAGACACCTGGAAGGAAACAAGATCGCGCTCGAAGACGACATCCCGGCGATCGGGTACCTGGCCAAGTTCACCGATGGCGCACCTTCGGGATCGGTTGCATGAACGCTTTCGACCGACCGAGTACCGCATTGCTCGTGATCGACATGCAGCGCGATTTTCTCGATCCACAGGGCTACGCGGCCAAGGCGGGGCTCGATATCTCACCCTTGCGCACGGCGATCCCCGGCGTTGCACGGTTGCTCGGCGCCGCTCGCGCGGCGGGACTGCTGATCGTGCACACGCGCGAGGCGAATGCGCCGGATCTGACCGACGTTCCGCCCGAGTTCCTCGCAGCGACGCAGCGCTCTGGCGCCCCGGTGGGCAGCGCGGGGCCGCTCGGCCGTCTGCTGATCCGCGGCGAACCCGGCGCTGGCATCGTCGGCGAACTGGCGCCCCTGACGGGCGAGATCGTGATCGACAAACCGGGTTTCAGCGCCTTCGAGGGCACCGCACTGGGCAGCATGTTGATAGCACGAGGCATCCGCACGCTGGTGATCTGCGGCATCACGACCGAAGTGTGCGTCAGTTCGACATTGCGCACGGCCATCGATCGCGGGTACCGCTGCCTGACCGTAAGCGACGCCTGTGCGTCGGCGTACCCCGATCTGCATGACGCTGCGATGCGCATGATCGGGGTCGAAGGCGGCGTGTTCGGATTGGTGGTGACGACGGACGAGATGACAGCCGTGCTGAACGCCGCCTAGCGATGGCTTGTTTCGGTCGATCGAGCATCGCAACCGCCGTCGATGGCGGCCTTCATCTGTGGGGTGATCGGATCGGCTGCCATTGCGCCCTCGCCTCTCCCATGGCGATGTCATGCCTCGGGAATGGGCGCCCGGACACGCGACGGTTACAATCGTACGCATGAGCATCGGTGCCATCCAGAGGACCGTGCCAGACACCATCCTGGGCGTGTGGAGGCGGAAGCTTTTGCGAACCCCCGAGGTCGAGGATACGACCTCGACAGTCTATTGGCTGCAGACCAGTCTCTGGCACGGCGATATTCGCGTGCCGGTGTACCGACCACCGTGCAGCGGCAAACGCTCGCTTGCCCAGTGCACGCACGAGGAATTGCTCGATCTCTCGGCGCAGCAGGGGTTCGCCGGAACGACCATGGTCGAAGGCGACACCCGCCGATGGTTGCGCCGGGTCGATTTTCAGCCGCCTTCCGGATTCAGCGACGTGGTTCGGATCGAGTTTTCCGGGTCTGACCTGATGCTGGAGTACGGCATCGAACAGGAGTATTTCGAGATCTGGGAGCGGTTGCCGGGAAGCGTGGGGCAGGAACACGTCAACGTCGAGTTCCAGGCCGGCGACGATGCGCGGGCGGCGCGCCCCACGATGGTGCTGCTCGCTACCGGGGATCACTTCATCCGTGTACGCCCACGGCGGACCGTGCTGCCCCGGGCCGACGGCCTGTCCTCCTTGACCGCCGACGACCAGTCGCTGCGCGCCGCACTGGACTTCGAGATTTCTTTCGGCACCCGCAGCGGGTCGATTTCCAATTGGGTGATCCACCATTCGACTTTTCCCTGGCGCGAAGGCGAACGCCTGGGAGCCGGTTGAAACAACATGCGCCCCCTGCCTCAGGATCCGATCGGGTTTGTGCGGATCGCATGAATCCGGCAGAGCCGCAGTGATTCAGTGGCGAAGGAATCAGACGGCCCGCACTGCGACTGGGCATGGCGCGATGGAACGGAGGCCGCCCGACCGGTGACGTTCAGCGGCAGGCAGTCCATGCCGGGCTTTCGATTCGCGTTTGTCCCGGCACCGGCAGGACCACCGACAGAGGCCGGCAAGGCCCCAGATTGCTTGCGATTTGTGATGCTGCCGCCTGACCGATGGACGTGAATGCTTGATCAGGACCTGAAATCGCTTATTGCTATGATCCGAGCCGATGCGAGGCCCTGCCTCGCCTCACCTGAACAACCGTCCTGCGTGATATTCCCTTGAAAATCCATCCTGTGATCCTGTGCGGCGGCTCCGGCACACGTCTTTGGCCGCTTTCCCGCAGCACCTATCCAAAGCAGTTTCTCCGTCTCAACGGCGCATTCACCATGTTGCAGGACACCTTGAGGCGGCTCGAAGGCCTCCCGGACCTCGCGCCGCCGGTGGTCATCTGCAACCAGGAACACCGCTTCCTGGTGGCGGAGCAGCTGCGAGCCATCCGCACCGAGCCGGAGCTCCTCCTGCTGGAACCCATGGGCCGCAACACTGCGCCCGCCGTCGCAGCGGCCGCAGTCGCACTGGCCAAGACCGATCCGGACAGTCTGATGCTGGTTCTGCCCTCCGATCATGTGATCCAGGACAAGCCCGCTTTTCACCGCGCGATCCGGACTGCGGCCATGGCCGCCACCCAGGGGCGGCTCACCACCTTCGGGATCATTCCGGGCACGCCGGAAACCGGCTACGGCTATATCCGTCGGGGCGAAAGCCTGCCTGGGCTGGACGACACATTCGCCATCGGCAGGTTCGTCGAGAAACCCGACGAGGAGACGGCACGCGGGTTCCTCGCATCGGGCGACTATTTCTGGAACAGCGGCATGTTCGTGCTGAAGGCCGCGACCTATGTGCAGGAATTGGGCATCCATCAGCCGGCGGTCCTGAATTCCGTGCGCAAGGCGCTCGACGCGAGCCGCATGGACATGGATTTCTGCCGCCTCGACGAAGCCGCTTTTGCCGAGTCGCCGTCGATCTCCATCGACTACGCGGTGATGGAGAAGACCCGACTTGGCGCAGTGGTGCCGGTCGAGATGGGGTGGAGCGACGTCGGCTCCTGGGACGCCCTGTGGGACCTGCACGACAAGACACCCGAGGGGAACGTTGTCCAGGGGGACGTTCTCGCCGCCGACGTATCGAACACGTTCATCAAGGCCGAAACGCGGATGGTGGCAGCCGTGGGAGTGGACGATCTGGTGATCGTCGAGACCGCCGACGCGGTGCTGGTCTCGTCGCGCAAGTCCGCCCAGGACGTCAAACTCCTGGTCGATCGGTTGAAGACGGCCGATCGCACCGAGCACGTGACGCATCGGCTGGTATACCGGCCGTGGGGATCCTACGAGGGCATCGATGCCGGCTCCCGCTACCAGGTCAAACGGCTGACCGTAAATCCGGGCGCGAAACTTTCACTGCAGCTGCACCACCACCGGGCGGAACATTGGGTGGTCGTCAGCGGCACTGCGCGCGTCACGCGCGGAGAAGAAGTGATACTGCTCACTGAGAACCAATCCACCTACATCCCGCTCGGAGTAAAGCACCGCCTCGAGAACCCGGGCCTGGTACCGCTTCAGTTGATCGAAGTGCAATCAGGGAGTTATCTGGGCGAGGACGACATCGTAAGATTTGCCGACGATTGGAATCGCGGCGAGGAGAAATCCAGGAAGTGAAGCCGATCTCGATGTCGTCATGGATCGACGCACGGCCACTCCGTCTCGCCTGCCTCGGCTTGGCGCTGACGCTGACGGTCAATCTCCTGTACCTGGGCTCCGGACCGGGCGCGGTGAACCTGTTCATCCCGCCGTGGGACAAAGTTGCTCACTTCACGGTATTCGCGGTTCTAGCTTGCTTCGTGGCTCTCGGGGTCGGCTTGCAGAGGCCTTGGGTGGCCCTGGGTGCGGTCATGCTGATCGGGCTGATCGACGAATTGCACCAGCGGGTCCTCCCGGGCCGCAGCGCCGATCCCGCAGACTGGCTCGTCGATGCGGCCGCCGCGGTCGTCGTCGTGGCGATTACCCAGGTGCTCCGTCGCAGCCTGACGTCAATACGCTAGGCACCGGAAGGTCAGGGAACGCTATTTGGCGGGCGCGGACGGAGCTGCGGCAGGCTGGATCTTGGCTAGCTCCGCATCATTGATCGTGACCGGATTCTTGTTGGTCATGAAAGTGAGGTAGGCCTGCTCGGTCTCTTGCGCCTTGCGCAGCCGGAGCGCGTTGACGATTTGTTCACGGACTTCTGATAGTGGCCGTACCGACTTTTCCTTCATGTCCTCAACGCGGACGACGTGCCAGCCTGCGGCCGCCTTCACCGGGCCGATTACCTCGCCTTTCTTGCCTACAGCGACGGCGTCGCGCAGCTCCGGGATCAGGCTCTGCTCGCTGACCCAGCCCATGTCGCCACCCTTTGCCGCGCTTTCGGCATGCTCGGAAGCGGATTTCGCAAGTGCGCTGAAATCGGCATTTCTCGCCCTGGCCTTCGCGGCCAGATCGGTCGCCTTGGCTTGGGCCTTGGCATAGGCAGCCTTGTCCGTCTCGTTCGGTGCAAGGACGAAAATCTGGGCCAGGCGATACTGTTTCGGGACAACGAAGGAAGCAGCACTCTGCTCGTATGCGGCCTTGATCTCCGCTTCCGAGGGAAAGGAGTCGGGGGCGCGGGTCAGACTGCCCATGTAGCTCGCTACCAACGTCTGTTCGCGCGCCCGATCCATCTGGGCAATGACTTCCGGGCGCTTGTCCCATCCTTTGGCGCGCGCTTCTGCTGCGAGAACCCGGCGCAGAATCTCGAGCCGGATCACCCGGTTCATCTCCTGTGGCGCCGCCGCGAGTTGCGCCCTCGCATCCTGCGGGAGGCCCTCGAGGAGCGCGCGCAGTTCATCGACCTTCAATTCGGTGTCGCCCATCTTGGCCACGACGCCAGGAGGCAGCTTGTCCGCAGCCAAGGCCGGGAGCGCGAGGACGGCGAGCGCCATCGCAATGCATCTAAACAACATCAATGAATCCTCCGTCTGAAAGACCAGGAACCTACGCACCGATTGTTACAGAAATCGGACCGTGCCACGGCAACACAACCTGCGACTGGCCTGGTGCGATTGAATTTGTCTCGTCTATGCCACCGATTGCGACAAGCAGCCAGTCGCGACGGAGCAGGAAAGAGATTGGACGCGTCGTTGTCGCCATTGCACGACGTTAAATTTCGCGTCACTTGGTTACCGACGGACAGCGTGCCGTGAGAATTGGGGCATCGAACTAGTGTCGCCAATCAGCGAAAATCTAATCGAAGAAGTGTTGATCAGCACGAAAACGTGCGGTGCAAATACTCGCAGGCACCAGGGCGGTGCGGGAATATTTTCTAGGCAACCCGCATAACCTAATGAATTGTAAGGATTGTGGATCTGACCATCGAATCGGAGGGGACTGGCATAAGTAGTGCTCTTATTCCCTTGCGTGTCACCAGTGAATTGCAGCAAAAATATACGCAAGTTGTTGAAAAGATTACACCAAATTGTTTATGGTGCGATTGGATCGTGAGCATGGGATGAGGGGCGGTGTAAATTATTCCGCGAGAATTTTGTTGAACAATCCCGCGTGCACGGTGAAACTTGCGCGTAACAAATGGAATTCATAATTTCGACCAGAAATGGGCAGCAACTATGAAATCCTAACAACAAGTGGTTCCGCCGCAGTACTTGCAGAAGATCGATTTTGAAGCGGTGTCAAGCAAGAGCTGTGACCGTACGGCGGGTGGCTGACCGCAGAGTCTTCGACCATGCGAATGGAATGCAGCACGGAGATCCCCCATGGCGAGTTTTAGTTTTTGGAATGGAGATTGAAATCATGAAGCTTTCGTTGAAGAAGATTGCTGTAGCTCTGACATTGGCGGGAGCGTGTGCGGGAGCCAATGCGACCACCACCCCGCTCGGGCCTCTGAGCGCCGGTGCACCGACGTCCTTCCAGGGAACCGTCTTTACCGGCGGCGTGTTCACGGACATTTTCACTTTCGATCTGCCTGCCAATGGCGGCTCTGGGTATAGTGTTCTGAACTTTCCCCTGGAGATCCCGGGACTCGGGTCGTTCAACACCGTGTTCAGCATGTTGTTGCTGGTGTCGAATCCCGACGGTATCGTGGGTAATGGTGATGACTCGCAAGTAGCATTTGCGAGTGGCGGCCAAAACGGATTGAACGCGCTCAGCCTGACCTTCGGGCCCACCGCGGCTGGTTCGATGTACCTCGCAGTTTCTGGTCTCGCGAATGGCACGTTTCCGGGCGGCGCCGGCCTGTATAGCGGCGCGATCAGCGTCGCCAGCGTTACGGCTCCAGTTCCGGAGCCGGGAACGTGGGCAATGCTGGGTCTGGGCGTCGGCATGATGGGGTTTGCGCTCCGTCGCAAGATGCGCTGATATCAGCACGCGTCACTGCACCAAAAGAAAAACGGCCTTCGGGCCGTTTTTCTTTTGGTGGTCGCCATCGAGGAAAAGGTCGCGCACGCAAACGCCGCGGTACCACCCACGGAGTGCGCTAGACCACGGAAGGGTCGACCAGGCAATCGTTCAGCGCCCGTTCCCACGGCAATTGAACGAGGCCGAACGCGTTCAAGAGCTTCGAATTATCGAGCACCGAGTTCGCCGGACGAGGCGCCGGAAGCGGGTAATCGGCTGTCCCGATCGGCATGACGTTTACGTGCCTGCGCTCGTGCAGCTCCGGAGCCGCAGCGACGATTGCCTGCGCGAATCGATTCCACGTCGTCGAGCCGCCATTCGTGAAGTGATACACCCCGCTCAGTTCTGCACGGGCGCGTTCGCGAGCAGGGCCATCCGCCCACGTCTTTCGCACCAGCGCCGCGGTTCCTACCGCGAGCGTGCGACACCAGGTGGGGGCTCCATGCTGGTCGGCCACCACTCGCAACTCGTCACGCTCCTTGGCGAGGCGGATCATGGTCAGCATGAAATTTCCACCACGGCGTCCATAGACCCAGGAAGTACGAAGGATCAAGTGCGCGCCACCCGCCGACTGCACCGCCTGTTCGCCTGCCAGCTTTGTCCGTCCGTACACACCGAGGGGTTTGGGACGATCGGACTCGATCCATGCGCCCTGCTTCGTGCCATCGAATACGTAGTCGGTTGAATAGTGGATCATGAGTCCGCCGAGCTTGGCCATCTCTTCCGCCATGACACCCGGCGCGACGCCATTCACCGCCATCGCGATATCGGCCTGTGTTTCCGCCTTGTCGACTGCGGTATAGGCGGCCGGATTCACCAAAATGTCGGGGCGTAAGTCGCGCACGAAGGCGCGGACGGCGTCCGGATCACCGATGTCCAATTCCGCGAGATCCACCGCGGTGATCGAACCAAGTGGCGCGAGCGTGCGCTGCAATTCCCAGCCAACCTGACCAAGCGCGCCCGTCACGAGTATTCGCAAGGAGCTCGCGTTCATCGGGTGTTCCTGCGCACAAGGCTCGGGCTGCACGCATCGGAAAGTGCGGCCCGCACCGAGCGCCTTGCGCGCAACGGCCGGCGGATCAGAAAATCGGAAACAGCGCGGTCACGTCCGGCGGAATGACCGTTCACTCGAACACCTCCGCCTCGCGCAGCAGCTTCCCCGCCCGGTCTTTCGCAGACAACTGAGGCTCGTCCGCGAACGGCCACTCGATGCCGATCTCCGGATCGTTCCACGCGATCGAACGCTCGTGATCGGGCGCCCAGTAGTCGGTGGTCTTGTACAGGAAATCCGCGCTGTCGGAGGTCACGACGAAGCCATGCGCGAAGCCCGGTGGGATCCACAGCATGCGCTTGTTCTCGCCAGTCAATTCCACGCCGTGCCATCTCCCAAAGGTGGCCGAGGACCGTCGCACGTCCACCGCTACGTCGAACACCGCGCCGGCGACGACCCGCACCAGCTTTCCCTGCGGCTGACGGATCTGGTAGTGCAACCCGCGCAATACCCCCTTCTGGGAGCGCGAATGATTGTCCTGCACGAAGTCGCCGGTGTAACCCGTGAGTTCCGCGAACGTGCGCCGATTGAAGCTTTCGAAAAAGAAGCCGCGCGTGTCACCGAATACTTTCGGTTCGATCACGACGAGCCCGTCGATCGGGGTTTTTATCGCTTGCATGGTAACGTTCCGCTCAGAAGATGCGCTCGCGCAATACCTGCGACAGGTATTGCCCATAGCCGCTTTTCAACAATGGCTTCGCGAGCTGTTCGAGTTGGGACGCATCGACGAACCCCATGCGGTAGGCGATCTCCTCCGGGCACGCGATCTTGAGCCCCTGGCGCTTTTCCACCGTCTGGACGAACTGCGAAGCCTCGATCAGCGAGTCGTGCGTACCGGTATCGAGCCAGGCATGGCCACGCCCCATCACGGTCACGTTGAGCGCATCCCATTCGAGATACTGTCGATTGACATCGGTGATCTCAAGCTCGCCGCGAGGGGAAGGTTGGAGATTCTTCGCCACGTCCACCACGCGAGTGTCGTAGAAATAGAGCCCCGTCACTGCATAACGCGATTTCGGCTGCTTTGGCTTCTCCTCAATGCTCACCGCACGTCCCTTGCCGTCGAACTCCACGACACCGTAGCGCTCCGGATCTGTCACCGGGTAGGCGAACACGGTCGCACCCTGGGTTCGCTGGGTCGCCTCGGCCAATCCCTGCGCCAGATCGTGACCGTAGAAAATATTGTCGCCTAACACCAATGCGCTCGGACCACCCGCGAGGAACCCTTCGCCGATGATGAACGCCTGCGCCAGGCCATCGGGTGCAGGCTGCACGGCGTATGAAATCTCCATGCCCCATTGCAGGCCGTCACCGAGCAGATTCTCGAAGCGCGGCGTGTCCTGGGGGGTCGAGATGATCAAGACCTCGCGAATGCCCGCGAGCATCAGCGTCGTGAGCGGGTAGTAGATCATCGGCTTGTCATAGACAGGCAACAGTTGCTTCGAAACCGCCTGCGTGACGGGATAGAGTCGCGTGCCGGAACCTCCGGCGAGGATGATGCCTTTGCGGGAAGGATTGAATGTCATTGTTCGAGTGGGAGGATGAGACCGGAATCGATTGCGCGTACGGCACCGCACGTCGGAGTGTGCGAGCCAGGCGGCAACCGAGAGCATACCCCGTGCCCGGCCATGATCGCCGAGTCGATGCCTGCGCATCGACGGAGCGGGGTATTCAACCGATCAGGCGCGTGCTCTCGAGGGGCGACGGGGCTGAGCGAAACAGCTGAGGCGACGTTGCGAAATCGGTCGCCCGAAGCGTAGCGAGCGCAGTATCGTAGGGAAGGCCGGCCAGTGTACCGTTCAAACCGTAGTGCACGGCCAGGTCACCGCCGAGAGCTTCGGAAGAGTCATTTTCGCCCAGCGCATGCACTGCCACGAACGCGGCAGCCCATTGCTCGGCATTGCCGGACGCGGCGTCCTCGGCGGCATGCAACTCGGCAATGACCGTAGCGAAATCGTATCGCTCCAAGCTCACTTCGGTCGAGCCATCGGCGCTGGTCGTGGTGCGAACGATTTGCAGGCTTGCGCGTTCCGCCGGAGCGGGGCCGGCAAACCATTCGGCAAAGGTCAAGCGGTCGTCGGATTTCCCCGTCTCAAGTACCAGGTCGTCTCCGTTCCGTTCGAAGTGCAGATCGCGCAGGCGGATACCACCACCGAGCGAAATGCCGGCCAGTCCACCGCCACCAGTCTCGATGCGGTCCGCGCCGTCGCCGCGATTGAATGCAATCAGGTCGCGGCCCGCTTCGACACGATAGAGATCGGCACCGGGTCCACCCGCGAGGAAATCATTCCCGCCGCCGCCATCGAGTACATCGTTGTCCGGCCCGCCATCGAGTGCATCGTTGAATTCCCCGTGTTCCGCGAACTCGAAGCGCAATGCGCCGCTCCAGGGCATGGCGCGTTGCCCCTGCAGCACATCGAATCCGTCATACGCGAGCGCACCCGCCCCGCGGTCGTACTCGACCCCCGCGTCGGACGGCCGCAGCACCGCACCGGCAAAGGTCACCGACTCGACGAACAGGTTGCGGTCCTCCTCGCGCGCAGGGAAGTAGGCATCGTTGATAAACGCCACGTCGATCCGATGCATCCTGCCGACGTCTGCCGCGACCTTGATTTCGTAGTCTCGAAAGTCCGAAGCATCGACGTCGAAAAATTCCGCCGTCGTTCCATCGACGCGCAATTCCATGCGCGCATTTACCCCGTCTGCCATGGACCCACGGGCCCGCACGACCAGATCCAACAATGCAATCCCTTCGCCGGAAAGCCGATCGTCGCCGCTTCCGCCGAGGAGAAAATCGAATCCGCCGGCGCCCGCGAGCCGGTCATCGCCCTGACCGCCGATCAAGACATTGTCGCGGAGGTTGCCGCGCGCCTCATGCGCATCGGCGATCAGCTCCAGCGTCTCGACTTCTGGGGGCAGGTCGAAATTTGCGGACGCAACGATGCGATCCCATCCCCCGCCCGCTTGCTCGATCACCTGATCGAAAACGCTGTCCACCATGTAGATATCGTCGCCGCCATCGCCTTCCATCCGGTCATCGCCCTGCCCGCCATCGAGGAAATCATTGCCGGCCGCCCCGAACAGCGCGGTGGGCAATTCGAAACGCAATGCCCCGTTCCACGGCATCGCCACCTGCCCAGCCAGGACGTCCAGGCCGTCAGAAGCAGTCGAACCGACACCGCGATCGTATCTGACGCTGGAATCGGTGGACATGAATCGCGCTTCCCCCACTGCGATGGACTGAACAAACAGATTGCGATCCTGCTGAAGTTCGGGCACCCACGAATCGTTGACGAAAACCACTTCCACGCGATGCCTCACTCCGCGCGACCATTCGACGTCGAACCGATAGGGCGAGAAGCCGTTGGTCGGCAACACGTCCGTCACTTCCATCAATACTCCGTCCACACGCACTTCCATGCGCGCGGCAACGCCGAAGGCGGACGACCCGCGAGCCAGGATCGTCAGCGGAACCGCAATCTTGCCGTCTCCCGAAAGCGAATCATTCCCGTCCCCACCCGACAGGAAGTCGCCACGATCGCTACCGACTATCGTGTCGGCGCCACCGAGTCCGGCCAGCGAATTCGGGAATCCGTCGACGCCGGCCAGGACCTCGTCCGCCTCGCTGCCCGACACATTCAGCAGATGCGCATTCAACGCGTCGATGTCCCAATAGCCGGTATCGGCAAAGGACACTGAAGCGACATGGGTCGCACCGTCGTTCCCGAACCAGCCGGCGACGCGCCATGAATCGTTCGTGTCCCGGAGGGCGAATACCGCGTCACGACCATCGCGAAAAATTAGCAGGTCCTGGGGAAAGACATCGGGTCCGAAGCGGAGCCTGCGGGGAACGTCCGCGTCATCGATCGAAACGTCCCCATCGCCGCGCGCGAGAACGATGTCGCTGCCTTGCTGTAGCGCGCGTCGTCTCAGTTGCGTGAGGGAAAGCACCGTGCCATCGGCGAACTCGAACCGTTCGATGCCGGCGGAAGAGCCGAGCAGGGACGCCGGTCCGGTATCCCATGGCAGCATGTGCTGCCAATCACTTTCATAGCCTGTGTTGACGCGTGCTTTGACTACCCCGTTCCAGGCGAGAGAGAGCACGGACTCGCCGTCGGGCTCCATCGCCGCCGGTTCAAGCGCGACCGACATCCGGTCCGCGTCGAGGCCCGGACCGAACTGCAGGACATCACGTTCGATCACACCCGAGCGGAGCACTTGCTCATCGTCTACCGCGTAGACCGCACCACTCCGCGCCCGCGCCTCGCCCGAACTCTCTAGCCAGCGCTCGAAAGCCCGACGCAGACCGCCGGCCGATTCGCCGTCCGGTCGATCCGCCGGATCGACGATGCGATCGACGCCTTCGTCCGCGGCGAGGATGAGATACCGGTCCGATCCAGCCCCTCCTTCGAGCAGGTCGTCGCCGGTGCCACCCGCGAGGAAGTCGTTGGCACTGGTGCCCACGAGCCGATCGTTCCCCGCGGCACCGGACAACCAGGCTCCGACATCGCGCGCACGAGGTACGTACTGGAAATTCGTCAGTTGGCCTTCCCTGAGCCTCGCCATCGGAACCACAACGTCGTCGCCCGCGCCTGCGTCGATCGCCGCGTTGCCTGTGTACTCGATGTGATTGTCAGACCCCCCCGCATCGACCAGGGGAACGATGAAGCTCGTTTCGACGTTGGACCGAACGATGGCAACATCACCCTGGCCGATACGATAGCTGCGCGAATAGCGGATGAAAGACTGATCCGTGGCAGTGATGAAGAACGCGTCATCGGGGACGTCGGGCGTCGGATCGAACACGGTCGAGAACGACGGTCCGCTGCCTGCGTACTCGGATTGTCGTTCGATCTCCAGTGCAACCGTGGCGTCGAACCACGCTGGTGCCAGCGCGGGGACCGCCACGACGTCGATCTGGCCGGCATCGTCCGCGATGCGGATCGTGTCCACCTTGCGCAAGGTTCGCTCGACGGTCAGACCTTCGACGCTGCCGTCGCCGATCGTTCGCACCGTCTCACCCGTAACCTCGTTCTCCGGCATGCGGTACGTCGTCGAATGGACGTTCGTCACCAACTCCGACAGGCCCACTAGCGGCGGTTCGCTCCCAAACTCGGCAGCACCCGTAGCGCGAAACCCATCGTCGTACCAACTGTTGAACCAGCTCGATTTCACACTGGTGACATATGCGAGCCGCGAAGCCTCGAGCGATTGCGACGCCCGCAGTGACGTCGATTCGATCACTTCGGCGATCGTCCGGATCGTTCCGTCGCCATCGGTGACGCGCCATCGATCAATGGTTCCGGCTTCCCCCATGAGCGCCAGATCGTCAGCACTACCCAGGGAGATCACGACGTCTGCGCCGACGACGCGCGCCGAGAGGTCGGCAAACGAGAGCGCAGCGTCGAGAACGATCGTCTCCACGGCGCCGGCATCATCTTCAACGCGATCATGTCCCGTTCCCCATGACAGCCGGTATCGATCGCTGCCCTCGCCACCGCGCAGAACGTCGTTGCCGCCGGATCCGTCCAGCGTGTCGCTCCCGGAACCGGCTTCGAGCACTTCATCGGCGAGCGTTCCCACCAGCACATCGTCGCCGCTCGTGCCGTCGATCGGGACCACCGGCAGCGCCAGAAGGTCGGCTTCCGACCATTCACCACCGTCGCCGAGAACAAAGCGTTCGATCCTTTGCAGTGGATCCGCAAAGAACCCCGACACGGTCACGGCGGCGCCGTCTCCATAGCGCACTACCAGGTCGCCGTTCGCCATGTGCCGCGGCGTGACGGCAGACGGTGCAGTGTCGGCGGCGAAGCGCACGGTATCGATACCACCGCCCCCATGCTCGTCGATGACATCGATACCGTCACCGAGTCGGAACAGATATTCATCGTCACCGGCATCGCCGGACAACATGTCGTCGCCTGCTCCGCCGACGAGCGTATCGTTTCCGGAACCTCCTTCGAGCGTGTCGTCCCCCGCAAAGCCGGACAGGTGATCCGCACCGCTGCCGCCGCGCAGGTGATCGGCCTCGGCAAAACCGACGAATTGTCCGTCGCCGAAGGAGCCGGTCTCGAAGACGCGTTCATGAAACTCGGCGCCGAGGAAACTGGCCAACGCCGTCGCGCTTCCATCGGACTGGACCAAAGTCAGACCGCTGACGACATCGGAGCTCTGCGGAAGACGGAAGAGCACCTGGCCTGCCGCTGTAAGTTCGATCACCCGGGCACCATGGAACCAGCCGAGCACCGCTCCGAGGCCGGCCGTCGTGATGGAAGCCGGCAACTCGACATCGTCCCCGCCCTCGGCATCGCCGATGAAGTCTCCGCCTTCCACGACGTAGATGTCGTGGCCTGCACCGCCGCGGAGAATATCCAGGCCGATGCCGCCGATGAGAATATCGTCGCCGTCGCCGCCTTCGAGAGTGTCATCTCCACCGCCGCCATCCAGGACGTCATCGCCGGCCAGACCGGCAAGAACGTCGTTCCCCGCCAGACCCAGGATGCGGTCCGTGACCACGGTGCCGAGCAATGCCGGACTCGCAGAATCGGACCCATTGTCGTCACCCTCCGTACCGACGATGTCGAAGCCCTGCGCCAGGATGTCCGCGTAGGTCATGACCTCGCCGTCAGCAAAGCGAATCTCGGCGAGAACCGGGGTTGAGAAAGGGTTATCGGGATCGAAGCCGTCGACGTGCACGCGGTCGGCTGAGGCCGGATCGGTCGCGTCCGCAAGCCCGAGATCGATCAGCAGGCTGCCGAGTCGAAAGGTGACATCCGCGCGCGTGAAGCCAGCCCCCAACACGAGAATGCTTGCCTCGGGGTCGCTCCCCGTCTCGGGCGTATCGATGATCCAGTCCTCGCCGTCTCCCTTGTCGAACAGATAGACGTCTCGCCCGGCGCCGCCCAGCAGGAAGTCGTTGCCACGACCGCCGACAAGCACATCGTCACCGGCATCGCCATAGAGGCGGTCCGAACCGTCACCGCCGTCGAGATAGTCGCCCGCTGCGTCGCCCGGCATCTGCCCCTCGGATCTATCGCCAACCAGCACGTCATCGCCCGATCCTCCAAGCAAAGTGTCGGCTCCGCCTCCGCCGTAGGCCACATCGTCGTCCGCACCGGTATCGATGAAATCGTCACCGGCACCGCCGAACGCCCAGTCAGCGCCACGACCCCCGTAGATCGTGTCCGCCCCATCCGCAGAGATGTCCCGCAATTCGATTCCGGTGAACTCGACGCGATGGATCTCGTATCCGGCATTCGTGTCCGTCGACCGCATGACATTCCATTCGAGGTTCACGGCTACGTAGCCGGCCCCGCCGTCGAGCAAGTCGTCGCCGGCACCGCCGATCAGCAAGTCCGCTCCACCTCCGCCGAGGAGCACGTCCCGGTCGTTCATGCCGACGATGCGGTCCGCTCCGGCACCGCCGGACAGGAAATCGCCCTTTGCATCGGACGATGTGGCGCCATCGCCGACGAGCAGCGCCGTATCGAGATCGATGTATTCATCGCCGAAGATGTCGTCGTCGCCGTCACCCCCGTACACGACGTCGCCGCCCTCGTCTCCGTCGGATACGCCGCCGCTGCCCCCGAAAACGAAATCGTCGCCACCGCCGGCGTAGATCCGATCGCGTCCGGATCCACCGGAGATCCAGTCATCGTTATCGAGTGGCCGTCGTCCGTCGAAGACTTCCTCCTCAAGCGGCGGGGCGATGAGCATGAGCGGACTCAGCGGATCGGCCACGATGAGATCGTCGCCCGCCTGGCCCTCGATTCTCTCGCCCGGCGCACCGGGTTTCGAAACGCCCCAGGCTCCCGTCGCCGGATCGAACTCGGCCCAGCGCCCAAGGAGAAAGTCGTCGCGTGGTGGACCTGCCTCGCTGGTGGTCATCACACGGTTGAATGCGTCCCGACCTTCCTGAACCCCTGGCTGGTCGGGATCGATGTCCTTCGTTGCCCGGTCACCCAGGACTGTTTCCGTAATCGCGGGCAATGACCGCAGCGGCTCCAATCGAATCCCGAAATCACCTTCGCGAAATTGTTCGAGCACGATACCGCCGCCCTGCTCGAACGCGATCTCGAGCGTGATGCTGCCGTCCTCTGCGCTCACCCTGTTGTAGGTGAAGTGTCCGTCGGCACTCGTCCAAGTGTGGTCATCGACGGCGTGGGTCGCGTCGCGAATCACACTCACCGTGGGTGCCGCGCCGAACCCCAAGACGTTCACGTAGCGCAATACACCAACGCCGTCGGTATCCAGGATTCTGTCGAAGCCATCATTGCTGCCGCCAAACAACCAATCCGACGTGTTGTAGTCATAGACATCCAGCCCCGATCCGCCTTCCAATCGATCGTTGCCCGGTCCGCCGGCGAGGTAGTCGGTCCCCATGCCCCCATAGATTCGATCACCGCCTATCCCTCCGAAGAGCGAATCGGATCGGGACGTTCCGAAAACAAATCGACGAACCAGGGGTCGCGAACTAGCGGGCGATGAACTGTCCGGCCCGGTCACGTAGAGATCGCGCCCGGAACCCTTGTCGATGAATCTCTGGCTGGGAAACAGCGCGGTCGTAGGAGACACGATGTCCGCCAGATTGGCGGCATTCTTCCAGGTGAGGAAAGCGATACGGTCACCCAGCCAGTCCGACGTCCAATCGCCTTGCCGCGTCTCCGCATTCCAGAGATCCAGTTCCCCCAGCGTGTCGTGCAAGCGCGAATAGTCCACACCCGAAACTGAAAAGGGATTGAGCGCCGAAAGCGCATAGCGGATCTCCAGCCCAGCGTCGCCGTTCTGATGCGCCAACGACAGGAGTACTTGCGCGTCCGCCGTCGCCAGCGAGGAAATGCTGTACTCGACGTTCGTATCAATCGCGCTTTCGATCCGTTGCAGGTTCTCATGAAAGATCGTGCGCTGCGTGAAGTCGGCAAACCCCCCCTCCGTTCGTATCGGGTCCATCGCCTGCATTTCCACCCCGAACATCGCCCCCAGTGCCGTCACGATCTGTTCGAGGGAATCTGACTCGGCAATCCCGTTGGCGAAGAGGATGCCGACCGCCTGCTCGTTCGAGGCTGCCGCAAAGATCTGTCCAAACGTTTCGGTGGACGTGGTCGAATCCACGCGATTCATCAGGCGCATCAATGCCAGAGAGTCTCCGAGCAAAGTGATGCTGTGCGTCGATCCGTAACCTCCTGAGCCCCAACTTTCGGGAAATCCCAGCGTCCCGGCGACATCCGGCTGGTCCTCGATAAAGAGTTGTTGTGCGGAACCATGGATGCCCGAGTTCGCGACCAGTTGGACATCGTTGTGGGCGCCGTGACCGTAGAGCTGCGTAATGCGCGCGGCGGCGTTGTTGGTAAGGTCTGTACGGTTCGGATCGCTGGTGGCGCCAGTCGCCGCGGCAATCCACGCGAGCGACTGAATACCGAACCGGTAGACGGTCGAAAAGACGGCCCACGTGTGGCGGGCGTCAACGTTGATGTCTACCGCGTCGAGAGGTCTTCCCTCTCGCCCGAGCGCCGCAGCTCGAATGTTGGTATCGGCGACGCTCCCGGGACTGAAGTATGCGAGCCGCGGATCGCGCAGTATGTCGCGATAGTAAGCGACGATATCGGCGAGATCGCCTTTCGTGTGATCCCACTCCCCGCGTCCTGCACCGTTGAATGTGTACGTGTGCACAACCTCGGGATGCATCTCCGTGAACACCGTCGCCAGGTGCCCTCCGAGGGAATATCCGGTCACGTAGAGCGGCCCTTCGGAGAAGCCCGGTATGTTTGCCAACAACCACGCGTAGTAGCGCTCGAGCGCATCGATCTGCGCGAACGCGAAGCCATTGAACGCGAGGTCGTGCTTGTCGGCACCGTCGAGATCGCGATACTTGTCACCGCCCAGGTCGGGCGAGACGTACTCCGTGCTCCGGATCGACAGCGTGTATGCGCCGGTTTCGCGGTTCTGGATCAGCGTGGCGGACAACCCGGTATTGGCCAGGAGGCGTTCGCCATTCAGTTCGAGGTACCCCGTCTCGTCGGGGAGCAGGTCTCTGTCCCGCAGGGGGTTGTCGGACCATTGGTGAAGGATTTGGAATTTTGCGAGAAAGTCTTGAACCTGTGGACCCGTAAGTCGGGATTTCCCCCGTGGCTCGAGACTAACGGCGAAGTCTGGACGGTTGTTCCCATTTCGCAGCGCCAACGCCACTTCGATATCGTGCTCAAGTGCAACACCCTCAAAATATGATTCGGCCGCCATCTGTTGCAAGTAGAAGTCATACCAACTGGATGGAGCCTCAGAAAGCATCGGTGCGTTCCTTTCGAGTTAGTTTCGAGGAGGCACGAGGACCGCGCTTACAAATCCGTACCATTGCTGTAGTTCCGGGCGTTTGTACTTGGAATAAAATTTTGGACAGATAGCCGCTGTCAGCCACCACACTCCATTCCATTCTTCGGGATTCCTGCCGGTCAGGCCATAGTCACGCCATACCCCCATTACCTTATTTGATCGAATGTCTATGACAATTATCTCTGTCCCTGCAATACCGTTTTCACGATCCTTGGGGCGACGAAGGCCCCGCCACGTAACCGCGTACGGTCCTGAAGGCTTCGACAAGACCTCCAATTCGGAAAGTTCTATTTTCTTTCGGTCGTAGTGGCTTGCTTTCAGGTACCTCGATTCAGAGTCACTAGAATGTTCATCCGGCTCCTCGAAATAGAGAAAATTCCTTCCGGGCGAAGAGAAGGCCGCTCCTCTCGAACGCACGTCGTCTCTATATCCCTGAAACGTTCGCTCAAAATTCGCCCCCTCAAGCTTATATCGATCCTTCAAATCAAAATCCGTTGGCCAACTGGGCGGCCGCATGAACAGAAACCCTTCGACGTTGTCCACACTCTTGAACACGAACTCGCCGGCTTCCGTTTCACATAGATGCAGGAAATATTGCTTGGAGCTCCACCACCATCGATACCCGCTGTCTTTCGGAACAGGATTGGGAATCACGATGGAATGAGCAAACTGGCCCTCAGGGGTCGACACCCATTCGGCGGGTACGGGCTCGGGTTGACCTGCCACCTGCACGAAAGTGGTCCATTTGTGTTTGGGGGGCGGTACGCCGTCGTGAACCAGATTGTCTGCGTGACCTGCAACGGGCAGCAGCAGATGCGCCAGGACCAGCGCGCCGATCTGCCGCTGCCACGACGACCGTCGGGAGCGCACTTGCGACGCTGCCCGGGTCCCAAGGCCCGGACTTGCAGCGTTCGGGAGGGTGTGCGCCAGCGGGATCGTCGGGGAGCTGGAACGCTCGATCCCGATCGCGGACGCTCCGTCGGCGAACATCAAGGCCGAAGGTGTGACGCAGTCAGCTCCCTGCGTCGCCATTGCAGGGCGAGAAAGTAGGCAGGCCATGATGGGGTTTCTCCCGTCCGTTTGCGTACCTGCGGCCCCCACGAGATCCTGGCCGTTTCAGTGACGCGCCTGATGTTTCTACGCCGCCCCTGAGGGGTTGGCAACCCCGGCCGGCGGAAAGCCCTATTCCCCTGGCATCACGCCTTCGCGTAGTGCAGTTCCACCCACTTCCGATAGTCGCCGCTCGTCACGTTCCGGACCCAGTCGGCATTGTCGAGGTACCACCCGACCGTCTTCGCGATGCCGGTCTCGAAGGTTTCCACGGGTTTCCATCCGAGCTCGCGCTCGATCTTCCTGCAATCGATCGCATAGCGACGGTCGTGGCCAGGCCGATCGGCGACGAAGGTGACTTGCTCGGAGTACGATCTGCCATCAGCGCGAGGGCTTTCGCGATCGAGCATCGCGCACAGGATCCGCACAACGTCGAGGTTCTTCATCTCGCTGCGGCCACCCACGTTGTAGGTCTCTCCCGGCGTACCCTTCTCCAGCACGCGTCGGATTGCCGCGCAATGGTCTTCGACGAACAGCCAGTCGCGGACCTGCTGTCCGTCGCCGTAGACCGGGAGCGCCTTGCCTGCGAGCGCGTTGTGGATCATCAGGGGGATCAGCTTCTCGGGGAAGTGATACAGCCCGTAGTTGTTGGAACAGTTGGTCGTCAGCGTCGGCAGACCGTAGGTGTGGTGATACGCACGCACCAGGTGGTCAGAGGAGGCCTTCGTGGCGGCATAGGGGCTGTTGGGTGCGAACGGCGTGTCCTCGGTAAACGCAGGGTCGCTCGGCCCGAGCGTGCCGTAGACCTCGTCGGTCGAGACGTGCAGGAACCGAAAGGACGGATTCTTCTGCAACGCCTCGCCCCAATAAGCGCGCACTTCCTCCAGCAGGTGGAACGTGCCTACGACATTGGTCTGGATGAAATCTTCCGGACCGTGGATCGAACGATCCACGTGGCTTTCCGCCGCGAAATTGATGATCGCGACAGGGTTGTGTTCGCGCAGCAGCTTACCGACAACCGATCGATCGCCGATGTCGCCACGCACGAACGTGTGCTTCGCGTTGCCTTCGAGCGATTTGAGGCTTTCGAGGTTCCCGGCGTAGGTAAGCTTGTCGAGATTGATGACCGCTCCGCGCTCGGCATAGGGCCAGTTCAGGACGAAATTGGCGCCGATGAAGCCGGCGCCGCCAGTGACGAGGATCGTGGTCATTTGGGCGTGTTGCGAGCGTCTGTTTCCCTGGGGGTTGAGATAATACCTGCCGCCAGGAACGGTAGCGAGGGGCTGGAGCGCCCGCCAACGTTCGCGGGATGCGATCGCCGAGCATCCCAACCGGATTCCAGACAGGGCGGTGCCTGAATTCCGCCTTCCGACCGGCAGGTCTCATGGCTACTTCAAACTAGGGCCTGTTCACACTACTCGCAGCCCATCGGCGATGAGCGCGAAGTTGATGAAGCCAATGAACATGAGGTCGAGTTTCTCGAATCGCGAGAAGATGCGCCGAAATCCCTTGAGCCTGCGGAACAGCCGCTCGAT
>JBBQHP010000070.1:0-19585 GCA_038324085.1 Burkholderiales bacterium
ACAGACGGTGGCAACAGGTAGGCAGTGTCTCGATCGACGCAAACGAAGCGGCTCATTGCGAACATCTCCTCAACGCACTACCCCAATTATCTCGGATCGCGGCAGTATCCAAAAGTCCGGAAAGTCCGACAGACTCCTAGCTGACGCAGACGTCGTCGGTGTCCCGATCCGGGGACGGCAGCGCAGGCCGTTCCCGGCCTTGCGCCCACGGTCGGGGACACCTCCGGTCGCGTCATGTAACAGATCACTCCGGGGGAGATCAGGCCGACCTCACCACTTGTAGCCCAGGCTCACGAGCAGCTGCCGATCAACACCTTCGCGGCCGGGGCCCGGGTTGCCGTCCCAATCGACGTTCAACTGCAGCGTGGTCACCAGGCCGTGCCGGAGCGGGAAGCGCAGGCCGGACTGGGTTCGCACGAATGTCGAGTGAATGTCCGCGAGGCTGACGTACACCTGATCGTTGTTGAACACCTGGACCACGTCTTCCCATAGCCAGTGGTCGAAGCGCGACGCGAGCCGCAGTGCAAAGTAGCGCTCGTCCTCCGCATCGAAGTGATCGGCCAGGACGCGATCGAGGCCAGCCTCCAGGGCGAGATTGGTAGCGCTCGACTCGTAGATCTGGCGGCCGGCCCCTGCGCCCACCGTCGCGCGCAATCGCAAGTCCTTGAAGCGGTCATGCTCGAAGGTGGAGCCGCCGTAGCCGTACCAGCGTTCGTCGATGAAACGGTCGTACTTGAGGCCGACGACAGCGTTCATCTCGGTCTCCTGGCCGCGCTCGGCGGCCTCGTTCGCACGGGCACTGGCGGTCCAGCGATCGCGCAGCCGCCGCGCAATGACTTCGCCATCGACGTTGTAGCGGCGCACTTCCGTATTGCCTGAGGTATCGGTCAGCCCGAGGTTCGCTCGCCCCGAAACGTTCCAGTCATCCTCTGCCTGGCGACCCGGTTGCAGCGCCGACACGCGGGTCGGGTCCAGCGGCACGGTCGTGCCGTCGGCCGGATTCTGCACGGCCGCCACACCGTCACTCACGCGCAAAGGTCCGATGAGCCGCGAGTAGTCCTTGAAGGTCACGGTCACGTCTTCGTCGGTCACCAGCGAAGCGATCTGGTCGATCGCAATCACGATGGAGGACGCATAGTCCGTGGTGATCGTGACCTTGCCGTTGCGCAATTGCTGCACCTTTCCGCTGAGTCGATCGCCATTCTTCATCACCACCACATCTGCATCGGCCTGCTCCGCGAACACGGCGAGCAGTGCGACGAAGAGCATCCGGGGACCACATTTCTGCAGGGGATTACGGAGTTTCAATTCAGTCATCGGGACGGGATCCTCGAGTGGTTGAGCGCGGTACGGTGGCCCTACGCTGATGCCGACAGAGTGATGCCCCGGCGGCGTCATGGCTTCGAAGGCGATCGCGCGATTCGCCCCGCGGCCCGCTGAGCTTCACCATTCCGCAGCGGCGCTGGTTGACCATCGTGTCGGGAACGAGATCGGGATTGTTACCTTCCTGGTCGTTGGGATTGAGCACGACCCTCGCCGTCAGCGGTGACGAGGTGGACTCGTAAAACGGATACGCGCCCTCTCTTGCGAGACACGCAGCAACTCGGAGAAACGCCGGTCACCGGACAGGCAGACCACACCTGTCACGCGTTGTTCCCGCAACCCGTCCGACAGCCGGCATTGCTCGTCCGCATCGTTCTGCCAGACCTCCAAGCGGCGCGCGCGCTTCCGGGACTGCGGCTCCTCCACGATCTCGATGTGGCACCGGCTGCGTGCACCCGGACTTGTCGGTGAAGCCCTGCGGGACCAAAACGGATTCGGCATGGGGCAGGTGGCATGCCGCGAACGGCTGCAACTTTAGAGCTGCCTGCATCAGCGCGGGCCTGCCAGGGCCCGGCCCGGGGCGGTGGCCCGAATCTACGCGTCAGCCGCGGACCCGAGCCGTCCGTAGTACAGCCGGGTGTCATACTCGAACTCGACCGACCCTGCGGAAGCGTGGCCATCGAACAGCGCGCGCAGTTCGGTCATGCCCGCCTCGTGGCCCGCCTTGGGAACGAACGAGGACGAGAGATGGCGGGCAACGAGCCCTTCCCAGTCGAATTGCTGGCGATTGTCGAGCACCGACTCCTGATACCCATGCGGCGCGAAGAATTGCCCGAGCACGCCCGCGTCGATATTGCGATGGACCACTTTCAGGTAGTCGGGGCAGTGGCGCACGAGCAGGGCTTCATAGCCGCGCAGAAAACCGGTCGCGTCGAGTCGCCGGTCGTTCCAGATCAGCACCACCCAGCCACCCGGGCGCAGGATGCGCGCGAATTCCCGCCGGGAGCGATCCCGGTCGAACCAATGGAATGCCTGCCCGGCGGTCACGAAATCCACGCAGCCATCGGCGAGCGTGGTCGACTCGGCGCCCGCGTCGACGCTGATGAACGCCTGGTACCGGGCGAGTAGTCGTTCGCCGGCCTGGCGCATCTCCGCGTTCGGCTCGACGCCGAACAAGGCATTGCCGCGCTCGAGAAACACCTGGGCGAGCAGTCCCGTGCCACTGCCGATGTCGGCAATCACCGAATGACCGTCGAGTCCGCAGTGTCGCGCCAGCACGTCCCAGAGTTCCGGCGGGTAACCGGGCCGTGCCCGCACGTAGTCGGCAACGCGATCGGAGAATCGGGCGGTCGGATCGTGAGCGAGCATGGGAGCGATGGCGCAGTGCGGCGAGGGATTTCGTTGACAGCGTTCTGGGGCGGAACATAGCATACGGCCCCGCTTGGAGCGTCGCGTCTGCAGCGCCTGCGCGCGCCCGGGTCGCAAGCGATGAACTACAGGCGCAAGGATTGAACAGGGGAGTCGATATGCACCGTTTCGCCGGATTCGCAGCGGCCTTGATTGCCGCCTCGCTGAGTTTCTCAACGCAGGCCGCAGATACGATCAAGATCGGCCTGGTCAACGAGGCCACCGGCCCCAACGCGGAAGCGGGCGTATTCACCCACAACGGCGCCAAGCTCGCACTCGATGAGATCAACGCCGCGGGCGGCGTGCTCGGTCGCAAGCTCGAACTGAAGCTGGAAGACAACCAGAGCACGAACCCCGGCACCGTCCTGGCGTTTTCCAAGCTGTTCGGCGAGGGCAACATCGTCGCCGTGATCGGGCCGATCCGCAGTACCCAGATCCAGGCGTCATCGCCGACCATCGCCAAGGCAGGCATCCCGACAATGATCGGTGGCACCGATCCGAGCCTGACCAAGGTGCACAACCACTGGGTGTTCCGTGCACGTCCGAATGATTCCTATTCCTCCCGCGTGATCGCGGACTTCGGCGTGAATACGTTGAAGAAAAAGAAGTGGGCGATCATCCATTCGACCGATGCCTTCGGCTCGGGTGGCATGCGTGCGCTGAGCACAGCGCTGAAAGACCTCGGAGTCGAGCCGGTCCTGGTGCAGGGTTATTCAAACAACTCGCAGGACTTCACCCCGGTGGTGCTGGCGATCAAGAAATCCGGCGCCGACATCATCGGCACGTACATGACCAACTCGCCCGACGTCGGAATCTTCGCCAAGCAACTGCGTCAACTCGGGGTGACTACCGAGTGGGTCGGGTCGCCTTCGGTCGTTTCGGTCACCGCCATGGACCTCGCCGGGCCGGCCCTGCTCGGTGTCTACGCAATCACCGACTTCACACCTGACGCCAGTGCCGAATCCAGTAGTTTCGCGAAGAAGTACCGCGCTGCCTACAAGCTCGATCCGGACGTGTACTCCAGTTGGGCCTATGACGCGTTGAAGGTGCTCGCCCTGGCAATCAACACGGCCAAGAGCACCGAACCGGACGCCATTCGCAAGGCGATCGTCGGCATCAAGGACTGGAAGGGCGTCGAAGGTCTCTACAATTTCGATGACAACGGCGACGGGCTGCGCGGGTACAACATCGTCAAGATCGAAAACAGCAAGATCAGCTTCATCAAGCACATCAATTTCAAGGATTGACCGCTTCGCGAGGGACCGCGGAGCCTGAGACGCTTCTCGAACTACGCCGGGCGCCGGGCCGCCCCAATCCCGGCGTCTGAATAATCCGGTCGGTGTGCAGGCCCGTCGCGAATCGACGGTGTACGCCGGAAGACCGAATCCATAAGGGGGAGGGGGCTCACCGCCGGACCGCTGCGACAGCAGACGGTTCGGCGGAAGCGGCCCTTCGCAAGCGAAGTGCAGTTCATCACCGACAATCTGCAGATCCTGTTCACCGGCCTCGGGCTGGGCAGCATCTATGCCCTGGTGGCCCTGGGCTTCGTGCTGATCATCCGCGCGACGAACGTGGTGAACTTTGCCCAGGGCGACTTCGCCATGCTGGGCGGCTACGCGATGGTGATGTTCTTTTCCGGACTGGGTTGGCCCTACTGGCTTGCGTTCATCGGCGCACTGGCCGCCATGTCCGTGTTCGGCGTGCTGTTCAACTACGGCGTGTACTATCCGCTGCGCCACCGATCCTTCCTGCCGGTGATCATCAGCACTCTGGGCGCGTCGATCTTTCTCCAGAACACCGTACTGTACGTGGCGGGGCCGCAACCGCGACCGCTCGAGAAGCTGCTCAATTTCGATGGCATCACGCTGGGCGGGGTCTTCTTCGACAGCCAGTACATCGTGATTCTCATCGCCACCGTGGCGCTCGTGTTCTTCACTTTCGTCTTCTTCGAGAAGACCCTGCTCGGCAAGAAGCTGCAGGCAACTTCCCAGGACAAGGACATGGCGCGCCTGCTGGGAATCCCGGTGGCACTGATGATCGCGATCACGTTCATCTACAGTGCCGTGCTGGGCGGCATCGCCGGCGTCCTGGTCGGACCGATCCTGTTCGTGTCCATCGGCATGGGCTCGATCATCGCCCTCAAGGCCTTCGCCGCGACGATCATCGGCGGCTTCGGCGACGTCAAGGGCGCCATCGTGGGTGGTTTGCTGCTGGGCGTCATCGAGAGCCTCGCAGCCCAGCACATCTCGGTTCCCTACAAGGACGCCTACGCGTTCCTCGCCCTTTTCCTGTTCCTCCTGTTCAGGCCGCAGGGCATCTTTGGAGAGAAAGTCTCCGAGAAAGCGTAGCGATAGATGCCGAAACGGATTTCCCTGCCGACGTTGATCGTGCTGGTGATCGTCGCGATCGCCATGCCGCTGATTCCCTATCAGTTGCACGTCAGCACCTACGTGGTGCAGATGTTCATGCAGGCCGTGACGTATGCCATCGCCGTGCTCGGCATGGTCGTGGTCCTGGGCTACACGGGGCAGATCAATCTCGCGCAGGCGGCGTTCTTCGGGCTCGGAGCCTATGGGGTGGCGCTGGGGACCGTGACCGGCGAGCTCAATTTCTGGATATCGCTCGGCCTCGGGGCCGGGGTGGCGGCGATCGCGGGACTCGCGCTGGGCCTCACGACCCTAAGGCTCGGCGGGCACTACCTCGCGATGATCACGATCAGCTTCCAGCAGATATTCGACCTGATCCTGATGAACTGGGTCGAGTTCACGCACGGCCCCGACGGGATCGCCGGCATCGCCCGTCCCTCCTTGTTCGGCTGGCAACTCGACGACGACAAGGCCTATCTGTTGCTCTGCTCCGTCGTCCTCTACGTGCTCGTAATTGCAGTCTGGTATCTGCCGAACACGCGCCTCGGCCGCGCAATGCGGGCGGTGCGCGAGAACGAACTCGCGGCCGAGGTCGTCGGGGTGCACACGCTGCGCACCAAGGTGATCGCCTTCGCGCTGTCCGCGTTGCTGGCCTCGATCGGCGGCGCGCTGTACGCGGGTGGATTTGCCTACATCAGTCCGGACAACTTCAATTTTGCGCGCTCCATCGAGTTCCTCACCGCGACGCTGCTCGGTGGCGCGCAGTCGCCGTTCGGCGGCGTGATCGGTACGGTACTGATCGTGCAGCTGCCGGAATGGCTCAAGCACCTCCCCGAGTCGCTGCGCTTCATCAAGGATGTCTATCTCGCGGTCTACGGCCTGGGCGTGATCCTGATCATGGTGTTCCTGTACGAGGGCATCTGGGGTCTCATCAAGAACATCCGCGCCAAGTTCGTGACCGCCCGGACAACCACCGACACCAGCGGCATCCAGCCTCTCGTACTGGATGTGCAGGGCGACGGCGGCCAGGCATTGCTCAAGGTGGAGAATCTGCAGAAGCATTTCGGCGGACTGCGGGCGGTCGACGGCATCGACATCGACGTGCAGCGCGGGACGGTCCATGCACTGATCGGGCCGAACGGTTCCGGCAAGACCACTTCGCTCAACGTGATGAGCGGCATCTATCGGCCGACCGGAGGCAAGGTGATCCTCGAAGGCGAGGACATCTCTCTGCTCAAACCCCATCAGCGCGCCGGGCGCGGCGTGGGTCGGACGTTCCAGAACATCCGTCTGTTCGCATCGCTATCCGCGCTTGAGAACGTGATGGTGGGCGCGCAGCGCGACAACAATCCGATCCCGTCCGGCGGCAAGTCGCTGCGCGAGCGCGCGATGTCGGCGCTGCAGTTCGTCGGCCTCGCGGATCGCGCGCACGTGATCGTGCGCAACCTGCCCTACGGCCATCAGCGGCTGGTCGAGATCGCGCGAGTACTGGCTGGTCATCCCAAGCTGCTGCTGCTCGACGAGCCGGCGGCGGGCCTCAACCAGACCGAGAAGATGGAGTTCGTGGAACTGCTCAAGCGCTTGCGTGGCCACGGCCTCACGATCTTCCTGATCGATCACGACATGGGTCTGGTGGAGAAGGTATCGGATCGCATCACGGTGCTCAACTTCGGTCGCAAGATCGCAGAGGGAACGCCCGCCGACGTCCTGCGCAATCCGGACGTCATCGCCGCGTACCTCGGAACGCCGGGGAACGAAAATGCCGCTGCTTGAGCTGCGCAACGTCGCGAGCTACTACGGCAACGTACAGGCGCTGAAAGGCGTCAGCCTGCGGGTCGAGCAGGGTGAACTGGTCACGCTGCTAGGCGCCAATGGCGCCGGCAAGAGCACGACGCTGAAGACGATCTCGGGCCTGGTCGTGCCAGCGCAGGGCGAGGTCCTGTTCGAAGGCAAACCGATCCAGCGTCTCGGCCCGGAGGCGATCGCCCGGCTCGGCATCAGTCACGTGCCCGAAGGGCGCCGCATCTTTCCCGGCCTCACCGTGCGCGAGAACATCCTGCTCGGCGCCTCGAACCGGAAAGGGGTCGCCCGCAAGCAGCTCGAGTCGGAGGCCGACGAAAAGTTCGAGATCTTCCCCGAGATCCGCAAGTTCGAACACGCACTCGGCTGGACGCTGTCCGGTGGTCAGCAACAGATGCTCGCCGTCGCCCGCGGCCTGATGGCGAAGCCGAAGCTCCTGCTGCTGGACGAACCCTCGCTCGGCCTTGCGCCCCTGATCGTGCAGAATCTGTTCGGCACCATCCGGCAGATCCGCAGCGCCGGAATGACCGTTCTGCTCGTGGAGCAGAACGCGAACATGGCGCTATCCGTGGCCGATCGCGGCTACGTGCTTGAGACCGGATCGCTGACGGTCGAAGGCACGCCTAAGGAACTGCTCGGCAACGAGGAAGTACGCGCGGCCTATCTGGGCGGTCACCACGGCTGAGCCGGTGCGGGTTGCCATCGCCTTCAACGTCGAGCGCGGAGTGTGACGATGAAACTCTCCCGGCCGCAGCTCGCCGCGTTCGAACGCGACGGGTACATCACGGTACCTGCACTGTTCACGCACGACGAGATCCAGGTCCTGCGTGACGCGCTCGATGGCATCAAGCGCATGTCCGGACGACCCGAAGTCGTGCGCGAGCGCGCCAATGACGCTTTGCGGGTCGTGTACGGTGCGCATCGGTTCGACGACGCATATCGGCGGCTGTCGCGCCATCCGCGCTGGATCGAACCGGCTCGCCAGCTGCTGGGCGACGAGATCTACATCCACCAGACCCGGATCAATCCGAAGGCCGCGTTCGACGGCCAGGGCTGGTGGTGGCGCGACCTGGCGTTTCGAGGACGGCATGGCCACGCCGCGCGCGCTGATGATCGGCATATTCCTGGATGACATGACACCCGCGAACGGTCCGCTGATGGTGATCCCCGGGTCACAACGACATGGACTGATCGACGATACCACCCGCGACCACGACAGCAGCGGCTATTCCGTGATGGAGCTGCCCCGTCAGCTCATCGGTGAACTGACTCGGGAAAGTGCCATCGAGGCGCTCACCGGTCCGGCGGGTACGGCCCTGTTCATGCACTGCAATCTCGTGCACGGCTCGGTCGGCAACATCACGCCATATGAGCGCACCATCGTCTATCTGAACGTTGCCGCTTGCGACAATCGCACGCGGTCGTCCCGGCGTGCGGAATGGTTCGCGAATCGCGACTTCGCGCCACTGCAGGCACTGGACGACGGCTGCCTGCACCGGCCCGCCACGGCCCCGGTCGGCTGACGACGTTCGCCGGAGCAACGCCGATGGCGCGCGACCTGCCGGTTCAGCCTATCTTCAGGTTCTTGAGCAGATCGAAGCCTTGCGCCACGATGTCGTCCTCGACGCTGCCGTTCGGCGTCAGTTGATCGACGACTCCCGGTAGCATCTTGGCCAACCCGTCGGCGGCAGCGCCGCGGTTCATGCCGAGTCCGGCGACGAGTTCGTCGAGCTGGCCACCGCCGGCGTTGCCGAGTACCCGCATCAGGTCGTCGGCGGAGAGCGGGAGGTTCTGGCCGTTCCCGACCCAGGATGCCACCTGCGCCCCGAGGCCGGCGCGCGTGAACTGTTCTATCAGCCCCTGCAGTCCGACGGGATGGTTGCGCAGCAGCTGCAGCGCGAGCTGCATGAGCTGATTTTCGCCGGCACCGCCGCCCGTCTGACCGCCCAGCGCACCGGCAATCTGGTCCAAGAGTCCCATGGCCACCTCCTCAAGCGGACCCGAACCGAAGCGGTGTGACGGGCGCGGGCATCATCGCACATCGGACGCTGCCGCGGCACCGCGTGCTGGGCGCGAAATGCCCAGCACGCGGAGCGCAGCGCAGGCGGCGCCGAAACCGTTGTCGATATTGGTGACCAACAATCCGGGCGTGCAACTGGAAAGCATGGCATTGAGCGCGGCCCTGCCGCCGGTGGCCACGCCGTATCCGACCGAAGTCGGGCAACCGATGACCAGGCCGGGGACGAGTCCGCCGACGACCGTGGGCAACGCCGCATCCATGCCGGCCACCACGATGACCACGGGCATGTGGCGGATCTCCTCCAGCCGCTCCAGCAGACGCCAGATCCCGGCCACACCCACATCGGTGATCTCCAGTGACGGCTCGCCGTACCAGTCGAGCGTGCGCGATATCTCGCGCACCACATTCACGTCCGAAGTACCGGCCGCGATGATCGCAGTGCGAGTCTCGGTCCGGGCGGGTTCGGGTTCCCCGAAGTAACCGGTCCGCGAAAGTTCATCGTAGTCGATGCGCGCCCGATGCCTGTCGGAAAGCGCATCGAACTGATCCTGCGCGAGCCGCGTGAACAGAAAGCGCGCCCCCGTGCTCGCCGCCTGCTCGAGGATCGCGTCGAGGTGGGCGACCGATTTGCCGCCCGCAAGAATGGCTTCGTCCAGGCCCATCCGCTGGCGCCGCTCGAAATCGAGCTTGATGTCGCGATGGATGTTCATGCCGTCGCGCTCGCGGGTTTCAGTTCCTTGATGAGAAATGCGCTGCCGGTACGATAGGGAGCGAAGCTCACTTCGAGTTCGAAGCCGCTTCCGGCAAACAGTGCCTCGATCTCCTCTGACAAAGTGCTGCGGCGCCCGGCATCGAGCTGTGCGAGCGCATCGCGATCCAGCTCGATCACCGCCCCACGAGCGCGGACGCGGCATCGGACGGTGCGCGGCGACAGCGCCGAACCTACCATTCGCTCTACGGCGTGCACGCAGGCAAGCATCGCCGGATCGATGGCGATACCGGTTTCAATGCGACTGGACAAGCAAGGCGCCGAGGGGAGTTCGGCGATGTCACCGAGTCCGAGGTCACGCGCCAGCGCGCGCACGCCGGCCTTGTCGATTTCCGCCTCCACGAAGGGATGACGGACCTGGTGGTCGCGCGCCGCGTCGAGGCCCGGTCGATATTCGCCGAGGTCATCGAGATTGGTCCCGGATACGATCTGCGCCGCCGTTGCGGGACGAATCGCACCGTAAAGACTGGTCTTGCAATGGAAGCACCGGTCGACCGGATTGCTCCGGTACTGCGCGCGCTCGAATTCGTGCGCGTCGATGACGACGAGTACCCAACCTTCGCGCTCGGCCAGCGCGCGGGTGCGTGCGCTCGCCTCCGGCGGCACGGCCGGCGAAGTCGCATGGAACATGGTGACTCTTGAACCCGGCCGACGATGGACGACGGTGGCGAGCGTCAGGCTGTCGACCCCGCCGCTCACGGCGACGGCAATCTCGCCCATGCCGGCGACCACGGCTTCGAGCCGATCAAGTGTGCTCACGTCAGCCCTCGTCCTTCAGGCTCTCGGCCTCGGCGCTGCGGCGCAGCGCCGAGCGGGTGTCGAATCCGGACAACTGCGCGGTGTCGTCGCTTTCGACCTTGGCCGTGGTCGACTGCGAACGCTGCGCGACCTTCACGCGCACTGCCTGATCGCCGACCCGCACGACCTTCATGTCGCGCCTCAGGGTCTCGCGCGCGACGAGTTGATGCCGCAATCCGAGGGTCGTCGTTTCCAGGAAACACAGTCGATTCACGGCGTCGAGGCCTTGCGGGTCCGCCAGCACCTGAACATGCGCCGCGATACGGCCTTTCTTGCCGAACACGGAACTTTGCAGGACGTCGAGCACCGCGGGGTGCGAGCGCAATCGATCGAGTGCGATCGCGAGATCCTCGGGGGTCTGGTCGTCCACTTCGAACTGGATCACGGCAACCTCCGACGCTGCAGCAGGGGCTTCGGCAGTCAACGGGGCGAAAGCCATGACTCTCAGCACATTGCTCAGACCCGTGAACGACCTGGTTCCGAATCCATAGCCGTTGTGCAACAACCGCCGCGGCCTGCGATCCGCTTCCTGCGCGCAATTCAGGTACCGGACGATCGCGGCGCCCGTCGGGGTGATCCGCTCGCCGATGAGTCCGTCTGCTGCGAATGTGAACCCTTCGAGCAGCAGCGATACGGCTGGGACGGGCACCGGCAGCTTGCCATGGGCGGTCTGGACGAAGCCCGATCCCAGCGGCAATGTCCCGATCGACCACGATTCCGCCGCCAGCGCCGTGATCAGCCAGGCCGCACCGACGACGTCGGCGATGGAATCCCATTCACCGATCTCGTGGAAGGAGACTTCTTCCGCAGCCATGCCGTGGATCCGGCCTTCGGCCACTGCCAGCAAGGTGAAGATGCCCAGGGCGTGGTGCTTTACTTCCGGACTGAAATCCGATTCGAGCAGCCGGGCGCGGATGTCGGCGAAGTGCCGATGGTGATGGTGTTCGCCACGATGGTGAAGATGACCGACAGTGGCGCGGTAGCGCGCCTCATCGACGACGAAACGGCTGCCCGTGAGGGTGTGGTCACGGTGGGCGTCGAACCGGCACTCGATGCCGGCCGGCAGCCCCGCCTGCCCTATCGCCTCCAGCATGCCTTCCCGCAGTTGCGGGAAGGCATCGGTGACCGCCGCGATGAACATGTCACCGGCGACGCCACCGACCGCGTCGAGATGGACGTGCACGATCGCTGAGCGGTCCGGCTTCAGGCGGTCGCGTGTTCGCGGTGCCTGCCGAGCATGGGATAGAGCGTGCCCTTGGCGTCGAACTTGAACGGCTCCAGCTCACCGGCGATCTCGAACATCGACGGATTCGCCTTGATCCACGGCAGGAACGGCTCGGACACGTGCAGGTCCATGATCTCGAGCGTGTTCGCGATGCGCACGATCTTCGTGTCCTGCGGCTTGGTCCGCACGACGGTCTTGACCGCGAGCTGGATCGCTTCCTGATCGGTGTTCATGATGATCGGGATCGCGGCACCGTCGAGGTAGGTCGACGTGATCACGTTCGCGTACGTCTTGGCGATGTCGAGATCCTTGTACAGCCGCATGGTGATCACGTCAGCGCCCCCCAGGCCCGTGGCGTTGCCGTGGGTCTCGGGAGTGAGACCGAGCACGGCGATCTTCTTCACCATCGGCTTCATGTCCCATGTGGTGAAGCGGCAGTTGCGGCCGGTGATATTGGGATCCATGCCCGAACCCGAAATGTTCTTGCCGATCCTCTCGACGACCAGCACGTCGATCTCGTCGAACTGCAGTCGCGCCATCAGCGATTTCGCCTGCGCCTGCAGAACCGGTTCGCGGTCGAAGATCTGCTCGCCGGGCACGGCTTCGATGATCGCAGTCTCGTCGGCCGCGTTCTCGACCATCGCCACGCCGATCAGGAAGTTCTTCTTCGCCATGATCAGACGGGCGGCATTGGGCAGCAATTCGCCGAAGGCATCCATCCCGTCGGTGTGGAGCGTCGTCGCGCCGACGATCTTGCCCATGCCGATGGTCATCATCTTGACGATGCCCGATTCGATCGGGGCACGGAAGTTCGTGTGCGGTTTGACCCGGCACACGAGGACGACTCCGTCAGCGGCCGCAGCGAGCTTGTCCATGTAGACCGGCATGCCGCTGTCGAGCTTGCCCAGTTCCACGACGTCCATCTGCGAATGGACCGGGCACCCCATGGTCGCTTCGGTGATCCCGTAGCCCTCGAGGACTTCGCGCTGGCCTTCGGGCGTCGCGCCACCATGGCTGCCCATGGCGGGGAAGATGAAGGGTTTCGCGCCCAGCCCCTTCAATTCCGCGATGACCTGCTTGGTGCATTCGGCGATGTTGTTGATGCCGCGACTGCCACAACCGACCGCGATGGTCATGCCCGGCTTCACCTTGGCCCGGACCTCGGGCCGCTTGAACTGTTCGACGACCGTCGCGGTCACGCTCGCGAGATGCGGCCGATCGAACTTCTGACGGACGTGCACCATGCGCGGCAGGGGAACATCCAGCCCGCCGGCGATGTTGGTCTCGATTCTGTCTCCGATCATGTCGTCTCTCCCGGTCCTGTAGCCCGCAAGCGAGGCTGTGTTGGTCTTGCCATTCGTGCCGAACTGCAATTCTGCCACCCTACGTCGGCTTCGTCACCGCCTCGTAGAGCGCGGCGTAACCCCGCGCCGAGGCGTCCCAGCTGTAATCCCGGTCCATGCCGTGCCGCTGAAGCTGCCGCCACACGCGCCGGTCGTGATAAGTGGCCACGGCCCGTTCCACGGCGGCGTAGAGCGCATCCGGCGTCGGCTCCGCGAACAGGAAGCCGGTGCAGGTGCCGTCGGCGCGCGTCTCCGGCGTGCAATCGACGACGGAATCCACCAGTCCGCCCGTGGCTCTGGCGATCACCGGGGTCCCGTAGCGTTGGCTGTACATCTGGTTCAGTCCGGACGGTTCATAGCGCGAGGGCATCAGGAAGGCGTCGGCGCCGGCTTCGATCAGGTGCGACAGCGCTTCGTCGAATCCCACCTGGACCGCGATCTTTCCGGGGTGGAGCGCCGCGAGCTCGAGAAAGCTGCTCTCGAGGGGCGCGTCCCCGGAACCCAGCACCACAAGCTGGACCGGCAGCTTCAACATTCGTTCCGCCGCCGCGAGCAGCAGATCGAGGCCCTTCTGGTAGGTGAACCGGCTCACGACCCCCACCAGCGGGGTCGACGCCGACGGTTCCAGGCGTACCCGCTCCTGCAATGCGCGCTTGTTGTCGATCTTGCGTCCCAGCGTTGCCGACCGATAGCGCCGGGGAATCAGCGGATCGGTTGCAGGATTCCACGCATCGGTGTCGATGCCGTTCAATATCCCGCTCAGATCCTTGGTGCGCCACGCGAGCAGCCCCTGCAAGCCGAAGCCCAGCGATTCATGCTGGATTTCGCGCGCGTAGGTGGGGCTGACCGTATTGAGGCGATCAGCGTAGAACAGGCCGCCTTTCAGGAACGAAAGGTTGCCGTAGAACTCGACGCCATCGACCTTGAACGACTCCCACGGCAAACCCACCCGCGGCACTGCGGTCGCGGGAAAGATGCCCTGATAGGCGAGATTGTGGATGGTCATCAGCGTACGGGCACGGGCACCGGGCATGAATGCGAGGTACGTCGGCGCCAGGGCGGTCTGCCAGTCGTTGCAGTGCAAGACATCCGGTCGCCACGCGAGCGGGCTCGACTCGTGGGCCAGCAGCGCCGCGGCGCGCGACAGCAGGCCGAAGCGGATGTCGTTGTCGGGCCAGTCCGAACCCGTCGCTTGCTGGTAGGGGCCACCTTCCCGGGCGTACAGTTCCGGACAATCCAGTACCAGCAGGGGCACGCCCGACGGAAGTTCGGCTTCGAGCAGCCGCGCCGGGGGAAATGCCGGCAGCGCGAGTTCCGCCACCAGCCTGGCGCTGCCGTCCACCCATCCGAGCACGGCCCCGTATCCCGGCAGCATCACGCGGACGTCGATGCCCTGCTGGCGCAGCGCGATAGGAAGCGCGCCGCTCACATCGGCGAGGCCTCCGGTCTTGACGAGAGGCACGGCCTCCGACGTGACGAACAGGACTTTCATGTTGTCTGCAGCACAACCGCGGCAAGCGGCGGCAAGGTCGCGACGATGGAACAAGGCTGCCCCATCCAGGATATCCGCTCGGCCGTCAGGCCCGCCCCGTTACCGATATCAGCGTCGCCGTAGTGTCGCGAATCGCTGTTGAAGACTTCTCGGTGGTGCCCGTCGCCTGGGACGCCGATGCTCCACTTCAGCGCGAATCCCGGGCCACCGATGCAGGTGGGGCGCAACACCATGGGCCACGCGGTCGTGAGCCGGCTGTCGGACTGCGCGTGCGCACCGAGAAACGTGTGCGCCTCGTGCAGACGGCCTTCCAGAACTGCTGCGATGCGGGTATCGGTCACTTGACGGGCCGTCGAAGCGGCAATGGGGTTCGGCAAGGCGTTATCATGGCACCAGCGCCCCTGCCGGTTCATGCCTGCAGAGTCTACGATACTCGCACCCAACTTCGACTGCCGCCCGTACCCTCCGGTCCACTGCCATGGCCACCGAACCCGCGACCCGCTTCGTCAGCCGCCTCACCAAGAACACGTATGCGCTGGTTCTCGCCGGCGGCCGTGGCAGTCGGCTCAGGAATCTGACCGACTGGCGCGCCAAGCCGGCGGTTCCCTTCGGCGGCAAGTTCCGCATCGTCGACTTCGTGTTGTCCAACTGCGTCAATTCCGGCGTGCGCCGCATCGGTGTCGCCACCCAGTACAAGGCGCACAGCCTGATCCGCCATCTGCAACGCGGCTGGAGTTTTCTCGACGGCCGTTTCGACGAGTTCGTCGACGTGCTGCCCGCATCGCAGCGACTGGACGAGGGCTGGTATGCGGGCACAGCCGATGCCGTATACCAGAACCTCGACATCATCCGTTCGGCCGAACCCGATCATGTCCTGATCCTGGGCGGCGACCACATCTACAAGATGGACTACGGACGGTTGCTCGCCGATCACGCGAGCAAGCAGGCGGACCTCACCGTGGCCTGCGTCGAAGTACCGGCCGAGGAAGCGAAGGCTTTCGGCGTCATGGGCGTCGAGAACGACCTGCGCGTGCGCGAGTTCATCGAGAAGTCGCCCACGCCGAAGGAGGTCCCCGGCAAGCCCGGCGTGGCGCTCGCGAGCATGGGGATCTACCTGTTCAACGCGAAGTTCCTGTACGAACAACTGGAACGCGACACCCTCACGGCCGAATCGAGCCACGACTTCGGCAAGGACCTCGTCCCCTACCTGGTCCCGCGCTACCGGGTGTTCGCCCACAGCTTCCACGACAGCTGCGTCGGCAACAAGAAGGATTCGCCCCCCTACTGGCGCGACGTCGGCACCGTCGACGCCTTCTGGGAAGCCAACCTGGATCTCTCGACCGTCGATCCCGAACTCAACATGTACGACCTGGACTGGCCGATCTGGACGCACCAGGAGCAACTGCCGCCGGCCAAGTTCGTCTTCGACGACGTCGGGCGTCGCGGTTTCGCCGTCGATTCGCTCGTATCCGGTGGCTGCATCGTCAGCGGCTCGATGGTCGCGCGCTCCGTCCTGTTCTCGAGTGTCCGCGTGAACAGCTTCGGTTCCATCGAGGATTCGGTGCTGCTGCCCGAGGTCACGGTCAGGCGCAACGTGAAGCTGAAGAATTGCGTGGTGGACAAGCGCTGCGTACTCCCGGAAGGCCTTGTCGCAGGCTTCGACCCGGAGGAAGATCGCAAGCGCTTCCACGTCACCGAAAAAGGGTTGACGTTGATCACGCCCGAGATGCTGGGTCAGGCGATCTTCCGCCCGCGCTAGCGCTGACGCGTCCAGCCGTTTCCGCTTTCCTTCGTCGTTCGCAACATGGCCGATTCCCGACCGCTCGATCTGGTGCTCCTCTGGCACATGCACCAGCCGGATTTTCGCGATTGCGGCAGCGGGCAGTACCGGCTGCCATGGGTCTACCTGCACGCGATCAAGGACTATGCGGACATGGCGGCGCACCTCGAGCGCCACCCGCGCGTACGCGCAGTCGTCAATTTCGTACCGGTGCTGCTGGACCAGCTCGAGGACTACGTGCAGCAGTTCCAGTCGGGCGACATCCGCGATCCGCTCCTGGCCATGCTCGCGCGCGAGAACCTGGACGACCTGGGTCCCTCGGACCGGGAGTTCATCCTCGATCGTTGCTTCCGTGCCAATCACACGAAGATGATCGAGCCCTATCCAGCCTATCGGCGCCTGCTCGACATCTTCCGGTTCGCGGAGGCCCACGGATCGAGTGCGCTCGCCTATCTGTCCGGGCAGTATCTCGCCGACCTGGTCACCTGGTACCACCTCGCCTGGACCGGCGAGACCGTGCGACGCGAGCATGCCGTCGTTGCGCAACTGATGGCGAAGTCGGAGCAGTTCACTGCCGTCGATCGGCGCCAGCTGTTTGCACTGATCGGCGCGGTGGTCAGCGAGATCGTGCCGCGCTGGCGGCGCCTCGGCGCCTCGGGTCAAGTGGAGATCTCCTCCACGCCCCACTACCACCCGTTGGGGCCGCTGCTGCTCGACTTCGCCACCGCGCGCGAGACCCAGCCCGAGTTGCCGCTGCCCCAGTCCGGGCACTATGCCGGCGGCCGGGAGCGCCTTTCGGCCCAGCTCGCGAGCGCGCAGGAAACACACGCGCGCCGCTTCGGTGCGCCGCCCGCCGGGATCTGGCCGGCCGAAGGCGCCATCTCCGACGGTGTGCTGAGCATGTTCGCCAAGCAGGAAGTGGGCTGGTGCGCGAGCGGTCAGGCACTGCTCACGGCGAGTCTGGCGTCTCGCGGACCGATCCCGGTCGGGGCGGAATATCTATATCGCGGCTACAAGTTCCGCGGTGGCGCGCCGGTCTGTTTCTTCCGCGATGATCGCCTCTCGGACCTGATCGGATTCGAGTATTCGAAATGGCACGGCCGCGACGCGGGTACGCACTTCATCGCCGAACTGGAGCGTATCGCGGCCGCGGCCCCAGCCGGGGAAACGCCGCTGGTGAGCGTGATCCTCGATGGCGAGAATGCCTGGGAGTACTACCCGTACAACGGCTTCTTCTTCCTCGACGGTCTCTACGAAGCACTGGGCGCGAACGACTGGATCCGTACCACGACCTACCACGACGTGCTGGAGCAGCGCCCGGACGCGAGTTTCGGCGCACTCGAGCACGTGGTCGCAGGCAGCTGGGTGTACGGCAATCTCGCCACGTGGATCGGATCGACCGACAAGAATACCGCCTGGGATCTGCTGTGCGACGCCAAGCGACACTTCGACCTGGTCACGGCGAGCGGACGTCTCGCCCCTGAACAGCACGCCCTGGCAGAACGCCAGCTCGCCATCTGCGAAGGCTCCGACTGGTTCTGGTGGTTCGGCGACTACAACCCGCCCGAGGCAGTGACCAGCATGGACCGCGTTTTCCGATTGAATCTCTCGCACCTGTACCGACTTTTGCAACTGCCTGTCCCGACAGTGCTGGAACACCCCATCAGCGCCGGCGGAGGTCATGCGGAAATGGGCGGGGCGATGCGCAGGGCCTCTTGAGGCGCGCCGGGCTCGGGGTAACAGCAACACGGCTGGACCGACTGCCTCTGCGCACACGGTCGGTGAAGGCATCCCTGCCGCACATGACCGAGTTGCTCTTCGTCACGACAATTCTCCTCCTGATGCCCAACCCGACTCGCACCAGCGCGCGCCGTTCGTTGACCGAATCACGCCCGGGCATTCGGCCGATGCACAAGCTCCGCACCATCGGCGCGTAGCGGGAGCTGCTGGAATTCGCCGGAACGGTGGACGGCGGCAGCATGCGCAAGGCGTTCGCGGTCGATGGCAAACGCTCATCGTGCGCTATCGCTTCGACATGCTGCCACGAGGTCGCTTCGAGACCGAGCTGGATCGCGCGATGCCGAGCTGCGACGGATTTCCGGGCGCTGTCGGATCGACCGTGAGGCGCGCGGCGGCTTCGGGCAGCTCGTGACTATCGCCGGAGCCACCCGCATCGAGCACGAAGACGGCGTGCTCGACGGGGGTCTCGCGGTGGGATGAGATCCTCCCGCGACGCTGGACGCGCATCCGATATTCACGAGTTCGCCGTCCGAGGTCGAGTTCGAGAAGACCAGGCAGCCTGCCTGCCCGACGCTGGCATGGACGCTGCATGCCGGCACGAGCGATTCCATGGTTACGTCAACGCCGGAACGAAGGCCCGGGGGCTTATTGCTCGACACATGAAACGTTACGATTTGTCACAGGCATGCGGGAGGCGGAGCGATTGACAGTGGTCCGCAACTACGCGCATCGTGGCGCCGAGATGCGGTATGTCATAGACGCAAATTTTCGTACCCCGCACGACCCTCGAGAAGGCTTCCGGGACTCCTTTTTCCCGGCTTCGGCCCGCTGCCTGACGCATCCCATCCGTCCATCGCAATTTTTGTCGTTTGCCCCCTGAACGAGGAGATCCTGCGCCCGCTTGAACTGCGGGCTGGCATCAATGCCGCCGGACGCGCGGCCTCAACCGATACGCTTCAACGATGCAGAACGTGAAGGAGACAAGAGCATGCAGACGCCGTTGCAGATAACTTTCAGAGACATGCCCCATTCCGATGCCATGGAAGTGCACATACGCGAGAAAGCGCAGAAGCTGGAATCCCATTTTTCCCACATCATGGGCTGCCACGTGACCATCGAGCAGCCGCACAAGCACAAGCATCAGGGCAAGTGCTTCTGCGTCCACATCGACGTGCGGGTCCCCGGTGCCGAACTCGTGGCCAATCATCACGAGGACGAAGATGCCTATGTCGCCCTGCGCGACGCGTTCGATGCGGCCAGGCGGCAGGTCGAGGATTACGCGCGCAAGCTGCGCGGCGAGGTCAAGAGCCACAATGGCGCCCGCCCCGGCGAGCCCGCGCCCACCGCGGCGCCGGCCGAAGAAGAAATCTCCGAAGACTAGCTGCTCGGCATGATCAGACAGGGGCGACCCACGGGTCGCCCTTTTCGTTTGGAGGGCGCGGCGCTTGATATATTGGCGGACGGGAGGATTGACAAACCATGCCACAACGAAAACGACCGGAGGACCTGCGCAGCCAGCGCT
>JBBQHP010000071.1:0-19049 GCA_038324085.1 Burkholderiales bacterium
CGGCGTCTTCACTTCGCTGCCTGACCTGAAAAGAAAGCTCATGCGATACATCCGAAAGTACAACGAACAGCCAAAGCCCGTGAAGTGGAAGTACTTCGATCCCACACGGCGCATTACTCCCGGTTCAATCGTTACAGCCCAGTAGTAGAGGTATTTGAGGTCCGCCTCGATCTTTGGGCGCAGGACCTTCACTCCGTCCGCCCCCATGCAGAACGGGAAGTCGATGTATTTGATGCATCGCGTGTGATCGCCGAAAATAATTGCTGATCGACCGTGCCCGCAAAGCCGCTCGCGCTCATCGGTGTACCCGCCGATGAGTGTCTTCCCTTGGTCAACAATTGGGAATTCGCCCTCGGTCAGATACTCAGCCTGTAGCGTCTTGGCGTTTCCGCCCGACTCATCAGCGAAGACTGATTCGAAGGGTAGCCGACGGAAAGTCAACGCAGCATCTCCTCAAGCTCGGTCATCCCAGCCTTAATTTCCGCCTCCAAAGCCGCCAGCCTAGCCAGGATCGCCTGTGGCGGCTGATGCTCCATCTCATCGTGCACCACCTCCTTGTACCGGTTGATCGACAGGTCAAACCCATTGCCCACGATCTCCGTCTGCGGCACGCAAAAGCTCTGGTCTGTACGCGCCCGTTGCCGCTCGGTGCCGTCCTTCTACCGCCAGCGCGCCAGCACATCCGGCAGGTTGTTCTTCGCATGTTCGGCCTCGCTCAAGGCGCGCTCCGGGTTGACGCCCAGCAATGCGTCCGCCATCAGCGGCTGGCGCTTGTCGTCCAGGCTCCGGCCGTCGGCACGCATGTCGTAGAACCACACATGGTCGGTGCCGCCGGAATTGGTCTTGGTGAAGAACAGGATGGCGGTGCTCACCCCCGCGTAGGGCTTGAACACGCCCGAGGGCAGCGACACCACGGCATCGAGCTTGTGGCCTTCGACGATCAGGCGGCGCAGCTCCTTGTGCGCCTTGCTGCTGCCGAACAACACGCCGTCGGGCACGATCACCGCCGCCCGGCCGCCGGGCTTGAGCAGGCGGATGAAGAGGGCCAGGAACAGCAGCTCGGTCTTCTTCGTCTTGACGATGGCCAGCAGGTCCTTGGCGGTGTTCTCGTAGTCCAGGCTGCCGGCGAATGGCGGGTTGGCGTGGATCAGCGTGTAGGCCTCTTCGTCGTCGGCATGGTCTTGCGCCAGCGAATCCTTGTAACGGATGTCGGGGTTGTCCACCCCGTGCAACGCCAGGTTCATGCTGCCAATGCGCAGCATGGTGTTGTCGAAGTCGTAGCCGTGGAACATGTGGTGGTGAAAGTGCTCCCGCAGCGCGGCATCCTGAAAGATCTCGGGGTGCTTGTCGCGCAGGTACTCGCCCGCCACCACCAGGAAACCGCAGGTGCCGGCGGCCGGGTCGCACATCACGTCCTTCGGCGTGGGTGCGGTCATCTCCACCATTAGCCGGATGATGTGGCGCGGCGTGCGGAACTGGCCGTTCTGGCCGGCCGCCGCTATCTTGCCCAGCATGTACTCGTAGAGGTCGCCCTTGGTGTCGCGGTCGTCCATGGGCACGTGGTCGAGCAGGTCCACCACCTTGGCCAGCAGGGCCGGCGTGGGGATGGTGAAGCGCGCGTCCTTCATGTGGGTGGCGTAGGTGCTGCCATTCCCGCCCAGCGTGCGCAGGAAGGGGAACACGTGCTCGCCCACCACCTGGTGCATCTCGGCCGGCGCGAAGTTCTTGAAGCGCGACCAACGCAGGTCGTTGAAGTCACGGCCCTTGGCGTCTTTGCCTTCCGTAAACACGCTGTTTTCCATCGAGCGCTTGAGCGCCAGCGCCTTGCCTTCTTCCAAGGTGTGCGCGTCGTCCAGGCGGCGGATGAAGAGCAGGTAGGTGATCTGCTCGATCACTTCCATCGGGTTGGAGATGCCGCCGGTCCAGAAGGCATTCCAGATGGCATCGACTTGGCTGCGGAGTTCGCCGGTGAGCATGCAGGGTTCTCGATTTCGAAAGTGAGTTCAGGTGTTCACGACTACGGGCACGGCCGCCTGCGCGGCCACCTGCTGGGCGATGGGGGTGTAGAGGTCCACGTCGGTTTCCGGCGTGCGAATGGAGACGATGAGGCTGTAGCGGGCGGGCAGGTTGTAGCGCTCTTGTGCCGGGCGTGTGCGCCACCAGCCTTTGGCGGGGTAGACGGCGATGAAGCCACGGTTGGCCAGTTCGGCAGCGGTGCCACGCCAGATGTCTTGGTGCAGTGAGCCACGATGACGTTGACGGTCCCCAAGAAGCCAGTTCGGATCCTTCGGATCGGTCGGGTCGCCATCGTCTTCGCGTTCGGCAGCCGCATTGATGCGTGCCACGAAGTCGTCAGTCGTCGCGTCGAGCGGCCGTTGAACATCGAAGCGCAGGCGGTGCGACGGGTAGTGAAACTTCGACGACGTGCCGCGCGCCGAGGGGTTGGGCTCGATGAAGTAGGACAAGGTCACCCACAGCTCGACTTTTGTGGCCGATGGCAGCGCCAGCAATTCTTGCTTTGGCCAAGGCAGTGAGTGGAGATTCATGTCGCGGCTAGTGATGCCCTTGCCCGTGATCTTCTGGAACGGGCGCACCATGTCTTCGACCACCAAGGTCAGCGAGTTGCCGGCACTCCACAAGGCCCGCTCAAGGCTCGGTGCTCCCCAGCCGCAATGCCGGATCATGCGCACGTAGTCGGCCTTGCTCGCGTTGCCAGTGCCGTTGACCGGCAGGTAGGCGGCGCGCATGGCCTCCGTCCACTCGGCAGAGTGCACGACCAGCGCTCGAATCGTCTCGGGGCGCAGCGCAGGGTAGGACGCCATCAGCTGCACGGCCATCCGGGCGCCGAGTGCCGATGCCGCGCTGGTGGCATTCGTCGTCGCGAACAGGCGATCCAGCGGAAGGTTGTGCGTGGTCAGCAGGTGCAGGCTGGGAATGCCGATGGCGCCGCGTGCGTCCTTTCCCGCGTTGCCGCCTTCGAACACCACGTCCGGCTTCAAGGGCCACGCGGGCTCCCAAGTCGCAGACGTGCTGGTGTAGGGACTGAGGCCGCCCTGTGGCGCCACCGGTACCGAGCTTCGGGCGTTGGCCTCGGTGATGACGACCTTCTCGGTGAACGCGCCAACGGTGAGTGCGTTCCAGGCTTGACCCGGGTCTCGAACGCCATTGGTGCTCAAGCTCGTGGGGTAGGTGTTCCAAGCCCGGACATCTTCCGTGTTACCGGCGCACAACACGAACAGGCGGGGAAACTGCCCGTCGCCGTCGTAGTCACTTGCGAGCCGATCGACCGTGGCAGACCAGGCGGAAGGGCGCCCACGATCTCGATCGTCGCTCGATGTCACCGCCGACGTGAAGACCCTTGGGCGCGTCGGAGCGCTGATCTCAGGGCGGCCGACTGCCTCGGCAAACAGGTAGCCGTGCTGCCGAGACTCGCCAGCATTCGCGCCTTGTTCTGGCGTGAGCTTCACCGACTCCAGGCGATGAGAGCCGACCAGCGGCCCATCCGAGTCGAGTGCATCCGCCAGATCGCCCAGCACCACCAATCCGGCCAGGCCAGTGCCGTGGTTCGCAGTGTCGTCGACGCCCCAGGCTGGATTGACGGTGTGCAGGTCGGCGCTGGCGATGAAGGGCGAAAGAAGGGGATGGCCCCGGTTGACGCCCGAGTCGAGCAGGCACACGCGAGGCGTTGAATCGTCGTCAGGAGCGACCGTCAATCGAGCGAGCGTCTCCTCGGCCCACTGCCGCTGCTCTTCCGGCTCCAAGCCGTCGAAGAAGGCGGCAGTCTCCTTGGCGCGGCGCAGTTCGGCGACGCAGTTCAGCGTCATCACCGATGTCGAGAACTGCTGTTGAGAGCCGTACATCAGCACGACGGTCCGCTCAGGGAAATTGATCTGGTGCACGCTGACCTGGCACTCGGCGAGGGTGGCCAATTTACGGAAGTCTGCGACCACCGCACTGCGGTCACCGCGCGCCGGCAGCCAGACCTCCCACCAGAAGGCCTCGGCGGCGTCTTGCGGCAGCAAGGCGGGGTCGTCGGTCCACATTGCGCGTACTTCGGCGCGGCGGATGGACGAGATCGTGTTCAGCAGCGCGTGGTGGTCGAGCGAATGTCCTTTGACGTTCTTGCGCGCCGCAAGGTAGTCCTCGACGTATTTCTCGAAATGATCGAGCTTTCCGTCTGGGACGAAAACGTTGGCGTACGTCGTACCGGCTTCCGTGCGGATGCTCAGCACTTCGATCTTCTTCCGAGGGTCCTTCCCAATCTCGCTGCCGAGGCTTTCGAACGCCAGGGCAACGTCAGGCATGCCAGCAAACTGAACTTGAAGGCCCAAACCGCTTTCGAGCCCCTGCTCCTGCTGGGCCGCCACTACCTGCTGCGCAACTGGCTTCAAAGCGACCAATTGGGCTTTGAGAGACGTGCCGTGTTGAGCGCGGTTAGGCGCGGGGGCTTCGGGTGCACCGCCGCCGAGCGAAGGCGCCGTGAATGCTTGCGCCGTCGACGTGTTCGTCAGAACGAGATGAGGGCGTCTATCTTGGGGTTGATCCGGCATGGCTGGACGAGTGCTTTGTGTTTTGTGCCAGCTTTGCACTGATGAGGCGGCGCTCCTCTAACGCTCGCCCCAGCTCGGCTGGTTGCACTTTCGTCTGGTCATGGAGGATTGCGTCCTTGATGGCGGCGTCGACTGCACGACAAATCTCGGCATGGCTCAGCCCTTCGGCCTGACCAAATAGCGCGTCCTTTCGGAACGGCTTGGGCGCGAAGAAACCCAGGCGCGAGCGAATCAAATCCATGGCTTGCGCGGGTGATGGAAGGTGGTACTCCACCACATCGTCGAACCGCCTGAAGAGGGCGTAGTCGAGAATATCGCCGTGGTTTGTCGCGGCGATGATCAGGCTGTTCGATGTGTCCTGCTCAATCATCTGCAGGAAACTGTTCAGCACGCGACGAATCTCGCCCACGTCATTTGCCATTCCGCGCTGCGAACCGATGGCGTCGAATTCATCGAAGAAATACACGCCTCGAATATCGGTGACAGCGTCGAATACTTGGCGAAGTTTCGAGGCTGTTTCGCCCATGAACTTTGTGATGAGCGAATCGAGCCGAACCAGGAACAGCGGGATACCCAGTTCGCCGGCCAAGGCGGACGCCGTCATGGTTTTGCCGGTGCCGGGTGGGCCGACGAGCAGGAGTTTGCGGCGCGGCGCCAGGCCGTGTTCCTTGATGCGCGCTAACTGGCTCTGCTCCTTGAGCACGCGCTGAAGCTGGTTCGAAGCGACTTCGTCCAGCACGATGTCGCCTAGCCGGTTCGCAGGATGTGACATCGTCAGCAAGCTAGCCAACTCGCCGCGCGGCTTGGTGGCGCTTCCGATGGCGACCAGCCTGCCCGACGCGTCTTGGCCAACTCGCGCCTTGGCAGCGTCGATCATCTCGCGCAGTTCTTCGGCCAGCTTGCCGTGGCCCAACTTCGCTTCATGCGCGGCCACCTGCATCGCGACGGACAAGAACTGGCCATCATCGCGACTAATGTGCGACTTGATGAGCGCCTTGAGTTGGTCGGAACTGGCCACGAGAGGGTCCGGAGTTGGGGCTATGTGCCTACGAGGAGGGATTGTGCACTCTCGGGTGCCGATTGCTCCTTGGGTTCAGCTCGCCCGCCGGACGGCGCGGCGTGTCCGGACTGCTGTGTTGGTTGCCCTGGGCCCTGGTCAGAAACGAACAATGATGGCGCCTCATAGCACGTCGCGGGCGGAGCTGAGGAGTCCCAAGAACTCATGAGCAAAGGGGTTGCTAGCCGGTGCGCCGGCGGTGGCAATGACGAACGTCAGCGCCATCGCGGCCAACCATCCTATGGACGAGCTGCTGCGGTCAGCGCTCGGCATGATCGGCTCGGCTCGTTCGGTACAAACCTTGGCCGGCTCAGCTTGGATCTCGCGGCCGTACCATCTCAAGAATTTCTCCCACCTTCGCCCCGTCAATCCGTGCCCCGACGAACCCTCGAATCCGCTCCGAGGGTATACGGGGGCAATACCGCGCTTGATATCGATCCTGGACTTTGCGAGAAGCGTCTGGAAAAGCAGCGCGTCGGGGTCTGTCAAAACGTCCCAGTTTTGACCGTTGGCACGCGCCCAAACCTGCAGGGGTGTGCAAGAGGTTTCAATGCAGGCCTTCAACTTGGGCGATACGGCCGGCGACCGATGTTTGTCAGAGGTGTCGGCGGAGGCCATGCAGTGCTGCCGGCAGTGCTGACCTGCGGCGGTTGTGGAGGCGGATGCAAGTAATACATGCTCGGACATTCGTGTCAATCAAGTGGTACTCAAGGTCGTCCGCCCCAGGTATGTCGCCGAAATCCTCCTACGTCCTGGAACACCCCGCAGAGACATGCAAGGTCCCGGCGGTGCCTCCAACCGTTTCAAAGGAACCAGAGCAAGAGGAACGTCACTCAGATCGCCGGAAATCTCCGCTTGAAGGGAGGCGGCGACGTCGGTACTCCCGACGCCAAGAGCCTACTCACCGGCCGGCGCAAACCGTGCGTTGTCACGTCCGTCCATGGGTCTTGCGCGCACAGCGCCCGAGTTGGCGCGGCCGAAGGACCATCTCATCGGCCAACTGTATCGTGCAGCGCGGCACCACCGTGAAGACGGACGTGACAGGGCGCGCGGGATTCAAGCGAAAGCTGGAGCCGTGCGTACAAGGCGTCCGACAAGTGCGTTGCGCCAAACATCTCGCGCGCGGAATTGGATGCTGCAGTCTTGAACGTGGTCGCCGAGAAGATCCTGCAGCCGGATCGCATCTTGGCGATGCTTGAGCAATTGCGCGAGCAGATCGCGAAGCTGCAGGCGCCGGATCGCGAACGCGAGAAGCTGATCCAGCGGCAGATGGCTTTGGCGACCGAGCAGATCAACACTTGGTATGCCCTGGTCAAGGACGGTAAGGCTGAGATGCACGAATCGCTGCGAGAGCGACTGACAGCTGCACAGCGGCGCATTGACCAGATGACCAGCGAACTCCAGGAGATCAGCCGTCGGCGCCAGCTGCCTCTCAAGAAGCATGGCGAAGCCCAGGTGCAGGGCTTCGCAGAGGCAATCAGGACTGAAGTTCTGACTCCTGGCAGCAAGTTCGCCAAGAGCTACTCGCGCCCGCAGGTGTCAGAAAATCCGCATCAGCGCGGCTGGAGCGACGATAAAGGGCTCCAACGCGGACATGGCGGGAGCGATATCTGGCTGGCGCCCAGGGAACTCCAATCCGACGGTGCCCCGGCACATATCTAATTGGCGCGCCCGACACGATTCGAACGTGCGACCCCTGCCTTCGGAGGGCAGTACTCTATCCAGCTGAGCTACAGGCGCGCGGGGGGGAAGAAGTATAGCCCGGACCACTACCGCCCTCCATCCGATTTCTTCCTCGGGTACCGCCCGTCGCCTATAATTTCGCCCTTCTCAAGCCCGAGCCGCAGAGGTTGCCATGACAGAGGAAGTGCACGTCGAGAGCCACGAATCGCTCATCAAGACGCCGAAGCAGCTCGTGATCGCCGTGTTTCTCGCGTTCGCGGTACCGATCCTGCTGATCGTGCTCATCGCGCAATACGTGACCGGCGGCCTGAAGACGGATCCTTCCAACCCCGAGATGTCGGAGGAAGCCATCGCGCGGCGGATCAAGCCGGCGGGGGATGTCGTCCTGGGCGAGGCACCCGCGCCCCCGCCGGTGAGCGCCGGCGCGGCCGGCACACCCGCGAAAGCTGCCGGGCCGGCCGACGGCAAGACCGTGTTCGAGAAAGCCTGCGTGGCCTGTCACGGCTCGGGGTTGATGAATTCGCCGAAGGCGGGCGACAAGTCGGCGTGGGCACCTCGCATCGCGCAGGGCAAACCGACGCTGTACGAACATGCGCTGAAGGGTATCCGCATGATGCCCGCCAAGGGCGGCAATGCCGCGCTGGCGGATGACGAAGTCAAGGCGGCCGTGGACTACATGGTCGGTCTCGCCAAGTAACACGGCTGGGACGAAACAGGGCGCAGCACTACGCTGCGCCCTTTTTTTACCCCGTCACCGCAGCCATGGCCACATACGCGATCGGCGATCTGCAAGGTTGCTTCGAACCGCTCGAGCGATTGCTCGACGCGATCGGCTATTCGCGCTCGCGCGATCGGCTGTGGTTCGTCGGGGACCTCGTCAATCGGGGGCCCGCATCGCTCGAAGTCCTGCGGTTCGCGAAGGATCTCGGCGAGCGTGCGGTCTGCGTGCTGGGCAACCATGACCTGCATCTGCTCGTCGCCGCTGCCGGCTTCGCCAAGCTGCATCGTGGCGACACGCTCGACGCCATCCTCGAGGCGCCAGATCGCGACGCATTGCTCGACTGGCTGCGTGCCTGCCCGTTGATGCACGTCGAGGGCGAGTATGCGATGGTGCATGCGGGCCTGTTACCGCAATGGACCATCGAGCAGGCACTGGCGCTGGCTCGTGAAGCGGAAGCGGCGCTCCGGGTCGGCGATGCCGTCGAGTTCTTTCGACACATGTACGGCAATCGCCCCGACCACTGGGAGGACGAGCTTGCCGGCTGGGATCGCCTGCGCGTCATCGTCAACGCCATGACGCGGCTGCGCATCTGCACGGCCGAGGGCGTGATGGAATTTTCGCACAAGGGCGAGCTCGCCGACATTCCGGACGGCTTCATGCCCTGGTTCGACGTGCCCGGTCGGCGCAGCACCACGCACACCGTGCTGTGCGGACACTGGTCCGCGCTCGGGCTCAGGAACGGACCGCGGCTCCTGGCCCTGGATACGGGTTGTCTGTGGGGTCGCTCGCTGACCGCGGTGCGGCTCGAGGATCGGCAGTTGTTCCGCGTTTCCTGCCCGGAGCAGGCAACGTGAGCGCATCGGCGATGAGTCGCGCCGTGTGCTCCGCGAGATCGCGTCGGTGCTTGCCCGCAGCGGAGACCAGCGGCAGGAAACGCACTTCGGCCAGGATCTCCTGACTCGACGCAATCAGTTTCAACGAATCCCACAAGGTGCGCTCGCGGACGTAGGCGGGAATATCGTCGATGCGCCCGTCCGCCGTCACGTACCGCAATGCCACGGGCGCCGCGATCCCGTGGGCATGGACGATCGGTTGCAACAACGACGCGTGGAACGGCCTCACCTCGGTGCCGTCGGACGTGGTGCCTTCGGGGAACACGGCGGCGCAGTAGCCTTTGGCCAGAGCATCGTTCACGTTGCCGTTGATGCGCGCGGTATCGCGCCGACGGCCGCGCTCGATGAACAGCGTACCTTGCCGTGCGATCAACCAGCCGACCACGGGCCAGCCACGGATCTCGGACTTGGCAACGAAGCGCGACGGCACGATGCTCGCGATCAGGAAGATGTCCAGCCACGACACGTGATTCGCGAGCAGCATCGTCGGCGCATGACGTTCGATCGGCGCAACTCCGTCGACTTTCACGCGGACCGCAAGGATCGCGAGCAGGGTGCGCGACCAGCGGCGAAAGATGGCGAGCCGGCCATTGCGACCGACGAACGGGAACACGAGCGACGAGGCCCCGAGACCGGTCAGCAGGTGCAGGAACAGACGGGCGATGCGGTAGTTGCGGGTGAGTGCGCTAGTGGTCATGCTTCATGAAGTGCCGGGCGTACCGGCCATCGAGCCGGGACATGGGCAGCAACATGAGCAGATCCGCAGTATTGAAGTCGGGGTCCCACGCCGGATCGCCGCAGACCCAGGCGCCACAGCGCACATAGCCCTTGAGCAGGGGCGGAACGGCTACGTCGAGCGTGCCGTCTAGACTTTCCAGCGGCAACGGACAACGGGGAAACGCACGATACTCGATCGGGCTCATGCTGGATGCCCGAAGCCTATTGTAGATGCTCGCGGCACCGTGTCCACCGTCGGCGATGGAGATCGACGCGCAGCCGATCATGTATTCGTAGTGGTGCGCCTGCATGTATTGCGCGAGCCCCTGCCACAGCAGCGCGATGGTGGCGCCGTTGCGATGCTCGGGGTGTACGCACGAGCGCCCGACCTCGACGGTGCGATCGCGCAGATGGTCGATGCGCGCGAGATCGAACTCGCCATCGGAATAAAAGCCGCCGAGCGTGGCGGCCTGTGCGCCGGTCAGGATCCGGTAGGTCCCGATGACTTCGCCGGCATCGAGATCGCGCACGACCAGGTGTTCGCACCAGGGGTCGAACGGATCACGGTCGACCCCTGGTTCGGTCGGGTCGAGCCGCGCCCCCATCTCGTCGGCAAACACCCGCCAGCGCAGCTTCTGGGCATCCCTGACTTCCGCCGCATCGCGGGCGAGGTGCACAGACAACCGTGCGCGACCCCGGACGCGGGTTTGGACTTCGGTACGCAGCATGCGCGCCTCCAAGGCTGATCTGGACGGCGCACATGGTGGAAAGCCCCGGTGACACCGGGGTTACGGCGGATTGAAGATTTGGTTAAGGCGCTGGACTGTGACAGCCGTCACCAGGGCGCGGAGCCGAACGCTGCGCGGAAACGGACATCGATCTCGTCCCGCGTGAATTGATGGTTCTGCGCGCCACGGCGCGCGATCTTGAGCGAGCCGACGAGGGACGCGAGGCGTCCGGTGAGTGTCCAGTCCAGGCCGTTGGCGATGCCGTAGAGGAGGCCCGCGCGATACGCGTCGCCGCAGCCGGTGGGATCGACGACGGCCTCGGGCGCAACCGTGGGGATGTCGATCCGCTTGCCGTCGACGAAGATCGTCGAGCCTTCACCGCCACGCGTGATGATGAAGGCCTGTACCCGCTTCGCCAGCGCTTCGGCGGTCTCGCCGGTTCGCTCCTCTACCATGCGCGCTTCGTAGTCGTTCACCGTCACGTAGGTCGCCAGGTCGATGAAGCGTTTGAGATCATCGCCGTCGAACATCGGCAGCCCCTGGCCCGGATCGAAGATGAACGGTATGTCGGCTTCGTGAAACTCGCGCGCGTGCTGCAACATGCCATCGCGGCCGTCGGGCGCCACGATGCCGAGCACGACGTCGTTCGCTTCGGCGACGTGATTGAGATGCGAGTGGCTCATCGCGCCCGGATGAAAGGCGGTGATCTGGTTGTCGTCCAGATCCGTGGTGATGAACGCCTGCGCGGTGAAGCTGCCCTGTATCTCCCGCACGTGCGCACGTGGCAGTCCCAGCATGTCGAAACGATGTCCGTAGTTCGTGAAGTCTTCACCGCCGACGGTCGCCATCGCCAGCGGGCTGCCCCCGAGCATCCGAAGCGAATACGCGATGTTGCCGGCGCACCCACCGAACTCGCGTCGCATGTCGGGCACGAGGAAGGACACGTTGAGGAGGTGTATCTGGTCGGGCAGGATGTGATTCTTGAACCGGTCATGAAACACCATGATCGTGTCGTAGGCGACAGAGCCGCAGATGAGCGTGTGCATGTGGTCCTCGGAGAGCGAGCGATGAGGTTCGGTTGAAACTGCGGATTCAGCGCACGACCAGGAACGGCTTGAGTCCGAGTCGCTCGCCGATGCGCGCCACGTCGCGGGTCGCGGCGCCTCGATCGACGTACGGACCGGCGTGCACGCGGTATATATTGTCCTTCGAAACCACCTGGAGAGGCACACCCAGGTTGACCAGTTCGACGCGCATCTTCGCGGCGAAATCCTCGGCGCTGTCGCGCGCCGCGAAAGCGCCGAGCTGGAGGAAAACCCCGGAGTCGGAGCCTGGAGCGACCGCGGCCGCGTTGGTAGGCGGCGGTGCGTTGCTCACGACTGGCGCGACGCGTTCGCCGTCGGCGCCCGGGATGATCGCTTCGACATCCACCAGGCCGCTGCCGCCGTCGACGATGCCGAGCTTCCAGGCGGCGACGTACGACAGGTCGATAAGCCGATCGGAATGGAAGGGGCCGCGGTCGTTCACGCGCACTACCACCGAGCGCCCGGACTTGACCGAGGTCACACGCACGTAGCTCGGGATCGGCAACGTCGGGTGCGCCGCGGTCATCGCGTACATGTCGTAGATCTCGCCCGTGGAGGTCCGTTGCCCATGGTAGCGCCGGCCATACCAGCTGGCGGTTCCTCTCGCCTGATACGGAGCGACTTCCGGCATGGGCTTGTAGGTGCGGCCCATGACGGTATACGGCCGCGTCGTCGAGACCTTCACCGGTTCGCGGCGCGGGACCGCGTCAGGGATAGCGTCGAGATTCGCGGGCGGATTCTGGCCGGGGCCGTCATCCAGGTAATAGCTGCCAGGACGCTTCGTCGCGGTCTGGGTGGAAGGCGCACTTTGAGCGGGCCGGCGTGGCGATCCTTCGTTGGAATCGATCGACGTGCCGCCGTCGTCGGGTCGGATCGGCGTCCCCGAACACGCCGCGAGAGATGCCACCAGGACCGCGGCGAAGCAGGTGATCCAACCTCTCATGTCTTCACCAGTCGCTTGTGCGTGTGGATGCTCATCAGAATGCCGATACCGAACAGGATCGTCACGGCCGAAGTGCCGCCGTAGCTGATCAGTGGCAGCGGCACCCCGACCACCGGCAGTATCCCGCTCACCATACCCATGTTGACGAACGCGTAGGTAAAGAAGGTGAGCGTGATGGCGCCGGCGAGGAGGCGGGAGAACAACGTCGAGGCGTTGGCCGCGATGTAGAGTCCACGACCGATCACTAGCAGGAAAAGCACCAGCAGGATCATGTTGCCGAACAGGCCGAACTCTTCCGAATAGACCGCGAAGATGAAGTCCGTGGTGCGCTCGGGCAGGAAATCGAGCCGCGCCTGGGTGCCGTTCAACCAGCCCTTGCCGAACACACCACCCGAACCCAGCGCGATCGTCGATTGGATGGTGTGATAGCCGCGGCCGAGCGGATCCTGTTCCGGATCGAGCAGCGTCAGCACGCGCTGGCGCTGGTAGTCGTGCAACATGCCCCACAGCACGGGCAGGCTCGCCGCGCCCGCGACGGCCATGGCGCCGAGAAATTTCCAGGACAGCCCGGCGAGGAACAGCACGAAGAAGCCCGCGGCGGATACGAGCAACGCCGTGCCCAGATCGGGCTGCAGAGCGATCAGCAGCACCGGGACGGCGAGAACCACTGCACCCACCACGAAGTCCTTGAACTTGAGGATCGCCTCATAGCGATCGAAGTACCACGCGAGCATCAGCGGCACGCCGATCTTCATGACCTCGGAGGGCTGGATGCGCGTGACGCCGACGTGCAGCCAGCGGCGTGCGCCATTGCTCACCTCGCCAAACAGGGCGACGCAGATGAGCAGCCCGAGTCCGACGACGTACACGGGTACCGCGAGGCGCAGCAGATGCTGCGGGGCGACGTTGGCGGCAACCCACATCACGCACAGGGCGACCAGGATGTTCGCGAGCTGATTGCCGAGTCGGCCGAAGCTCTCGCCGGAAGCGCTGAACAGGACCACCAGTCCGATCGAGAGCAGGACGACCACCACCGTGCCGAGGAACGGATCGAGGTGGCGCGTGAGGAAAGCGATCAGCCGATCAATCACTGTCGCCTTCTTCCGCCTGACTGTCGTCCTTGGGCGGCTTCGGCTCCTTGCCCAGCAGCACGAAGTCGAAGATCGCGCGCGCGATCGGGGCCGCAGCCGCACCGCCATGGCCGCCGTTCTCCACCAGGATCGCCAGTGCGACGCGCGGTGCGTCGGCTGGCGCGTAGGCAATGTAGAGAGCATGGTCGCGGTGCTGCGCGAGCACGCGCGACTCGTCGTATTTCTCGTTCTGCTTCATCGCGATTACCTGCGCGGTGCCGGTCTTGCCCGCGACCTGGTAGGGAGCACCCGCGAACGCAGCGGCGGCCGTGCCGCCGGGTTTGTTGACGTCGATCATCGCGTCGCGCACGCGCGCCAGGTTGTCGGGCTTGATCGTGAAGGTCGTGAAAGGTTCGGCCTCGATCGTGCGCCGCTCGCCGCTCTGGCTGTCCTCCACCTGGCGCACCAGATGGGGACGATACACGACGCCATTGTTGGCAAGAATGGCCGTCGCGTAGGCGAGTTGCATCGGCGTGGCGAGGTTGTAGCCTTGCCCGATGCCCACGGAGATCGTATCCCCGCCGAACCACTTCTGATGAAACCTCTTCTGTTTCCATTCCTGGGAAGGTAGCAGGCCGGTCGATTCACCCGAGATGTCGATACCCGTCGCCTTGCCGAAACCGAACTGACCGATGAAGCGGTGGATGTTGTCGATGCCGAGATCCTGCGCCAGGCCGTAATAGTAGGTGTCGCACGAGATGACGATGGAACGGTGCAGATTGACCATGCCGTGCCCGCCCGGTTTCCAGTCGCGAAACCGGTGCGCTGCACCGCCCAGGATGAAGTAGCCGGGGTCCGAGATCGTGTACTCGGGGGTGCGCTTGCCCAGTTCGAGGCCGGCGAGCGCCATGAACGGCTTGAACGTCGATCCCGGCGGATACACGCCTTGCAGCGCGCGGTTGTTGAGCGGCTTGTCGCTCGCGGTATTGAGGGCTTCCCAGTTCTGCGAGTCGATGCCTTCGACGAACTGGTTCGGGTCGAAACCGGGACGCGAAACGAGGGCGAGCACTCCGCCGGTGGACGGTTCGATCGCCACGAGCGCGCCGCTGCGGGTGCCGAAGACACGCTCGGCGATCTCCTGCAGACGCAGATCCAGCGCAAGGTGCAGATTGTTGCCGGAGACCGGAAGAATGCGTCGCAACGTCCGCACGGCACGACCGCCCGCATCGGTTTCCACCTGCTCGAAGCCGGTGACGCCATGCAGCTCCTTCTCGTATTTCTCCTCCAGCCCCACCTTGCCGATGTAGTCCGATCCGCTATAGTTGGCTGCGAGACCGTCGCGTTCGAGGCGCGCCTTGTCACGTTCGCTGATGCGGCCGATGTAGCCCAGCACGTGCGATGCAACCTCGCCGTTCGGGTAGTGACGGAACAGACGCGCATTGATCTGCACGCCCGGGAAGCGGTAGCGATTGACGGAAAATCGCGCCACTTCTTCGTCCGTCAACCGCGTGCGGATCGGGATCGATTCGAGATCGTGGCGCTCGTCCAGCAGTTTCCTGAAACGCTTGCGATCCTTCGGCTGGATGTCGACCACCCCGGCCAGGGCGTCGATGACGGGATCGACCTCGCCCACCTCCTTGGGGGTGATCTCGAGCGTGAACGCCGAATAGTTGTGCGCGATCACGACACCGTTGCGATCGATGATCAAGCCGCGATTGGGGATCACCGGGAGCACGGAGATGCGATTGTTCTCGGCGAGCGTGAGGTAATAGTCGTGCTGGACCACCTGCAGATAGACGAAACGCAGCAGCAGTACGAAGAACATCAGCAGCACACCACCCGCGCAGATCGCGAGGCGCATCTGGAACCGCTGCAGGTCGCGCATGAGATCGCGCATCTCGACCCCGCGCCCGTGGGGCCGGAAACCGGCACGCGAACGGCGGAAGAATCCCAGCTTGAGCGGAAAGCGGAGCAGCATGGGTGTCGCCCGGGCGCCCTTTCAGCGCGTCCCGACCCACCGCCGACCGGAAGTCGAGACCCGTCGAACGCGGCCCTGCCCGCTACGACGCTTGCGCGCGTCCGGCCCGACGGCGGGTCGGTGAACGGCCTGGGCGCGGGGAAAGCCCATGCTCTCAGACATCGTCCGCGCCTTGCCGCCGACGCAGGGGCGCGTTCAGCACCGCCACCACCACGGGCCAGAGCACCGCGCCCGTGACGCTCGCGAAGAAGTACTGGAAGCCCGGAAACTGCGCGCTGTCGACCAGCCTGACGACCAGCTGGATGCACTGCTGCGCCAGCAGCAGTGCCAGCACGTGCGCCATCTGGTAGGGCACCGGAAACATCTGAATGCGGCGGTGGAGGAAGATCACCGCGAACATGAGCGCCGAGTAGGCAAGTGCGTGCTGGCCGAACAGGGTCGCGTCGGCGACATCCATCAGCAGCCCCAGCAGCCAGGCCGGAAACAGTCCGAGCCGGCGCGGCTGGTACACCCCCCAGTACACCAGCGCCACCGCCACGAAGTCGGGCCACACCCAGGAGATCCACCCCGGCAGCGGCACGAGATCGAGGACGACCGCGACCGCCAGGGTGAGGAGGATATAGCCGGTCCGGACGGGCAGCATGACCTCGCCACCCTGGATGTTGTCGCCGAGATTCGACCGGCTCATGGTTTTGCCGACCCTTTACGCGGGCGCTCGGCCACCGGTTCGGTCTTGAGCGGGTTCGGGACCATCTGCGGCGGGGCGGACAGGACGATCACCCGATTGAAACTCGAGACGCCGGCCGAGGGCGTGCAGGTGATCCTGGCAAACGCGAATGCGGCGTTGCGCTCGATGTTCGCCACTGTCGCGACCGGCAATCCGGCCGGATAAGTCCCGTCGATCCCCGAAGTGACGAGCACGTCACCGATCTGGATGTCGGCGTTCACGGGGATGAAGCGCAACTCGAGCGCACCGTCGTGGCCGAGACCGAAGGTGACCGAGCGCAATCCACTGCGCGAGTTCTGCACCGGGACGGACTGGTTCTTGTCGGTGATCAGCGATACCTCCGACACGAACGGGAAGACGCGCGTGATCTGGCCGAGCACGCCGACATTGTCGATCACGGCTTCGCCCGCGTGCACGTCGTGATTCGTGCCGCGGTCGATGACCACCTTGCGCGTGAACGGATCCCGGCTTTCGTAGAGGATCTCCGCAATCGTGGTCTTGCGCTCGGGCGAGGGCTTGGCATCCATCAATCGCAACAATTGCGCGTTCTCGGCTTCAAGCGCTGCAAGACGCTGGAGTTGGGGTGCATGCAGCAGCGCTTCGCGCTTCAGTCGCTCGTTCTCACGATAGAGCGCCGACTGCGTCACGAAGAATTCACCGGTGCGGGTGAGCAGCTCGCCCGGGAGGCTCGCCGCCTGTTGCAGCGGATAGAGAACCACCGACGCCACGGTGCGGATCCCCTCCAGATAGCGGAACCTCGCGTCCGACGCGAGCAGGGCGAGCGACAGGAACGCGAAGAATGCGAACCGGACCGCAAGGCTCGGGCCGCGCTTGAAGATAGGCTGCGGCGTGGCTTGCATCGAAGGACGTTGGATCAGGGCCGATCAGATCGGGCCGGGCAAGGGCGTTACGGGCGACGTCGGACTACCGGCACCCGGCAACGGCAAAGCTCAGTCGTTGGTGAAGATACCGGTCCACTTGTCCATGTTCTCGAGCGCCTTGCCCGAACCGAGCACCACGCAGGTGAGTGGATCTTCGGCGACGATCACCGGCAGTCCGGTCTCTTCCATCAAAAGTCGGTCGATATCGCGCAGCAGCGCGCCACCCCCGGTCAGGACCATGCCCTTTTCGGCGATGTCTGCCCCTAGCTCGGGCGGCGTCTGCTCCAGCGCCGATTTGACCGCGCTGACGATCGAATTGAGCGGGTCGGTGAGGGCTTCGAGGATCTCATTGGATGAGATGGTGAAGCTGCGCGGGATGCCTTCCGCCAGGTTGCGGCCCTTGACCTCTTTCTCGCGCACTTCGGAGCCCGGAAACGCCGATCCGATTTCCTTCTTGATCTCCTCGGCCGTGGTCTCGCCGATCAACATGCCATAGTTGCGACGGATGTAGTTGATGATGGCCTCGTCGAACTTGTCGCCGCCCACGCGGACCGACGCAGAGTAGACGATACCGCCCAGGGAGATGACCCCCACCTCCGTGGTGCCGCCGCCGATGTCCACCACCATCGAGCCGGTGGCTTCCGAGACCGGCAGTCCGGCGCCGATGGCCGCGGCCATGGGTTCCTCGATCAGTTCCACCTTGCGCGCTCCGGCGCCGAACGCCGACTCGCGGATCGCGCGCCGCTCCACCTGGGTCGACCCGCACGGGACGCAGATCACGATCCGCGGTTGCGGACTGAACAAGCGGGCGTCGTGCACCTTCTTGATGAACTGCTTCAACATCTGCTCGGTGACGGTGAAGTCGGCAATCACGCCGTCCTTCATCGGGCGGATCGCCGTGATGTTGCCGGGCGTGCGGCCGAGCATCTGCTTGGCGGACAGCCCCACTTGCTCGATCACCTTCTTGCCGTTCGGACCATCTTGCCGGATTGCAACGACCGATGGTTCGTTCAGGACGATCCCCTGGCCCCGGGCGTAGATCAGAGTGTTGGCAGTGCCGAGGTCGATCGCGAGGTCGTTGGAGAAATACCCGGAAAGGAAACCGAACATGAACTGAGCCTCGTGGCGTTGGCGTGCGGGAGCGTTGGAATGGTGCGGATCAAGCCGGCTATGGTACCTTACGGCGCTAGCTTGGACAAAGTTCTACCCCTTGTTTTCGTCCAGTTCTACCCGTCTTTGAGTCCCTTTTTCGTCCCGAGTCCGAATGGCGCTCTCGCTTGACGACGTCGCTCGCATCGCACATCTCGCAAGGATCGAGATTTCCGACGCCGAAAGCCGACGTACCCTCACCCAGTTGAACGATATCTTCGCGCTGATCGCGAAGATGCAGGCCGTAGACACCACCGGCATCGAACCCATGGCGCATCCGCTCGGCGGCGGGCAGCGATTGCGAGACGATAGTCCGACGGAAGTCATCGACCGCGAAGCGAACATGCGCAACGCGCCCGCCCGCGAGGACGGCTTGTTCCTCGTCCCCAGGGTGATCGAATGAGTTCCATGCACGCGGCTTCGCTCGTGGAACTGTCGGGCCGCCTGTCGCGCCGCGAGGTGTCGGCAGTGGAGCTGGCGCAAGCGTTCCTCGACCGGATCGACGCGCATCGGGACCTGAATGCGTTCCTGGATGTCCGACCGGACGTCACGCTCGCCCAGGCGCGCGCGGCCGACGCGCGGCGCGCGGCCGGGACCGCGACCGCGCTGACCGGGATCCCGATCGCCCACAAGGACATCTTCGTCACGAAGGATTTCGCGTCGACGGCAGCGAGCCGGATGCTCGAGGGCTACATGAGCCCCTTCGATGCGACGGTCGTGCAGAACCTCGGTGCGGCCGGCATGGTCACGCTCGGCAAGCTCAACTGCGACGAGTTCGCGATGGGCTCGTCCAACGAGAACAGCGCCTATGGCAACGTGCTCAATCCGTGGGACAAGGCGGCAGTCCCGGGCGGCAGCTCGGGCGGC
>JBBQHP010000072.1:0-17552 GCA_038324085.1 Burkholderiales bacterium
TCGTCCCACGCCCTCCCGAAGTGCCACTCGCCGCATGGATCAATCCGCCAACGAGGAACCAGCTCAACCCAGAAAACCAAATCAGGCAACACTCACTAAATTCAAATACCCAGGTGTCGCAAAGTCATTGACACGCTCCGTAACGGCTATCGTTCAATCGATTCTCCAGCTTGAATATTCCAAGATCCCAGATAGTCGCTGGTTCGCGCATTAGACGCGACACTGTCGGCGTTGGCTCTGCGCGCGCAAGCGGGAAGCTGCATATCATCGCCAAAACCACCAGAGCATTTTTGTACTTGTTGGCCATGTTATCCCCTCAGATGCGTAACTATGCCCCACATATTCGAATGCGTACTCTGCCCCTCCGCGTCGGGACAGAAGGTCTCATCCGTGCCGCGGCTTCGTCGCGTCACTGGCTAGCAGAATTGCATTATTCCTCAACGCCTGATCCTGCTCCCGCAAGAAGAGTCGCAATTCTCCCAGTTCTGCCCGCCATGCGCCCTTGCAAGCGTTCTGCGAAACAATCTCCTTACCTGCTGCCGATTTCGGTCCCGTCGAGTGCTCCCACGGTCGCCAGCGCCGGATCATCTCTGACCGTAAGCGTCGGTGTTCCGGTGTCCTGACGTAGCTCAAAGGTATCTCCTGATAGTTTGCTTGGCTCGATTTCGTTTTCCCGCGCATGTGAGGGAGCGGGTACGCCATTGTTCACTTGCTGCGGACCCGTTGTCACATTCGCCTGCCGAGCGTAGACGACGGGCGGATTCTTGATTGCTGCAAGTGTCTCCAGCGTTGCGCGGCACTGTGACTGCGCCCGCAGGGCGATACGCATATCCGCTTCATACTGAGCAAGGCCGTTGCAGGTCAGTCCACGCTCTGCAAGCCGCGCAAAGATGCTTTGCAACGCCGTCGCCTGATTCATCAGCATGGCCTCGACGTGGGATAGATCGCCGCGATTCACGTTCGCCGCTTGGTCGCGTAGTGTTTCCAGCAGAGTCGGCACGTCAAGTTGCACGCCAATCGCCGTTTTCGTTTCGGATGCTCCGATTGCCCGGTACGCGGCCAATTCGGGGGAAACGGTTAGCGTCGCGAACCTTCGCGCCGCCGCCTCCTCGCTATCGCTTGTCGAGACGTACAGCGGTACGGCCTTGCGCGGAAATTTCTTCTCTTCCGTCGCAGGTTCTTTCGCCTTGCTCGCCATCATTCGCCGCCTTTCTGAACCAGTCCCGGCCAGCGTTCCCGGATGGGTCGTCGGCCGTCGTCGTTAGCGCCAGGGTTATAGCCCTCGCATCGTCGGGGAAGGTCTCGCTCGGGTTCATAGTCCCGGCTCGCCACGAATTCGCCCCGTCGTACCGCCAAGCATCGCCGCCCGGTCAAGTTCGCGCATTCCTCGCAACTGCGTCGGTCATCCGAGAGCGGGCCGCGGTTCGACAGTTCCGCCGCCGCTCGTCCGGTGAAGTAGTCCCGCGCTTCCGCGTCCCGCTGGCACTGGTTTAGCGCGTCGGCAATGGTCGCCGGGTCGGTTTCCTCGATATGTGCGAGCCATGCGCGGATCGCCGCAACCTCTTCGGCGGTCAGAGGTGCCAATGGTTGCCGGATAGTCGGGGTAAAGGGTTCTGCCGCTATCGCATCCGGGTGCCGTTCCAATACTTCGGCGTGCGTCGCCTCCGGGGTGCAAGCGACCTCCACCGGATCGCGGTCGGCGAAGTGAATGAGCCACCAACCGGAAGCGGTCGCCGGGTCGAGCGCGCCGACTTTTAGCGCATCGCTTCGATTATTTGCGATTCTCGGGGTAACAGGGGTAACAAGGGTGCAAGCCTTGTGCTGGAAGGGTTTCGCTGATACCTCCACCGGGTTGCATGGGGTAACAGGGGTAACAGTCGCCCGCCGTTCCAACGTCGCCAGCAGATCGTCAAGCATGATCGCCCCCTAGCTTGTCCGGGCGTATTGCGTACAGGCGGATCGTTCCCGCACCTCGGGCTTTGATACGTTCCGGCTTCGCCCGTTTGCCGTCTGCCCCCGGTGCCGGCAATGCTCCGGCTTCCTGCAATGCGTCAAGCGCCCGCTTGAAGTCGAAGCCATTCAATGCTTCGTGCATGCCGGCCGTCGTGAACAGGTATTCCCGGCCCTCGCCGGTATCCCGCCACCATCCGGCCCGGTCTCGGGTCTGCGGTTCCCCGTTCCCGTCGGCATCCGAAAAACGCCCGTCGCCATGCCGTTCAATGAAGCTCGAAACGCGCTCAAGAATTTGCCGGCGCTCGTCGTTGCCCTTACCGCGAGCAGATCGCCAGACCTTGAAGCACTCGGCCGCCGCCTCAATTGCATCGCCTTCCGGCCAGCCGGTAATCCCGTATTCAGTCGCCAGTTCGCCGGCCAGCCCCAGCAGTGCGAAGCGGCCCGCCGCGCGCTTGTCCTGTCCCTCGCCGCCCTCAGCGGAAAACTCGGACAGGCTCTTGACACGTTCCAGCAGTTCGCAGAAGTCACGCCCGTCGCGTGTCAGCTTTTCAAGGAAAGCCCGGCCCGCGTGTCCATAGTGCGTTGCCGCCGCGCGCTTGATCGCGTCCGAGAATGCCGCCGCATTCGACATGCCGTGCAGGGTGTCCCAGGCGCCGAATTCCCGCGCCGCCGGAATGTCCAACAGTCGAACGCCTTGCCCGGCCTTCGCCCTGTGCCCGGCTTCCATCATCGTTGTTGCAATGGTGCGCTCGCCACTCGACACAACAAAGCAGCGCCAGCGCACCACGCCCCGCGCCGCGCCGCTGCGAGTAGCCCGCTGCTTTCCGCGCCCGTTGCCGAGTGCATAGACGATTGCGCCGACTTCGCGCGGGTCGCATTCGCTGATTTCGTCCAAGGCCAGCAAACAATCATTGAACAGTGCCGCCGCGCCCTCCATGCCGTTGGCGGTCGCGCGCCAGCTTCTTCGATAGTTCGGCCCGCCCCAGGTAGCGCATGCCGCCTCGATTGCCGTGGTCTTGCCGGTTGAGGAATCGCCGACGAAATGAACCCCGCCGCCTTCGGCATTGCAGCGCGCCAGCATCGGCCCAGCAAAGGATGCCGACAGCGCCAGAAGAAGCAGGGTATTGCCGAAAGCCCGCGCCGATACTTCAGACTGCCAGCCTTGCAGCGTACCGCCCCGAGTGTGTTCATCGTGTCCGCGCTCGGCGCTTTGGAAGATCACGCCCGATGCCGTCGGCCCGATCACGGTGTCCGGTAGGACGAAAGAATCGTCGCACCAGCCGACTTGCAGGGCACAACGCATGTGCCGCTTTGGCGGTCGGTCTTGCAGGTAGGTCGCCAGCAGGTTGCGCGCCTTCGCGGTCGGGTCGATCTCAACGCCCATAGCCAGCAATTCAGCGCGCAGCATTGCGCCGTCGCCGCTCAGTAGATCCATTGGCATGGCCCATTGCCGCTCGCGCCGCAGCGTGTTCTTGAAGCGCAACAGCCGACCGAAATTATTTTCCTGCCCGTCGAAGGTCACGGCCTCGACATGCAACGGCGAACAGATCCACGCTTGAGTGTCGCTGCCGTCTTTGCTGCCGAAGTGCCACACGCCCGGCCTGAACTTCGCGCCGCCGTATTCCAGCCAATCATCAAAGACGCGGAAGGCCGGCCGCTTGTTTGCCGCCGGAATGGGGCTTTCCGCCTCTCCTGATACCCCTGCTCCCCCGACAGTTTCGACAGGGGTAACAGCTGCAGGCCCGCCGTTACTGGGTTGCACCCCTGTTACCTCTGTTACCCCAATTTCCGACGCTGCCGCAGAATCGCCCGCTGGCAGGCTTCCGGCTTCCGCTTGAACCTCTGCCCTCGCCGCCTCGATTGCGCCCGCCACGGCCTGCCGTATGGCTTCCAGCCCGTGCGCTTGGTGCATGTCGTTGAAATCGGTTTGATCGGGTTGCCGATCCGTACCGAAGTCAGGAACTACCAGCAGCCCACCGACGGCCCGCGCCGCCTCGATGGCGTGGGGATCAGGCTCGCCGGTCGCCTTCACCAGATCGGCCAGGATCCCGAGCGCCGCGCTCGGGTAGCGTTCGCGCATCGCCTTCGCGACTGCTGGCAGATTGCCCGACGACAGCGCAGCAATCGCCGGGTGTCCGCTGGCTTCCGTTGCGGACAGCACGGTCGCCACGCCTTCACCGATCAGCAGTGACAGGCCATCGCCATCGCCATCGGGTAGCGGTTGCGCCGCCCAATACCCGCCCGACTTAGTGCCACGTCCGGCTAGTGCCGTCTTGCGCCCTTCGCCGTCGATCAGTTCCAGCGTGGAGAGCCTGTCACCTTGTTTGATGGGGACCGCCAGCAAACGCCCGGTCAGCGCCTCGCCGCCCGACTTCGGCACGTAGCCGAGTATTCCTGCCGCGGTACTCGCTTCGATCTCTCGCAGGGTTGCCACGGGCGAAACATGCTTGCCGAACAGGTAAGGATGATCCGCGGTCGCTTCGGTCGCGGCTCTCCAGATCGCCCTCGCTTTCTTCGCCGTGTCGGCGCGTTGCCGCTCGGTTTCGGCGTCGTCTCGCGCGGCGCCTTCTGCCGCGATGCGCCGCCGCTCCGCAATCTCGTCCGGGGTAGGCTTTTGGTGCTCGCTCTCCTCGCGCCAGCCGTTCGCCTTGGCTTCAAGGAACAGCGTGCCGATTTTCAGCGGTCCGCTTTCGCTGGCGCTCTTCCAGACGGATGTGGCCTCATCGTCGCCACGTCCATCCCGCCATTCGTCCCACAGATCGCGGCCAGATTCGCCAAGCTCGGATTTCAGCATGAAGGCCACGCGGACGCGCTCATTGTGTCGGCCGACTGGAATATGTTGCAGGGCATCGCGGATGCGTTGAAAATCGCTATGCATCTGTCAGCGCCCCCCGCGTTGAATCAGCCGCGGTGCCAAGCCCGCAGGAATCAAGCCCCACACGGCAATCGAGGTAGGATCAAGGCTAGCGCAAGTCTTTGGGGCCGGACGGTTGCCACCGTTCCGGCCCTTCGTTTTTGTAGTCATGTCCGTGCCCCTTACGCCGATGCAATCAGGGCGCGGATGTCCTCGACTCGCCACACGGTAACGCGCGGTCCGAGTTTTACCGGCTTTGGGAAGCGCCCTGATTTGACGCCATTCCACCAGCACGACTTTTTCACGGGAATGATCGGCGGGATGGGCGGTTTGGCGCTGGCGTCGCCAAGGATCTGCGACAGACGCAGAAAGCCGACTTCGGGAAGTTGGTACATGCGCGTTACTCCGTGAATGGCCTTGCTTGGCCGACACGCGCATCCTGTTGGCTTGCCCTTCTCCGGCAAAAGAAACTCAGCCACTTTTTCGGCGCCGAGTTTTCCGACCGACTGAAGGCCCCGACTACGCTCCTTCCAGCGGCCGCTCCCGGCCGAGCGAAGGCATCGCTTTTCGCACGTCATCATCTGACACGACTACATCGGGCAGATTTATCACCACCGTTGCCACGATTGCCATCGCACGTCTGATAGTAGGTGTCGGGGTTAGGTGATGGACGCGCATCAGCAAGTCCCCGAAGGCTCGCAAGTACTCGGTCTTGGCGCTTCGCTGCCTGGTTCTAACCGCGGTGCCAACGGTCCCGTATTCACTCGGCGAGAAGTTCCGCGCTGCGAGCGCTAAGGTGTCAAGCAATGCTGATACGTCCGGGGATACCTGCCATCCATATAGAAGGTTCTCCTGAGTCTGTGCCAGCGCATCAATCTGCGGCGTTTCTCCCGGTTCCAGAGTGGCGCGGCCAATTGCAATCCCTGGAGTGTTCGATTGTTCCTCCTCTTGGGGTGATTGCTCGTTCTCTCGACTGGCATGTCCTGGCGAATCACCTAGTACATATGGGCGCATCGCACGCCACATACGCAGGTTGTGCCCTTGCAGCTCGTGGTTATCAGTCTTTCGCAGTAGCTCAGGAATGCTATAAAACTCTGACGGCCAATGGGACAAGGGGATTTCAGAGGTGTCTCGCAGCAGGCTGGCGAGGGCTTCGGAAGTCGTGGCAATCTGGTCCCGCAGTTCTACCGCGCGCTTCAATCGGTCGCGATATATGCCGAAGTCCATCTGCGCACCCCACGCCGCACTGATAAAGCCGCGCCACTGCCCGTGATCTGCGAATTCGCGCGCCAGCAACGCATAGGCTTCCCTCATCCGCAGGTCGCATGCCAATCGCCGTAGGCAGGCAATGGAGCTCGTCAGCATGTCGCAGAGGGATCTGGCATCGGCAGTATGTTGCGACGCGGTCGGATGTTCGGGCTTGTCGCCGCGGGCGTACGCCTCTATATCCTCAGTCTCCGCAATTTGCTTTTGCGCACTAAAGAGGGCCGCTTCCCATCCGTTTGGATCGTCTGCGGTACCCTCGATCAGCGTCGCAATGTGCGTTTGAACAGTCTCAGGGACATAAGCCGGGAAATCCATTTCCGTGCCCTTTCGCACAGACGTTGAAGAGTTGCTGCACGTTTCGGGCAGGGTTGTCCCAGCCATTGCCGCGTCGGGCTACCCGCAGCGTTTCCGCGCAGAAACCTCAGAAGAGGGACAGCCACGTTCAGCTCTGGTGGGAGTAATGAACAAGTCCCGCCAAACCCTCTGAATCCCGATACAGAGCATCTGTAAGCCTTTCCAACTCTTTGGCAATCGCGGCTCGCGCTTCGCCCTCATTCCAAGGCAACCCTTCTACTGGGTGCGCCCCTCTCAAATAACCGAACAAGCCTGCTTCGGAGAGCTCCGAGATCGTTTCCGCCTGCCTAATGCAGTCAAATACGTAGCGACGATCCTGCTCCTTCGCGACTTTCATACTGCTATTGATCAATGCCTCGCTCAATAACAGTAGCGCGACCGCCGTGAGTATCCCCAAAACCCGCCAGATCCACGCCGCTTCGAGCAAGAACATCCCTACCGTAATCGCAAGGGAAACACCAAACAGGACTGCAACGCCGCGCGCCGCGAGCGTCAACGAAGAGGCGCGGTTCTGCAGGACCAATTGCTCAGGACTTTCACGGATTCTGTCCAAGACCCTGCGAAATGCGCTGTCCATGTGGGAGTGCGTTCGCGTCAGAGGCTTCCGATCTAGCTTCCAAAGCTTCAACCAACGGACCGCCTGCTCTAATTTCTCCGGCGGAAGCGACGGCGCGTTCACGTGGATTGCGGCCGCGATTGCCGCGAGCGCCTTGGTCTCGGAATATTCCAGATGCGGCGAAATATCACCTTCGAGCGACTCTAGAAGGCGATTTCCCGGGACGGTGGGTCCACGCTCGTCCCACCGATAGTCGAGGTAATCAAGGGGGCCTTGACTCATCATCGCGCCTCAGCAATAGCAGAGTGCCACGACTATGCGACAGCCCGACGAATCGTCAGAATCTCGGCACCCGATGTAAGCGCGTCGAGACTATTTGCCCACGCCTGCATCATGGCCCGCCGTTCCTCTAAATACTCTCCCTGATTGTAACTGGCTCTCACTCTATTGCGCTCTGCGTGAGCCAGCTGGCGCTCGATCACGTCGGGTCGAAATCCCACTTCGTTGAGGATCGTTGAAGCCGTCGCCCGAAAGCCGTGCGCGGAAAACCCGATGCTGTCCTTTCCATTGAATCCCATGCGTTCCAGCGCGCGATTCAACGTCGTTGCAGTCATGCAGGTTCTCGGATTCCGATAGTTCGGAAACAGGAAGTCACGCCCGCCCGTGTAGGTGCGCAACTCGCGCAGCAGCTCCACCGCTTGTCGGGACAGCGGGACTAGATGCGGCTCCCGCATCTTCATGCGCTCGGCCGGTATGCGCCATTCCTTGCGCTCCAAATCGAATTCTTCCCACCGCGCCCCGCGTAGTTCTACGGTACGAACGAACGTCAGCATCATCAATTTGAGCGCGATCACGGTCGTTCGATAACCCCCATAGGACTCCAGCGCCCTAGTCAATTCCGCAATCTGATCGCGGGACAACGGCTTGTGATGCCGCACCTTGGGCCGGTGAATGGCGCCCTTCAATGCGGAGGCCGGGTCGGAATCGGCGCGTAATGTCGCCACTGCGTACCGGAAAACCGCACTGATCCACTGGCGAACCATCAACGCCACGGTTTCCGCTCCCCGCTTCTCGATCCGTTTGATGATCTCCAGCAAGTGCGCCGCTGTCACACTGCGTATCGGCAAGCCACCGATGTACGGGAATACGTCGGCATTCAGGAAACGATCGACTTGTCGGAAGTAGTAGGGGGACCACTTCACCTTGCGCTGGTCGATCCACTCCAACGCAACCGCCTTGAACGTGTTTGCGTTCTCGGCTACCTGTGCCGCCATTGCTGCATGGCGGTTGTGTGCCGGGTGAATACCCTGCTTGACCAGTTCGCGGGCATCAGCGCGGGTCGCCCGCGCATCCGCCAATCCGATGCCGGGGTACTCGCCTATGGCAAAGACGTTTTCTTTGCCCGCAATGCGGTACCGATATCGCCATAGCTTCGCGCCAGACGGCCGCACTTCCAGGTAAAGCCCGTTGCTGTCAGGCAGCTTGACCGGCTTCTCGGTGGGCTTGGTGTTGCGGATCTTCGTATCGGTGAGCATGCGGGTATGCACCTGTGATGCTTATGTGACATTTTGATACCCGCAACGGTACCCGCTTTTCCTCTGGATCGCAACGGATCGACGCGGACGTAGAAAAATAAAAGGCCCTGGTTCTCAGGGCCTTGGGGCGGTATTTCCAGACGCTAGCGGATCACAAAAATCGTTGATGCGCCTTTTCGATCATCAGCAGCATGGAAGTTCCAATCCTTTCGTCCCGCGCCCGTTTGCCGGTTTCGCGACGGCTGCGATCCGGCGCTGCGCGCGGGGCGCAGCGCCGGATCGGAATAAATCGCTCAGTGTCGCCGCAGATTGCCGATGACGCCCGGCGTCGCGCCCAATGGGGTTCAGAGGGCAGGCTTACGCCAGCGCCTGGACCGACGAGGATCGGGCGGGAATGAAGAGGGAGCGTTCACGGGCCGGATTATTCCGGCAAGGCCCTGCAGGAGCAAGCGCCGGCTGATGAGGCGATCCGTTCAGCTTCCGTTCAGCGTGCACGCCCTAGCCTTGCTTCCGCGCGGTCCGACCCGGGCCGGCATCATCCAAGGAGAACGTTCATGAAAACCCGCTTCGTCATCCCCCTCGTTGCTACCCTGCTGGTCGGCAGCGCAGCCGCCTTCGCTGATGATCATGGCCACGATCGGGGCTGGAGCGACCGCGGCCGGGACCAGGGTCGTTGGCAGCAGCTCAGGCCTCACGGTTACCACAACGAGTGGCGACCCTCCCCGGGCTGGCATCACCATGGCCCCGCGTACCGGAGCTACGGTCATTTTCCGCGCTATGCCCACGGCCGCGACGGCGTGACCATCATCCTGCGCGGCCGCCTGCCCTGATATCCCGTCAACGGTGCATTCGAGGAGAACATCATGAAAGTCACCACTGTTGCCCTGACGATCGGGCTGTCGCTGGGCGCTCAGGTCGCGCGTGCCGATGCCGGCTTCTACGATGAAGCGCTCGTTCGCGGTGTCACACCGGAGTACGAGCGTGTCAACGTACCAAGCCGCGAATGCCGTTCCGAATATATTCCCGGCAACTACCGCCGGCGGGAATCCGGCAGTCTGCTGGGCCCGGTCATCGGCGGCGTCGCGGGCGGATTGCTCGGTGCTCAAATCGGTCGGGGCAACGGCCGGACGGCGGCGGCAGCCGCCGGCGCCGCGATCGGGGCACTGACGGGAGATCGGTTGTCTCGTCGCGACGATGGCTACGATCGCGGCGGGCGCGAAGTCCAGCGCTGCGTCGAGACCGATCGATGGGAGCGCCGCGTCGTCGGCTATCGCGTCGCCTACGAATACGGTGGACGCAGCTACGACACGGTCATGCCCTACGATCCTGGTGCCCGTCTGCGGGTGCACGTCAATGTCGATCCGGTCGGCGGCGATGATTGATCCGGCGGACCGGCAAGGCCGAGCGCCTTGCCGGTCGCTGATCCATCGGCCATCATCTTCGTCATGCCCTATCGTCCTTGGCACGCGACGGTGTCGATCGTGCTCTTCGCCTCTGCCACCGCCGTGACATCCGCCGCCGATGCGCAGCGCGACCGCGCCTTGGAGCTAGCGCCGTCCATGGCCGCCGCCGGATACTTGCGGGCGGCGGATCGGGGCGTGAGCCTGGAGCAGGCGGTCGCCATCGTCCGGAGCAGGACCGGAGGTCGCATTCTCGACGCGCGGGCCGAAGGCAACGGCTACCGGATCAAGGTACTCACGCCGCGGGGCGACGTGATCGTCGTGTTCGTCGACGCAAGAACCGGAGACACGCGCTGACGGGCAGCCGGTGACTTCCCGGCCCGTCCCCACGATCGCGACCCATGCGCCTTCTCGTCGTCGAGGACGATCCCGATCTGCGCCAGCAGCTGAGCGACGCCTTGATCGATCAAGGGTTCGCCGTGGACGTGTGCGGCGAGGGCAAGGATGCGCTTTATCTGGCCACCGAATACCCGTTCGACGCAGCCGTCGTGGATCTCGGACTTCCCGGTTTGTCGGGCCTCGAGATCATCCGTCGCCTGCGTGTGGATGGCAGCCGACTGCCCGTACTGATCCTGACGGCACGTGACCGCTGGCAGGACAAGGTGCAGGGGCTCGAGGCGGGCGGCGATGACTATCTCGCGAAACCATTCCAGATGGAGGAACTGCTGGCACGCCTCAAAGCGCTGCTGCGCCGCGCCGCGGGCAGTGCGCAGGACTGCGTGCGCGCGGGCCCGATCGAGCTCGATCCCGCTGCCCAGCGCGTGACGCTCGAAGGCGTCGAAGTCGAGCTCACCTCCTTCGAATATCTCCTGCTCGAACACCTGGTACGACAACGGCCCCGCGTCGTTTCGAAGGACGAACTCGCTGCGCATCTCTATCCGCATGATGAAGAACGCGACAGCAACGTAATCGAAGTCCTGGTCGGACGATTGCGCCGCAAGCTCGATCGAGACGGAACGCTGCAACCTCTCGAAACGCTGCGCGGCCGGGGCTATCGCTTCACGCTCGGCGCCGAGAGCTGACGGACCCGGTACGGGCGAGGGAGATGCGCTCCATCAATTCGCGACTCACCTGCGTGGCTGGTCTGGTCGTGGCCGTGTTCGTTGCGCTCTCTGCGTTCGCGCTCGAACAGGCCTTCCGCGAAAGCGCGCGCAGCGCCCGTCAGGAGCGACTGCTGGCCCAGGTCTACCTCGTGATGGCCGCAGCCGAGGTCGACAGCGCAGGCCGGATCACGGTCGGTGAGGGTCTGGCGGAACCCCGGCTCGATCTGGTCGGATCAGGCCTCTACGCTTCGATCGTGGACGGTGCCGGGAGCGCGGTCTGGCACTCGCACTCCGCACTCTCAGCGGGCGAGCTCGGTTCGCCGAAGCTCCCTCCGGGGGTGCAACGATTCGAGCAGCAGGCGGGTTCCGACGGGCGCGCCTACTTCGTCCAGAGTTTCGGCGTGCGCTGGACGACATCCGGTGGCAGCTATCCTTTCACGTTCAGCATCGCCGAGGACCTTGCACCTTATGAACGACAACTCGGCGTGTATCGGCGCAGCCTGATCGGCTGGCTTGGTGCCATGGGCCTGCTGCTGCTCGCAGTGCTATGGCTCACGCTGCGCTGGGGTCTGCGGCCCTTGCGTCGAGCGGCAGACGAATTGACGGCGCTCGAGAGCGGCCGGCAAGCCACGTTGTCGGGCAACTATCCGACCGAGCTGGCTCGCCTCACCGCAAATCTGAACGCGCTCCTTCTGCACGAACGCACGCGCCAGCAGCGCTACCGCGATGCGCTCGCGGATCTTGCCCACAGCCTCAAGACACCGCTGGCCGTACTGCGCGGCTCCCTTCGCGACGGCCGGGCGGACGAGGTTCAGGTCGCCGCGATGGACTCGCAGTTGGAGCGGATGGATCGCCTGATCGGCTACCATCTCCAGCGCGCGGCCGCCTCGGGTCGTCCTTCGATCGGCATCGCGCATCCGGTCAAGCCCCTGGTTGAGCGCCTCCTGGCGGCGTTGCGCAAGGTCCATGCTGACAAACCGGTCACCCTGGAGACCGTGATCGAACCGGAGTTGCCGTTCCGAGGCGACGAGGGCGACCTGATCGAAGCGCTCGGCAATGTCCTCGACAATGCCTTCAAATGGTGTGGACAGCGTGTTCGGGTCAGCGCCGAGATCGTCGACGATGCCCTTCGCATCACGGTCGAAGACGACGGACCCGGCATCGCGGCGGGCATGTCCGGCGCCGTGCTGGAGCGAGGCGTGCGGGCCGACCAGACCGTTCCGGGCCACGGCCTGGGACTCGCCGTCAGCCGGGACATCGTCGAATCCTACGGAGGGGCGATCGCGATAAGCCGCAGCACGCTCGGCGGTGCTGCGGTGGCCCTGCAATTCCCGGCGGGCCCGGTCGCGATGACGACCGGTACGCGGTGACTCAGGTTCCGGGCTTGGCGAACAACCCCGCCTGCGCCATCTCCGCCGCCCGGAGGATCGCCCGCGCCTTGTTCTGCGTCTCGGTCCATTCGGCCGATGGCAAGGAATCCGCGACGATGCCGGCACCAGCCTGCACGAACAGCCTGCCGTCCTTGATCACGGCCGTGCGGATGGCAATCGCCAGGTCCATGTCGCCGTTGAAACCGAGATAGCCGACAGCGCCGCCGTAGATCCCGCGTCGGGACGGCTCCAGTTCATCGATGATCTCCATGGCACGCACCTTCGGTGCGCCGCTCAGGGTGCCGGCGGGGAAAGTCGCCTGCAGCACCGCGATCCCGTCGAGACCGGGCTTCAAGCGCCCCTCCACATTCGAGACGATATGCATCACGTGCGAGTAGCGTTCGATCGCCATCTGGTCGGTCACTTTCACGGAACCGATTTCGGCCACGCGTCCCACGTCGTTGCGCCCCAGGTCCATGAGCATCACATGCTCGGCGCGCTCCTTCGGGTCGGCGAGCAATTCGCTTTCGAGTGCCAGATCGTCCTCCCGGGTCGCCCCGCGCGGTCGCGTTCCGGCGATCGGTCGCAGCGTGACTATCCCGCTCTCGAGCCGCACCAGAATCTCCGGGCTCGCCCCGACCACGTGGAAGCCGCCCATGTCGAAATAGAACATGTAGGGCGACGGATTCATCACGCGCAGCGCCCGATACAGCGCAAGCGGTGACGCCGGGTACGGATGCGACAGGCGTTGCGACAGCACGACCTGCATGACGTCCCCGTCGGCGATGTAGCGCTTCGCCCGGTCCACTGCCTCGACGAACGCGTCCTCGCTGAATTCGGAGGTGACCGCGCCCGGCGGCGTGGGCAATTCCGCGGGAATGGTCACCGGCATGCGCAAGGCCGAGTGCAGGAGGTCGAGCTGGCTGCGCGCTTTCGCCAGCGCGTCGGGCTCGCGCGGATCGGCATACACGACGAGGTAGAGTTTCCCCGAAAGATTGTCGACCACGGCGAGCCGGTCCGAGAGCATCAGCATGATGTCGGGCGCGCCGATCACATCCGGCTTGACGGTCTGGGACAACCTGCTCTCGATGAAGCGCACTGTGTCGTAGCTGAAATAACCCACCAGTCCGCCCGCGAACCGCGGCAATCCGGGCAGGACTGCCGCCTTGAAGCGTGCTTGGTTCGCGCGCACCCAGGCGAGCGGATCGTCCTGTTCGCTTTGCGACAACAGCGTGTTGCCGCGATACTCGCTGCAGGTGCGCCCGCGGACTTCGTAGCGGATCTCGGCGGGAAGACCGATGAACGAATAGCGGCCGAAACGTTCGCCGCCCTGCACCGATTCGAGCAGATACGAGTACGGCCGATTGCCCAGCTTGAGATAGACGGACAGCGGTGTGTCGAGATCGGCGAGCGTCTCGAGTACCACCGGGACGCGGTTGAAACCCCGCTTGGCGAGGTCGGCGAACTCCTGCTCGGTCACGATGACTCCTTGATCACATTCGAACGCGGAAGATCGAAGCGGCGCGAATCAGCGCGCGCTCAGGGCAATGGTCGAGCGGCGCCAGTGGCGCCATGGACCGATCGCATGGATCGAGTTTCCGGTGGTCGAATGGTCGAAGTTCATGTGGGCGTGGCAAGCAATCGCTGGGCAGCATCGAGGACGTTTTCGACTATAGCATCCGCCCCCAGAGATCGCACACCGCCGGCGCCCGTGTAGCCATAAGGGACGCACACGACGGTGCAACCCGCGGCCCTGGCGGATTGCACATCGTTGGCAGAATCGCCGATCACGAGCAAGGCCCCGGTTCCGACGCCGAACACGGAGGCGCAATGCGTGAACGGCAGCGGGTCCGGCTTCTTCCTGGGCAGCGTGTCGCCGCTGACGATCAGATCAAGGCGTTGATCGAGTCCATGCGCCGCGAGCAGGGGGCGGGTGAACGCCTCGGCCTTGTTGGTCACGCAGGCCAGCTTGAATCCGGCGCGCGCAAACGCGTCGAGTCCTTCGACCACCCCCGGATAGATGCGGGTGCGGCGAACGAGCCCCACGCGATAGTGTCGCTCGAACGCCGCATGTGCCTGCTCGAACAGGGCCTCGGATGGTTCGCCGTCCCGACTTTCGGTGAGCAGACGCTTGACGAGCCGAGCGATGCCGTCGCCGATGTACGAACGCGTCGTCGCCTCTGCCACGCTCGGGCGACCCAGTTCTGCCAGCATCGCGTTACCGGCGTCGGCGAGGTCCGGCAGCGTGTCGAGCAGGGTGCCATCGAGGTCGAAGGCGACCGCCTGCACACGGCTGCACAGTTCAATCCAGTTCATATGGAGCGTGCGTGATCGCGAACGGGCTCGGCCCCTTCGGACGCGCTACCCGGCGCGCTGCTCGAATGCATCCTTCGCCAACTCCGTGCGCATCGCGGCGACCGTCGCCCGATAGTCCTTCGTGCCGAAGATGGCCGAGCCGGCGACGAAGGTGTCCGCGCCTGCGCGCGCGATCTCGGCAATGTTGTCCACCTTGACGCCCCCGTCCACCTCGAGCCAGATGTCGCGTCCGCTCGCCGCGATGCGTTCCCGGGCGAGCCGCAGTTTCTCGAGTGCGCGTGGAATGAATGCCTGCCCGCCGAATCCCGGGTTGACGGACATGATCAGGATCAGGTCGACCTTGTCCATCACATGATCGAGGTAGTCGAGCGGCGTGGCCGGGTTGAATACGAGCCCCGCCTTGCAGCCCTCGCCTCGGATCAACTGCAGCGTACGGTCCACGTGCTCGGACGCTTCCGGATGGAACGAGATGATGTTCGCCCCGGCTTTGGCGAAATCGGGGACGATGCGATCCACCGGCTTCACCATGAGGTGCACGTCGATCGGAACCTTCGTGTGCGGCCGGATGGCTGCGCACACCAGGGGGCCGATGGTGAGGTTCGGCACATAGTGATTGTCCATCACGTCGAAATGGATCATGTCCGCGCCGGCGGCGATGACGTTGCGGACTTCCTCGCCGAGTCGGGCGAAGTCTGCCGACAGGATGCTGGGTGCGATGCGGTGCATGGGAACTTTGCCGTGGGCTCGCTGGTAGCACGATTGTAACCGCGCATCGTGCTCCTTGAGACCGATCCGCTTTTCGGGTGCAATAGCGGCATGGAACGAGATCGACGCTACGAGATACAAGTCGCAGCCCGGGCAGCGTTCGTGCCCGAGCAGTCCGACGAGAGCGAAAACCGGTTCGTGTTCGCCTATACGATCACGATTACCAATACCGGGACGGTTGCTGCCAAGCTGCTGAGCCGTCACTGGATCATCACGGACTCCGAGAGCCAGATCCAGGAAGTGCGCGGCATCGGCGTGATCGGAGAGCAACCACTGCTTCAACCCGAGGAAAGCTTCGAATACACCAGCGGCGCGGCCATCGCGACGCCGGTCGGCACGATGCACGGCAGCTACCAGATGCTGGCCGACGACGGCACCGCCTTCGATGCACCGATCCCGACGTTCACGCTGTCGATGCCGCGCGTGCTGCACTGAGACAGGGGACCCTTGCGGGCCGTAGCGGCCGCTGGCCGACGTCACGGCGAGATGACGGTTCCGCAGCGCCGGCCGGGAACCCCCGCCTTCGTTGTCAGTCCTCACCTTCTGGCGGCTTGGGTGGCGCCTGGCGCTTCGGCCAGGTCCACCATACGATGAAAAGACCTATGGCGAGCGCGACTGCGGCTTCCAGCAGTATCCATCCCATGTTGCGTGTTTCCCTCGCGCGACGTCGTCCGCGGCCGGTTTCGTGAGAACGGACTCTAGCGCAGGGGCGGCGCGGCGCCTATGCGCGGTCGCTCTCGTCATCCTCGCGGGCTGCGCGAGTGGGCCGGGCGGACCCACGATTCCGGCCACGCCCACCACGGTTCCGCCTCCCGCCCCGGTACCCGCACCGACGCCGATCCCGGTACCTGAAGTGACGCCGCCCGCGACGCCGCCGGCGCCCCTGCCACCCCGGCTCGTTCCGGCTGCGTTCACCGATCTGCCGGGCTGGCAGCAGGACGACATTGCCGCAGCCCTGCTCGCTTTCCTGCAAGGCTGCCCCGCCCTCAAGGCGCAGCCGGTCTGGGCCCAGACGTGTGCGCGCGCACAAGCCATGGCGACCGCCGACGCCACGACGCAACGTCAGTTCTTCGAAACCGAGTTCATACCGCATCAGGTTGTGGCCGGAAACGGCGATACCGAGGGCCTCGTCACCGGCTATTACGAGCCGCTGTTGCACGGCAGCCGCAAGCCCGATGCCCGCTACCGATATCCGATCTACGGACCGCCCGATGACCTGATCGCGATCGACCTCGCGGAGGTCTATCCCGAACTCAAAGGGATGCGACTGCGCGGCCGCCTCGTCGGCCGCAAGCTCGTTCCCTACTGGACGCGTTCGGACATCGATGCCGAGCCGGCGCCGCTGCGGGGTCGCGAGCTGCTGTGGGTGGACGACGCGGTGGAACTATTCTTTCTGCAGATCCAGGGCTCCGGCCGCGTGATGCTCGACAACGGCGAGATCGTCCGCGTCGGTTACGCCGACCAGAACGGCCATCCCTACCGCTCCATCGGACGCCTGCTCGTGGAGCGCGGGGAGCTGACACTCGACAAGGCGTCCATGCAAGGCATCCGTGCCTGGGGCCGGGACAATCCACAGAAGCTGCCCCAGTTGCTGGCCGAGAATCCTTCCTACGTGTTCTTCCGCGAAATGCCCGCGGGCAATGGCGGGCCACCGGGGGCTCTGGGCGTACCGCTTACCTCCGGGCGCAGCCTTGCCGTGGACCCGCGCGTGGTGCCGTTGGGCGCACCGGTCTTCATCGCCACCACGTGGCCCGGGACGGACACGCCACTGCAGCGACTGATGGCTGCGCAGGACACCGGCGGCGCGATCAAGGGCGCGATCCGCGCAGACTTGTTCTGGGGCTTCGGCGATGAGGCCGGTGAACTGGCCGGAAGGATGCGCCAGCCGCTCAAGCTGTGGGTGTTGTTGCCGCGCGCCGCGAGCCCCGTTCGATGAACCACCTAGGAGTCTGTCGGACTTTCCGGACTTTTGGATACTGCCGCGATCCGAGATAATTGGGGTAGTGCGTTGAGGAGATGTTCGCAATGAGCCGCTTCGTTTGCGTCGATCGAGACACTGCCTACCTGTTGCCACCGTCTG
>JBBQHP010000073.1:0-16849 GCA_038324085.1 Burkholderiales bacterium
CCCCGCGCTGCCGCTCGACTTGCATGTGTAAAGCATGCCGCCAGCGTTCAATCTGAGCCAGGATCAAACTCTTCAGTTCAATCTCTTTGGCAAAGCTTCAAACTCGCTTGACGTTACTTCCATCCTGCGAGCACTCCAGTATCTTCGCGATCATCACCAAATACCCCAGCTCTCAATAACTAAGCTCTCTCAAGCCCAGTCACCTCAACCCAGCGCCCTCAGCAATCATCCCACCAGAGTGCCCACATCTATCGGCTGTGCAAACTGTTAAAGAGCAATGCCGTTACCGGCGAAAGGCGCGCATTATACGGACGACCTGCAAAGGGTCAACCCCTGCGCCAACAAATCTTGTTCTCGATGCTTGTTCGGTCGCCGTTGAATCGAATCAAGACAGCGTGACGCGGGCAAATCTTCGTTTGCCGACCTGCAGCACCATGGCCTCACCGCGGACCAGCACGATCGCACGATCCGAGACCTTCTCGCCGTTGATCCGTACGCCGCCCTGATCGATCATGCGCATCGCTTCCGATGTACTCGCCGCCAGGCCCGCTCGTTTCATGACCTGAGCCAACGACAATTCTTCTAAGCCGTCGCCTAACAAAAATGCCGGCATGTCCTCGGGCAGAACACCCTGTTGGAAACGTGCGTCAAAGTCGGCCAGAGCTCCCACGGCCGCTGCTTGACCGTGGAACCGAGCGACGATCTCCTGGGCAAATGCGGCCTTCACACTTCTGGGATTGAGCCCAGCTTCCACCTCCGCGCGCCATCGCCTGATCGATTCAAGGGATTCGAATGACAGCAATTCAATGTAGCGCCACATCAGCGTGTCCGATATGGACATGAGCTTGCCGAAAATCTCCGTCGGTGGTTCGTCAATGCCAACATAGTTGCCAAGCGACTTGGACATCTTGTTGATGCCGTCAAGCCCTTCCAGCAACGGCATCGTCAGAATGCATTGTGGCTGTTGGCCGTGATGCTTCTGCAGTTCGCGCCCCATCAATAGATTGAACTTCTGATCGGTCCCGCCCAGTTCAACATCGGCACGCATAGCAACCGAATCGTATCCTTGTACCAGGGGATACAGAAATTCGTGAATCGCGATCGGCCGACCTTCGCGGTACCTCTTGCCGAAATCGTCCCGCTCCAGCATGCGCGCCACCGTATGGGTCGCGGCGAGCCTGATCATGTCGACGGCCGTCATCTTGCCCATCCAGGTCGAATTGAAGCAGACCTGCGTCCTGCCTGCGTCAAGAATCTTGAAAACCTGGTCCGTGTAGCTCTTGGCATTCGCCTCGATCTGAACCGAGGTAAGCGGGGGACGGGTTGCGTTCTTGCCTGTCGGATCTCCGATCAATCCGGTGAAGTCTCCGATGAGAAACAGCACCTCGTGACCGAGTTCCTGGAACTGACGCAGCTTGTTGATAAGCACCGTGTGTCCAAGGTGCAAATCCGGTGCCGTCGGGTCGAACCCTGCCTTGATTCGCAATGGACGACCGCGCCGCAGTTTGTCCACCAGTTCGTCCTTGACCAGCAGCTCCTCTGAGCCGCGCATGATCACTTCGAGCTGCGCTTCGAGGGAAATCATGAGAGAGGATTCAGTGGTTGGCTCCCGACCCGATCAGCGAGCATCGGATCTAGTACCGCCGCGGAGCATCGATCGAAAATAGGCGTCATCTGCTAACATTGGGATCGATTCTGCATCCACGCACTGATGACCAACAAAAACAAAGGCCGGATTGTATCTGAAAAGCGCTCGCAAGCCGCCCCACCGGCCCGTTTGCATTGGCTCGTGGGTCTTTCTGCGTTGCCACTTCTTGGCGTCGTTGGTGCGTTCGGGATTGCACCTCAAACGAGTACCGAGACAGTGATCCCACGGCCGGTGATGGTTACTGTCGGTCTGACTCCCACAACTCTGCAGGACGACGGGAAGCCGATGCGCTTCTGGCGAGAGGAACAAGTTCAGAGAGGCGACACGATCGGAAGTCTGCTTGCGCGGCTGCGCGTCGACGATGCCGAAGCCCTTGCCGAGATAACCCGAGTGCGCAACGGGAATGCGCTACGCCAGATGATCCCGGGCCGTATCGTGAAGGCGGTCTCTGACGAGGACGGCAGATTGCTTGAGTTGCAGTATCGCGGAGACTCGACGTGGTTTGATCTAGCGCGTTCGGCAGACGGATTCCAGGTTGGGGAGATACCTCCAGTAATGGAGCGTCGAACCGTCATGAAATCCGCGATCGTGCAGAGCTCGCTATTCGCTGCGACCGACTCTGCCGGCATCCCCGACGCCATCGCCATTCAATTGGCCGAGGTGTTTTCGAGCGATGTGGACTTCCACCGAGACTTACGCAAGGGCGATCGATTCGCGGTGGTTTACGAAATGCAAAATATCAACGGTGAGCCCGACAGGGCCGGACGAATACTCGCCGCGGAGTTCGTCAATCAAGGGCAAATCTTGCAGGCGGTGTACTTCGAAGACGCCAAAGGACGCGGCGGCTACTACGCTCCAGACGGGCGCAACATGCGCAAAGCCTTTCTGCGGTCCCCGCTGGAGTTCTCCAGAATCACTTCCGGATTCTCGAGTTCACGTTTTCATCCCGTGCTAAAGACGTGGCGCGCCCACAAAGGAATCGATTACGGGGCGCCGACAGGCACTCGGGTACGCGCGACGGCGGACGGAGTCGTAGTATCGATCGGAGTGCATGGCGGATATGGAAACGCAATAGTGCTAAAACACGCGAATGGCTATAGCACGCTGTATGGTCATCTCTCCGGATTCGCGCAGGGTATTCGCGCCGGTACGAGGGTAGAGCAGGGAGACTTAATCGGCTTTGTAGGAATGACGGGGCTGGCCACCGGCCCGCATCTGCACTACGAGTTTCACGTCAACGGGGTCCACGTGGACCCACTGCGGCGTGCGCCGCAACCCGGCCCTGCAATCACGGCACATTTGCGATCAACCTTCAATGCGTACGCACATGAGCAACTGGCCGCCTTGGAGCTTTTGCGGGAAACCAACCTAGCAGCTCTGGAATAGTTGCTTGGACACGAACTGTCGTGTGCCGTTACTTCCGCATTCAAGCAAGCATTCCCCACCTCGTACCATTGCGCCGGGGAAACATGCAGTTCCCCTCGTTTTTAAGTCGCGTCCTACGCCGCTACTAAGCCGAAAACGAAGAGCCGCAGCCGCATGTGGACGTCGCATTCGGGTTCTTGATCACGAACTGAGCACCTTCGACATTATCTTGATAGTCGATCTCGGCGCCAACTAAGTACTGATAGCTCATCGGGTCGACCAGCAAGGTCACGCCATTCTTAACCATTGCTGTGTCGTCCTCCTGCCTGGCTTCCTCAAACGTGAATCCGTACTGGAAACCCGAACATCCGCCGCCCGACACGAACACCCGCAGCTTGAGTTCGGGGTTTCCTTCTTCGTCGATTAACTGACGCACTTTTTCTGCGGCATTGTCGGTGAAGATCAAGGGACTAGGCAACTCCACGACTGCATTCATGATGAACTCCTTAGGCAATGGCCCGTTGCCAGCGATTGTATCCCACCCCAACTCATTTCCGGTCAATCGCTGGAGGAAGCCGATGTCGGCGCGAGCTGCGGGGAACCCGCGGATGGCTTGAGCGCAACCACCTTCTGAGCGGCATCGCCATCCTGATGCACGAGTCTACCCTGCACGACGGCACCCAGCTGAATCTCCAAGGTTCGATACAGGACATCACCTGTGACCTTCGCCTTGGCTTGTAGTTCGACATACTCGGTGCCATGTACCGGACCGACAACCGTACCATTGATGACTGCATGAGACACTCGAATCTCGCCGTCTACCTGGGCTTGCTCAGAAAGGACCAGAGTACTTGGCTGATCACCCGTTGCTATGACATTCCCGCGAACCCTTCCATCGACTCGCAGGCCACCTGAAAAGGTGATGTTCCCCTCAATCAGAGTTCCATTGCCAACTAGACTGTCGATTCGATTCTGCGGCTTGGAGACCTTGTTCCCAAACATGGTTCGAGTACCCTCCCGCTCTCCTTAGAGGTTGAACGTTTTTGATGATTTTGGCGTAGTCGCACCTTGTTCGATTACGCGAGCCTGCACCTTCTTGGCCACTGTGCCATCAGGTACTGTGAAGCTGCCTTCGACACGCTGGAAGAACTTGAAGTTGAGGCGTACACCCTCGCCGTCAGCCGTATCGGCAGGCACGGTCATGACTGACGCGCGACCATCTTGCTCCAGGTCGACCACGAGCTGCAAGCGCCCCTGAAATTCGCGCCCGCGCTCGCGCGGTTGCACGACCAGCAAGCGATAACGGTACTCGCCTGGCAGGGCATCGGGTTCCACTCTAAAACGATTGATCGTAACAGTTCCGGGGTCGCCATTCGTCATGAGCGATTGGAAGAAGGCAAGATCCTCTTTCAGAGTCGCGTTCTCGCCTGTGGCTGCCTGCAACTGGCGGGCGAGCGTTTCATGCGTGGCCACCTCGATCTGCAACTGCCTTTCAGCGGTCGCCAGTGTCCGGCGCAGCGACTCGTTCTCGGAATTGAGACTGGTCGCCTGCTGGGCCATTCGAGCTAGCTCTTTGTCTGAGGCGCCTTGATCAAATCCGGCGAGCTTGCGACCGAAATCGAAAGTACCCCAGGCAATGGTCATGATCATGCCGAGCAATGCACCGGTGAGTAGGGCTCGCCAATACCACGGGACATGTGTGCGCACCGCGACGCGGGGGGCCGCGATCCCGAATCGTCGTTTGACGTTCCTTAGTACAGCCATCGAACTCGAAAACGCATGACTTACGACGCTCTTATCCTGAAGCGGTGCGGTGCCATCCTCGATTTCTCCATGACCTCAACACCGTAGTAGAACCGTCACCTGACAGCGACATACCCTGGCCCAACAAAAAAGCCGCCCTTGGGCGGCTTTTCTAAAGTTCGCCGGGCTCGCGGCACTAGCGCTTCGAGAACTGTTTGCGACGACGCGCCTTGTGAAGACCGACTTTCTTCCGTTCGACTTCACGAGCATCCCGAGTCACCAGCCCGGCCTTTTTAAGCGCGGGCTTGAGAGCCGCATCGTACTCTATCAAGGCGCGGGCAATTCCGTGGCGCACTGCACCTGCCTGTCCCGATTCCCCACCGCCGGTCACATTGACGATGATGTCGAATGCGCCCATCTGATTGGTCACTTCCAACGCTTGGCGCACAACCATACGCCCTGTTTCCCGCGAAAAGAACACGTCGAGCGGCTTGCCGTTGACCTGGATATCACCCTTGCCCGGCTTGATAAAAACCCTTGCGACGGCGCTCTTGCGGCGCCCCGTGCCATAGTTGTACTGAACGGCCATTGGAAATCGTTCCTTGTATCAGACGGCCAGCGCTTTGGGCTGCTGAGCCGCGTGGGGGTGTTCGGCGCCCGCGTACACCTTGAGCTTCTTCAGCATGGCGTAGCCGAGCGGACCCTTGGGCAACATGCCTTTCACGGCAGTCTCAAGGACTCGCCCAGGAAACCGCGCATGCAGTTTCTCGTAGGTCGTCCCATAGATTCCGCCCGGGTACCCGCTGTGGCGGTAATAGGTCTTCTGCTGGGCCTTGTTGCCTGTGACGCGAATGCGATCCACGTTCACCACCACGATGAAATCGCCCGTGTCCACGTGAGGGGTGAAGATCGGCTTGTGCTTACCCCGCAACCGGCGAGCGATCTCTACGGCAACACGGCCGAGCACTTTGTCGGTCGCGTCGATCACGAACCAATCGTGTTTTATTTCCTGGGCTTTGGCGGAGAAAGTCTTCATTTAGCTTCGAAGATCCGGCGGGATGAGGGAAACGGAAAGCGGCGGAGTATAGGCGAGCCGGAGAAGACGTGTCAAACCTCGAGGACCTCCCCCCTGAGCGATCGACGGGACTGTTCCAGTCAGCATGAACCAGCGATAATTCAAGCCCCTACGTCCACTGCCTCGCCGGCTCCTTCCCGTCAATCTATGCGCAAGCTGTGGCTAATCTTTGCTCAGGCCGCGACGATCTCGCTGGCCGTGCTCTTCGTCGTCTCAACCCTGCGTCCGGATCTTCTGAGTTTCAGCGGCCGGCCCGCGGGCGTCATCACGATCCGCGAAACGCAGCAAGCTGCGGCACCAAAGGACCTCGGCTCCTACCGTTCTGCGGCCAAGCGCTCCATGGGTGCCGTCGTCAACGTGTTCACCAGCAAGGCAATCAAAGCACAGAGACATCCGTTCATGGATGACCCGGTGTTCCGGCATTTCTTCGGTGACCAGCTCGACGGCGAACCCCAGCGCGCGTCCAGCCTCGGCTCCGGCGTCATCGTCGGGTCCGAGGGCTTCATCCTGACCAATCACCACGTTGTAGACGCTGCCGACGAGATCGAGATAGCGCTCGCCGATGGTCGCAAAATGCCGGCTCGCGTCATTGGAACCGATCCTGACACGGATCTCGCCGTGCTCAAAGTCGACAACAAGGATCTTCCCTCCATAACGTTCGGTCAGTCTGAAAACCTGAACGTCGGCGATGTGGTTCTGGCCATCGGAAATCCCTTCGGGGTCGGCCAGACGGTGACCATGGGCATCGTCAGCGCATTGGGTCGGAGCCATCTTGGAATCAATACCTTCGAGAACTTCATTCAGACCGATGCGGCGATCAACCCAGGAAATTCGGGCGGGGCGCTGGTCGATGCATCCGGCAACCTCGTTGGCGTTAACAGTGCAATCTATTCGCGCAGCGGCGGAAGCATGGGCATCGGATTCGCGATCCCGGTGAGTATTGCACGCCAAGTCCTGGACCAGATCATTGCGAGCGGCGCCGTGACCCGAGGCTGGATCGGTGTGGAGGTACAAGACCTGACGCCGGAGCTTGCGGAGTCATTCAAGCTCCCCAGCACCAATGGCACCCTCATCGCGGGTGTTCTAAAGAGTGGTCCAGCGGACCGTGCCGGCATCAAGCCCGGGGACATCCTTGTTGGGGTCGATGGCAAATCTGTCACCGATTCTTCTTCGATGCTGAATCTGGTGGCAGCACTTCAGCCAGGCAAACTCGCTTCCCTCCAGTTGCTCCGTGCTGGCACCGAGGTGAAATTGAACGTCACCGTGGGTAGACGGCCTCGCCCGCAACGACGCGAGGAATAGCGTCCCGGACGACGTTCAGACTCCCGACCCGGACTCTTCCGGCGATTTTGGGCGAGCAACGAACGTTGCCACGATGATTCCCGCCTCGTAGAGCACGCAGATCGGGAGCGCCAGCATTACTTGCGACAGCACGTCCGGCGGAGTGACGACTGCGGCGAGCACGAACGCGCACACTACAACATAGGGCCGGATCTCGCGCAGCTTGGCGACCGAGACCATGTTGAGCTTCACGAGGAGAATCACCGCGATCGGGACTTCGAACGTGGCGCCGAAGGCAAGGAACATCCCCAGCACGAAATTGAAGTAGTTCTCGATGTCAGGCGCGACTGTGATGCTCTGCGGCGCGATCGAGTACACGAACTTGAACACGATCCCGAACACGAAGAAATAGCAAAACGACACACCGACGAAGAATAGGATGCTGCTCGCCACGACCATTGGAATGACGAATTTCTTTTCGTGCGAATAGAGGCCGGGGGCAACGAAGGCCCAAACCTGATAGAGGACGTAGGGCAACGCGATGGCGAATGCCACCATGAGCGCAACCTTCACTGGAATCAGGAATGGTGTGACCACCCCAGTCGCCAACATTTTGGTGCCCTCGGGCAGTGCCAACATCAGAGGATGCGCGAGCAGATCGAAGAGGTTGGATGCCCATGGAAACACACAGACGAAAACGATGATGATGGCGAGCAGCGCTCGCACGAGCCGGTCGCGCAACTCGATCAGGTGCGATAGGAACGAGTCCGGTTCGATCATGGCTGGTTAGGCATGGCGGGGTCGCGCGCTGACGGCGTGTTTGCGCAGCAACGACGCTCAGGAATCAGTGGTGGTCTTTGACGGGGCAATTGGCGCCGAAGGAGGTTCCGCAACTGCTGGCGGCTGCACTTTTCCGCCAAGCCCCAATTCCATCTGCGGAGAAGCTTCGATGTCGTCGCCCGCGACCTGGGAACCGACGCTCTCAGCAGCGGCGTTGTCGGACGAAAGCCCGAAATGCATCATCGGATTCGACAGGCGGTTGAACTCTTCCTCGGTTTTGCGAACCTCCTGCTGGATTTCCCCGGCATGCGCCCTGACGGAATCTTCGAAGCTGCTCGCCGCCTCGGTCATCGTCTTCTTCAGATCCTTCAGTTCGGAAGCCTCGATCTCGCGATTTATGTCAGCCTTGACGTCACTCACGTAGCGCTGCATGCGTCCGAAGAGCGCACCTGCGGTGCGCGCAACCTTGGGTAGCCGCTCGGGCCCGATGACAATCAGGGCCACGACCCCGATGACCATCATTTCCGAGAAACCGATGTCGAACACGTCGCGCGCTCCGGATGGCTGGCAATCAGGCCTTGCTCTTTTCCTTGACCTCGCCATCGATGGTGTGGCTACCGGCCGCACCTTCGAGCTTGCTCGAGTTGGAAGTGTTGTCTTCCTCGGTCTTCATGCCATCCTTGAACCCTTTGACGGCACCGCCGAGATCCTGGCCAATGTTGCGCAATTTCTTGGTGCCGAAAATCAGCAGCACCACGACCAGCACGATCAGCCAATGCCAGATGCTAAAGCTACCCATGTCCAATTCTCCTTGCTTGATGCTACGGCGCGCTTAGTCGGGGCGCGCGATCATCCCCGGCAACGGATTCGGGCCGCCGAGTACGTGAATGTGCAGGTGATACACGTCCTGCCTACCGATTCGTCCGCTGTTGCAGACGACCCGAAACCCGTCCGGGGAACCCTGTTCGATCGCGAGACGATTCGCGAGAACCATGATGCGCCCCACAACGCCTGCGTGCCGGTCGTCAAGTGTAGCCATGGATTCGATGTGCTCCTTCGGAATAGCGAGGATGTGGACCGGCGACATCGGCTGGATATCGTGAAACGCCAGGATCTCGTCGTCCTCATATACCTTTCGGCTCGGGATCTCGCCTCTGACAATCTTGCAGAAGATACAGTTCTCTGCGCTCATCTGGATGGGGACTCGGACCTGCGCGCGGCTTTCTCGTCGATGCCCGAGATGCCCTCGCGGCGCCGCAATTCGGCGAGGACGTCGTCCGGCCCCAAACCGGCGTGGGCGAGCATGACCAGACAGTGGAACCAGAGGTCGGCGGTCTCGCGGACGATAGCGAGTTTATCACCACCCTTGGCGGCAAGGACCGTTTCAGTCGCTTCCTCGCCGATCTTCTTCAGGATGGCGTCCGTACCCTTGGCGTAGAGCGCTGCAACGTATGAACTGCCGGCATCCGCACCTTTCCTCGCCTCAAGAGTTTCCGCAATTCGTTCCAGGACGTCACGATTGATCATCGTTTCGCTCCTTGCCCGGGTTAACGGCCGTAGATTGCCGCAGGCGTCTTGAGCACCGGCTCGACTTCGTTCCAGCGCCCTGCCTCCAACCGCCTGAAAAAGCAATGGGCGCGGCCGGTGTGGCAGGCAATGCCACCCGCCTGGTCGACCTCCATAAGTATCACGTCACCGTCGCAGTCGAGCCGGATGTCCTTCACCAGCTGAACGTGACCGGATTCTTCGCCCTTGTGCCAGATCCGGCCACGGGAGCGGGACCAGTAGTGGACCTCCCCGGTGGATACCGTCAGTTCGAGTGCCTCTCGATTCATGTGGGCAAGCATGAGCACCCGTCCGGAACCGGATTCCTGGGCGATTGCCGGCACGAGACCACGTTCGTCCCATCGGACTTCGTCCAGCCATTTGCTCATGCGGGGCGCCGCCGAAGGACGTTCATATACGAACCTCGATGTTCCGTGCCGCCATGTAGCGCTTCGCCTCGTCGACGGTGTACTCGCCATAGTGAAAGATGCTTGCGGCAAGAACGGCGTCCGCCCGGCCGATTGTCACGCCATCCACCAGGTGCTGCAGTCCACCCACACCCCCACTCGCGATAACTGGTATGTCGAGCGTATCGGAGAAGGCTCGCGTGAGTTCCACATCGAAACCCTGTTTCGTCCCGTCCCGATCCATGCTGGTAAGGAGGATCTCTCCCGCCCCCGCCGCCTGCATTCGCCGGCCCCAGTCGATCGCATCGAGCCCGGTCGCCTCCCGGCCGCCGTGCGTGAACACCTCCCAGCGCGGCGACTTCGCGCCCGGCACGCGTCTGGCGTCGATCGCCACGACGATGCATTGGGCCCCGAAACGACCTGCCGCTTCCGCGACCAGCGCGGGATTCTGCACCGCAGCGGTATTCATGCTCACCTTGTCGGCTCCAGCATTCAGTAGTTTCCGAATGTCCGCAACGGAACGGACCCCGCCGCCCACCGTCAGAGGAATGAAGACCTGCTCAGCGACCGCTTCGACGACCTGGACAATCGTGTCGCGTCCATCGGAACTCGCCGTGATGTCGAGAAACGTGAGCTCATCGGCGCCCTGCTCGTCGTAGCGCTTGGCGATCTCGACCGGATCGCCAGCATCACGCAAACCGACGAAATTCACACCCTTGACCACGCGGCCGGCTGCTACATCAAGACAGGGAATGATACGAGTCGCAAGGCCCATGACGGTAGCTGGCGCGGACGGCGACGTTCAGGCCTTTGCGGCCAGATCGTCTGCGAGCCGCTGGGCCTGGGCGAAGTCCAGCGTGCCTTCGTACAAGGCCCGCCCGGTAATTGCGCCCGGAATACCCTCCGCTTCCACTGCACAGAGCTGGCGAACGTCGTCGAGATTGGTGATGCCACCGCTCGCGATCACGGGCACCGTCAGCGCGCGGGCGAGTGTCACCGTGGCCGCGATATTTACGCCGGACAGCATCCCATCCCGGCCTATGTCGGTGTGGATGATCGCTTCGACGCCGTAGTCCTGGAACTTGATCGCAAGGTCGAGCACATCGTGCCCCGTCATTTTCGACCAGCCATCCACTGCGACCTTGCCATCGCGCGCGTCGAGCCCGACCATGATGTGTCCCGGGAAAGCGTAGCACGCGTCATGTAGGAAGCCGGGCGTCTTCACCGCAGCGGTGCCGATGATCACGAAGCTGATGCCGTCATCGAGATAGCGTTCGATGGTGTCAAGACTGCGGATGCCCCCTCCCAACTGCACGGGGATGTCCTCGCCCACCGCCTTGACGATGGCCTTGACCGCTTCCTCGTTCTTCGGCTTACCGGCAAAAGCGCCGTTCAGATCGACGAGGTGAAGACGGCGGGCCCCTTGGCTAAGCCAATGCTTCGCCATGGCGGCCGGATCGTCCGAGAAGACCGTCGCCTGATCCATGGCACCTTGTTTCAGGCGCACGCAGTGGCCGTCCTTCAGGTCGATCGCGGGAATGATGAGCATGGGTTGCGTGCGGGCAGTCACCCGGGAATGGGGCTGACCCGATGCTGGGAATGATGCGGTGGGGGGCTCGCTAGCGCGTTCCGGTCAAGGCTCGCTCGGTATCTTGCTCGGCTGCCGGGACGCGACCGTCCCAGGACACGAAGTTCGACAGGAGTCTCAAACCCGCCTGATGACTCTTTTCGGGATGAAACTGTACGGCGAATAGTCTAGCCCGGGCGACCGCACTGGTAAACGGGCTCGGGTAGCGGGTTGTTCCAGCAATCAGCGTCGCATCCGAGGGCTCGACGAAGAAGCTGTGCACGAAATAGAAGCGCGTGTCCTGTGGAATGCCGGCCCACAGGGGGTGCGCGAAAGTCTGGTGCACCTCATTCCACCCCATGTGTGGGACTTTCAGCTTGCGCCCGTCCACACCGAGCATCCGCTCTGCAGGGAAGCGACGCACCGCGCCTGGCAGCAGCCCTAGGCCCGGGGTATCGCCCTCTTCGCTGGCTTCGAACAGCATCTGCAATCCAATGCAGATGCCGAGGAAAGGCTTGGTTCGAGCGGCTTCCAGAACGGCAGGACGCAGACCACGGGCGTCTAGTTCGCGCATGCAGTCGGGCATGGCGCCCTGGCCCGGAAAGACCACTCGCTCCGCCGCCACCACGACGTCCGGTTGATCGGTGACCAGCACGCGACGGCCGGGGGCGACGTGTTCCACCGCCTTGGCCACCGACCGCAGGTTACCCATACCGTAGTCGACGACGGCAACGTGGACGCCACTCATTCGCGGCGCCTCAAAGGACACCCTTGGTGGACGGCATCAGGCCGGCTGAGCGTGTATCGAACTCCACAGCCATGCGCAGCGCCCGGCCAAACGCCTTGAACGCGGTCTCCGCCTGATGGTGTGCGTTCTCACCTTTGAGGTTGTCGATATGCAAGGTGACCGCCGCGTGATTGACGAAACCCTGGAAGAACTCATGAATTAGTTGCGTCTCGAGGGAGCCGATCACCGCCCGGGTGAACTGCACATTGAGGGCGAGCCCCGGCCGCCCCGACAGGTCGATCACGACGCGCGACAGCGCTTCGTCGAGCGGCACATAGGCATGGCCGTAGCGCCGCACTCCCTTCTTGTCGCCGATCGCCTTGGCAAAAGCCTGACCCAGCGTGATGCCCACGTCCTCCACGGTGTGATGGCCGTCGATGTGGAGGTCTCCCGCTGCCTCGATCTCGAGATCGAACAGCCCATGCCGCGCGATCTGATCGAGCATGTGATCGAAAAATCCGATGCCGGTGGCAAGGGTCGACCGACCCGCACCATCCAGGTCGATGCGCACTCGAATCCTGGTCTCCAGCGTACTGCGAGTGACTTCAGCCGTGCGGGGAGATGTGTCTGCCGCAAGTGTTTCGGCGTTCATTGTCGTCATCGTGTCTCGATCAGCGCCGCATCGAGCGCTTCAAGGAACATTCCATTTTCTTCAGGGGTGCTTACCGTAACGCGCAGGCAGTCGGCCAGTAGGGGGTGAGCGCCCGCAAGATTCTTGATCAAGACCCGACGCGCCTTGATCGCTTCGAACACGGCCAGAGCACCGCCCACCCGAAACAGGATGAAGTTGGCCGCGCTCGGGAACACCGTGACTCCGGGGCGCATCGCCAGCGACCGCGCCAGTTCGCCTCGTTGGCCAACGATGGCAGCCGCTTGGGCATCCAGGACCTCGGAGCGGGCAAGCAGAGCCTCGGCGAGCAGTTGGCTCACGACATTCACGTTGTAGGGTAGCCGCAATTTGTCGAACTGATCGAGCCATTGTTTTGGACCGGCCAGGAAGCCGAGCCGCACGCCGGCGAGGCCCAGCTTGGACAGTGTGCGCATGACCAGGAGATTCGGGTTCCGGCCAAGTTCCGGCAGGTAGCTCGTGCCCGCAAAAGCGTGATAGGCCTCGTCCACGACCACGATGCCGGGCACTGCCGCAATCACGCGATCCATCGATTGACGATCAAACAGATTGCCCGTCGGATTGTTCGGATAGGCGAGCCAAAGCAGCGCCGGGCGGTGCTCCTCCAGGGCATTGAGCAGGCCCTGGACATCGAAGGTGAAATCGGACTTCAGCGGGACGCCCACGTAGCGGACCCCTGCCGCCGCGGCCAGCATGCGATACATGACGAAAGACGGCTCGACTCCCATCACGACTGCGCCCGGTCTGGCTACAGCCATCGTCAGCACCTGAATGATCTCGTCCGAGCCGTTGCCGATCAGCAGTGCCATTTCGGTCGGCACCCCCATCGCCTTGCGCAATCGCGCCTTCAGCAGCGTGCAGCCGGGATCCGGGTAGCGATTGAAGGGGGCCTCGGCCACCAGCCTGGCAACCTGTTCACGCAACGCGTCCGGCAGCCCATACGGGTTTTCCATCGCATCGAGCTTCACCATGCCGCGACTGTCGGCGACATGGTAGGGCGACATGCCGAGCACTTCGGGGCGGATGAGCGCGGCAGGTGTGGTCGCAGCTGCGGATCGGGCTTCAGGCGCCGGCTTCATCTCACGCATGCACCCGGTAGCGCGCTGCGGCAGCGTGTGCCGGAAGCCCTTCCCCGTCGGCGAGTTCACCCGCGATACGCCCGAGCACAACTGCACCTGCGCGCGACACATTGATCAGGCTGGTGCGCTTCTGGAAGTCGTAGACACCGAGGGGAGACGAAAAGCGTGCCGTCCTCGCCGTCGGCAGCACGTGATTCGGTCCGGCGCAATAGTCGCCCAGGGCCTCGGAGGCATACCGTCCCATGAAGATCGCTCCGGCATGTCGCAACTTGGCAATCCAGGCCTCGGGTTCTGCGACCGAGAGCTCGAGGTGCTCCGGCGCGATAGTGTTGGCAATGGCGCAGGCGTCGTCGAGATCGCGCACCTTGACCAGGGCACCACGGTCGGCGAGGGACTTGGCGATGATGTCGCGGCGTGGCATTGTCGAAATGAGTCGCGCCATGCTCGCAGCCACCGCTTCGATGAACACCGCATCCGGACAGAGCAGTATCGCTTGCGCCATCTCGTCGTGCTCGGCCTGCGAAAACAGGTCCATTGCGATCCAGTCTGGGGACGTGAGGCCGTCGCATACGACGAGGATTTCCGATGGCCCCGCTACCATGTCGATGCCGACGACACCGAATACCCTGCGCTTCGCCGCAGCGACGTAGGCGTTGCCCGGACCGACGATCTTGTCCACGCTCGGGACAGTTCGCGTGCCGTAGGCGAGCGCGCCGATCGCCTGGGCCCCGCCGATGGTGAAAACGCGGTCGACACCCGCCACGGCAGCGGCAGCGAGCACCAGCGAATTGCGTTCGCCGCCCGGAGTCGGCACCACCATGATGACCTCCGGCACTCCAGCGACCTTTGCTGGAAGTGCATTCATCAGGACAGTGGAAGGATACGCAGCCTTCCCGCCCGGGACATAGACGCCGACCCGGTCGAGTGCCGTGACTTGTTGCCCCAGGACGGTTCCATCCGGCTCGGTAAACTGCCAGGACGCGAGCGGCTGGCGTTCGTGGTAGGCGCGAATGCGCTGCGCCGCCTGCTCCAGGGCCTCTCGCCGCGCAGGCACGAGTCCGCCCAGTGCGGCGCTCAACGCCTTGCGCGGCACCTCCAGCACGTCCACCGACGAGGCATCCAGCTGGTCGAAGCGACGCGTGTACTCGAGCACGGCATCATCGCCACGGCGACGAACATCGTCGAGGATCGCCGCCACGGTCGCATCGATCGTCGAATCCTGCGTATTCTCGAAGGCAAGCAAGCCCTGGAGCCGAAGGTCGAAATCCGGACTCGAACTGTCGAGGCGGGCCACTTTCACGCGTGAACCCCCTTCGGCGAGCTTGCGCAAGGGCTGCGGTTTGGCGCGACGTCCAACGGCGCGCGGCCCGCCTTTGATTTCACTTTGCCCAGAGTGTTCATCGGATCGTTCAAGCGGTCACTCTCTGGTTTCGAACGGCGCTGGCAAAAGCCTCGATCAACGGCTGAATCATGGCGTGTTTAAGTTTCAGGGCCGCTTGATTCACGATCAACCGCGCGGAAATCGGCAGGATCTCCTCGACTGCCACGAGATCGTTCGCCCGTAGCGTATTGCCACTCGAGACGAGATCGACGATCGCATCCGCGAGACCCACGAGGGGCGCGAGTTCCATCGAGCCGTAGAGCTTGATCAAATCCACGTGCACACCCTTGGTCGCAAAATGGCCTCGGGCGACCTGGAGGTACTTGGTCGCCACTCGCAGCCGCGCACCCTGCTTGACTGCGAGGGCATAGTCGAACCCGGTACGGACCGCGACCATCATTCGACACTTGGCGATCCCGAGATCGAGTGGCTGGTACAAAGCCCCGCCCCCGTGCTCGAGCAGCACATCCTTCCCGGCTATCCCCAGGTCTGCCCCTCCGCGCTGCACATAAGTGGGTACATCGGAGGCGCGCACGACAATGATGCGGACGTCGGGCCGATTGGTACCGATGATGAGCTTGCGCGACCTCTCCGGGTCTTCGGCCGCCACGATGCCCGCGGCGGCGAGCAACGGCGTGGTTTCCTCGAAGATGCGCCCCTTCGAGAGGGCGATGGTGATGCCGTTCACGGCAGACGATGCGGAAAGTGGGCTCCGATTGTACCCGACAATGCTCGATTGGCCGCCCCGCTGCGGGCTCTGGAGTGACTCGCCGTGCGATTTCATCAGACCTTTGCGGCCCACCTTCCAACCCGATCGTTGAAATCGCGCGAAACTCAGGCATCGGACCCTGTGGACCGGGATCGTGGCGCCAAGCTTAGATTGCTACGCGCTGGACCCGGGCGCCCAATTGCGAAAGCTTCTCCTCGATACGCTCGTAGCCTCGATCCAGGTGATAGATCCGATCAACCGTGGTCGCACCGCGCGCGACGAGACCGGCCAGGACCAGGCTTGCCGAAGCACGCAGGTCGGTCGCCATCACCGTGGCGCCCTCCAGTTTCTCTACACCGCGGATTACCGCAGTGTTGCCCTCGACCTCTATGTCGGCACCGAGCCGGCGCAACTCCTGGACGTGCATGAACCGATTCTCGAATATCGTCTCGGTAACGAGGGCTGTACCACGCGCGACGCAATCGAGCGTCATGAACTGCGCTTGCATGTCTGTAGGGAAAGCAGGGTACGGCGCCGTGCGCATGCTCACCGATCGAGGTGGTCCATCCATGGCAATCCGGATCCAGTCTTCTCCGCAATCGATCCTTGCACCCGCTTCGGTCAGTTTCGCTATCACGGCGTCGAGAATGCCGGGCCGGGTCGATTTGAGCGTAACCCGTCCGCCGGCGGTCGCCACCGCGGCGAGAAAGGTCCCTGTCTCGATGCGATCGGGCATTACGCTCCAGTGGGCACCATGGAGCGACGCCACGCCTTCCACGGTGATGACGTCCGTTCCCGCTCCCTGGATACGGGCACCCATCGCGATCAGGCAATCGGCGAGGTCGATGATCTCG
>JBBQHP010000074.1:0-16597 GCA_038324085.1 Burkholderiales bacterium
AGCACGAGCCGCGAGCTAGAATGACAGTATGAACGCAGCATCAGTCCCCGAGGCGCCTGTCGCCGACCCGCTGCTGATCGGGCAGCGCAGCTTCGCGTCGCGCCTTCTGATCGGCACCGGCAAGTACCGCGATTTCGACGAGACACGCCGAGCCGTCGAGGCGAGCGGCGCACAGATCGTCACCGTCGCGATCCGGCGCACGAATATCGGCCAGGACGGCGCCGCGCCCAACCTGCTCGACGCGCTGCCGCCCTCGCGCTTCACGATCCTCCCGAACACCGCGGGCTGCTACAGCGCCGACGATGCGATCCGCACGTTGCGCCTCGCGCGCGAACTTCTCGACGGACACACTCTGGTGAAGCTCGAGGTGCTCGGCGATCCGCAGAACCTCTACCCCAACATGCCCGAGACCCTCAAGGCCGCAGAGGTGCTGGTGCACGAGGGCTTCGAGGTGATGGTCTACTGCAGCGACGATCCCATCCAGGCGCGTGTGCTCGAAGCGATCGGATGCGTGGCGGTGATGCCGCTCGCGTCGCTGATCGGCTCGGGCATGGGCATCCTCAATCCCTGGAACCTGCAGATCATCATTGCGGAGGCGCGCATCCCGGTGCTGGTCGATGCCGGCGTGGGCACGGCATCCGATGCTGCAATCGCCATGGAGCTGGGATGCGACGGGGTCTTGATGAATACGGCCATTGCGGCGGCGAAAGATCCGGTATTGATGGCCTCTGCCATGCGCAAGGCGGTGGAGGCCGGCCGCGAAGCGTGGCTGGCCGGACGCATGCCGAAGAAGGTCTACCAGGCCACCCCCAGCTCGCCCGAAGGCGGCGTCATCGGCACGGTCGACAAGGCCGCGTGACCGAAGGGCTGCACCGCCCGATCCGCAGCTTCGTCCTGCGGCTGTCGCGGACCTCGAACGCGCAGCGCCGCGCCGTCGACGAACTACTACCGCGCTTCGGCATAGCGTTCCGCCCGCATCCGGTGGACCTGGACGCGGTCTTCGGTCGCTCGGCGCCCAAGGTACTCGAGATCGGTTTCGGCATGGGCGAGGTCACCGCGCAACTGGGTAGCGCGCATCCGGACCGGGACTATCTGGGCGTGGAGGTGCACACGCCAGGGGTGGGCAACCTGCTGAAACTCATCGAGGAGCACGGGCTCGCGAACATCCGGATCGTGCAGCACGACGCCGTCGAGGTGCTGGCGCGTATGATCGAACCGGGCACGCTCGATGGCGCGCACGTGTTCTTCCCCGACCCCTGGCCGAAGAAGCGGCATCACAAGCGTCGACTGATCCAGCCCGGATTCGTCCACCTGCTCGCCGCCCGCATCCGGCCCGGAGGCTATCTGCATCTGGCCACCGATTGGGAGGACTACGCACAGCAGATGCTCGCAGTCCTCGGCACCGAGCCGTTGCTCGAGAACACTAGCGAAGCCTACGCGCCGCGACCCGAGTCGCGCCCGCGGACCAAGTTCGAAACGCGCGGCCTGAGCCTCGGCCACGAAGTCCGCGACCTGCTGTTCCGGCGCCGCTGACTGCCGCTCCGAGGCCCCGATTCCTCGCTACTCGAGGAAAATCTGCAGGAGTTCGTTCAGGAAGCGCCTTCCGCGCTCCGTGGGTTGGACGCGCACGTGATCGCGGTCGATCAGGCCGCGGGCTTCGGCTGCGGCAAGTTCGTCCGCAACGACCGTGATCGGCAGTCCGGTGCGCTCTGTGAACAGCGCCACTTCGAAACCCTCGGTGAGCCGCAGGGCGTTCATCATGAACTCGAAGGGCAGTTCGCCTGCCCCGACATCCTGTTCGCTCTGCACCGCGTTGCCCGCCAGCGCGCGATCCATGTATTCCCGCGGGTGACGCTGCCGCATCTGCCGGAAAATGCGATCGCGCAGCGAGATCTTGCCGTGCGCACCCGCACCGATGCCGAGGTAGTCGCCGAATGTCCAATAGTTCAAGTTATGCCTCGCGCGCTGCCCGGGCCGGGCGAACGCCGAGGTTTCATAGTTTGCATAGCCGGCGCCCGCAAGACGGGATTCGATGCCGGCCTGCATCTCGGCAGCCACGTCGTCGTCCGGAACCCTGGGCGGGTGGCTGTGGAAGTAGGTGTTCGGTTCGATCGTGAGGTGGTAGGCCGAGATGTGCGGCGCACCCGCGACGATGGCCGCGTCGACGTCGGCGCGGGCCGCTGCCACCGACTGGCCGGGCAGCGCGTACATGAGATCGAGATTGAAGTTGTCGAAGATGCTGGCGGCGATTTCCACGGCGCGGTGCGCTTCGCGGTCATCATGCACGCGGCCGATCGCTTGCAGCTGCTTCGGATCGAAACTCTGGATTCCGATCGACAGGCGATTGATGCCGAGCGCACGGAAGGCGGCGAACTTGCCCGCCTCGAACGTTCCGGGATTCGCTTCGAGCGTGATCTCGGCGTCGGCGTCTACCGGCAACATCGCTCGCGCCGCCGAGAGGAAGCGATCGATGGCCTCGGGCGAGAACAGGCTGGGCGTGCCGCCGCCGAAGAACACCGTGTGCACCTTGCGCCCCCAGACGAGCGGCAGCGCTTGTTCGAGATCGGCCACGAGCGCGTCGACATAGCGCGATTCGGCCAGATCTCCGCGCTGCTCGTGCGAATTGAAATCGCAGTACGGACACTTCCGGATGCACCAAGGAATGTGGACGTACAGCGACAGCGGCGGAAGCCGGGCAAGCCGAACGGGTTTCTTGCCTGCTCCCGCCGGGAGCGCGATCGCGGGCAAGCGCTCAGCCCGTCGCGCCCAGCAGCCGGACTTCCCGCTGCGGGAACGGGATCACGATGTTGCGGCCACGGAAGGATTCCACGATCGCCTTGTTGATTTCGCCGCCAGCCGCCACATAGTCCATCACCTGCACCCAGGGCCTGACCGCGACGTTGACGGACGAATCCGCCAGCAGGCTGACGACGATGACCGCGGCCGGGTCCTTCAACACGTGCGGATTGGCCTGAAGGACTTCGTCGATCACGGCGAGGGCGTGATTGAGGTCGGTGTCATAGGCGACCCCGACCACCACGTCGAGCTGCCGGATGGTGCCGTAGTTGTGCAGGATTTCGCCGACGATCTTGCGATTGGGAATCACGATTCGCGAGCGATCCGGATGCGTCAGCACGGTGCTGAACAGGCGAACCGTGTCTACCCGGCCTTCCACCCCGACCAGCGCGATGTACTCACCGACGCGGAACGGTTTGGTGAAGATGATGGTGAGACCCGCCACGACGTTGCTGAGGACGCCCTGCATCGCCAACGCGATACCGGCGCCGGCAAGCCCGATCCCGGCGATCAGCGGCAACAGCTCCACCCCCAGATTCTGCAGGGCCATGATCACGAACAGCCCCACGACCAGAATGCGCACGATCCGGACGAGCAGAAGGCGGACCGGCGGTTCCAGCTCGAACCGTTCGAGCATCTGCTCCAGCACCCCGCCCAGCCAGCGGCTCACGAATCCTCCGACCACCATGATCAGGATCGCCACCAGCACCTTGGGGCCGAATGTGAATGCGAGGTCGATCAATGTGCTCTTGATCTGATCCACGGACTGGAGTTGCTCGTTCATCTATCGCTCCCTGGGTTTGCGTGCTTCGATTCTATCCGCGAGTCGGATCCGCACGGCGCCCGTTGGCGGGCGGACCGGCACCGCCCGGCGTGGCGGGGCCAGGGCTCCGGCGATCCTATCCGGGGGACGAAATCCGCTCTGCGCCGTTCAAGCCAGCGCACGCAATGCCGATAAAGCGTGCATTCGTCCAGCACAACCCGGGACACGACATGCACATGACCACCGTGGATTCCAACGCCGACAATCCGAGCAATAAGGTCGCCGCACCGGCACCCATGCGCATTGCCGTGATCCAGCTTCTCAACCTTTTGAAGAGCGATGCGGATATTCCTGAAATAGAAGAGGAATTCCGCAAGGATCCGATCCTGTCCTATAAGTTGTTGCGGTTCGTCAACTCGGCGGCCAATGGCTTCCTGAAAGAGGTCAGGAGCTACCGCCAGGCGATCACGATCCTCGGCTACCAGCAGTTGCATCAATGGATGGTCGTGGTGCTCGTGACGGCCGAGGATTCCGCCTCCAATCCGGCAGCCATCCGGTCCGCCCTGGTGCGCGGCCGCTTTCTCGAGCTGGTGGGCAAGGCACACTTCAGCCAGGAGCGCAGCGATGACATGTTCATGGTCGGCGTGTTCTCGCGGCTCGACGAGATCCTCCGCGTGCCGATGGAGCAGGCCATCGCGCCGCTCAACGTGACCGATACGGTACGCAGCGCGCTGATCGGCCGCGAAGGCTTCCACGGCCAGGTGCTGCGTCTCGCCGAAGGGCTCGAGGCCGCCGACGAGGCGATCGTGGACCAATGGATCGAAGCCAATGTCATCGACCTGCAGATCATCTACGACAGCTATACCGCCGCGATCGACTGGGTCGAGAAACTCCCGCTCTGAGCCGCGGAGGCATCATCGGTCCCGTGGCACCATCAGGATCACGGGTGCGACGGACACGGGTTCGGAACCGTCAGCAATCCAGATCTGGCCGTCCTGCATGGTGAACTGGAGGTCCATGCCGCGGGCCGCGAGACGCGCGAGGACCGCCGCCGACTCGTAGCGCAGGTTCACCACGGTGAGGTTGCGCTGCCGTTCCAGCGCTGCGGCATTCTGCGCCCACCACAGATCGGCGGCACGACCGCCATAGGTGTAGACGAACACGCGCTCCGACCGCCCGCAGGCCTTGCGCACCCGCCGCTCGTCGGGCAGCCCGACATCGATCCAGCAGGCAACGGCGCCCGTGAGGTCGCGCCGCCAGAGGTCTGGCTCTTCCTCGGATGACAGTCCCTTGCCGAGCTCGAGCGCCTCGTCTGCATTCAGGGCGAAAGCGATCAGGCGCACCAGCATGCGCTCGTCGGTTTCGGACGGATGCCGGGCAATCGTGACGGCGTGGTCGGCATAGTAGGAGCGGTCCATGTCGGCGATGCCGAGCTTCGCTTTGAATATCGTTGCCTTGAGGGCCATCGCTTCGGTCCGGATGGGGAGCCGCCGCACTTTAGCAGCAAGCCGCCCGGCTACGTCCATTGGTGTAGTCTCGTGGCATGGACGAAGGACAATCCGCGGCGCGGGAGCGTACCGGGGTCGACCGCATTCGCATCTGGGTCGATGCCGACGCATGCCCCGCCGCGATCAAGGACATCCTGTACCGGGCCGCCGAACGCCTGCGCGTTCCGGTCACGCTCGTGGCGAACAAGGCCCTGCGCACGCCGCCGTCGGCCTACGTCAGCGCGATCCAGGTTGCCTCTGGCTTCGACGTCGCGGACGCCGAGATCGTCGAGCGTAGCAGGGCCGGCGATCTCGTGATCACCGCCGATATTCCGCTGGCCGCCGCGGCAATCGCGAAGGGTGCGCATGTGCTCGATCCGCGCGGCGAGCTGTACACCTGCGACACTATTCAGGAGCGCCTCAGCATGCGGAACTTCATGGACGAGTTGCGTGGTGCGGGCGTACAGACCGGCGGTCCGCCGGTATTCGGCGCGGGCGACCGTCAGGCGTTCGCCAACCAGCTCGACCGATTCTTCGCGGTTCGCCGCACACCCTGAACGCACCTCAACGACGACGGAGATCACGATGTATCGCCTGATTCATGCTCTTTGCTGCCTCCTCCTGCTCTGCGCTGCAACCGTCCGCGCGGCCGACGAGGGCACCGCCGAAGAAAAGGCCGAGCTCGCTGCGGCGACGCAAGCCTGGGTCGACGCCTTCAATGCGCGCGACGCCGGACGCATCGCAGCACTCTATGCGCCAGAAGCTGTTTTCTGGGGCACGGTCTCGAAGACGATCCGGATCACGCCCGCGGCCGTACTCGATTATTTCCAGGCGTCGGTGGCGAACGGCCCGCACCTGCGCATTGCCGTCGTGGACCAGTACCCTCGGGTCTACGGTGCCATCGGGATCAACACCGGCGCGTACACGTCGCGGGAATCCCGCAACGGCGAGGAGATCGTGAAGGCGTCACGATTCACGTTCGTCTACCGCAAGCAGGACGGTCGCTGGACGATCATCGAGCATCACTCCTCGCGGATTCCGTAGGCCTCCCGGTCATTGGTCGGCCAGCGTTTTTGCCCCCGTGCTTTCGACCCAGGGAACAAGCTGGTCGAGAATCAGCGTGACTCCGTCGTTGATCGCATCCACTGCGGACTTCGCGTCGGCGCTGGCAACCGGAACCGCCACTGCGAATGAACGGCGGCCCACGAGAACGCGCGCCTTCCAGTCCACGATCTCGCCAATGAACCGGATCCGGACCATCGCGGGCTTCACGGTAACGTCGTGGTACAGCTCCGCGAGGTTCACATTGAGCAACAGATCGGCGTTCACGCCGGCAGTGATCGCCGCAACGCTGGCGAAGCGTCCGCGATCTTCGAGCCTGCGTTCCGTCAACGCCGCCACGCGCCGCGAAGGACGATCGGTCCACGCCGCAAACTGGTAGTAGGCGCGGCTGCCCGGCACACGGCTGTAGACCAGATTCTCGGCGTCGTAGAAGGCATCATCCGCGCCAGCCGCGACGACCAAGGTGCGGGCGATCGAGGGTCCAGGGACGGACGCCGCCGACTTGCCGAGGTCGGTCATGACGAAATACGTGACCGGCGGAGCGCCCTTGCCCCCCAGGCAGCCCGCCAGGAGCACGACGAACATTGCGACCGCGAGCCGTTTCATTTGCGGTCCTCTCCGGGGCCGAACTGGGATGGATTGGGTCCGAAGATCACGGCACGCGGGTCGCGCAGGCGTCCCAGGGTCTTGTCGAGCAACTCCGCGGTGACACGCAATTCCCGCGCGGTCGCCCGCAATTCGAGCGAACCGTTGCCGGTGGCGGCTTCGAGCTGTCTCGACAAGTCGTTCACTTCCTTCTCGATCGTGTGAGCTGCGCGAGTCACCTCCCGCAGCGCGCCGTCGGCCTGCGTCGCCACCGGATTGAAATCGGAGCGGATCCGATCGACGGACTTCGCGATGTCGTTGGTCGCGCGGCCGAAGGTCCCCACGTTGCGGTCGACGATGGCGAGCGTCTGGTCCAGTTTCTCGAGACGGCGCTCGAGCGCGTCGGCGACGTTGCGTACGCCGACGAGCGCATCGGTGAAAGCCTGCTTGTTGTCCGCGTCGAGGAAATTGCCGACCCGCTCGAGTGCCGTGACGCCGCTCTCGGTCAGGCGGTTGGCGACTTCTTCAATCTTCTCGTCTGTCGACGTACCCTCCCGGATTACCGGGTAGGGCTGGTTTGCCACGGCAACCAGCGCTTCTCCGGGCGGCTCGGGCGTGATCAGGTTGATGCGCGCCAGACCCGTGAGGATATTGCGCGATACGACCGCGACGGTGTTCACCGCCACCGGCGTATCGCGTGCCACGCGAATCAGTACTCTCACGCGATTGATCTTGTCCCGTGACAGCGAATAGCTCATCACCTGACCCACGCCGATGCCGCGCATGTTGACGCTGCCGCCCACCTGGAGACCTTCCAGTGACTGGCGCGCGAAGACGATCTCGTAGGTCTGATCGGTAACGCGAGTTCCGGCGTGGCGCAGCCAGACCACCGACAGGATCAGCGCCGCCACCAGTCCAACGAGGATTGCACCGATCCACGTGTAGCGAACTTCAGGTTCCATGATCACCCCGCGCCCCGGTAGCACCACCCATTGTACGGACCGAGAAGTACGAACGCACCCAGGGATCGTCCAGCGCCATCACTTCGTCGACCCCGCCATCGCCGATCACCTTGCCCTTGGCCAGAACGACGACCCTGTCCACGACCGTAAGCAGGGTGTCGAGATCGTGCGTGACAATCAGGATCGTGATCCCGAGGTCGTCCACGAGGAAGCGCACGAGTCGGTCGAACGCGCGCGCCGTGATCGGATCGAGCCCCGACGTGGGCTCGTCGAGAAAAATCACTTCCGGCTCGAGGGCGAGCGCCCGGGCGATCGCTGCGCGCTTGCGCATGCCGCCGGACAATTCGCTCGGCATCTTGGTACCCGCTTCGGGCGGCAACCCGGCGAGCGCAATGCGCAGGCGCACCAGCGGCCAGATGAGGTCCGGTGCGAGATCGGTGTGCTCCATGAGCGGAACGGCGACGTTGTGTGCCACGTCCAGCGACGAGAACAGGGCGCCGTCCTGGAACATCATGCCGAAGCGCCTGCGCATGGCGGCCAGCTGATCGGCGGGCGCCTTCCACACGTCGCAGCCGAACACGCGGATCGTCCCTTCCGTCGGTCGCGACAGCCCGATCATCTCGCGCAAGAGCACCGACTTGCCGGTGCCGCTCCCGCCGATGAGGGCGACGAGCTCGCCGCGTCCGACGGAGAAACTCACACCGTCGTGGACCGTCTGGGAGCCGAAGCGGGTCACCACGCCCTCCACGGCGATCATCGTCTCCGGATTGGTCATCTCGTGTCCGGCCCGGGGACGGCCACCAGAGGCCCGATTGCAGCAGCAGTGCAGGGGTCGCAGCGACGGCGCGAGTCCATTTTCAGATCTCCAGCTTCTGGAAGACGATCGCGAACATCGCATCGAGCAGGATGACCGAGACGATCCCCTGCACCACCGTCGAGGTCGTATTGACGCCGATGGCCCGCGTGTCCCGGCTCACGCTCATGCCCATGCGAATGCCGATGACCGCGATGAACAGGGCGAAGACCGGAGCTTTCCAGAGTCCCACGCCCAGATGTCTTACGGTGAGCACGAGCGAGAGGCGCTCCAGGTAGCTGTTGGGGCTGAGATCGAGCGTGAGGGCGGCCATGGTCATTGCGCCGAAGTTGCTCATGACGTCTCCCACGAACACGAGCAATGGCAATGCCACGACCAATGCGATCACTCTCGGCAGGACCAGGACGTCCATGGGCGAGAGCCCCAGCACGCGGATGGCGTCGGTCTCTTCGGTCAGCTTCATCGTGCCGAGTTGAGCCGTGAACGCCGCACCCGACCGACCGGCGATGATCACTGCCACCAGAATGGGCGAGAACTCGCGCGCCATGCCGATGGCGACGCCGTCGACCACGAAGATGGTCGCGCCATAGCTCTTGGCCTGCAACCCGAGCAGGTAAGCGAACACGATGCCGATGAGAAAAGTCACCAGCGCGACCACCGGAATCGCGCTGATTCCCACCTGCTTTAACTGGGTCGCGATCTCTCGTGGGCGCAGCCGGCCCGGATGCAGCAGCACAGTGGCGCTGCCGGCGGCAAGAAATCCGAAGAAGTTGAGATGTCCGAGCATGAGCCGCCCCAGCGCCTCGAGCTCGAACCCGATCGCCGCGAATACGTTGCGCCGATGCATGCCCGGCTCGCCGTGGCCGGAGACCTGCATCGCCATGACGACCTCGATGACCCGTCGATGTGCGGGATCGAAGCCGGCGAAATCGACCGTCGCCGGATCGATCGCGAGGGCTTCAAGGTGGCGCAGCAACGCCATCGCGCCAGCGGTGTCGAGGGCAGTCAGCGCCTCGCCGCCGACACCGACCACCGGCCGAACGCTCGGCGTCGCGCGCAACGCGCGGTCGATGGCGGCCAGGGACGCCAGGCGCCACTCGCCGGACAGATGCAGCGTGGCTCCGCGGGCCGCGTCCTCGAGTCGGACCCAGCGCCCGGCACCTCCGCTGTCGAGGACGTCTGTCACAGCGATCGAATGTAGCACACGGGTCGTGCAATCTGGATCGGCGATGGCGGCACGTTCAGAGAATGGACTCTTGCACTGCCGGACCCGCGAAGCTGTCGTATCCTCCGGAGCAATGGCGGCGGCGCCCCCTGGCCCTGGCCGGTTCCGCAGAGCCCCGCCCACCGGATCAGCAATTCGCGACCGCACCCGTCCACCTCCACCTCCACTCGCCCAGTCAGACCATGCGACACCCTGCCCCCGCCGATGTTCCGCCGTCGCGTCCGCGCTGGCGAACCGCCCCGGTAGCACTTGGGCAAGCGGCGTTCCTGAGCGTCGTTCTTATGCTCTGCGCGCCTGCCGTCCGGGCTGCGAAGGACTACGGTCCGGGGGTCAGCGACAGCGAAATCCGCATCGGGCAGACCATGCCTTATAGCGGGCCGTTGTCGGCTTTCGGCACCATCGGCCGCGCGGAAGCGGCCTACTTCGATTTCGTCAATGCGACCGGAGGGGTGAACGGTCGCAAGATCCGCCTGCTGTCGCTGGACGACGGCTACGCCCCACCGCGCACCATCGAGCAGACCCGCAAGCTGGTCGAATCGGAACAGGTACTGCTCATGTTCAGCGCGTTCGGGACGCCGACGAACACCGCGGCGATGAAGTATCTGAATGCGAAAGGCGTACCGCAGTTGCTGATCGCCGCCACCGGCACGAAATGGGGGCATGGCGCCGGAGCCCCGTGGACGATGCCCTTTCTTCCGGGCCAGGACACCGGAACGCGCGGATACGCCCGGTACGTGCTGGCCAGCCGACCCACTGCCAGGATCGCCGTGCTCTACCAGAACGACGACTTCGGCAAGGATTACCTGAAGGCGTTGCGCGACGCGCTCGGCCCGAAAGCCGGCGCCATGATCGTCGCCGAAGCGTCCTATGAAACCACCGATCCCACCGTGGATTCTCAGATCGCCACCTTGAAGGGGTCGGGCGCGGACACCTTGTTCAGCTTCGCGTCGCCCAAGTTCGCCTCGCAGTCGATACGCAAGGTCCACGACATCGGCTGGAGCCCGCTGCATTTCATCACCTATTCGTCGAGCTCCGTGCAAGCGGTATTGCAGCCTGCAGGGCTGGACAGTTCCACCGGCGTCGTCTCCTCCACGTTCGTGAAGGATCCATCCGACCCGCAATGGAAGAACGATCCGGCGACGCGGAAATGGCGCGCCTGGATGGAGAAGTACTATCCGGCAGGGGATACAGCGGAAATCTACAACGTCTACGCCTACATCAATGCGCAGCTGCTGGTGCACGTGCTGAAGCAGTGCGGCGACGTACTCACGCGGAAGAACGTGATGCACCAGGCCGGGAATCTGCGCGACCTGGAAGTCGACCTACTGCTGCCCGGGATCCGCGTGAACACCGGCACCGACGATCGCGACCCCATCGAGCAACTGCAGCTCATGCGCTTCGATGGACACACCTGGGTCCGGTTCGGCGAGATCGTGGGGCGCTAGCTCAGAGCGCCTCGGCACCGGCCCGGGCGACGATGCCGTCCTGGAAGGATTGCACGCCCGACACGCCGATCGCACCCAGGAACACGCCGTCCTTGAGCAGGGGGACGCCGCCTTCGAGCGGCACTGCGCCCGGCAGCCCCATCATCACCGTCCGCCCTTCGAGCACGACATCCTCGATGGCCTTGCTGGGTCTCTTGAACAGGATGGCCGTGCGTCCCTTGGCTTCCGCGATCCGGCTGGACGCCTTCTGGCAGCCGTCCATGCGCTCGAGAAACATCAGGTGGCCGCCGTCATCCACCACCGCAATGACCACGGCCCAGCCGTTCGTTTCGGCCGCGACGTGGGCCGCTGCGGCGACCCGACGGGCGTCCTCCAGTGAAAGTGCAGGTTGCAGGTACATTGCCGGAGATCCTCAGTGGCGCTGGTCGAACAGATTCTTGTAGATGCCGCCGTCCTTCATCACCAGCTTGATGCGATCCGGTCGCTGCAGAATGCGCACGTCGTCCTGCGGCGCGCCATCGACGACCAGGATATCGGCGAGATAGCCGTCCCGGACCAAGCCGGCCTCGCCATCGAGCAGCATCGCGCTGGCACCGACGCGGGTGGCGCAAGCCAATGCCTCGGCATCTGAATACCCGAGGAAGCGCACGAAGTGCTCGAGGTCGCGCGCATTCGTTCCGTGCGGCGTCCACGGAAAACCGTAGTCACCGCCGATCAGCACGCGAACACCGCGTTTGCGCAGCGCCGGGAAAACCTGCTGTGCATGCTCGAACTGGTCCACGACGCCGGTCGCAGTCGCTTTTTGCAGCGTGATGCCCCAAGGCCCGGCTTCATGCATCAGCGCGTGCAGCAGGCCGATGGCGGGTGCGACGAAGATCCGGTCGCGGGCAGCTTCCATCAGGTCCAGACATTCCTCGTCCGCATATTCGCAGTGGTAGAGGATGTCCACATCGTGCGCCAACGCCAGCTTGATCGAAGCGGCGGCCCGGACGTGCGCGGCGATCCGCTTGCCGTGCGCGTGCGCGGTCTGCGCCGCGGTGGCGAGTTCGTCCTCACGCATTACCGTGAGGTGCGAACGGGCGTTGGGTATGGTCTGGTTGCCCGACACGTTGAGCTTGATCGTGTCGACGCCTTCGCGGATCAGCATGCGCACGGTCCGCAGCATTTCGTCGACACCATCGACGATCATGGCGATGGATTCGCGATACAGGTGCAGGCGTCGTTCGTCGCCGAGATTGCCGGTGCTGGTCAATTCCGGGCTCGCCGCGAGCAGCCTGGGTCCGGGAGCGTGCCCGGCATTCACGAAATCCCGGACGGCGATATCCAGCCGTGGCTTGGCTGATCCTCCGCTGAGGCAGGACGTGAACCCCGCTTCAAGCACCGTGCGCGCATGCTTCAGCGTCAGCAGGGTGTGCTCCTCCGGCGGGATGTCGCCAGTGTCTGCGATGTTGGCCTTGTGGGCGAACGGCAGATGCGCGTGACCCTCCACGAGCCCGGGAATGATCGTGTGTCCGGACACATCGATCCGCTCGAGGGTACCCGCCACGGGCGCCCGCGCTGGATCGACTCGAGCGATGCGATTGCCGACCACCGTCACGTCGGCCGGAAATCCGGGACGGCCGCTGCCATCCCAGACCGACCCGCCGTGAAGCACGATCCCCTTTGCGGTCATCATGCAGTGCGTTCCGGTTGCAAGCGAGGACGGCGGCTATCCATCTTGCCGCCCCCCCGGGGGCTCTACGAAAGCAGGCAATGGGTCTTCGGCTGGCGCTGGCCGGTGCAGATCCTGCACCACCCATGCCGCGAGCAGCTCATAGGCTACGGCCAGTACCACCGGCCCCACGAAAATGCCCACCATCCCGAAAGCGATCAGTCCGCCGATCACGCCGACGAAGATCAGGATGAGGGGAAGCTTGGCTCCCCGCTGAATCAGGATGGGGCGCACGAAATTGTCGATGTTCACCACGATCACGCTCCAGATCGCAAGCGCGATGGCCCAGGCCGTGTCGTCCTTCCAGTAGAGCCAAAGCACCGCCGGCAGCAGCACTGGCACTGCGCCCACCTGTGACACCGCGAGGACGAAGGAGACGATGGTCAGGATGCCGACAAGCGGAACGCCGGCCAGCAACAGGCCCAGACCCGCGAGCAGCGCTTGCAGGATCGCCGTGACCACGACACCCAGGGCAACGCCACGGATGGCGCGGCCGGCCACCTCCAGAGCGCGGTCGCCACGTTCGCCGCCCAGGCGGCGAGCGAAATGCAGGACGCCGTTGACCGCTGCCTCTCCATTGACATAGAGGATCGTGCTGATGATCAGCGTAAGGACTGCCTGCACGAGGAGCATGCCCAGGCTGCCAGCCTGTGAGGCCAGCCAGCCGAAGACGCTTCCGATCTGGGGCGCGAGGCGCGCAAGAATGCCTTGTCCACCGCCCTTGTCGAGTTCCTGCCACATGGACACGAGCGGTGCGCCGACGACGGGGATGCGGGGTGCCCATTCCGGCAGCGCCGGCAGCTTGGCTTTCGACAGCGATTTTGCCCAGGCAACGATGCCGTCGCCGTGCTCGATGATCGTGCTCACCGCCAGGATCAAGGGCAGCACGAACACCAGCACCAGTGCGAAAGCCATGCCCGTGACCGCGAGCCCGCGGCGACCACCGAGCCTGCGTTCCAACCCGAGCATCATCGGCCAGGTCGCGACGACGATCATGATGGACCAGACCATCGACGACAGGAACGGCCGCATGATCAGGAACGCACCGAGGATCAGCATTGCCGTGAACAGCACGGCAAGCGTGATGCCGGTGAGATCGCGGGGCTGTTCGGACATGACGATTGCTGGTGGTCGAAGGGGGTGCATTCGAGAGCCTACTTGGTTCGGCCCATGCGCTCCAACAGTTGCGAGAGCGCGCGCCCACGATGACTCATCGAATTCTTGCGATCCAGCGGCAGTTCTGCGCCGGTGAGGCCGAGCTCGGGCACCAGGAACAACGGGTCGTAGCCGAACCCGCCATCGCCGCGTGGCGCGCGCAGTATCTCGCCATGCCATTCCCCTTCGGTGATGACCGGCTGCGGGTCCCCCCCGTGCCGCATCAGCACAATCACGCAACAGTAATGGGCGCGCCGATCGGATACATCCGCCAGTGCCGTCAGCAGCTTTTCGCTGTTGCGCGCATCGCTTGCGGGTTCGCCCGCATACCGGGCCGACTGCACGCCCGGAGCGCCCCCGAGAGCGTCCACGCAGAGACCCGAGTCGTCCGCGAGCGCCGGCAGCCCGGCGATTCGCGCTGCATGTCGCGCCTTGGCGAGTGCGTTCTCGATGAACGTGTCATGCGGTTCCTCGGCTTCGGTGATGCCGAGCGCACCTTGGGGCACGAATTCGACGCCCAGAGGCTCGAGCAACCGCGTGATCTCACGGATCTTGCCCGGATTGCCGCTGGCGATGATAAGCCTGCTCAAGTCGAGCTTAACGCCTGTCTCTGCGCCACGATCAGCTCGCCGATTCCCTGTTGGGCGAGATCGAGGAGATTTGACATCTCGGCGCGCGTGAACGGGACACCCTCGGCCGTTCCCTGCACTTCCACGAGCCCCCCTGCCCCGGTCATCACGACGTTCATGTCGGTGTCGCAGTTGGAATCCTCGGCGTAATCCAGGTCCAGCACCGGCGAGCCCTCGTAGAGTCCGACCGAAATCGCCGCGATGAAATCGGTGACGGGCAGCGTCGTCAGTGTGCCGCGCGACTGGAGCAGCGAGAACGCGTCGTGCAGCGCCACGAAGGCGCCGGTAATGCTGGCCGTGCGGGTACCCCCATCGGCTTGAAGCACATCGCAGTCGATCTGGATAGTGCGCTCGCCCATCGCCGCCATGGCAACGACGCTGCGCAGGCTGCGACCGATCAGGCGCTGGATCTCCTGCGTGCGACCGCTCTGCCGGCCGCGTGCGGCTTCCCGGTCGGTGCGCGTGTGGGTCGACCGAGGCAGCATGCCGTACTCGGCGGTGATCCAGCCCTGTCCGCGTCCCTTGAGGAACGCCGGGACCTTTTCTTCCACGCTGGCGGTGCAGAGCACCTTGGTCTCGCCGAAAGCGACCAGGACCGAGCCTTCGGCATGGCGGGTGAAATGCCGGGTGATGGCTATGGGACGCAGCTCGTCGGCACGGCGCGCGCTGGGACGGATGGCGGGCATGGGAACGGGCTTCCTGGAGGGTCGTACGGTGGGGGGACGCTCGATGCCTTTGTGCTATCTTCCGAGCGGCCGTAATTCTCGGCGTGCCACCCCTCCCTGTAAAGCGCATCCACCGATGATCTACAGTATGACCGGCTACGCGTCGGTAAGCCGCGATCTGCCGCTAGGCACCGTAAGTCTGGAATTGCGCTCAGTCAACCATCGCTACCTCGACATCCAGTTCCGGGTGCCGGAAGAGTTTCGTCCGTTCGAACCCGCCATGCGGGAGGCTCTCGGTGCCAAGCTGACGCGCGGCAAACTCGAATGCCGCGTCGGCCTCGCGCGGGCGCCGGCCGCGCCCGCCCTGCTCGAGATCAACGAGCCGTTGCTGGTGAAACTCACCGAACTCAATGCGCACGTGAAATCGCGCATGCCGATGGCAGCGGACCTGGATGTCAACGATGTGTTGCGGTGGCCCGGCATGTTCGGTGCGGAGACGCTGCCGTTGGAGGAACTGCGCGAGGCCTGCATGTCCATGCTGTCCGTTGCCATGGCTGAGTTCACGGCCACGCGCGGCCGCGAAGGCGAGAAACTGAAGACGATGCTGCTCGAACGGGTCACCAGCATGGAAGCGCTGGCCCGCAACATCGCGCCGAAGATTCCACTGCTCGTCGCCGCGCACCAGGAGAAACTCACGCAACGGTTGCGGGAGGTGGTCGCCAGCCTGGACGAAGAGCGCGTCCGCCAGGAAGTGGCGCTGTTCGCAACCCGCATCGACGTCGATGAGGAACTCACACGGCTCAACACCCACCTCTCGGAAGTGCGACGCATCCTCGCCAAGGGCGGGAACGTCGGCAAGCGGCTCGATTTCGTCATGCAGGAACTCAATCGCGAAGCGAACACGCTGGGATCCAAATCGGTCGATGTGGAGGTCTCGCAGACGTCCATGGAACTCAAGGTACTGATCGAGCAGATGCGCGAGCAGGTGCAAAACATTGAGTAGCTTTTCAGGGGGTCCCACGGGGTCCCCGGAAATCAACTAACCCACTGTCGTGTAAGGATATTTTGTCCGGAGCCGTCCCAGGGCGTCGCAGCGAAGCGCGCGCAACCTGTGGGGTTTATTGTGGGGTTTTTGGGGTTCGCGCCGCTTCTGAGGAGTTCATCCGATCAAAAACCCCACAGCCTCACAGGAGCCTATGGGACATGAGCAGACAGCAACGACCGATCACTGACCGCGAGATCAAGGCCTGGCTCGCTGCCGGCGCCGTGGACCGCGGCGTGGGCGAAGGCCTGACCTT
>JBBQHP010000075.1:0-16320 GCA_038324085.1 Burkholderiales bacterium
GTACTTCGTCTCGACGGTCGGGCGAGACGAAGAGGTCATCCGGCAGTACATCCGGAATCAGGAGCAAGAGGATCGCCGGCTGGACCAAATGAGGCTATGGCAATGACAGGCGGTCCCCACGAAGGTGGCCCCAAGAACGCGAGGCCGCGTTAGCGACCCCGATCAGCCGCTTCGAGCGGCTCACAACTTAAAGCCCCCGGCTCTGCCGGGGGATACTTACGCGAGGTGCCAGCCTGCCGATTGCTCCATCCGGCACGGCGCGTGGCCGGATCGTCGAAGACGCGCCGGGCAACCCAAAAGAAAAGAGCGGCCCGAGGGCCGCCCTTTGGTCAGCGTTGCAGCTCGCCGATCAGTACAGAACGATCGGGTTGCCGGGCGAGCCGGTGGCACCGATCATCTTGAGCGGGGCCCAGATGAAGGCGCCTTCCTGGACCTTGGCGTCGATCAGCGACTTGGTATCGACGTTCTCCAGGTTCCAGATGCCGCGCTTCGGCTGCATGTAGGTGTGGCACGGCACTGCCATTCCTTCTTCCTCGTTGCCGGGTTGCGCGTCATTGGCGGAGGTGTCGCCGATGGTCAGCGCGATATTGCGCGAGGCCATGTAGACGCACGCGCTGATGCCGAAGCCGGGTTCGCCTTCTGCGAACTTGGCGCGGGCGGCGGCACGGGCGGCGCTGTCCATCGTTTTGTAGCGGTCGTTGCTCCAGGTATTGCCCTGGCCGGTGTGCAGCGCGACGCAATCGCCGGCGCCGATCTCCGCCAGCCCCTGCGCCTTCACCATGGCCTTGACGTCGTCGCCGGTCACGATGCCGATGTCACCGGGCTTCTTGGGGATCGGCAGCATTTCTTCGGAGGCCGAGAGCTTGCCCTGCGACTTGCGGTAGGCGACCGCATCGAGCACCACCATGCGGCACACGAAACCGAACTCGGCCGGATATTCCACGCCGAGCGGGCCCATGCCCAGTACACGTCCGCCCGCGCCATGCTCGTAGGATTCCCACGACAGGCGCTTGTTGTACATCATCGGGCCCTTCGAGGTGTTCACGCCGATGTGGCCGGGGCCGTCGAACTGGGTCTGGATCTGGCCGATCTCGGTGGTCAGCAACTCGTCGTGATAGACCAGCGCGTTCTTGCCGAACGGGCCGCCGGTGGGCGTACCCGGGATCGTCATGTTCCAGCTGCGCGGACCGAAGGCGGGAGCCTCGCGGTGGTAGTACTTGCCGATCGTGATGGACTTGTACTGCTTCACCAGGGACAGCGCCTTCTTGATGTTGGCCGAGTTCTTGGTGTGATTCGCGGAGCCCGCCTTGTCGTCTGGGCCCCACTGGTTCACCGGCCAATCGCTGTTGTCCTGGGGGCCCGGAAAGACCTGCGCCATCGCGCTCGTGCCCATCGTCAACAAAGCGGCGCCTACGGCGGCCGCAAGGGTCAACCTTTTCATGCTCTCTCTCCTCGGATTTAATTGTCGGTCAAGCTCTCGGGATCGCGATTGTTGTTCTCGCGTGAGCCCCGACGAAAACAGTGACACAGAATCGCCCTCAGGAGCAAGCGAAACTCCCGCTGCTCGTTGACAGCATCACGGGCCGCGGAGCACATTACGCGCGCTTCCGTGCGCGCGGTCGCCGCGCCCGGTAATGCCGGCGTCCGGCGAGAGCGCCGTGCGGAGACGATCGATTATTGCGGTGCAAGACGGAGAGTGAGCATGATCAGTGACAAGCAGGTCGCGGCCTATCGCGAGGACGGCTACACGGTGGTCGAGGACGTCATCAGTGCCGAATTGCTCAAGCGCATGACGAGCGTCATCGCGGAGCTGACCGAAAAGTCACGGGGCGTCACGACGCACACGGACGTCTATGATCTCGAGCCGACCCATACCGCCGCGGCCCCCCGCGTGCGGCGGATCAAGAAGCCGCATCTGGTCCATCCCGTCTTCGGCGAAGTCCTGAAGAGCCCGGTCGTGGTGGATGTGCTGCGCAGGCTGCTCGGTTCGAACGTGCGCCTCCACGGTTCGAAGCTGAATCTAAAATCCCCGCGCTACGGATCGCCGGTCGAATGGCACCAGGACTGGGCGTTCTATCCGCACACCAACGACGACATCCTGGCGATCGGCGTGATGCTGGACGACGTGGCACCGGAGAACGGACCGCTGCTCGTCATGCCCGGGACGCACAGGGGACCGACCTACGACCATCACGCCGAAGGCCGCTTCTGCGGCGCGATGGATCCGTCCGCCGTGCCGCTCGATTTCTCGAAGGCGGTTCCGTGTCTCGGACGGGCCGGCTCGGCGTCGTTCCATCACGTACGGCTCGTGCACGGCTCAGCCCAGAACACTTCGGACCGCTCGCGGCTGTTGCTGTTGTACGAATGCACGGCGGCGGATGCCTGGCCGCTCGTTAACTTCACCACCCTGGACGAATTCGACGGCCGCATGATGTTCGGCGAACCGACGCTGGAACCCAGGCTGGTCGACGTCCCGGTGCGCATGCCGCTGCCGCCGGCGTTGAACCAGGGTTCCATCTACGAGAACCAGACCGCGTCGCGCGCGCGCTACTTCGCCGTCACCGAACCCGCTTCCTGACGCCGACCGCCGCGAGCATCCGCCCCGGCGCATCGGCGCGACCCAGCGCCCGCGATATCGCGCCCGCGGCGTCGCGCAGACGGGCGCGCGCCTGGGCCACCGTCACCACGGTATCGCGTTGCTGGACGTGAACCACGTTCACTGCGGCGACGACGCCGAAGTGATCAAAGATGGGAAAACAGATGTCGGTGACACCCGGAACCGTGTCGCTCGGCCCTTCGTCGTAGCCCCGGTCCCGGATCGAATCCAGGCGGTTTTGCAGGGCTGCAACGCGGGTCTTGGTCGAGCGACCCGGCTCGAGCAGTTCGCCGACCAGTTGCGGTAGCCGATCCGGCGTCTGGAATGCGGTGATGACGCGTGCCGACACACGATCGTCATGGAACGCGAAATGGGCGCCCGGCCGCACCGAATAGCTGATCGGATCCGGCGACTCTACCCGCGCCAGGACGACGAGCCGCCGGTCGTGATGTACGCTGAGGTGATTCGATTGCCGCACCGTATGCGCAAGCGCCTGCAGATGCGGCATCGCAGCATCCAATAATCGGTCGACGGGGGGATGCAGGTGCGCCAGCTCGAACAGGCGCAGCGTGAGCAGGTAGGTCCCGTCGGGACGGCGGGCGAGATAGCCGCGGCGCACCAGCACGTCGAGCATGCGGAAGATCTCGGTGGCGGTTCGCTCCAGCGCTCGGGCGATATCCTGCAGCGACAAGCCATGCTGCTCCGCCGCAAGCAATTCGATGACGTCCAGCCCTTTTTCCAGGGCGGGCGCGCTGTAGCGTCCGTCGTCGGTCCCGGTGGTCTTGCGCATTGACATCACGGCCCGCGGTTTTTATATTTGAAATAGTATTTTATAAATAAAACGAGGTCGCTTGGCATTTCCCGAACCGATGTGCGGCACTGGACGGCTGGACAACGGAGCGAAAGGAGTGCACGTAGTCCGGATTCGGTCCGGTTTGACCCGGGCCGGTTCACCACCAGGGCGCCTGCGGGCGCCACCCAGTGCAAGCACAGGAGGAGACAAAAAATGAAACTGCTACAGGCAATCGGACGCCGCGCCACCCTGGCCGGCGCGCTACTCGCATTCGGTTCCGCCGCCCTCGCGGCCGATCCGGGGTTCCCCGCCCCGGTGGGCGATCCGTCCATCGTGCCCCCAGGCGCCAAGCTCGAGCGAATCTTCGACGGCGGGTGCATGCTGACCGAAGGCGTGTCCGCCGGGCACGACGGCATGATGTATTTCAGCGACATCACGTTCACGGCCTTCTGCAAGGATCCCTCCGGCAAGTTCATGCAGGCGGGCAACATCTGGAAGTACAACCCCAAGACCGGCGAGACTTCCATCTTCCGCAGCCCCTCGGGCATGTCGAACGGCCTCAAGTTCGACCGTGACGGCAACATGATCGCGGCGCTCGGCGGCGACTACGGCGGCCGCATGCTGATCAAGACCGACATGAAATCCGGCAAGAGCTACATCCTCGCCGGCCTGTACGACGGCAAGCCGTTCAACTCTCTGAACGACGTCACGATCGACGAGAAGGGACGGATGTATTTCACCGATCCGCGCTACCTCGGACACGAGCCGATCTTTCAGGATGGCTACGCGGCGTATCGCCTCGATCCGGACGGCAAGGTCACCCGCGTCGCGACCAATTGCGGCAAGTGCAACGGGATCCTGATCTCGCCCGACCAGAAGACGATGTACATCGTCAGCAACGACAACGGCTGGTTCGAATTCCAGAACCTTAAGAAGGGCGAAACGACGGTGCAGAATGCGCACCTGCTGCAGGCCTATGACGTCGACGCCGAGGGCAACCTGAGCAATCGGCGCGTGGTCATCGACTACGGCAAGCTCGACAAGCCGTGCAGCGGTCCGGACGGCATCCTCGCCGATGCGACCGGAAACATCTGGCTGGCGTCGCGTTGCGAACATCGTCCCGGCATCCAGGTGATCACGCCCGAGGGCAAGGAGCTCGCCTACATCTCCACCGGCACCGAACTGCCGACCAATCTCGGTTTCGGCCGGGGCGCCGATTCGAATCTGCTCTACCTGACTTCGGGCAAGAGCGTGTACAAGATCCGGGTCGGTGTGAAGGGCTATCAGTTGCCCTGATTGCCCTTGGTATCAGCCGCGGGGGTGGCCGGGGTGCACATCGCCCCCCGATCCTTTCTGCCGATCAACACTCGAACCCGCGGATTTCACTGCACAGGACACCCACACCATGAACGATGCAGCCAGGCCGATGTGGCACGGACGCAATGCCGTTTCCCACCACGCGCTGAGCCCCGAACAGAAACGCGATTTCGACCGGTTCGGTTATCACTTTCCGGTCGCGGCCTTCACCGTCGACAAGATCGCGGGTTACCGCAGCAAGCTCGAGGATTTCGAGCGGGAGCACGGCGGAACCCTCGACGGCCAGCTGCGCAACAAGCCGCACCTGCTGTTCACGTGGGCCGACGAAATCGTTCGCCATCCGGCAGTCCTCGACGCGGTCGAGGACGTGCTCGGTCCGGATCTGCTCGTGTGGAGCTCGAGCTTCTTCACCAAGGACGCGCATGATCCGGGCTACGTGTCATGGCATCAGGATTCGACCTATTGGGGCCTGTCCGAGCCCGATATCGTCACCGCGTGGATCGCTTTCTCCGACAGCGTCGTCGAGAACGGCTGCATGCGGGTGATCCCGGGTACGCACCTGATGGACCAGCTGCCGCACAAGGACACGTTCGCCGAGAACAACATGCTCACGCGCGGACAGGAAGTGCAGGTCGATGTGGATGCCGGGAGGGCGGTGAACGTGGAGCTGCAGCCGGGCCAGTTCTCGCTGCACCACGTGCGGATCGTGCACGGTTCCGATCCCAACCCCTCGGATCGGCGCCGGATCGGATTCGCTGTCCGTTTCGTTCCCACCTATGTGCGCCAGACCGCGGGACCGCGCGATTCCGCCATGCTGGTCCGGGGCACCGACCGGTATCACCACTTCGATCCGGAGCCGCGCCCGCAGGTGGATTTCGGTGCGGCGGAACAGGCGGTACACAAGCGCATCACCGAAGATGCGGCGCGTATCCTGTATCGGGGTACCGACAAGGCGGATACCGCCTGAAGCGGCTGCCCGGCCACCGACAGGCGAACCAGGCGGGGGAGGAAATCGATGGGTGCGGTAGCGCGTTCGTTGCTGGCGCTGACCCTGCTTGCGTTCGGTGCGATTGCCGGCGGGGCGCAGGCGCAGCAGCCGATCAAGTGGAAGATGATGTCGCTCTGGGGCGCGGGCTCGCTGCCGCAGAAGCTGAACGACCAGTTCGCCGCCCGCGTGAAGGAACTGAGTGCGGGACGGCTCGTCATCGATTCGCTGCCCGGCGGCTCGGTCGTCGCCGCCAGCGAAAGCCTCGACGCGCTGAGCGTCGGCGTGCTCGATGTGCAGAATGGCGGTCCCGCCTACAACACTGGCAAGGACGCCGCATTTGCACTCGTGGGCGATCTGAGCGGCGGCTGGGAAACGCCGCAGCAGGCGCAGGACTGGATGGACAAGGGCGGCGGACTCGAACTCGTCCGCGAGCTCTATCGCAAGTACAACGGTTATTTCGTGCGCGGCATCTGGTACGGGCGTGAATCGCTCGTGTCGAAGAAGCCGCTGCGCACGCTGGCCGATTTTCAGGGGCTCAAGCTGCGTGCTCCGACCGGTATGGGTCAGGACATCTTCCGCAACCTCGGTGCGGCGCCGGTCAACCTGCCCGGCAGCGAGGTCTATACCGCGCTCGAACGCGGCGTGGTCGACGCCGCCGATTGGGGCACGCTGTCCATGAACCAGGAGCTCGGCTATCACAAGCTCGCCAGGTACCCGAGCTACCCGGGTTTCCACTCCATGCCGATGAGCGATCTGGTCGTCAACCTGAAGAAGTGGAATGCCCTCCCGGCCGATCTGAAGAAAGTCATCGAACAGGCGGCGGATGAATTGAACCGGGCCATGGTCGACCAGAACGGCGCAGCCGACGCGACGGTCGCCAAGGCGGCGCAACAGCATGGCATCGAGCTCGTCGATCTCGCCGCACCGGATCGACGCCGGTTTCGCGAGATCGCCGAAGTCGTGTGGAAGACCTACGGCAATCGCAGCGCGATGGCGAAGCGCGTCTACGAATCCGAGGTTGCCTACCTGAAGAAGCTCGGCTTGCTGTAGGCGTGGACCGGGCCTTCGCGCAGACGCGCGCATTGCAGCCATGCGCGCGCTGATCGTGCGACTCACGCGCGCGATCGCCGCCGCTGCCAGCTTCCTGTTCATCGTCATCGTCGCGATCTCGGCGCTCGAGGTCGGGTTGCGCTATGGGTTCGACTCGCCGACCATCTGGGTCCACGAACTGTCGATCGCGCTCGCCGCGGCCGCCTTCACGCTCGGCGGCCCGATCGTGCATGCAGGGCGCGAACACATCGCGATCACCTACCTGCTGGAGCGGTTGGGAACGAGGTCGCGGCGCGGGATCTCGGCGCTCAATGCACTGCTGACGCTGGTCTTTCTCGGACTGCTCACCTGGGCCTCCGGCGCCCAGGCGTTGCGGGCGCTGGACGACATGGAGACTTCCGGGACGGCCCTCAACTGGCCCACGCCGGTGGCCCTCAAATGCCTGCTGGCGCTGTGCTGCGGGTGGATGCTGCTGCAGACGCTGGCGCACCTGGCACATGACCTGCGCAACACCACATCCGGTTCCGAATGAGCGTCGAATGGATCACCGTGCTGATGTTCGGCGGCATGCTGGTGCTGCTGTTCCTCGGCCTGCCGCTCGCTTTCGTGACCGGCCTCATCGGGACGGTCTTCTGCCTCTTCCTGTTCGGCGTGGACGGCCTGCAACTGGTCGCGACGCGCATCTACAGCTTCATGGGCGAGTACGCGCTCGTGTCGGTGCCGATGTTCGTGATGATGGCGTCGATCATGGAACGATGCGGTGTCGCGAAGGACCTGTTCGACGCGATGCGTGTCTGGGCGGGTCGGCTGCCGGGCGGCCTCGCCATCCAGACCATGGTCGCCGCCACCATCATGGGTGCCATGACCGGCATAATCGGCGGCGAGATCGTGCTGCTGGGCCTGATCGCGTTGCCGCAGATGCTGCGGCTGGGCTACGACAAGCGGCTTGCCATCGGCACCATCTGCGCGGGCGGATCGCTCGGGACGATGATCCCGCCGTCCATCGTGCTGATCATCTACGGACTCACCGTGAACGTGTCCATCGGCGACCTGTTCACGGCCAACCTCGTGCCGGGCCTGATCCTCTCGGTCGTGTACATGCTGTACATCCTCGTGCGCTGCCAGATCGATCCGAAGCTCGCACCACCTCCGCCGGACGACGACCAGGACCGGTCGTTTGTGCACAAGCTCGGGCTCATGCGCGGCCTGGTCCTGCCCATGCTGGTCATCGCTTCGGTGCTCGGCACCATCTACGCCGGCATCGCGTCCGTGACCGAGGCCGCGGCGATGGGGGTGGTGGGCACGATGATCGCCTCGGCCGTTCGCCGCGAGCTGACCTGGGCCATAGTCCGCGATTCGGCCGCGGTGACCTTGCGCACCTGCGGCATGCTGCTGTGGGTCTCGTTCGGCGCGACAGCGATGATCGGGGTCTACAACCTGGCGGGTGGGCCGTCGTTCATCCGTGAGCTGTTCGCGGGTTTCGCCCTGTCGCCGATCGCGACGGTCCTGGTGATGATGGCGATTCTCGGTATCCTGGGCTGCATCATGGACTGGGTCGGCATCTGCCTGCTCACCATGCCGATCTTCGTCCCCATCGTCACCTCCCTGGGCTACGATTCGGTCTGGTTCGGTGTCCTGTTCTGCCTCAACATGCAGATCTCGTATCTCTCGCCGCCGTTCGGCCCCGCGGCTTTCTACCTGAAAGGAGTGGCGCCTCCGGAGATCAGCCTGAACGACATCTACGCGTCGGCCTGGCCCTTCATCATCCTGCAGGGGATCGTCCTGGCACTGGTGCTGCTGGTGCCCGATGTTGCCCTGTGGCTGCCACGATTGAACGGCTGACGAGCATGCCATTCGAGGCAGCGGTACTGCACCAGATCGGGGAGCCGCTCGTCATCGAGCGGCTCGAGATCGAGCGCCCGGGACCCGAGGACGTGCTGGTCCGCCTCGGCGCGAGCGGCTTGTGTCACACGGATCTCGAGGTCATCCAGGGGTCGCTCGCCTATCCGCTGCCGATCGTGCTCGGGCACGAAGGCGCCGGCGTCGTAGAGGCCGTGGGCAACGCCGTGGTCGGGGTGAAACCCGGCGACCACGTCGTCTGCTCCTGGAATCCGCATTGCGGCGAATGCTTCTATTGCCGGCGCGACCTGCCGATCCTGTGCGAGCCGTTCAAGCGCCATGAGCCGCGCGGCGTGCTGTTCGATGGCCGCTCGCGGCTGTCGCTGAACGGCGCAGTCGTCCACCACTTCTCGGTCGTGTCCTCGCACGCCCGCTACTGTGTGGTGCCGCAATCGGGCGCGATCGTCGTTCCGCGCGAAATCCCGTTCGACCGTGCCTGCCTCATCGGTTGTGGCGTGATGACCGGCGTGGGCGCGGCAACGCGCAAGGCCGCCGTGGCACCGGGCGACTCGGTTCTGGTCATCGGCTGTGGTGCGGTCGGACTCAACGTGGTGCAGGGCGCTCGCATCGCGGGCGCGGAGATCGTCGTTGCCGCCGATCTCGATGCCGGTCGGCGCGAACGGGCCCTCGCTTTCGGCGCCACGCACACGCTGGATCCCCGGGACGCCGGTGGGCTGGACGACCTGAAAAGTCTCTGCGGCGGGCGCGGGCCTGACCTGGCGTTCGAAGCGGCGGGCCACGAAACTGCGTTCCGCCAGGCGGTCGAAGCCGTCCGCCCCGGCGGGCAGGTAGTCTTCCTCGGCAAGGTCAACGTGGATCGCGAGGTGAGTTTTCGCTGGGGCAGCCTGATGGGGGAGAAGCGCATCGTGCGCTCCAGCTATGGCGGCGCCGTCCCGTCCCGCGACTTTCCCTGGCTCGCGCAGCTCTATCTCGACGGCCGGCTCAAGCTCGACGAGCTGATCACCCGCCGCATCCGGCTGGACGACATCAACGACGGGTTCGCGGACATGCGGCGCGGAGCGGGCATCCGCACCGTCGTGATGTTCGACTGAGCCCCGGGAACACGGCGGCGGATGCCGATGTCGTAGCCATGGGAGCACCGCCGATCGGCGATACTCCGCACCGTTCAACCGCCAGGAGAAGTCCATGCAAGCCCTTGTCCTTCGAATCACAGCCTGCGTGTTTGCGCTCTTCGCCAGCGCGGCGCACGCGGAATTCGCCACGATCGAGGAAGCCGCGTCCGTTACCGCCGACAACGTCACCCGCTTCGAATCCGACTCTCCCTCGGTCCAGAGCGGCATGGTCCGCTTCGATGTCACGGTCGCCTGGAAGGACGGCGTGGTCCGGCCCCAGGGCGCGCCGCCCCGCAAGATCATCCGCTATCTCGCCAAATGCGCCGACAAGATGCTCGCTCTGTCGTCCGTGGCGGTCTACGGAATCAGCGGCGAGACCGAGAAGATGTACGGCATTGCGCCCGGGGGTTGGGATTTCGCCGTCCCGGAGGACGACAGCCTCGAGGCGCAATGGCTCAAGAAAGCCTGCGCGGCGGCGTCATAGCGGGGCGCGTGCGCCGCTCTGGTGGAGCTTGCGCCAGTTCGACGGCCGCATCGGCTGCGGGTCATGCCACAGGCCGTCGTGCTTCCTGCGCGCCGCCTGCTCCTCGGCGTCGAAGGCGCGGCGCACGGTCCCTCGCGTGTACGACCAGGCCATGCCGCGGCGCACCTGTTCGAGGTTGACGTCGAGTCCGTCGCGGGCGCGAACCACTTCGCCCAGGGTGCGCGCGTACTTGTCCTTTCCCCTCGTCCGGATGCGCACGTCCTCGAGCCGGATCAGTTCCTGGAGACTGCGGCGCGACTGGCGGCCCCACGGCTGGGCGAGCTCCGGCGCGTCGATGTACATGAGCCGCACGGTCAGCGACTTCGCGCGCACGCGCACCGTGATGGTGTCGCCGTCATGAATGTCGGTGACTCGTGCCGCGAGTACTGCCGCCGCGGCATTGCCTGCGACCGCGAGCAGCAGCGCGGCCACCAGCACGAGCCCGCGCTTCACTCGGGCGACTCGGGCACGGCGAAGACTTCGCGCAGGTAGGCGAGATACGACGGGTCGAAGTCCATGGTCTTCTCGGGTGTGTCGCTGATCTTGGCCACCGGCTGGCCATTGCAACGGGTCATCTTGATGACCACCTGGAGCGCGTCGTAGCCCAGATCGTTGGTGAGGTTGGTGCCCAGGCCGAAGGCCGGCCGGCAACGTCCCTTGAAGCGCTCGTAGAGCTCGATGCACAGCGGCACGTTCAGGCTGTCGCTGAACACGAAGGTCTTGGTGCGCGGATCGACGCGCATCATCTCGTAGTGGGCGATCATCTTCTCGCCCCACTCGAACGGGTCGCCGGAATCGTGGCGCACGCCGTCGAACAGCTTGCAGAAGAACAGGTCGAAGTCGCGCAGGAAGGCGTCCATGCCGCACACGTCGGTCAGGGCGATGCCAAGGTCGCCGCGATATTCCTCTGCCCATTTGTCGAAGGCGAAGCGCTGCGAATCGCGCAGGCGCGGCCCGACGGCCTGGCACGCCTGCAGGTATTCGTGGGCCATGGTGCCCAGTGGGATCATGCCGAGCTTGCGCGCCAGGTAGACGTTGCTGGTGCCGGTGATCTTGGCTCCCAGCTCGTGCTGCAAGGTCTCGATCACGCGCGCCTGCCATGCATGTGAGAAGCGCCGCCGGGTGCCGAAGTCGGAGATGCGGAATGCCGGATCCGGATAGTCGCGGACCAGCGCGATCTTCTGCTCGAGGCGGCGCACGCCCTCGGCCTCGTCGGGTTGCGGCCGGGTATTGCGGAAATACACCTCGCTCACGATGGCGAGCACCGGCACCTCGAAGAAGATCGTGTGCAGCCATGGGCCACGGATCCTGATGTCGATGCCGCCCTGGACCTCGGGTGCACGCTTCACCTCGATGAACCCTTCCTCGAGCTGGAACAGGCGCAGCAGATCGACGAAGTCGCTCTTGAGAAAGCGCAGGCCACGCAGGTATTGCAGCTCGTCGCGACTGAAGCGCAGCGTGCAGAGGTGACGGATCTCGGCGCGGATCTCGTCGAGGTATGGCGACAGATCGGCCCACCTGCTGCGGCACTTGAACCGGTACTCGGCGATCGCTCCCGGAAAATGATGCAGTACCACCTGCATCATCGAGAACTTGTAGAGATCGGTGTCGAGAAGGGATTGGATGGCCATCGAGGCGTCGCGCGGCAAAGACGTCAATTGTCTCCGAAACCGGCGCCCTTGGCGAAAGGCGCGGAAGTTGCCTGTTCCGGCCGGGCGTGGCATCTTCCCGCCGCTGTCCGCAATCACTCCCGCCGAGGCCATCCCATGCGTTTCATCCGCCAAGCCGCCGTTCTGCTCGCTGCCCTCGCCCTCCCCGCCGCGATCCATGCGCAGCAGGGCCCGGACGACCAGTGGGAAGTCACCATGTCCATGGAGTCGGATGGCATGAAGATGCCGGCCATGACCCACAAGGTCTGCACCAGGAAGGGCGCGCGCGAAGAGCGCATGCAGATGGACAAGAACTGCAAGATGGTCGACTCGAAACAGACCGGCAACAAGTTCACCTACAAGTTCGTCTGCCAGGACGGCAAGGACAGCTACACCGGCGTGGGCGAGATGGAAGAGCTCGGCAAGGACGCCTACCGCGGCAAGATGTCGGCGTCCGGCACGCGCGAGGGCAGCGAGTTCTCCATGAAGATGGACATGGCGGGCAAGCGCATCGGCAATTGCACCTGGGAGGATCCGGGCAAGAAGGTCGAGCAGTTCAAGGCGCAGAGCAACGCGATGATGGCGAAGGAATGCGACAAGCAGATCGCCGATCTCGAGCCCGGCGCGATCTTTCCGACCGAAGGCATGCCCCCGGAGATGCAGTTCTGCAAGGATCGCAAGGCGGACTTCTGCGCCGGTGCCACCAAGGTTACCCAGGGCCTGCGCGATCGTGCCGCCTACGAGGCGGCCATGGACAAGTACCACGACCGCCTCGAGCGCGCCGCCAAGGCGTGCAACATCGATCTGGCGGGCATTCGCGCGCCCGCGTGCAAGTCTGCGGTCGACCAGAAGGAATGGCAGTGGCTCAGCCGCTTCTGTCCGTCCGAGGCTGGCGGTCTGCGCCAGGCGCATTGCGCCGGTCGGACCTACAGCAACGTCGAGCGCCAGTACGCCGACATGTGCAGCGCGCTCGGCGGTCTGTCGTACACGGCACTCGGCGCGGACTCGGCCAAGGCGAAGAGCAGCGGTCAGCCGGGCGCGCAGGGCACCCCCGCCGATCCGGCCAAGAAGCCCAGCACCACGGACAAGCTCAAGGAAGGCGCCGACAAGCTGAAGAAGTTCCTCAAATTCTGATGGTTCGCGTGTACGCGTCGCTGTCGCGACAGCCGTGCACGTGATGCCCATCGCAGCGCAGACGCTGCCCGGCCCGGCCCGGCGCTGCGCGCGAGTCCGGGGGCCGCGACGGGGCGGATGACGCCGGATCGAGCGGGACTTTCCGGGCGGCGCTGGCTGGCGGGACTGGCTGCGATCGTTGCGTTGCAGGCGGCGGCCGCAACCGATCCGTTTCCCGGCGTCGCGCGCGCGTACCTGGTGAGCATCGACGGCGATGCGATGTGGGAACACGCCGCCGGTGAGCGCCTGGCCCCCGCGAGCCTCACGAAGCTGATGACGGCAGTGCTCGTGGCCGAGACTGGGCGCCTGGATGAAGTGGTGACGGTCAGCCCGCGCGCCGCGGCGGCGACCGGTTCGCGTCTCGGCCTGAAAGCGGGCGAGCGCTTCGTCGTGAAGGACCTGCTGGCCGCTGCGATGATCGCGTCGGCCAACGATGCCTGCCTTGCGCTCGCGGAATGGCGCGACGGATCCGAAACCGCGTTCGCGCAACGCATGAATCGCAAGGCGACGGCATTGGGACTCGCCGATACCCGCTTCGTGAATGCTTGCGGGCATGACGCCGACGGACATTATTCGACGGCACGCGATCTCGCCCGCCTGGCGATGGCGGCCATGGCGTCGGTGGCCATCGCGGATCTCGTGCGTCGTCCGGAGTTCACGATTGCCACCGTCGATCATCACCGCTCGTTCCTGCTCACGAACCGCAATGCCCTCATCGGCCGCTTCGACGGCGCCATCGGCGTCAAGTCCGGATTCACCCCGAAGGCGGGCAAGTGCGTGATCGCGCTCGCCGAACGCAACGGGGTGCGCGTGTTGCTGGTGATGCTCGGTGGTCGCGACCGCTGGTGGGACGCGCACGCGATGCTGACCCGCGCATTCTCCCTCGCCGCTCGTGGGCGCTGAGCAGGTCAGGATCGTGTGGATCGTGGCGGCGGTCGGCGTGGTCTATGCGAACGCGCTCGGCGGGCCGTTCCAGTTCGACGACTGGAACGTGATCGTCAACAATCCCGCGGCGCACGCCTTCGGCGCCTGGTGGCAGAACATGCCCGGCATTCGCGCGCTCCTGAAGGCGACCTACGTGGCGAACTGGACCTCGGGGCTGGGCGCACCGGGATTCCACGCAGTCAATGTCGTCCTGCACGCGGTGAATGCCGGTCTCGCCTTCGCGGTAATACGGCGCCTGCTGCCGCGCATGGGCGTCGCTGCGGCCGCTGCGCCGCAGCTCGCGTTCTGGGCGGCCGTGCTGTTCGCGCTGCACCCGGCGCAGACCGAAGCGGTGACCTATGTCTCGGGGCGCTCGGTATCGCTCATGGCCGGTTTCTATCTGGGCGCCGTGCTCGCGTACCTGGAGGAGAGGCGCGCGGCGTCGGTGGCGCTGTTCGTCTGCGCGCTCGTCGCCAAGGAAAACGCCTGGACCCTGCCCGTGGCGCTGCTGCTGATCGAAGCGTTGGAGCGCCCCGTGCGGTGGCGGGCGACGCTCGTTCGTGTTGCGCCCTTCCTGGCCGTGCTGGCCTTCGCGGGGCTGGCGTCGTTGCTGGTCCCGGCCTACTGGCGCCTGCTGGGTTCGAGCCTGGAGACGCGCACGCTGGGTGCGAACCTGCTCACGCAGATCCATGGCCAGTGGTACCTGGTCACCCGGCCGCTGCTCGCTCTCGTCCTGAACATCGACCCGGATCTGGCGGTGCGCACGGCCTGGGCGCCCGACCTCGCCGCGCGCGGCGCAGCGCTGCTGGGCCTGATCGCGATCGGCTTGTGGCAGTGGCGCGCGCGACCCTGGATCGGCTTCGGCCTGCTGTGGTTTTTCGTGCACCTGCTCGCGACGAACTCGTTCCTGCCGCGTACCGATGTCGCCAATGATCGCGCACTCTATCCGGCGCTGATCGGCCCGGCCGTGATCGTCGCGGTCGCCGTCTGGCGCTTCGTTCCCCGCACCCTTTCCACCCTCGCGATCGCGCTGCTCGCCGTGGTCCTCGGCGCGTCGACCGTGCAGCGCAATCGGGATTATCGAAGCGAGGTCGCCTTGTGGGAAGCCACTGCCGCTTCGTCACCGGGCAAGGGCCGCGTATGGAACAATCTTGGATTCGCCCGACAGCAGCTCGGGGATTTCGAGCGTGCGCGCACGGCGTACGAACGCGCGATCGCGCTCGATCCCGGCGACTATCGCGCCATCGTCAACCTGAGCGCGCTCGAGGCCGAGGTATCGCAACGCGCGCGTTCCGGCGCCGATCGGCCGGCCGGGCGATAATGACGGGGTCCGAGAGGCCAATACCACACGAAGGAGTCATGACATGACGGGGTCGATTTTCAACACGGAACAACGCGCCGCCTGGGAGCGCGACGGCTATGTGATGGTACGCAAGTTGTTCGACGACGAGGAGATCGCGATTCTCCGCGCGGCGATCGAGGGCGACGCCGCCATGCGCGCGAGCCTGTACGACCGGCTCGACGCATCCGGCAAGGCGACCCGGATGGCCACGTGGAACCACCCGGGCGACAGCGTCTACGGGCTCGCTGCCCGATCGCGAAGAGTGGTCGACACCATGGAGGACCTGCTCGGCGGCGAGGTCTATCACTATCACTCGAAGCTGACCGCCAAGGAACCGCGCGACGGCGGAGCCTGGGAATGGCACCAGGACTACGGCTACTGGTACCACAACGGGATCATCTATCCCTACATGGCGAGCGTGATGGTCGCGCTGGATCGGGCCAACCGCGAGAACGGCTGTCTGCAGGTGGTGAAGGGCTCGCACCATTGCGGGCGCATCGAGCACGGCGTGCTGCCGGGCGAACAGGTCGGGGCCGATCCGAAACGGGTCGAGCAGGTGTTGCAGCGTCTGCCGATCGAGTACGCCGAGATGGAACCCGGCGACGGCCTGTTCTTCCACTCCAACGTCCTGCACCGCTCCGACCAGAACCGTTCGGAGCATCGCCGATGGACGGTGCTCCATTGCTACAACGCCGCGCGCAACAATCCCTACATCGAGCACCACCACCCGCAGTACACGCCGCTCGAGAAGGTCGACGACGGCGCGATCAAGCGGGCCGGGGTGAAATTCGCCGCTTCGCAGGGGGAGTTCCGCGAGCGCTCCGCCAATCCGCCGGAATTGACGAAGCGCATCGCCTAGGAGCCTGTCGGACTTAAGTGTTGGCAAGCCGACCCGTGCGAGGCGCGCTGCGTTTTCTTGCGGCGAGACACCGATCCAGTGCTGAAGTCGGTTTCCGAAGCTTCTGGAGGGCTCATGGGCGGCCCTGAATGGTC
>JBBQHP010000076.1:0-15710 GCA_038324085.1 Burkholderiales bacterium
CCGAGTGCCACTGAAAAAGGTTCACGGGCAATGGATCATCGCGCCAATCCGCCGGCAGATACACGCTGATTGCGTAGACCAGTTCATCCCTCATATGCGCTGCCGGGAGCCGGAGCTCGGCGCGCTTGTTGCCGCGCACAAACGGGTCTTCGCGACGCAGCTCGAAGCGCGCAGCCTTTCCGTCGGGATCGGCCGGATCGACCACCACCTGCGCTGAATGCTCACAACACAATTGACGCCTGCCCAATTGTTGCCAGGCCCGGAGGTCCCCGCTTTCAAAATCCTCATCGAACGGAAGCCAGTGCTCCGACGGGAGGCTGTAGGCCCAGTAGATCGTTCCGTAGCCCAGGTAAGCGACGACCAAGGCAGCGCAGAGCCAGCAGACGCGGCGAAGCCATCGCGGCGGTTTCGCATCGGGCAACAAGGGCGGGGGCATGTGGACAGGAATGCGGGGTCGCTTGATTGCGGGGGAATGGCAACGCGGTTCGCCGGCAAGCGTCCATGGGGGAAGCATCGCTGGCACACGAGGGCGGATGGAGCATGCGCGAGGTTATCAAGATTTGTGCAGTACGGGACGGTCTCGGCGCACCGGCCGTTCTCGCACCGACCGCGTCACGGCCGCCAGCCTGCCAGTGGCAGTCCGCGCCGAGGGCAATCACTGCCTTCGGCCGAGTGGTCGGATACGTTTGCGCGAGCAACGGTCGTCGCCTTTCATGAGTCGACGGCCGACGCGTAGCGACTGCAATCGTCCATGCGCGTCGCTCATCCAGTGCGTGGCAGCTGTCGGAGATATTGACAGGCGCGAGCGCCCTGCGCCGGAGTTGCCGGCCGGACTTTCTTCAAGTGCTTGAAGTGCAAGCTGTTGGAACGAGGTGGTTCGTACCTTGCGGGGGGATTTTTCGGCACCGGACCGGCCGAGTATTCGAGCAATTTCGACTGTTATTCATTCGCGCTCGCGCCGGGTGAGTTCGGGACTGACCGGTTCTTGTCCGTCGTTCTCGCGCCGTACTGTCCACCCGTGGACGGATTTTTCAGGCCGACACAGAAACTCGCTCTACGTCGTGCGCGAGACCTGCGCACCGCTCGATTGGAATTCACTTTTCGGGGTCGCCAATACGGATCGAATCCTGAGTAACCCAAGCTCATCCGCAGGCGGTGGGTCAGGCTACCGAGCGCCGTGGGCACCTCCGATACCGCAACGGCACGATCGGGCGGAACAGTTTTCCGGCGTGTCATCGATCACACGACTGCGCGCGTTGATGACGCGTTCTTCGTTGTCGGCAACCAGAGTTCTGCCATGAGAATGAAGTTCGATGCGGTGCTCGGAGGGATCCGCGTTGGGAACGCCAGGGTGGGAACGCGGCCCGGGTTGCCGGGCGGGATCATCTGTCCTTATTCCGCCGAACACTACGTCCTGCCCCGGATGCCCGGCGGGTTTTCTCCCGTGGTCCCGGGTGACGCTGACCCGTGTTCCCGGGCGGTGAGTCCATCGAGAATTGCTGATCGCAGCACGACGGCGAAGAAAGTGCGTCGCAAGTCACTGGGAGAATCCGATCCCGGTGGGGGCGAGGCAGCCATTGGTGGTCTTCGTTGCCAAGAAGGCCCGCGCCGAACCGCCTGTGACAGGGGCGATCGAGCGGCGATCGATATGCCGACACCATGGACACTTTGTGGATGAAGGCAACGGGCGCTATTCTCCACCATCGGGAGAAGACGGCGACCGCCCGCCAACAAAAACCTCAAAAATCGCCGGCGTGACGGGAGGCAGCATGAAGGAGCACTCAGCAGCAACCGGCGCTTTCGCCGCCGCCAGTTGTGCACCGGAATTGGGCGACACTGGTGCGCAGTTTTCCGCCGAATACCGGGTCATCGATGCCGGTGCCCCGGACCTCCGTCCGATCGGGGTCGGAAAGCACGAAGACGGTGTGGGGACAATGGTGGCGGCGCAGGCACGCAGGGTCTTGATCATCGTGGAAAACCTTCCGGCCCCGTTCGATCGCCGCGTATGGCAGGAGGCGCGGACCTTGAGTGCGGCGGGCTATCGCGTCTCGATAATCTGCCCGAAGGCCAAGGGCTACGAGCGGAGTTTCGAGGATATCGACGGCATCGCCATCTACCGGCACAGGCTGCCCCTGGAGGCCAGCGGGTGTATCGGCTACCTGGCCGAGTACGGCTGGGCCTTGCTATCCCAGTTCCATTTGTCGATCAAGGTGCTGTTTGGGCGCGGATTCGACGTGATCCATGCATGCAACCCGCCCGACAATATCTTCCTGATTGCGCGATTCTATAAGCTGTTCGGCAAGAAATTCATCTTTGACCACCACGACCTGGGCCCCGAACTGTACGAGGCGAAATTCCGGCGCAAGGACTTCTTCTACCGCTTGATGCTTACGCTGGAGCGGTGGACGTTCAGGGCCGCCGACGTATCGATTGCGACCAACGAATCGTATCGACGCATCGCCATCACCAGGGGCGGGATGAATCCGGAGCGCGTTTTCGTGGTTCGCAGCGGACCCGACCTGAAACGCTTCAAGGTTGTGCCGCCGGATCCGCGCCACAAACAGGGACGACGTTTTCTCGTTGGGTATGTGGGGGTGATGGGCCATCAGGAGGGAATCGACTTGCTCCTGGAATCCATTCGCCACATAGTCCAGGTGGCCCGGCGCGAGGACATTCATTTCACGATCGTCGGTAGTGGCACCGAATTGTCCGGGATGCGGGAACTGGCCGTTCGGCTCGGCGTGGCGTCGTACGTCACGTTCACCGGTAGGATTCCGGACGCCGAGATGCTTCCTATACTGAGCGCTGCAGACGTATGCGTGAATCCCGACATCTGCAACGAAATGAACGACAAGTCGACGATGAACAAGATTCTGGAGTACATGGCGCTGGGCAAGCCCATCGTGCAATACGATCTGACCGAAGGCCGAATCTCCGCCGGTGAAGCGTCCCTGTACGCTCGCAAGAACGATCCGGTGGATTTCGCCGAGAAGATTGCCGCGTTGCTGGATGACCCGGAACGGCGTGCCCGGATGGGCGATTTCGGACGGAATCGTGTCGTCGAGGCCTTGTCCTGGGATCACGAGGTTCCACACCTCCTGGCTGCCTACAAGGCAGTTTTCGGCTAGTGCCCGCATCCAGGTTCGTGCCGCGCGAGCGACCGCAGACGAATTAGCGTGTGCGGGATCGCGGGATACGTCGCAACACGCACCGTGCTCGACGCCGGCACGGCATTGCGTCGGATGGGGGATGCCCTGGCGCACCGCGGACCGGACGATTCCGGTTTTCTCGAGACGGCGACGCGAGACGGGACCGCGCGCGTAGGGCTCGCTCATCGACGGCTGTCGATCATCGACCTCGCCACCGGCCACCAGCCGCTCGGCAACGAGGACGGCTCCGTCCAGATCGTATTCAACGGCGAGATCTACAATTTTTCGGCGCTGCGCGATGAACTGATCAGCGCGGGCCACAGGTTCTCGACTCGTTCAGATACCGAGACCATCGTGCATGCATACGAACAGTGGGGCATCGACTGCGTGTCCCGCTTCCGCGGAATGTTCGCATTTGCCATCTGGGACGCGGGCCGGGATCGATTGTTTCTTGCCCGGGACAGATTCGGAAAAAAACCGCTGTTCCTCTACGAGCGGGACGGGCTGCTGTTGTTTGCGTCCGAGATCAAGGCGATCCTCGCCTTCCCCGGTGTGGAAGCACGCATCGAACGCGATGCGCTCTGCGACTACTTCTCCTACCGCTACGTACCGGGGCCCGCCACGTTGTTCGCGGGTATCCGCAAGCTCGCCCCCGGCAGCCATGCCCTCTGGGAAAACGGTCGGCTCGTCGAGTGCACATTCTATGTCCCGCCCGATCGGGAGATGTTGCGCAGCACCGGGGTTGTGCCCGATCCCGTGGCTGCCTTTCTCGGTGAACTAGACGAAGCGGTGCGCGTGCGCATGGTCTCGGACGTACCTTTCGGCGCATTCCTGTCGGGCGGGATCGATTCCTCTGCCGTGGTGGGACTCATGCGGCGTCATTCGAGCCTGCCCGTCAAGACGTTCTCGGTGGGCTTCGCCGAAGGGGACTACAGCGAACTGCGCTATGCGAAAACCATCGCCGACCATTTCTCGACCGAGCATCATGAATTGCCGGTATCTCATCGCGACCTCATGGACAACCTCTCGTCGCTGGTCAGATTTCGCGACGCGCCGGTGGCGGAACCCTCCGATATCCCGCTCTTTCTGCTGGCAAGGCAGGCACGCCACACGGTCAAGATGGTACTGACCGGTGAAGGGGCGGATGAAGTTCTGGGCGGCTATCCCAAGCACGTTTACGAGCGATTCGTTCCGTTGTATCAGATGGTGCCGGCGCCGTTGCGCCGAAGCGTCGTGGAACCCTTGGTCCGCGCATTGCCCTATGGCTTTCGCCGCATCAACACGGCGGTCGCGGCGATGGGGACGACGGCCTGGCACGAACGCATGCCGCGCTGGTTCGGCGCCCTTTCGGAAGAGAACAAGCGCGCGTTGCTCAGGGTGCGATGCCCCCCGAGCGCAGGCGCATCGCGCCCATCCGCCCCGGAGCGCGGAAACTCGGCGCTCCGGGCGATCCTTTATTTCGACCAGACCAGCTGGCTTCCGGACAATCTTCTGGAGCGGGGCGATCGAAACACCATGGCCGCTTCGCTCGAGGCACGCATGCCGTTCATGGATCACCAGCTCATTGCATTCATTTCCAATCTGCCCGACCATTGGCGAATCCGGGGATTGAATACCAAACGCCTGCTACGCGAGGCGATGCGAAACCTCTTGCCCGACACCATTCTGCGGCGACCAAAGGTGGGTTTTCGCGTGCCGGTGAACGAATGGTTTCGCGGCCCCATGCGGGAGTACCTGTTTGATCACCTCCGGGGCCCGTCGTCCTTGACGCGAGACTACTACCAGGCAGACGCCCTGCAGCGTGTGCTCGATGAGCACACCTCGCGCCGGCGCAACCACGAGAAGCTCCTCTGGTCACTGTTGACTCTCGAAATCTGGCATCGGGAGTATCGCGTTGCCGCCTCACCTTGACGTCGCCATCAACGTTCGCGCGGTCGCGGCGAACGCCCGTAGACCTTTGCAGACCCCGAAGGGCAAGAAAGCATGGCAGTGCTTCGCGAGCTCGTGCGTCCGGCCGGCAATGCGTATAGTTATCACGACTACGCTGAATAACAATCTCTTGCGCGCCAAGCTTGTACCGCTGCTGCGCGCGAGAACGGATCTCGACGTGGTGGTGGTGACGGATCGCGAAGGTCCTCAGATTGCCGGAGTGAAGTGGGTCTGGCCGCGCGGACCTTCGCGCCATCTTGGTGATCTCGGCGGGAGAGTCCTGTTGCTGGCGCGTGAGATCTTCAATCCGCGAACGCGACTCGTGATGGCCTACAACCTCGTCCCACACGGACTGTTCGCAGTCGTGCTGGCCCGACTGCGACTAGTGCCCGTATTCCTCCACTTCATCGCGGGGCCCGCGGAGATTTCCTTCGCGCAGGACCGGCGCATGTCCGACAACACGGTGATCCGGCGTACCAACTATCCGCGGCAGTGGGAGGCTTTCGCCAGACGGATGGGCCTGTGCGCCGATCGGATTTTCGTTCCCGGCACCGTGACGAGACAGTTCCTGATCGATAAAGGCTATCGTCCCGATCGGGTCGAGGTTCTGCATAGCACCATCGATCCGTCGCGATTCTTCCCCGGATCCGGGGAGCGCGATTTCGATGTCGTGGTGAGTGCGCAACTTCGCGAGCGCAAGCGCCCCATCTTCACCTTGCGGGTCCTGGCGCAATTGCGCGCGCGCAATCCGGCGCTGCGATTCTGCTGGTTGGGTGACGGCATCATGCGTCCGGAATTCGAGATGGCTCGTCGGGAACTGGGGCTGGTTGACTGCAGCGAATGGCTGTCTACCGACGAGGTGGCACCGTACTACCGCCGGGCCAAGGTCTTCCTGCTCTGTTCGGTCGCCGAAGGGTTGTCCCTGGCGTGTCTCGAGGCCATGGCGTGCGGCGCGGTGCCCGTGGTGACGCGTTGTGGAGACATGGAGGACGTGGTGCGCAACGGACAGACCGGCTGTCTTCTCGAACTGGATTCAAACGAAGGCGACTTCGTGGCCTGTATCGAACCGTTGCTGATGGATGCGCGCACTTGGCAGGAGCGATCGCTGGCAGGGATCCAACTCGTGGCGAGTGGGCACAGTTTCCCTGTTGCCGAGCAGCGCTGGGCCAGGGCGCTTGCGTCAGGCTGACCTGGAACGAGATGGCACTGAGCGATCCCTACCAGCCCACGCTTTGTCCAACCCGTCGTTCTGCAGGTTGGCTGGACTGGCTGCTTGCGGGCAAAGCAGACAATTTCCGGTGCGCCACGGTGAGGGTCGCACGAACCCGGCGTCACGGCCCCGACAAGAGAAATCAGGAATGGGAGCGATAGGCGGTTACTTCGCACGCGCGGGCGGCATGGCCGCCGCGGACTTGCTGCATCGGCAGGCGAGCGCGCTTGCTCATCGTGGCCCGGCCGGATATTCCATCTATTGCGATGGTCCGATCGGTTTCATGCATCGACGCGACCAGGTATTGCCGGCCGTTCATGTTCCCGAGCAGCCCTGCGTCGATGCCTCGGGCCGGTACGTGATCGTCTGCAGCGGACGCATCTTCAATCAGACCGTGATCGAGAAGATGCTGCCAAGCTGGTTGGAGCATCGACCGACGATGCTCGAAGTCATGCTCCAGGCCTATGTCTCCTGGGGCGACGACGCGTTTCGTCGCTTCAACGGCGCTTTCGCTTGTGCCATCTGGGATCGGACGGAACAATCGCTGCTGCTGGTTCGGGACCCTTGTGGCTTCAAGCAGCTGTATTTCAGCGTCACCTCGGACAGCGTGGTATTCGGTACCGAGATCAAGGCGATCTTCGCCGACCGGACGCTCCGGCAGGCTCCGGATCATGTCGGGGTGGCTAATTACCTCGCTTTGAATCGCCTGCTGTTCCGTTCGGACCACACCACCTACAGCGGCGTACGGCGGTTGTTGCCCGCGCAGGTAATGCATATCGACGCACGGCGGGAGCATCGGGCGACCTACTGGGAGCTGGATCCCGAGCGGCGCATGCAGCATTCGCGAGATGAAGACTGTGTCGACGAGATCCGGGAGCTGCTGATCGATGCTGTGCGGGTCCGACTGCCGCAAGGCAATCACATCGGCGCGGACCTGAGTGGCGGCTTCGATTCATCGTCGATCGTGTGCCTGATCGATCACCTGGACAAGACGGAGCGCGGGGGCCGTGCCGTTCTCGATACGTTCTCGTTCGAGTTCGATACCGACGATGCGGACGAAGTCGAACTGATCGACATCGTCGCCTCCCGGGTCGGCGCGCGCCATCATCACCTGAAGCCGATGAATTCGAGCTTCCTGGACAATCTTCCGGCGGCGATCCGCGCGCACGATGGTCCGCTGCTGGAGAGCAGCATCCTGCTCCTGTGGGGAAAGACGCAGCGTGCGCGCGCCGAGGGTCTGGACGTCCTGCTGAGTGGGCTCGGGGGCGACGAGGTTTTCATGGGAACGCTCTACTATCTCTCGGACCTGTTCCGAAGTGGTCATTGGCTGCGATTGCTGGAAGCGCTCGGCACCATCTACCCGGTCGACAAGAGCACCGGTCGGAAATCCAGTCTGGGCCACCTGCTCCGGTCGTATGTTCTGTCCCCGATGGTGCCCGACTGGATCCGCCGCATGCGAGGCACATTCGAAGGACAGCCGTACCCGCCTCCCTGGATCAACACGACCCTTTCCCGGGAAGTCGGACTCGAACATGGCAAGCTGCGGGGCGGAAATCCATACCGAACAGCGTACGACCGCCAGAACTTCGACCTGTTTCACTACGAGTTGCTCGGTGCCGCGCTGCCCTTCCACGATGATTGCAGCGGTGCTTTCGCGATCGATACGCGTTTCCCCTTTCTCGATCTGCGCGTGATCGAGGCAATGTTTGCCCTGGACCGACGCTGGAAGCTCGACGGCGGAAATATCCGGATGATGCAGAAACGGGCGATGGAACCGTTTCTTCCGCCGGCGGTGCTCAGCGACCATCTGAAGAAGAATTTTCATTGTGCGTTGCATGGATTCACGCAACGAACGTATGCAGAAACCTTCCGCAAACTGCTCCACGGCACCGGGCAGTCGAGTCGCGAGTTTATCGACTGGCGGGTTCTGCAGCGTTACGGTGATGCTTTCCTCGACGGGACGGTGACGGATCCGGGCCCGCTATGGCTGGCCCTGAATCTCGAGATCTGGCTGAACGATCTGCAGCGTTAGCGCCGGCATCGCAGCGATGCAGCACTTTCGGTTCATCGTGACTGAGTCCATCGATTGACCGCGCTGGCCATGTAGTCGACCTGGGATGGATTGAGGTCCTGATGGATCGGCAGACACGCGACATGTGCCTTGAGTGAGGCCTCCAGCTGGAACTGATCCATGGGAATTGCGGGGTTGTCGAACCCGAAACCGTGGCACTCGATTCCATGCCGGGTCAACCATGATCGCATTGCCCGACCATCTTGCAGTTGCAGCAGTGGGAACATGAGAGGGCAACAGCCTTCGGGCAGTCGCGCAAACAGCGGTCGAACGCGCGGGCCCGCGACGAGTTGTGATTCGAAGCGCAAATAGTTGGCACGGCGTCGCGATGCAATGGCTCCGGATGCCACTCTGTCCAGCATCCATCGTGCAATCCCGCTCATGCCCCACTCGCCTCGCCGTTGGTCGAATCGTTGACCCTCCATGACTGCTGCTGCGGGCACCGTGGAGGAGGCGGCGCCCGGCGCGTTGGCCGCATCGGCCTTCAGCGCGCGACTCAGGGGCCCGGAAACATGGCGCGAGAACAGGCTGGTCGTCACGGAATAGCGGTGTCCGGCGGATCGTTCTGCCAGCAGCCGCAGCCGGCCGATGCGCGAACGCAGGGCCGGGCCATACCTCGCTTCCGGTCTGACCCCGTCGATGGCAGTTCTGGTGAACAATGCCCCGCCGTCGGGCAAGGCCAACGTCTTGTACAGGCTGAAGATGCTCAAGTCGCCCCGACTCCCGAGCGCGCGCCCGGCCGCATCGCGAGAATACAATCCGTGCGCGGTATCCTCGATCAGCAACAGACCGCGATCCCGGACGAATGAAAGGATGTCATCCAGGGGCTGGGAGAAACCGAAGTAATGAATGACGAACAGGGCGCGTGTCCCAGTCCGGCAGAGCGACGCGAGCCGATCCAGATCGACTTCCAGCGTAGGCGTGACCGGGTACCAATCCAGCGTGAGCCCAAACGCCACCATGACATCGATCTCTGATCCGCATGCATAAGCCGGTACCAGTATTCGCTGACCGGGCTCGAGCCCGAGCGCCTTCAGGCCTTGCCACAAGGCGGCGCGTGCGTTGTACCAAAGGCTCGAATCGGGCGCATCGAGCGGAAACGGGAGCGGATCCGGTGCCCTGCGCAGGTGAGTCCACGACAGCGCCGGAAAGATCGAGATGCGCTGGGCGGTACCCATCGAGGCCCGCGGTTCAGGGCTTCCCATTTGCCGCGGCCGCCTTTGCAAGCTTTCCGAGTCTGGCGCGAAATTTGTCGTTCAACTCGTAGAACCGCTCCAGCGCGTGGTCCGGAGGCCGGAAGAAGTTGATGCTGATCGACATCGAGACCTGGTCTCCGTTTCGAACCCAATGCGGTCGGTTGCGAGGCAGATACAACGTGTTTCCGGGTCGTAGGTGGAACAAGCGGGCGGAGTCCTCCATGCTCGAGTCGTACTCGAAATGGATACCCTTGCGCTTCCGGAACAGCGCGATGAGCAGCTCTTGCGGTACCGTGATCCGCCGCGGGAAGACGTGGACGGTTTTCTCGCCGTGCAGCTGCGCTAGAAAATTCTGCTCACGGTCCGTGTGATACGACGAGATCGCTCTTGGCGACGACAGGAATATCGACGCCGTGGGGTGGCGCAAATCGCGCCTCGGGACGCCCAGGCTCTCGGCGACCCAGTCCATCAGTCGCTCGAGCGTATCGCGGCAACCGGGATCGTAGATGTGCACGTTCTGCAACATCAGGCTCGTGGTCTCGCTGGCCAGTTTGTCGTGCAAGGGCTGCGCGGCCCACTGCGCGACGGGCAGCCGTTTCATCTGCACGCCAACGCCGGCGGAGGCGTCGCGATAAATGATGTCGGCCGGCTTCATCGACGGAATCAGGCCTTTGATGCGTTCGAAATCGAAAACCGGCATCGCAAGCGGGGCGGGATGCCGTGCGAAAAGGAGGGGCGTTCGCGTCCATGCCCGCTGGGGAAACTCGTGGTCGTCGGCGTTCAACTGGCGCGGATCTGTATCGGTTGCCAATCTCATTCTCCAGGTTCTGGCCTCGCATTGCGCGCAGACCGTTGGAAACTTCTCACCATGCCCCGCGCGCGCTCGATGCCCATCATCCCCCGGTGCAGCACGCTCGAATAACCGTTGGTGCGGAATGCCCAGACTTGCCCAAGGGTCATTGGCTCGAAGGCGAACATCCGCACCAACGGAGAATTACCGTTGAAGTCGATCCAGCGCAGGCCCCGCATTGCGGCCCAGTCGATGAGCTCGCGGACCAGCAAGCGACCCGGCGAACCGTGCTCGACCGTGGGGTCATAGAACGTCTGTAGCGCCACGACTGTGTCTTGCTCGACCACCGAAAACAGGACCGCCATCAGCCGGTTCGAAATACGGATCTCGTGAATCACGCAATTCCCGGATTCACCGTAGCGTTTACAGAGATCGCGATAGAAGGCTGTCGCCGAAGCGGTTACCGGCAAGTGCCACGCCTGGCCTTCCCGTGGTCGCTGCTTCCAACTCTGCTCCGCGAGCTCGTACATGGCTCCCACCGAAGCAGCGAGTTCAGCCGGGTTCGTCACAGCGCGACAATCGAGCTCTCCTAGCTTCTTCAGTTCGCGTTCGGCGACTTCGAATCGTTTCCTGAAATGTCTTGAACGCCGCCTAAAGTAGGCATTCCACGGCTCCGGCTCCAGTCCGTAGAGGGTCAGCAGATTCGGGCGCGATTCCACGACGAGGCCGCCGGTAGTCATCGCATCCCGAAAGGGCAACTCGTCAGCCGCGCGGAGCCCGGGAAGGAGCAGCATGTCCCAATCGCGTCGCCTGGCTAGATGGCCGGCCACGCCGATCATCACTTCCCGCTCCATGCCGGGCTGGGCGATCCAGCCACCGCGAATGCTGCCGCTCTGCAGATTCGCGGCAGGGCTGAGCTGGCGGACGGGGAGAAAACAACCACGGCGATTGGCAGCGTTGATGAATCCCAGATCCTCCGTTTGCACATGATGCAGCGACAGCCACGGTCGCCGGCGCACGGTCGACTCTACAAGCGGAAAGACGCCCACAAGCACATTTGCGCGACTGATCGCGAGAACCCGCGGAAGTTTGTCCGCGCCAAAAGCCTCACACCATGCCCTGAACCAGTGGGGGCCGGAAAAGAGATCCGCGCCGGGGACATTCGCGTGGAGCACGCTCCACTCGCCGGCGATCGCATCCAGTTGGGCAAACGAAACGATCTCGTCAACGCGGACATCGCAATTCACGGCAAGAAGGTCTGACGCAGGAGACGAACATCAAAGCGGATTGCGGCTCAGTCGGCGGGCCCATAGGCCGCCCAAGGCGGCCTATGGGCAGTGCTCCCTCACATCAACGCATTGTCGGAGCAGAAAATCCCCAGCGCCGGGGCCTGACCGGGTTCAATTGATCGGTTGGTGCGACAGCACGATATCATCCAGGTACATCAACGTGTCAATTTGCGGCGAATTGGCCGTCAATCCGATTTCGAACGAGTCGAGCACCACTTTGGCCAGAGGCAGGGTCTGCCCGCGACCGTCGATGACCTTCACACCGTTCAACCACAGTTCTGCCCTGCCGTCCGTCCCCTCGGACAGGAAGAAATGCACCCGGATGCTGGTCCACATTCCCTGCCGCAGCACGGCAGTACTGTTCAAACTGGGATGATACTCGACCCTGGTCGGCCACTTGAGCTGAAAGTAGGGGCGGAGATCATCGGTGAACATCAACCGCATGCCACCGCGCTGGTCGAGGAAGCTGCTCTTGATGTCTACGATGGACCAGGGGCGACCTTGTTCCAGGTAATACCACCCTGAGAACCAGAAATCGTCCCCTTTCTTGAACATAACCAGCTGATTCGTCAGCGACGCCTTGGTCACCGGCATCCCGTTGGAGGCTTTGACTGCATGGGTCAGCAACGAAGTATTACCGGTATGCGCGCGCTTGGTGCTCGGTTCGACCCGGTTGTCGATGAAGTCGGCTTGTCCCTTGAGGAGGCGCTGCCGCAGCAGGACATATGCATTGGGTGACGGCGCTCCTGGTGAAAGGAGTGTCAACTCGTTCCAGCCATGCTGCAGATTGACCAGGTCTCGAATCGACTTGGTGCCCTCGAAGCCTTCGTCGACACCAAGCATGACAGGGTATCTTTCGCCGTCGGCGCCGCGCAGGTAAGTCTTCCCGCCCTCGCTCACGTAGCTCTTGGCGTAATAGTCGGGGTCATACACCCACTGCACCAGCGTCTTCGAATTGCTTCCGGGAGAGCCCTCGTACATGGCCCCTCCGTGGATCTCATAGTGCTTGCCGTCAATGTCGAAAACCGCCTCTGGCGAGCCGGTAGTCGGCGATGTCGTTTGTGCGTCGGCCGCTACCCATGTACCCGTCAGAACGACGAGCAGGGCCAAGACGACGGCTTGATTCTTATGGTGGTTTCGGAGCTGGTTCGGCATTTTCGTCCTCCTCTCGGGCGGGTCGCGGGACTGCAAATCCGCCACCAGGAAAGAAGAAAAGCAACGATCACGCCGGCCGATCGGCCATTGTCCAATGTGCGATCGACGTGAGCCCGGCCCCTCACGGCTCGAGAAAGGGAAGCCGCGTCCGGTCGCAGGTCGAGGTGTAGGCACCGAATGAGCGACGGAAGCGCGGGACGAGCAACCATTCCAGCCAGCCGACCCACTGGCCCGATATCGCTCCGAGATCGCGAGTCCACAGGATCAGCGGTGCCACCCAGAGATAGCACAATTTCTTGATTCGGCCATCCTTGCGAATGAGCTTCCGATAGGCCGCGTGAAACGAATAGGCGCAGAACGCCAACAGTGCGCATCCATAGAGCCACGGGAACAATTGTGCTGCCGCGACGAGGCCCAGCAGGCCGCCGTAGAACCCCATCAGTTTCACCACGTGCCGATCGAGGAAACGGCTCCGAGCATTGCCCCGTGCGTAGTCGAACGTAAGTCGGAAAACACTGCGGAAGTCGCCTCGCATGTGATGGGCGATGCGCGCGTTCCAACTCACCACAACACGCATACCCATGGCGTAGGCTTTTCGGCTGAAGACCTTGTCCTGGGCTCGATGCAGCCATTCGGGATAGCCACCCACCGCATCGAATGTCGTGCGTTTCATGGCGATCGTTCCGCCACCGGGAAGGAGCACGCGCGGGACCAGCGCGTTCCGCTCGGGCTGCGAATACTCGTTCAGGCGATAGTTTTGTGGATAGTGGATCGCCGCCACGCAATGCTCGAAATCGGTGGCGACCAATGGCTCGAAGACTCCGCACACGATATCCACGTCGTCCACTTCCTCGAAGGGGCGCACCATCTCCGAGATCCAGTCCGCGGCAACCGGATTGCCGCAGTCTGCGAACAGGACCACCTCACCCTTGCTGTGCGCGGTCCCGGCGTTGCGTCCACCGCCGCTGAACACGGCGGGATTGCTTACCACGCGAATATCGACGCCGCGTCGCTCATATGCCTTGAAGCGCTCCACGGTATCATCCGTCGACAAACCGTCGGCGACGATGATCTCGTCAGGCAGGCGGGACGAAGCAAGGATTGCCTCCATGGTCGCGGCAACCCTCGGCCCCTCGTCCCTGACCGGCATGACCAGCGATACTGAAACACGATGACGCAAGTCGAGTCCCTTCCGGCCATCAGATTGCAATTTGCCATGCGTCCATCGACAGCCGCCGAATCGGCGAAACCACGAGATCCCTGCGTCCGGGCTGGAGGCTACCCAACAGGAACTGTTGATGCCCAAGCGGAGCAGTGAACTTCGCGAAATCTGGTCGCACGCCCGGATCTACGCGCTCGGCAGCCTCATCAATCGCGCCGCCGGGATAGTGCTGATACCCTTCTATACGCACCTGCTGCCCGCCTCCGAATTCGGCCTCTACGCCATCGTGGTCGTCACCGGAGATATCGCCGCGGTCTTGATCAGTGGCGCATTCGGGACCGCAATGGTCCGAATCTACCTCGAATCCGACCAGCCGGCGCATCGCGCTCGCGTGGCTTCTACGGCCTTTGCCGGATTCAGCGCGCTCGGATTCGGAATAGCTCTTCTCGCCCATCCGGCGTCGCCCTACCTTAGCACAATCGTGCTCGGCTCCAGCGAGCACAAATTGCTGTTCGAGCTCGCACTCTACGGCAGCATTCTCGGGCTGCTGTTCAACCTTGAGCTGGATTACTTCCGCGCCAACAAGCAGCCGTGGATGTTCCTCTTGCTGTCCACCGCCAAGAGTCTTTCGATCTTCCTGGCAAGCATCGCTCTGGTGGTCTACTTCAAGATGGGGGTGCTGGGCATCGTGATCGCCACGGCGGCGGCTTTCCTGATCATCGGCGTTACCACGCTCGTGGGTCTGTTCCGACAGATCGGTTTCCATTTCGAGCCCCGTCATGCGCGCGAGATGGTCAAGTTCGGACTCCCGTTGCTGCCTTCGAAGCTCGCCGATCTGTCGACGGAATTCACGGACAAATACTTCATCAACTTGTTCGTCGGCGCGGGGGCTGTCGGAAACTACGCGCTGGCGCAGCGGATAGGTTCGCTGCTGCAGAATTTCATCGCCAGCCCGTTCGCGCAGATCTGGATCGTTCGCCGACTGGAGACGTTGGGAGAGCCCGGCGGGCAGGACGTTTTCGCGCGGATATTCACGTTGTTCCTCGCACTGATGACCGGTGCGGCTCTGGGGCTCTCGCTATTTGCTCCGGAAATCGTCGGCGTCATAAGCTCCCCCCAGTACAGCGGTGCAATCGACCTGGTTCCATTGGTCAGTCTCGCCTTCGCGATGATGCCCATGGACATGAATTTCCAGCTCAGCATCATCCACGCGAAGAGAACGCACTTGCTCATGTACGCAAGCTTTGCGGCGGCAGCCGTCAATGTCGTTCTGATGTATCTGCTGGTGCGTACGCTTTCGACGACCGGGGCCGCTGCAGCCTTGCTCCTTACGAATGCCGCGAGGGTGATGCTGACCGGGTGGTTCAGCATGCGCTACTGTCGAACCGGGCTGCGTTTCGAATGGGGAAAGACCGCCGTATTGCTGCTTGGCGGGACTGCTTGCTATGCCGTCGTGAGAGTCGTTTTCGGTACCGAATCTCACCTTGCCGCGGTCGGTGCCAAGTTTTCCGTCATTGCGGGCTATGTGCTGTTGGCCTGGTACATCTGCACATCGGCCTCGCGAGGCGTCGATCGTGCGGTCGCGCGCGGCACGGATACGGACCGGAACGGCCGAAGTCCCTAGCCTACCAAGGGAGACCCCCCGGCTCTGCCGGGGAGGCAGCAGAAGTTCGACAGAAGAGGAAGTCCATCGAGGAAACTCCGGATCGTGAGCCGCCAAGCACACGAGGAGGAGTATCCCGATGGACGAGTTGGAAAG
>JBBQHP010000077.1:0-15354 GCA_038324085.1 Burkholderiales bacterium
CAGATCCTCGTGCCCGCAGCACAGCCCGTACACGCGCTGCGCCAGCAGATCGCGCATCGAGTGCACGATGCGTGCAGGATCGCGCGGGTCGCTCAGGGCCGCCGCTGCCGCCCGCGTCAGCCCGATGCGCTCATCCACTCGTCGCAGCAGCATCATCCCGCCGTCGCTGGACAGATCCCCGCCTGAGAAATCCGCCTCGATCACGCGTCGACCGAGCTTCCCAAATCCGATCTTCTCTTCGGTACACTTTGGCACGGTGAAGCCTCCTTCCAATCTCTCGCAAATGCTTGGAAAGCCTCGTGCTTCGGAGGTTTCACCTCCCTACTGATGAAATATCCGGGCTAGCGACCTCAGCCACCACGACGAAGTTCGAGCAACCTCGTTTCGGTCGCCGCTAGCGCTCGCCTGGCCGTCGATCCCCGCCCCTGCGGGGCAGGGCCCCTCGCCGGGTGGCTCGCGCTAGGCTCCGCCCGCGCCCGATGTCGAACTGCGCCGGACAGGGAATGCCCTGACCGGACGTTAGCTATTGATTCGCCGCGCGTTATTGTCCGAACCGGCATCGGACTTCCGGCACTCGGGCAGCTGTCGACCGTCCCTGAATGCCCTCAAGAATTGGCCTGCGACTGCCGTAAACAATGGCAGGAAGTCACCGTAACGACACTCGCAGAATGGCAATCACCTCCTCCGGCATCGGCTCCAACCTCAACGTGGACTCCATCGTCACGCAGTTGATGGCGGTCGAGCAGAGGCCGCTGATTGCGCTGGACACGAAGGAAGCGAGCTATCAGTCGCAGCTCTCGGCCTACGGGAACCTCAAGGGTGCGCTTGCCACGTTCCAGAGCGCCGCTGCCAGCCTGAACGGCGTGTCGAAGTTCCAGGGCCGCACGGTGACGGGCTCGGACACGACGGTCGCATCGGCGACGGCGACTTCGATCGCCACGCTCGGGAGCTTCGCACTGAACGTGTCCCAGCTTGCCCAGTCCCAGACCGTGGTCGCCGCCGGTCGCGTCAGTACCACGGACGCAGTCGGAGCCGGCGCCGACACCACCGTCAGTTTCCAATTCGGCACCATCAGCGGCGGCACGTTGACCAACGGCGTCTACTCCGGCGCCACCTTCGCGCAGGACGGCTCGCAGGCCGGTGGCACCGTGACGATCAGCGCAGCCAACAATTCCCTCGCGGGGATCAAGGACACGATCAACAAGGCGAATCTCGGCGTGACCGCCAGCATCATCGGCGACGGCAGCGCGACCCCGTATCGCCTCGTCCTGCAGTCGAACACGACCGGGGAAAATCGCAGCCTGAAGATCACCGTGTCCGGCGACGCCGCGCTTTCGAGCCTGCTGTCGCAGGACCCGGCCGGCACCCAGAACCTCACGCAGACGGTCGCCGCGCAAAGCGCCGCATTCACCGTCAACGGGCTGGCGCTGACCAGCAACACCAATTCGGTGTCGACTGCGTTGCAGGGCGTGAACCTCACCCTGTCCAAGGTCGGCACCTCGAACATCACCGTGGCGCGCGATTCCGCCACGACCCAGACCGCCATCGCAGCCTTCGTCAAGGCCTACAACGACGTCGACACCACCCTGGGCACGCTGGCCAGCTTCAATGCCACGACCAAGACGGCCGGGCCGCTGAACGGCGACTTTGCCATACGGAACATCCAGTCGCAGCTGCGCGGCGTCCTGGGACAGAGCCTGGGCAGCGGCTTGCCGTTGTCGAATCTTTCCCAGCTGGGGATCAGTTTCCAGCGCGACGGTACATTGGCGCTGGACCCGGCCAAGCTGCAGGCTGCCCTCGAGTCGAACACCACCGAGGACTTCGCCGGCGCGTTCGCCGCGACCGGCAAGACGAGCGACAGCCTGGTGAGTTTCACCGGCTCGACGAAGGCAAGCGTACCGGGTACCTATTCGGTCAACGTCACCGCCCTCGCCACGCAGGGCAAGGTGGTCGGTTCTTCCGCCGCCGGTCTCACCATCACCCAGGGCAGCAACGACTCGCTGTCGCTGACCGTGGACGGCGTTGCGGCGACGGTGACGATCGCGGCGGGCACCTACACGGACACAGCACTCGCGGCTGCGGTGCAGGCGGCGGTCAATGGCTCTTCGGATCTGAAGGCGGCCGGCAGCGGCGTCGCGGTGGCGTCGACGGGCGGCGTTCTGACCATCAACTCGAACCGATACGGAAGTGCGTCCGCGGTGTCCGTCTCGGGCACGGCCGCGGCCGGACTGTTCGGCGGCGCACCGGTGGCATCCAGCGGAACGGACGTCGCGGGTACGCTCAACGGAGCGACGGCGAACGGCAGCGGCCAGACATTGATCGGCTCGTCCGGCGGTCCCCTGGATGGCGTCAAGCTCGATGTGATCGGCGGCGCCATCGGAGATCGCGGAACCGTCACCGTGCTGCGCGGATTCGCCGCGCGCATCGACGACCTCCTGTCGGGCATCCTGTCCGACACCGGAATCATCCACAACCGTACCGACGGCATCAATCGTTCGATCACCGACATCGGTGACCGACGCACAGCGGTCAGCCGACGTCTGGTGGACGTGGAGAAACGCTACCGTGCGCAGTTCACCGCGCTCGACACATTGATGAGCGGCATGCTTGCCACGAGCAATTTTCTGACGCAGCAGCTGGCCGCGCTGAGCAACACGAGCAAGTAGTTCCCCCAAGTACCAGCGACCCGAATCGAACCAGGAGATGACCATGAATGCGACCATTGACCGAGCCATGAATTCATATGCAAAGGTCGATGTCGAAGTCGGGGTGATGAGTGCCAGTCCGCAAGCGCTCGTCGTCATGCTCTACGACGGCGCGATCAAGGCCATTGCGCGCGCTCGCGCGGAGATGCTGCGCAAGGACTTCGCGGCCAAGGGAGAACAGTTATCCAAGGCCATCGGCATCATCGACGAAGGTCTCAAAGCCGCGCTCGACCTGAAAGCGGGCGGCGATATCGCCGCCAACCTGGCCGCACTGTACGACTACATGACGCGTCAGCTCATGCTCGCAAACATCCGCAACGAAGTGGATGCGCTGGACGAAGTATCCCGACTCCTGCGCGAGCTCAAGGGTGCATGGGAATCGCTCATCAGCATGCAAGCCGGGCGCGCACAGGCGCAGGGCGAGGCTGCCCCGCCAACCCGCTCCGCGGCGAGCTACGGCAAAGCCTGAGTCCCGCATTGGATCGGCACCACATCGTGCAGCCGTGGGAGGAAGTACTCAGCCTGACGGAGCAGATGCTCGATGCTGCCCGCAAGAGCGACTGGGACGCCCTGGTCGAATTCGAGCAACAACGCGGGCGGCTGCTCGAGGACGTCCGTTCGCACGATGCGGATCCCGTGCGTGCGCGGCAGAATCGGGATCGCAAACGCGAAGTGATCCAGACGATCATGCAGCGCGACGACGAGATCCGGATGCTGACCCAGGACTGGATGCGCGAACTGCGGGAAATTCTCGCGAGCGTGAATACCGAGCAGCGGCTCAACAAGACCTATTCCTAGGCCTGTCGAGGGATCGATCCTGGCGTCCGGCGCGGCGCCGGAACATGCATTGACGCCGGTGGCTCCCGCCAGCAAACTGATCGCCGCTCGGATCCTCCCGCGGTCTCATGGAACCTTTCGTCGTCACGTGGCGCGAACTGCTGGTCGCACTCATCGCCATACTGGGCATCTACGTGGCGGAACTGCTCCTGCTCATGCGCGTGGGCAACGCCAAGGGATTGCGCCTCTGGCGCCGTGGCGCAGACGCCCACTCGGAGCACTATGCCGTGACCGCGCTCCGCGACGAGCTCGCCCGCGTCCGGGAGCAGGTCGGGACCTTGCGCGCAGAGGTGGATCGCCTCTCGTCGGCAGCGGCTCCGGCGCCCCCCGCAACGCCGTACGCCAAGGCCATCGATCTGGCACGGCATGGCCGTCCCGCCGCGGACGTGGCCGCACATACCGGCATTTCCCGCGGCGAGGCGGACCTGATCGTCGCCTTGTACCGACGTCGGTGACGGCGCTCGTGCCGGTCTGATCGGCCATGGTCGATCTGGCGCTGCAATCGAGGATCCTGTCGCTCCTGCGCGACGGGCAGGGCGCCGTCGTCGAGGCCGCGCCGGACCGCCCGGGGCCGCCGCGCGATTGGTCGGTCGGACAGGTTCTTGCCGCGCGCGTCGATGCCAGGCTGCCGGACGGGCGTGCACTGCTCGACGTCGATGGCGTCGTGTTCCAGGTGGCATTGCCCGAGCGGGCCGAAGCCCTTCAGGTCGGGCAGCGTCTGTCGGTGACGGTGGTACGCACCGGGACCCAGCCCACCTTCCTGCTGCAGACGAATGAAGCGCAGACCGAAGGCCAGGCCGGTTCGAGTCGCGTCAGCCTGAGCCCGCTGGCGAGCCGCGTGGCCGCCGTCCTCGCGGGCGGGACCGGCACCCAGGCGGGGCCCGTGACTGAAGCGAAGCCACTGGTACCCGCGCCGGTCACTACCGGGGCTGCGCTGGTGGCGCCGCTGAAAGCGGCGTTCGAGACCAGCGGAATGTTCTACGAATCGCATCAGGCCGAGTGGGTCGGCGGCAACCGCCCGCTCGAAGCGCTGCGCCAGGAGCCCCAGGCGCGTCTGGCGCGTGAGGCCGAGACCAGTGCGGCGATGCTGAAGCCGACCGACCCGGCATCGCTGCCGGATGAAAAGCCTGCTGGCGATGCGGTGACCGCTCAGCAACCCTCCAAATCGGCGGAGGCCTCGTCGCCGGCGCAGATATTGGCGCCCGCGGTCGCGGGCCTCGTCGATCGGCAGCTCGACGCGATCGCCACGCAGCAGATCGCCTGGAGCGGACAGATCTGGCCGGGCCAGACGTTGCATTGGCAGGTGGAAGAGCGCGGGACGGAAGGTGGCGGCGAGGAAGAGCCGCCGCAATGGCGCACCCAATTGCGTCTGGCGCTGCCCCTGCTGGGGTCGGTCACGGCACAAGTCGATCTGCGCGGCGAACGCCTCAATATCGTCATCGAAGCCGACGGCGGCACCAGCAGCGCCGCGGCCCTGCGCCACGGCGAGATCGATCTGAAGCAGGCGCTCGAGGCGCGCGGGCTCAGGCTCGGCGGGTTCCTGGTGCGGGATGGCGACACCTGACCCCCGCTCGATCGCCGTCGCGCTGGCCTACGCCACCGGCGACGGGGCGCCGCGTGTGGTGGCGAAAGGCCGGGGCGTGCTCGCCCAGACGATCATGGACCGCGCGCGCGAGGCGGGCGTGTTCGTTCATGAATCGCCGGAACTCGTGGCGCTCCTGATGCAGGTGGACCTCGATGCCCGAATTCCGGCCCAGCTGTACGTTGCCGTGGCCGAACTGCTGGCCTGGGTCTATCGGCTCGAGCGCGGCGACGCGATCGACCTCACGCCGCCAGCTGGCGGATGAGGGCGGCTTCGAGTTTCACCACCTTGCGCGTTTCCTTCAGCGCGTCACCGTCCAGCAGGAACACGTCTTCGGCGCGTGCGCCCAGCGTGTTGATCTTGGCGCTTTGCACACTGATGCCGTATTCCACCAGTGCGCGTGCTACCGTCGACAGCAATCCCGGCCTGTCGCCGGCAATCAGCGACAGGTAATAGAAGTTGCCGCGTTCGTCGGGGCGGACCGTGACTTCGGGCGTGATCGGAAAAGCCTTGAGCTGACGCGACACGCGTCCCGTCGCCGGCGGATCGAGCGGGGCATCGCGCATCAGGCGCTCGCCGAGTTCGTGCTCGATATAGCTGATAAGGTCGCGATAGTGCGACCGGGTATCGCTCGGATCCATCACCTGGAAACTGTCGAGCGCGTACCCATGCCGTGTGGTGTGGATCTGCGCTTCCACGATGCTGAAGCTGATCTTCTCGAAAAAGCTGCAGATGTGCGCGAACAGGTTGGGTCGATCGCGACAATAGATCATCACCTGGAGGCCTTCCCCGATCGGTGACAGGCGCGCCTTCACGACCGGCTCCGGGGCATCTACGCGATAGTTGAGCAGGCGCGTGTGCCAAGCGATCTCCGGTGCATCGTGGCGCAGGAAATAGCTCTCGCCGAGCTGCGCCCACAGCTTCTGTTCCACGCCGCCGGGCAAGGCGTAGGCTCGCAGCTTGACCAGCACCCGGTCCTTCGTGTGCTGGACCGAACCCTCGAGCGGCGCGGGTTCGCCACCGAGGAAGCGCCGCGTGGCGCGAAACAGGTCCTCGAGCAGCTTCGCTTTCCACGCATTCCAGACTTTCGGACTGGTGCCGCGCACATCCGCAACCGTGAGCAGGTACAGGGCCACCAGGCGCCGATCGTCGCCGACGAGCGCCGCGAATTCGCGGATGACTTCCGGATCGGACAGGTCGCGCTTCTGCGCGGTCGCCGACATGATCAGATGAAACTCGACCAGCCATCCCACCAGCGCCGTATCTTCGGGACTGAGACCGTGGGACTTGCAGAAGCGCACGGCGTCGAGCTTGCCCAGTTCGGAATGGTCGCCGCCGCGGCCCTTCGCGATGTCGTGGAACAACGCCGCGAGGTACAGAACCTCGCGCCGATCGAAGCCGCTCATCAGCCGTGAACAGAGCGGATACTCGTGCGCCATCTCGGGCACCGCAAAGCGGCGCATGTTGCGCACGACCATCAGGATGTGCTCGTCCACCGTGTAGACATGAAACAGATCGTGCTGCATGCGGCCGACGATGCGGCCGAAGGCCGGGAGATAGAGCCCGAGCAGGCCGGACTTGTTCAGGCGTCGCAGCGTGCGGGTGAGCCCGCCCCGCTCGCGCAGGATCTCCATGAACAGCGCCTTGTTGCGCGGATCGCGCCGGAAGGCGGCATTGATGTGTCCGCGCGCGTGCCAGAGCGCCCGCAAGGTCTTCGCACCCAACCCCTTTACTTCCGGGTGACGCTGCCACAGCAGGAACGTTTCCAGAATGGCATGGGGCTGGCGTTCGTATAAATCGGCGCGACGCGCTTCGAGCAGCTGATTGCGGACCTGGAATCGGGGCGAGAGTTCGAAGGGGGTGGTCGCGGGCGGCGGAAGGATGCGCGTGCGGAGGTTCGCAAGCACGATCGCATTGATCTGCAGCACCGCCTTGGCCGTGCGGTAGTAGCGCTGCATCAGTTGTTCGCTGGCGCGCCGGGCACGCGTTTCTGCCAGGCCGAGCTCCCGGGCGAGCGCGCCCTGGTGATCGAACAGGAGCCTGTCCTCGCGCCGCCCGGCGAGAAAGTGGAGGCGAATGCGTAGCGCCTGCAGCATGTTCTCGTGGCGCGCGAGTCGGGCGGCTTCCTGATCCGTGATGATCCCGTGCTGGGTGAGATCACGCCAACTGTCGCCCAGGTCGCAGGCGCGCGTGATCCAGAGGATCACCTGGAGATCGCGCAATCCGCCCGGATTCTCCTTGATGTTCGGCTCGAGGTTGTAGGCGACGTCGTTGAAGCGCGCGTGGCGAAGCTGCTGTTCGAGCAGCTTCGCTTCGCAGAACGCCTTCGGATCCATCGCGTCGGCGCAGGCGGTTCGAAACTGGGCGAACAGCGCAGGGTCGCCGCACAACAGTCTCGCCTCGAGAAGATTGGTCTGGACCGAGACATCCTGCCGTGCCTGCGCGACGCAGTCTGCGATCGTTCGCGTGCTGTTGCCGACTTCCATGCCGATGTCCCACAGCGTGCCGACGAACGATTCGATGACGTGGCGGGCTTCGCCTTCGAGTTCGACCGGCTGCAGGATCAGGATGTCGACGTCGGAATACGGGAACATCAGTCCGCGTCCGTATCCGCCGACCGCGACGAGCGCGAGGCTCGGGGACAGATCGAGCGCCGACCACACGTCGGTCAGAATGCGATCGATCAGGCGCCGTTGCCCAGTGAGTACGGCATGCGCGTGGCCGGTGAGGCGGAACTGCTCTTGCAGTTCGTCGCGTCCGGCCTTCAGTTCGGCCTTCCAGCGCGAAAGGGCTTCGGCGCACTGGCGGGCACTCCGCACGGAGTCTGTGACCGCGGCCGTCATGGCACCGTACTCAGGTGGAAGGCGGGGCGGGCGGGGCGCCGGCGGAGACGGTAAGGACCTCGAATCCGTCCGGTGTGACGAGCACCGTGTGTTCCCACTGGGCGGACAGGCTGTGATCCTTGGTGACGACCGTCCACCCGTCGGCGAGCTGGCGGATGCCGGCCTTGCCGGCATTGATCATGGGCTCGACCGTGAAGGTCATGCCGGCCTGCAGCTTGACACCCGTCCCGCTGCGCCCGTAGTGCAGCACCTGCGGTTCCTCATGAAACTTGCGCCCGATGCCGTGACCACAGAACTCCCGGACGACGCTGTAGCCCGAGGCCTCTGCGTAGGCCTGGATGACGTGTCCGATGTCGCCGAGGTACGCGCCGGGACGAACGGCGCGGATGCCGCGCCACATGCAATCGAAGGTGATCTCGCACAGGCGCCGCGCCTGTATCGACGGTTCGGCCACGTAGAACATGCGGCTCGTGTCGCCGTGGAAGCCGTCCTTGATGACCGTCACGTCCAGGTTCACCACGTCGCCAGCCTTCAGACGCTTTTCGCCCGGAATGCCGTGACAGACGACGTGATTGACCGAAGTGCAGATGCTCTTGGGATACGGCTGGTACCCTGGCGGCGCATACATGAGCGGCGCGGGGATCGACTGCTGTTCCCCGACGATGTAGTCGTGGCATAGCCGATCCAGCTCGTCGGTGGTGACGCCGGGCTTCACGTGGGGCTCGATGAAGTCGAGCACCTCCGCCGCAAGCCGACCCGCGACGCGCATCTTCTCGATCTCTTCAGCGGACTTGATGGTTACCGACATGGTGGCTGGGCGAAGCGCCCGCGGAGTGCCTCGGGCGCCCGTCTCGGCAGGACCGGGAACGCGGCGTCGAATGGCGACCACGGCCGATTCCGATACGAAGGGATCGTGCATGCAGCACACGATCCGCGAGAGAGGGTCCCCGACATCTGATCGAACCAGGGACCTGCCAAGAGACAACCCGGAGCGGGCGCGCATGGTTAAGTTTCGGCGCGAGTTTAGCTCAGTTCCGCACCCGCGGGGAGCCGGCGGCTGCCGGGGCGTCGCCTCTCCCAGTTGGCCGACATGTGACGGAGGCGGTTGCAGATTTCAGGCTTTCGGATCCGTCGCTGCCCGAATCGCTTGGACCGTCTCGCGAGCGGCCACCAGCACGCCCATGTCGCGCTGCGAGGCGCGCCCCAGGCTTTCGCCGGCGTGCTGATGACGTTCGAGTTCCATCAGCGATACGCGCCAGCTCCAGCCCTGGAACACGGCCGCGACACCCAGCACGAGGGTCGGGTTGGCGAGCACCGGCGGCATGGTCAGGCTGATGACCGCGCGCGGGCGGCTGAGCGGTCCACCGGCGTTCGCGCTTCTGCGCGCGGGTCATTCGGCGGTCGCCCGCTGCGTCAGCCCCTCAGGCGATATCGTCGTCGTGTTCGGCCCGGCGGGCCTCCGCGTGGCCGCCTCGTACGCTGCGCGCAACGCACGAGCATCGCCCAGGGCGTGGTGGCGCGAGAACGGGGCGAGAGCCTGACCCTTGAAGTAGGCCTCGGTGGCGAGCTTGCCGAGGCCAAAGCCTGTGAGCTCATAGACGTCCACAGGGCGGATGCGGCGCCGAGTCAATGGCCAGGTCCTCGACCCTGAATCCTCGATCGCGAGGTCAACGAGCTCCCAGTCGAGGTGATACCCGAACGCGAGCTCGACACGCTCGCCCGAATCGTCGCCCGGCAGATCGGCCACCAAGGCACCCAGGAACGTTGACAGCCGGGCGCCCAGTTCCGCATAGGTGCAGGCCGCGTGGGCGACCTTGCCGAATTGCGGCAGCACGGCACCCAAGCCGAACCAGTTGGTGGCATGGATGCGATCCCGGTCCGTGACCTCGGCGTAGAACTCCCGTTCCCCTGCATAGGCGGTGACGAGGCCGACGGAAAGCAGTCGGGGCCGGGTGACCAGGTCAGTGAATTCGGTATCGAGAAAGGCAAGCACGGCGGGACCTGGGAACACACAACGGGATTGCGCTCAACGCGTTGTCGAGTGCGGCCTTGCCCTCGTGGAGCGACCGGCGTCGAACAGGATGACATGGGCAGCGTTGGCGGTCAGTGCGCTGCCGCACGCCAGCCTCAGTCAGTTGCCGGTCACATCGATCGGCGCGCCGCTCTTCGCATTTCTTTCCAGCGCTGAGTGGGCCAACGAACAGATGCGACGACCCTCGCCGCGCAGGCTAAGACCTTCGGAACCCCGACCGTGCCGACTGCGCATCTGCTTCGCATGCCGCGGGCTCGATCATCTCAAGGACGTCGCGCATGCTTTTCGACAAGTTTTCCGCCCGCTCGTTGCAACTCGCCAATCGCTTGGTGATGGCGCCGATGACACGCAGCCGGGCGACACCCGCGCACACGCCCGATGCGCTGATGGCCACGTACTATGGCCAGAGGGCGACCGCGGGGCTGATCATCACGGAGGGCACTTCACCCAGCCCCAACGGCCTGGGCTATCCACGCATCCCCGGCCTGTACGACAAGGCACAGGCGGATGCCTGGAAGGCGGCGACCTCCTCGGTTCACAACGGTGGCGGCAAGATCTTCGTGCAGCTGATGCATTGCGGCCGGGTGGTGCATGTCGCCAATCTTCCGGCGGGCGCCGAGGTGCTGGGACCGGGTACGGCGGTGTGCCCCGGTGAAATGTTCACCGACACGCTGGGCATGCAGCCGCACAGCGTGCCGCGCGCGATGACCGAGACCGACATCGACCACGCCGTCAGGGAGTATGCGGCGTCCACGAAGCTCGCGCTGGATGCGGGTTTCGACGGGATCGAGTTGCACGGCGCAAACGGCTACCTGATCGAGCAGTTCCTGAATCCAATCGTCAACCTGCGCAGCGACGGTTACGGCGGCAGCATCGAAGGCCGCAACCGTCTTGCGCTGGAAATCGCGCGCGCCGCGGTCGCCGCGATCGGCCGCGACCGCGTCGGCATCCGGCTCTCGCCCTACGGCGTGTTCAACGGCACCGGCGAGTTCCCCGACGTGCGGGCGCAGTACCTGGCGCTGGCCAGAGCGCTTTCCGCCGTGGGTCTGCTGTACATTCATCTGGTCGACCACTCGGCCATGGGCGCACCGCCGGTGCCCGCCGACTTCAAGCTCGAGTTGCGCGCCGCCTTCGACGGCCTGTTCATTCTTTCCGGGGGCTTCGACCACGCGAGCGCCGAACAAGCCCTGCTCGACAAGCGCGGCGATCTGATCGCGTTCGGTCGCCCGTTCCTGGCCAACCCCGACCTCGTGGCGCGGATGCGCAAGGACGCACCGCAGAACACGCCCGACATGACGACGTTCTACGTGCCCGGCCCCAAGGGCTACACCGACTACCCGGCGCTGGCCGCCTGAACGGGATACACCTTCATGAAAGCGCTCGTGTATCTCGGCCCGCAGAACAAAGCGCTGCAGGACCGGCCCAAGCCCGGTCTCGCCGCGCCCACCGACGCCATCGTGAAGGTGACGCGCACGACGATCTGCGGCACCGACCTGCACATCCTCAAGGGCGACGTGCCGACCTGCACGCCTGGGCGCATCCTCGGCCACGAAGGTGTCGGCATCGTCGACGAGGTGGGCTCCGGTGTCACGGCCTTCAAGGCCGGTGATGCGGTGCTGATCTCGTGCGTGAGCGCCTGCGGCAAGTGCGTCAACTGTCGCCGCCAGATGTATTCGCACTGCACCACGGGCGGCTGGATTCTGGGCAACAGCATCGACGGCACGCAGGCCGAGTACGTGCGCATCCCGCATGCGGACATGAGCCTGTACCCGATCCCGGCCGGCGCCGACGAGGAGGCGCTGGTCATGCTGAGCGACATCCTGCCCACGGCGATGGAATGCGGCGTGCTCAATGGCCGCGTGCAACCCGGCAGCAGCGTGGCTATCGTCGGTTGCGGGCCGATCGGCCTGGCGGCGCTGCTGACCGCGAAGTTCTACTCGCCGGCCGAGATCATCGCGATCGACCTGGACGACGGGCGCCTGGCCGTGGCCAAGCGCTTCGGCGCCACGGCCACCATCAACAGCGGTGACGGCCATGCTGCCGAGGCGGTGATGAAGCTGACGGCCCGGCGCGGCGTGGACACAGCCATCGAAGCCGTAGGCGTGCCTGCGACCTTCGAGCTGTGCCAGCAGATCGTCGCCGCCGGCGGAAACATCGCCAACATCGGCGTGCACGGCGTCAAGGTGGACCTGCATCTGGAACAATTGTGGGACCGCAACATCACGATCACGACTCGGCTGGTGGACACCGTCAGCACGCCGATGCTGCTGAAGACCCTGTGTTCGCACCAGCTCGATCCGAAGGCGCTCATCACGCACCGCTTCAAGCTTGACCACATCCTCGACGCCTACGACACCTTTGCGAACGCGGCGGCGACGCACGCGCTGAAGGTACTCATCGAAGCCTGAAGTCTTCCGCACCGGCTCTCGACCCCCAGTCGGACGGGGAGGGCGGGTCGGTTCGAAGGGGCTGCCGTGCTGGTGGCGTGAGGCGTTCGAGTCGATCCGGCTCTGGCGAGACTACTCGGACACCCTCGCGAGAGCGGACGGTGCAGGGTGCCGTCGTCGGAGCGCTCAGTGCGGTGCCGGCGTGCCGCCCTTCTGGTCATACTTGGCGAAGCGCTTGCGCGCCAGCGCGACGAGTTGGTTGTCGGTCGGATGGTCAACCACCTCGTAGCCGACGATGCGCTTCGCGGTCTGCGGCCGGTGTTTGTCCACGTAGTGCCGGAAGTCGCTCAGCCCGGTGTGGCCCCCGACGACCAGCACTTCGGCAATACCGTCGAGCGCATCGCAGACGTGGCCGAAGAATTCGTGTTCAGTGCGCACACCGCTGCCGTGCTGGCTGGTGAACCTCAGATGCTCGTGCACCTTGTCTTCCACCACATGTTCGGAGTCGAACTGCAGCACCTGTGCGGATTGATGGTCGACGAAGGCGACGGCGTGAAATAGGCTCATGTCGCAAGTATCCGGTTGCCGGATCGTCCGGTCTGTGCGGCGCCAGACGGACGCGAGTGGCTGGCCGTGGCGCACCGGACCGGACCGGCGTCACCGGCTCCAGCGAAAGGAGGCCCTGCACGCCTGGATTGAGCGCTGCCGCACCGACCGAATCCTTCCTGCGAGCGTATAGGTTTCAACGATGGAGGCCGTGGAAATGTCCGAACTCGCCCCGACCCTGCCGCGCCGCAATCCGCGCGCCTTTCTGATGCTGGCTGCAATCGGCTGGCTGTTGCTGTACCTGGGCTTGCAGCCTGCCGCGCAGGCGCTGGTGCAAGCGTTGCCGGTCGATCCAGCCAGCCATCTCGGCGGTGCGCTGGAGTTTTTCTGCTACGACACGCCCAAGGTGCTGCTCCTGCTGACCGGCATCGTGTTCGTGATGGGGATGGTGAACTCCTACTTCACCGCCGAACGCACCCGCGCTCTGCTGGCCGGGCGCACCGAGGGCGTGGCCAATGTGATGGCTGCCGGCCTGGGCATCGTCACGCCATTCTGCAGTTGCTCGGCGGTGCCTCTGTTCATCGGCTTCGTCAAGGCCGGCGTGCCGCTCGGTGTCACCTTCTCGTTCCTGATTTCCGCGCCCATGGTCAACGAGGTGGCGCTGAAGCTGCGGCTGATCGCCACCTTTGCCGGCGTGGTCGGCGCGGGCATCCTGCTCGTGGGTTACGTGTTCAACGCGGTGCTGTGAGCACTGAACTTCAAGACCCAGGACTTTTCAACAGAAGACTCCCATGACCGTCAACCGCGCCGCCAACATCTTCCCCGGCTTCATGATAATGCTCGGCCTTGCGCCGGCACACTTCACCGGCCGGATCGACTTGTCCAGGCCGAGTTGGCTGGGGTTCACCGCCTTCGTCGGCGCGAATCTGTACCCAATGGACCGCTGGCGCTGCACACACATGAAGAAGGCCGTCGACGACGGTGTGGACGGGCGCGCCGCCGTCAAGAACTGCAACGCTCAAGCCTTCATGCGGCTGCTCGGCGCTGCCGAGCCGATGCCCGGAAACACCCGCCGCTCCTGCCTCGAACTCGACCGCGCGTGAACCCGCTCAAGGAGGACTCCACCATGGAAATCAAAGTACTCGGCACCGGCTGCGCCAAATGCAGGAGCACCATCGCACTCATCGAACAGGTCGCCGAGGCCAAGGGCTTGAACGTCAACCTGATCAAGGTGGAAGTGCTGCGCGAGATCATGGGCTACGGCGTGATGAGCATGCCCGGCGTGGTGATCGACGGAAAGGTGGTCCATGCCGGCGGCGTGCCCGGCCGCGACAAGATCGAGCAATGGCTGGGCACCGCCTGAAGAAAACACGGAAGGCGGGCATTCATGCCTCCGCAAGACCATGAGACCATGGCCCACTGCAAGGACGCGCAGATCGTGCTCGACACCGATCTGGCCGGTCGGCGTGAAAGCTTCAATCCGGCCGAGTTGGTGACGGCGGCCGTGTCGACATGCATCGTCAAGGGCATCGAGCGCGTCACGCCGTTGCTCAAGTTCCAGCTGCGCAGCGTGACGGTGCAGGTGCACGGCGTGCGTCAAGACGCAACGCCGAAGCTGGATTCGATCGGCTACGAGATCGTCGTCGATACCGACGAGGACGAGCGGCGGCTTGCCCTGCTGCACGACAACGTGAAGAAGTTCGGTACCGTGTTCAACACGGTGGCGCCCGGGACCGACCTGAGCGGTGTGCCGCGCCGGTTGAACCCCAACGATCGGGAGTCCACGCAGTGAGTGCAGGACACGATCATGGGCACGACCACGCCCCCGCCAACGTCAATGCCGCCTTCGCCATCGGGATCAGCCTGAACATCATGTTCGTCCTGGTGGAAGCCTTCTACGGCTGGAAGATCAACTCACTGGCGTTGCTGGCCGACGCCGGCCACAACCTGAGCGACGTCGCTGGTCTGGTGTTGGCCTGGGGCGGCGCACTGGCCGGCAGGCTGCGGCCCGACGCGCGGCATACCTATGGCTGGAAACGCGGGTCGATCCTGGCGGCATTTGCCAATGCACTGTTGCTGCTGGTGGCAATGGGATCGCTGGCCTGGGAGGCGGCACACCGCCTGCAGGCGCCCGAAGTCACCGAGGGCTGGACGATCATCGCGGTGGCCGGCGTGGGCATCGTCATCAATACCGCCACGGCCCTGCTGTTCATGCGCGGGCGTGACAGCGACCTCAACATCCGCGGCGCCTACCTGCACATGGCGGCCGACGCGCTGGTGTCAGTAAGTATCCCCCGGCAGAGCCGGGGGCTTTAAGTTGTGAGCCGCTCGAAGCGGCTGATCGGGGTCGCTAACGCGGCCCCGCGTTCTTGGGGCCACCTTCGTGGGGGCCGCCTGTCATTGCCATAGCCTCATTTGGTCC
>JBBQHP010000078.1:0-14435 GCA_038324085.1 Burkholderiales bacterium
AGTTGTTTCGCCAGGCCATGGCGGCTTGTACCGACGGCCTGGCCATCGCGGATGCCAGCGAACCGCATTTGCCGCTGATCTACGTCAATCCGGCATTCGAGCGGCTGACCGGCTACACCGCGGGCGAGGTCCTGGGCCGGAACTGCCGGTTCCTGCAGCGCGACGACAGCAATCAGGTCGGGCTCTCGCTGCTGCGCGCTGCCATCGAGAAAGGCGCGGGCTGCGTGGTGACGCTGCGCAACTATCGCAAGGACGGCTCGCCATTCTGGAATGAGTTGAGCCTGGCACCAATCCTCGACCCGTCCGGAAAGCTCACGCATTTCTTCGCGCAGTTGAACGACGTTTCCGAGCGCGTGGCGGCCGAGACGAAGCTGCAGGCCCGGCACAAGAGTCTGCTCGCCCGCAAGCGCGAGCTCGAATTACTCGCGCTCCGCGACGGGCTGACCGGCCTGTACAACCGCCGCGCCTTCGATGAGCAGTTGGAGCGCGAATGGAATCGTGCTCGGCGCGACCAGGCACCGTTATCGCTGATCATGATCGACATCGATCATTTCAAGCGCTTCAACGATACCTTCGGACATCCGGCAGGCGACCACTGCATCCAGGTCGTGGCGGGCATCGTGCAACGCTGCTTTGCCCGGGGCTCCGACCTCGTTGCGCGCTATGGCGGCGACGAGTTCGTGGTGCTCGCGTCGGCGGTGACCCGCAAGCAGGTGCAGCATCGGGCCGACCAGCTGCATGAAGCGGTGAAGGTGCTCTCTGCGCAGCCGACCGGTTCGCTGCCTTCGCCGGTGACCCTGAGCGTGGGTGTCGCAACCGCGATTCCGCTGCCGCGCAAGACGCCGAGCGATCTGCTGGATGCCGCCGACCGCGCGCTCTACCAGTACAAGCGGCGACAGCGCGAGCGGATGAGCGAGCCCTCGACACCGAATACCAGCGCCCGAAGACTGCTCGAACGGCTCGCGTTGGTTACCTAGCGAAGCGCCCCGCGTCGGGGCTGCGTCGTGCTGTTCGGGCTCCCGTGGCCCTGCGCGCACTGCTCGTTCCCATCGGGCAATTGCTGCCGGCGTGCTTCCGAAATGCTGAGACCTGGCGCACGGTGCCGCACCGGTCCGACGCGAAGCAGCGCGCGTCCGCATCGGCGCGCGTCCGGCGATGCCATCGTCCGACTGAACGCGGAGGGCCGGTGCGCAGCGCGCTAGAATGCCGCTCGCCTTCCTGCCGGATCAGCCATGCCCGCCAATCCATTGCCGCCGCTGTCGCTTCTGGAAACCCGCATCGTCGGCGTGCTCGTGGAGAAGCAGCTCGCCACGCCTGACTACTACCCGCTCACGCTGAACGCACTGGTGGCTGGCTGCAACCAGAAGACCAGCCGGCAGCCGGTCATGAACGTAGCCGACCGCGACGTGCAGTCGACTCTCGATGACCTGCGCGGTCATGCCCTCGTGATCGAGAGTTCCGGGGGCCGCGTGATGCGCTACGAACACAACGTGAACCGGGTGCTGGGCATAGGCGACGCGATGGTCGCGTTGCTGGCGGCGTTGATGCTGCGCGGACCTCTCACCGCGGCAGAATTGCGCGGCGCCTGCGAGCGGCTGTACCGGTTCGCCGATGTGTCGTCGGTCGAGGCCTACCTGGAAGACATGATCGCGCGCCCGGCGATGCCGCTGGTGATCAAGCTACCCAGGCAGCCGGGGGCGCGCGAGCATCGCTGGGCACACCTGCTGTCCGGGCCCTTGGAGGCGGCCGCACCGCCCGAACATCGGGACGCCCCGACCCACGACAGCGACGACGTGGCCGCGCTCAGGGTCGAGGTCGCGGCGCTGCGCGAAGAACTGGCGGCGCTGCGAATGCTCGTCGAGACACTGCGCGAGCACGGCTAGCTCGAGCGCCGATCACGCGACGGCTCTCTCGTCGCCAGTGATCACCGGCTAGGCGGCGGATCGGGTACGGGAGCGCGCGCTCGGCGGTGCGGACGGACCCTCCGTTGCATGCCTGGACAGCAACATCGCGTTCAACATCATCAGGCCCACCTGGAAAGCGGTCGCGGCGATGTCCTTGATGTCCTCGTTGATCCCGATAGCGCGCGCCAGGGCCGGATTGCGGCGAGCCGACTTGCGGGTGCCGCTCATGCCGTCGCCTAGACGTACCGCGCTGCCAACGGGCGTCGTCCAGCCCGGTGACCCGCCCTGCCGTCATCGGCCGCCCGGCGCGCCACCGCCTCCATCCCGCTGACCGGATTGCCGCGACCATCACGCAGGTATGTCGCCATCCCGCTACTCTGGCGCGGCCGGCAGGTTTCGGCTTGGGGCAGAGGGCTTCATGCGCGAATCACATCGAGCGCCGGCCTGTTCGGGAACGGCGGCCGCACCGCTTTCGATGCTACGCTTGACGCCCCTTTTCGCAACGCACGAGGAACCGGTCATGAAGCACGTCAAATGGGCTGACATTCCCTACGAAGAACTCAATCCCAGCTTCAAGCGCAAGCTGGCCTGGGACGGCAAGGTGATGATCGCGCTCACGGAGGTGACGAAGGGCTATGTCGTACCGCCCCATTCCCATCCGAACGAGCAGGTCACCTGGGTGATCAGCGGCATGTGGCGCTTCCATCTCGAAGGCCGGACTGTGGACGTGGGCCCCGGCGAGATGATCTTCATCCCGGCCAACGTGGAGCACACGGTCGATGCCGTCGAAGCGCTGGTCGCCTACGACATCTTCACGCCGCCGCGCGAGGACTGGCTGACCGGCACCGACGCCTACCTGCGCGAGACGGAAAAGGCCTGACACAGCCGGTCGCGCATCGCCTCGATCCCGGGCTCGTGCGCGGCCGCCCCGACCGGGGCTGGACCGGAAGCATCGCCGTCACGCCGCGCCCCGGCCGGACGCGGTGCAACGACCGCCGATCGATTGCGCTCGCCGTCGGAGCCTCGGCCGTGATTGCAGTCCGCTTCAGCCCTGGGCGGACTGCAGCCGCGCCTTCGCAGCCGCGTACTCGAGCACGAGACGCTCGACCAGCTCGCGCGCGTGCGGCACGTCGGCGATGTTGCCGACGCCCTGCCCCGCGCCCCAGATGTCCTTCCACGGCTTCTTGCCGGATTCCTTGCCGCGACCGGTTCCGAAATTCATGGATGACTTGTCCACCGGCGGCAGGTTCGCCGGGTCGAGACCGGCATTCGCGATGCTGCTCTTCAGGTAGTTGCCGTGCACGCCGGTGAAATAAGGCGTGTACACGATGTCTGCGGCAGCGCTGTCGACGATCGCCTGTTTGTAGGCATCGGTTGCGTGCGCTTCGCGCGTGGCGACGAAGCGCGTGCCGAGGTACGCGAAGTCAGCGCCGAGAGCCTCCGCCGCCAGCACGCCCGCGCCATCGGTGATGGCGCCCGAGAGCGCGATCGGGCCATCGAAGAAACGGCGCACTTCGCGCACCAGCGCGAACGGGCTCAGCGTGCCGGCGTGACCGCCGGCACCGGCGCACACCAGGACCAGGCCGTCGACACCCGCTTCGAGCGCCTTCTCCGCGTGACGCACGGAAATCACGTCGTGGAACACGATGCCGCCGTAACCGTGGATGCTCCGCACGACGTCGTTCGGCGCACGCAGGCTCGTGATGATGATCGGCACGCGATGGCGCACGCAGGAGTCGAGGTCGTGATCGAGCCGATCGTTCGACTGGTGGATGATCTGGTTCACGGCGAACGGCGCGACCCTGGCGCCGGGATGGTCGCGTTCATGGTTCGCGAGTTCCGTGACGATCCGCCCGATCCACTCGTCGAGCACTTCGGCCGGCCGTGCATTGAGGGCAGGAAAGGCACCGACGATGCCGCTCGTGCACTGCGCGATCACGAGATCCGGATTGGAGACGATGAACAAGGGTGCACCGATCACCGGTAGCGCGAGTCGGCTGCGCAACCGCGCGGCCAGCGGCATTGCCGATTCCTGACCCCTACCTTCTGCTGCATGCAACATGTGGACCGTTTCCTATCGTTGGCACGGATCGAATCGAAGCCGCTTTCCGGCCTCACTGCGTCTGCCGGCGCCGGAATTCGCCCGGTGCGCAGCCTGTTTCCCGTCGGAAGAACTTCACGAAATTGGTCGCCTCGGCGAACCCGAGCTCATCGGCGATGCTCGCCACGAGCGCTGCCGTGTGCGCGAGCAGCCGCTTCGCTTCGAGGACGATGCGGTCCTGCAGATAGGCCTTGGCGCTGCGCCCGGCGCCGTCCAGCGTCGCCCGCGTGAGGCTGCGCTGCGAGCATCCGAGTCGGTGAGCATAACTCGCCAGGCGATGGTCCCGGGTGAAGTCGCGCTCGACGGCCGCCTGGAATCGCTTGAACCGGTCCACGGCCACGGGCGAGCGGCGCTGCGGCGGTTCGCGCCGGCCGTGCAGCAGGAACAGCCGCAGCAGCACTGCGTACAGCTGGTGCCTCAGCAATGCGTTGGTGCCGCCGTCGGCACCGCCGCTGATGCCGTCGGCGTGCATGCGTGCCAGGCACTCGGCGACCGCGGCGTGATCCTCCCGCCCGAGCCGCAGATGTCCGGGCAGCGAATCGAGGCTGCCCTGGGCCCGGAACTCGCTCAGCGCCGCGCTGCTGCGCAGCGGCAGCAGGAATTCCGGGCGGAAGATGACGATCCACCCCTCCCAGGCGGCGGCAGGGTCGAAGCGCTGCACCTGCCCGGGTTGCATCAGCAGCACCGAACCCGCCCCGCAGCGGATGTCGGCGAAATCCACCATGTGCACGCAGCGGCCGCTCGTGACGCAGACGAGCATGTGGAAACCGATGCGCTGCACCGAGCGCAGGTGGTCCGCGCTCGCGCGCCGGCGCAGCTCCCGGACCGACAGCACTTCGAGGTCCAGCGCATAGCGGACCGGAGGCCGGTAGGAAACCGAGGCGATGCTGGTCGCTTGACCGATTTTTACCATCCGAAGTGCCGTCTCGACCTGTCGTTGCGTGGCGCGGGCGCGCAGGATCGGATCCTACCCGGTGCGCATGGAAGACGCTCACCGGCCGTCGATCCGAACCGGAGAATCCATGATGAAAATCAAGTTGGCCCAGCACTTCGCCAGAACCCTGATCGCCGTTGGCGCGGCGAGCCTGTCCATGCACGGCTTCGCACAGGAGGAATCCGCGCGCGCCTCGCCTCGGCAACAAGTCATCGAATTGTTGAAGAGCATCGAGACCGGCGATCCGAAGCCGGTCGCGTACATCGATCCGGACCATTACACGCAGCACAATCTCGCCGTCGGCGACGGACTCGCGGGCTTCGGCGCACTGCTGCAGGCGCTGCCGAAGGACTCGGCCCGCGTGCATACCGTCCGGGCTTTCCAGGATGGCGACTTCGTGTTCGCGCACACCGAATACGATTTCTTCGGGCCGAAGATCGGCTTCGACATCTTTCGATTCCAGGACGGTCGGATCGTCGAGCATTGGGACAATCTGCAAGCAACGCCGACGCGGCCCAATCCGAGTGGCCGTTCGATGGTCGATGGCGCTGCCATTTCGAGCGATCTGGACCGGACCGCCGAGAACAAGACCCTGGTGCGCACGTTCGTGGACGAGATCCTGGTCCAGGGCCGCATGGACCGGCTGGCCGGCTACTTCGACGGCGACAGGTATCTGCAGCACAACCCGCAAGTGGCGGACGGCCTGTCGGGACTCGCGAGCGCACTGCAGGCGATGGCGCGGCAGGGCATCACCATGCGCTACGAGCGCATCCACCAGGTCCTGGGCGAGGGCGATTTCGTGCTGGTGACGAGCGAAGGCAAGTTCGGCGGAAACCATTGCGCCTTCTACGATCTGTTTCGCGTGCAAGCGGGCCGGATCGCCGAGCATTGGGACACCATCGAGACCATCCCGCCGCAGAAGGAGTGGCGCAACAGCAACGGCAAGTTCTGATCCTCGCCGCTCGAACACTCGTTCTTCCAGCGCTATACTCGCCGTAGACACGTCAGGGATTCGAGGAGGATCACATGGGTGACATGAGCGAACAACGCGCGAGCTTCAAGTCGATGCGCGAGAGCACGAAGGCCGACTGGGACATCATCGTCGGCCGCTACCAACCTTTCGCCCGGACGCTGCCGGATCGCATCCTGGGTCACCTGAGGCTGCTGGGCGGCGACGATGGCGGCTTCCTGGTCGACCGACTGCACCACTCGTTGCTGACGGCGACGCTGGCCCACAAGGCCGGCGAGGACGAGGAGTACGTCGTCTGCGCGCTGCTGCACGACATCGGCGACACGCTCGGTTCGTGGAATCACCCGGACGTGAGCGCGGCGATCCTGAAGCCCTTCGTGTCCGAAGCGAATCACTGGATGGTGGAGAAGCACGGGATCTTCCAGGGCTACTTCTTCTTCGACAAGATCGGCCTCGACCCGGCCATGCGCGAGCAGTTCCGCGGTCACCCGCAGTTCGAACGCACCGCGAAGTTCTGCGAGCTCTACGACAACCCGGCGTTCGATCCCGCCATGGAATGCGCGCCGCTCGAATTCTTCGAACCGATGCTGCGGCGCGTCTTCGAGTTCCCGAAGAATTCCATCTATCGCGATACCTGCCAGCCGTGAGCGCCAACCCCACTGCGGGCGAGGCCGACCGCCTGGCCGCCGACATCCAGTCGCTGGTTGCCGATGCCGAATCGATGCTCGATGCGGCTGCCGGCGAATCCGGCGACAAGGCCGACGCCACGCGCGAGCGCATCCGCGAGCGGCTCGCCGATGCCCGCGAACAGATCCGGCGACTCGAGTCCAAGCTGATGATCGAGGCGCGGGTGGCGGCGCTGGCGGCCGACCGCTACGTCCATGAGCAGCCCTGGCAGGCCGTGGGCATCGCTGCAGTGCTGGGTGTCGTCGTCGGTGTCCTGCTGAGCCGGAACAAGTAGCATGGCCGATCCGCAGCAGGAACCTTCCGGCGGCGGCATCTTCGACTCCGCCCGGAAGCTGAGCGCAAATCTCGTCCGGTTGCTGCAGACGCGCATCGAGATCGTCTCCACGGAGATCGAGGAAGAGCGCGAGCGCCTGCGGCACGGACTGCTGCTTGCGATCCTCGCCGGGTTCTGCCTTGGCGTGGCCACCCTGCTGGCAGTCATGTTCCTGGTGGTGCTGTTCTGGGATACACATCGTCTGGTCGTCATCGGCGTGCTGTTCCTGCTGTTCGCCGCGGCGGGGATCGGTTGCGTCCAGTCGCTCGGCGCTTTTGCGCGCGGCCGGCCACGCCTGTTCGCCACCACGATCGACGAACTCGCCAAGGACGCCGAGCGGCTGCGCAAGAGTTCGTGAACGAAAGTCTCGCGGTGGACGCTCGCCCCGCTCCGGGTGGCATGGCCCCCGGGCGGTGGCCGCTCGGGCGGGTGCGGACCGGGCGATGAGCCTCGTCGCCGAGGTGGCCATCCCGCGGCGGGACGTCCTCGGCGAATGCCCGCTCTGGGACGATCGGGCGCAGGCGCTGTGGTGGGTCGACATCAAGGCGATGCAACTGCATCGGCATGGCATGGACGACCCGAGTGAAAAGACCTGGCATTTCGACGAACCCGTGGGCAGTTTCGCGTTCACGCACGACGCGACCCTGTTGCTCGCGATGAAGGGCGCCGTCCATCGGTTCGATCCCGCGACCGGAGCGCGGACCGAGTTCGCGCGAGCGGACGGTGAACCCGCGACCAATCGCTTCAACGACGGGCGCTGCGACCGCGCCGGCCGGTTCTGGGCGGGCACGATGAGCGAGGGACCGCGCGATCCCGTCGGCAGCCTGTACCGGATCGATCCGGACGGCCGCTGTACCCGGCGCTTCGACCAGGTGTTCGTCCCGAACAGCCTGGCGTTCAGTCCGGACGACCGGACGATGTTCTTCTCCGACACCCATCGGCACCTCATCTGGACCTGCGATTACGACCTCGCCACCGGCCACGCCGGCGAGCGGCGCATCTTCAGCGACCTGCGCGACCGGCAGGGCCGCCCGGACGGTTCCGCCATCGACGCCGACGGCTGCCTGTGGAACTGCGAATACGGCGGCGGCCGCGTCATCCGCTACACGCCGGCCGGCGTTGTCGATCAGGTCGTCACACTGCCGGTTGCCAACGTGACCTGCTGCGCATTCGGCGGCGGGGATCTGCGTACCCTCTACATCACGACGGCCACGCAGCGTCTCACGGCCGAGGAACTCGAGCGCCAACCCCTGGCAGGCAGCGTTTTCGCCGCCCGGGCGCCGGTCGCCGGGCTGGTGGAAGCGCGCTTCGGCGCGGCTGGATAACCCGTCGATCCCAGGGGAGGAGAACAAGAAATGAAGATCCGATCTAGCGTCACCGCCGCAGCGCTGCTCGTCGTCGCGCTGCCCGCCGCGGCACAGGAATTCACGCTGAAGGTCCACCACTTCTTGCCGCCCACGTCGACTGCGCACGTGAAACTGATCACGCCATGGTGCGATCGGCTCGAGCAGCAATCGCACGGCAGACTGAAGTGCCAGATCTATCCGGCGATGCAACTCGGCGGCACGGCACCGCAACTGTTCGATCAGGTGAAGGACGGCGTGGTCGATGTGGCCTGGACCGTGACCGGCTATACGCCCGGGCGCTTTCCCAAGACGGAGGTGTTCGAGCTGCCGTTCATGATGACGGACCCGGAAGGCACGGGCCACGCCATGTGGGATTACGTGCAGCAGCACTCCGCCGACGAATTCAAGGACGTGCATCCGCTCGCGATCCATCCGCACGGCGGTGGCGTGTTCCATATCGTCAAGCGCCCGATCCATACCCTCGCCGATTTCAAGGGCCTCAAGCTGCGTGCCCCTACGCGCCTCACCAACCGGTTGCTGGCCGCCTTCGGCGCAACCCCCGTGGGCATGCCCATCCCGCAGGTCCCGGAGGCACTCTCGAAGGGCGTCATCGACGGCGCACTCATGCCCTGGGAGGTGGTGCCCGCCGTGAAGGTGCAGGAGCTGGTCAAGTACCACAGCGAGACCGATCCGTCGGAGCCCGCGATCTACACGACGGTGTTCCTGCTGGCGATCAACAAGGACAAGTACGCGAGCCTGCCGCCGGATCTGCGCAAGGTCATCGACGACAACAGCGGCGTGGGGCTGTCGACGCTCGCGGGCAGGATCTTCGCGGAGGGTGACGTCGCGGGCAAGGCCACGGCCATGAAGAACTCGATCAACGTCGTACCGGCGAAGGAGATCGAACGCTGGAAGACGGCGGCGCAACCGGTGATCGACGGCTGGGTCAAGGAGATGGACGGCAGGGGCCAGGACGGGCATGCCCTGCTCGCGGCGGCGCGCAGTCTGATCGCGAAGTACTCGAAGTAGCGTTTCGCCTGTCATGCAGGATTCGCCCGAGGCGCCGGCCCTGCGCGCCTGGCAGCTCGACGCGCTCGGTCGCACGCTCGTGCGGCTCGCGCGCTGGCTGTCCTGGTGCGGCGGCCTGGTCCTGCTCGGGATCATCGGACTGTCCGTGGTGAGCGTGGTCGGTCGCAAGTTCTTCGACGCGCCCGTGCCGGGTGACTTCGAGCTGGTGCAACTGGGCTGCGCCGTGTGCGTGTCGTGCTTCCTGCCGTGGTGCCAGGTCGAGCGCGGGCACGTCATCGTGGATTTCTTCACCCTGAAGGCATCGGCGCGCGCGAAGGCGTGGTTCGATGCCGGTGCCGCCTTTCTGCTCGGCGCCTGCGCGGCGCTCGTCGCCTGGCGGCTCGCGCTCGGGACCTGGAGCGTCTGGTCGAACGAGGAGACGACGATGATCCTCGGGGCGCCGGTCTGGATCGGTTATGCACCGATGGTGCCGGCGTTCGCACTGCTCGCGGCCACCGGCTTCTACACCGCGATCGCCGCGCTGCGGCGATGACCGGCATCGAGATCGCACTCGCATTCCTCGCGCTGATGGTGGCGCTGATGGCGGTGCGCGTGCCGATCGCCATCGCCATGCTGGTCGCGGGCATCGCCGGCTACGTGACGCTCGCAGGCTGGTCGCCGCTGCTGAACCACTTCAAGTCCGCGGCATTCGCGCGCTATTCCAACTACGATCTGTCGGTCGTTCCCATGTTCCTGCTGATGGGCAATCTCGCGTCGCGGGGCGGCCTGTCCGCGGCGCTGTTCCACGCGGCCAATGCCTGCATCGGCCATTTCCGTGGCGGTATCGCCATGGCTTCCGTGGGAGCCTGTGCTGGATTCGGCGCCATCTGCGGCTCGTCGCTCGCAACGGCCGCGACCATGGGTCAGGTGGCATTGCCGGAACTGCGCCGGCATCGCTACGACCCGGCACTGGCGACCGGCGCACTCGCCGCGGGCGGCACCCTGGGCATCCTGATCCCGCCGTCGATCGTGCTCGCGGTCTATGCGATCCTGACCGAGCAGAACATCGCCAAGCTGTTCACGGCGGCCTTCGTCCCCGGGGTGATCGCCATCCTGGGCTACATGCTGGCGATCGCGGTGGTGGTCCGCATCAAGCCCGGCTCCGGCCCCGCGGGCCCGCGGCAGACCTGGGCCGAACGCCTGCGCACGCTCGTCACCGTGTGGCCGGTCGTGGCCATCTTCATCGTCATGCTGGGCGGCATGTACGGCGGATTCTTCAGCGCGACCGAAGGCGCTGCGGTCGGAACGGCGGCAACGTTCGTGCTCGCCATCGTGCGCGGCATGCGTGTATCGGGGCTGTTGGAATGCTTCGATGCGACGGCGCGCGCCACCGGCATGATCTTCCTGATCCTGTTCGGCGCTGATGTGCTGAACGCGTTCCTCGCGCTGAGTCAGATGCCGGTCGAGCTGGCCAACTGGGTGCAGGGGATGGGCCTGCCTCCGCTCGCCGTGCTGTGCGCGATCATTCTCGTGTACGTCTTTCTCGGTTGCGTCATGGACAGCCTGTCCATGATCCTGCTCACCGTTCCGATCTTCTTCCCGCTGGTGATGGGGCTCGACTTCTGGGGGCTCGAAGCCACCGAAAAGGCCATCTGGTTCGGTATCCTCGCGCTCATGGTGGTGGAGATCGGATTGATCACGCCACCGGTGGGCATGAATGTGTACATCATCAGCAACGTCGCGAAGGACATTTCAATGCGGACCGCATTCCGTGGCGTCCTGCCGTTTCTCGTATCCGACGCGATCCGCGTGCTGCTGCTCGTGTTCTTTCCGGCGCTGAGCCTGTGGCTCGTCCGGACCATGGCATGAAGGAGGCCGCGATGCCGAAGGTCTATCCGCTGCGGGTCACCCCGCCGGGCACCGATCCCGAATACCTTTCGCCGGACTATCGCAGCACGCGCGAGCGGGCGCCCGCGCAACCGCCGCTCGCGCTCGAGCAGGGCGCCGATGAACTGTCCGTCGCCGCATTCCCGGGATCGATCCTGCTGCCGCAGGATGCCGACCTCACGCGGCAGTCGACGGCGGAACCGCTCGGCCAGCGCATCGTGGTGGCCGGAACGGTGACGGACGAGGACGGCCGGCCGGTGCCCGAGTCGCTGGTGGAGATCTGGCAATGCAACGCGGCCGGGCGCTATCACCACGCCAAGGACCAGCACGATGCTCCGCTCGATCCGCATTTCCACGGCTTCGGCAAGGCGCTCACCGACGCCCACGGGCGCTACCGGTTCGTCACGATCCGCCCGGGCGCGTATCCCTGGGGCAACCACGCCAACGCCTGGCGCCCCGCGCACATCCACTTCTCGCTGTTCGGCAATGCCTATGCGCAACGTCTGGTGACGCAGATGTATTTCCCCGGCGATCCGCTGCTGGCGCTGGACCCGATCTTCCTCAGCGTCCCCGAGCACGCGCGTCCTCGGCTCGTCTCGAACTTCGAACTCGACCTGACCCTGGAAGGGATCGCGCTCGGCTTCCGCTTCGACATCGTATTGCGCGGCCGGGTCGCGACGCCGCTCGACCTCTGACCACGGGAGACGCCATGTCCGGACCGACACCGTCGCAGACCATCGGACCTTTCTTCATCGACGGCATGCGCTGGGCGATCGACCCCGCCGACCGGGCGCTGGCCCCCGGCACCGTCCGGGTCACCGGCCGCGTCCTCGACGTCGAAGGCAAGGGCGCGGGCGATGCGCTGCTCGAAATCTGGCAACCGACGGCGTCGCCCGCCGCCAGCGCCGGGCAGAAGCTCGCAGCGTTCCAGCGCGTGGCCGCGGATGACGAAGGATCCTTTTCGTTTCGCATGCCGACCCCCGCCACGATCCAGGTGAGCGCGCACGTGACGATCTTCACGCGCGGGCTGCTCCGGCACCTGTTCACGCGCGTGCATCTGGGCCCCGGCGGCGACCCCGCGCGCGTCACCGTGCCGCCGCAGGTACCCCCGGAGCGCCGCGCCACGCTGATCGCCCTCCGATCCGCCGCGATCCCGGACACGTTCGAATGGAACATCCGGTTGCGCGGCGAAGCGGAGACGGTGTTCTTCGCATTGTGAGCGTCGCTTGAGCGGTCAACTGTTCGAGCGCGTGCTCGCGGACCCGCAGGCCGAGGCCGCGTTCTCGGATGCCGCGCTCACCGGAGCAATGCTGCAGTTCGAGATCGCGCTCGCAGCAGCGCAGGCCGAGCTCGGCCTCGTGCCCGCCAGCGCGGCAGCGGCCATCGCTCGCCATGCGGGCACCTTCGCCGTGGATCCCGGGCAACTCGCGCGCGACGGCGCTCACGCCGGCTCCCTCGCGATCGCATTCGTGGGCGCTCTGACCGCGCACCTGGCGCGCCACGATGCCGACGCCGCGCGGCATGTGCACTCGGGTGCCACGAGCCAGGACGTGCTCGATACGGCGCTGGTGCTGTGCACCCGCGATGCACTCGCGCTGTTCGATGGCGCGCTGCATCGCGCCATCGCCGCGGCGGGGGCATTGGCGCAGACCCATGCTGCCACCCCCCTGCTGGCCCGATCTTTCCTGCAGCCCGCCGGAGTCACGACATTCGGCTGGAAGGCCGCGCAATGGACGCTGTCGCTCGCCCGCTGCCGCGCGCGCCTCGCTCACGCAGCGGGCGAAGCCCTGGCGGTGTCTCTGGGCGGCGCGATCGGCAACCTGGCCGCCCACGGGCAGGCTGGCTGCGCGCTGCGCCGCAAACTCGCCCGCGCGCTCGCGCTCGCCGATTCCGGCGCTACCTGGCACACGCATCGGGACGACTGGATCGGACTCGCCACCGCCGCCGCGATCGCTGCCGGAACGATGGGCAAGATCGCCCGCGACATCGCGCTGATGGCGCAGAGCGAAGTGGGCGAAGTGGCAGAACGCGCAGTACCGGGCCGCGGCGGCTCGACCGCGATGCCGCACAAGCGCAATCCGGTGCTGACGATGCGCGTCATCGCCGCAGTCCATGCCATCCCCGGCATGACCGCCACGCTGCTGGCGGCGATGTCGCAGGAGCACGAACGCGCGCTGGGGACCTGGCAGGCGGAGCTCGCCCAGTGGCCCGGGATATTCGTTCACGCCGCGAGCGCGGCCCGGGCGCTGGCCGAATTGCTGGAAGGACTCGAAGTGGACGCCGCGCGCTGCCGTGCCAACATCGATCGCCTCGACGGCGTCGTTTTCGCGGAGCGCCTGGTGGAATTGTTCGCTCCCGCCATCGGCAAGACGCAAGCCCGCGCGCGCATCACGGACCTGTGTCGGCGTGCCATCGACGAGCATCGCCCGCTGCAGCAGCTCGCCCGCGAAGCGGCGAGCGCCGGGGAGCCGGCCACCACCGTGGCGGACACGGCCATCGCGGCCGTGTTCGATGTGGACGCGGCCGCGCGTGCCTCCGCCGACCTGGTCGAGGCGTTGCTGCAAGCCGCGCATGACCTGGAGAAAACGCATGACTGATCGCGACAGGGCGACCCAGGAACCGGCAACCGACGCTTTCGGGCGCGGGCTCGCGCGGCGCAAGGAAGTTCTGGGCGACGCCTACGTGGAACGCGCGCTCGCCCGCACGACACAATTCACGAGCGAATTCCAGTCGCTGATCACGCGCTTTGCCTGGGACGAGATCTGGAATCGCCCCGGTCTCGACACCCGCACGCGCCGGCTGCTGGTCCTGGCATTCACGCTGGCCCTCGGCAAATGGGAGGAGTTCGAATTGCATTTCGGCGCGGCCCTGGAACACGGGGTGCCGGTCGAAGCGCTCGAGGAAACCCTGCTCCAGTCGGCCATCTACTGCGGCGTGCCTGCGGCCAACACCGCATTCAAGCGCGCCGCCGCGCTGCTCGAGCAGCACGAAGCCTCGCATCCGCCCGGTTCCGGCGCAAATCCCTGACCACGGCGGTCATCGGCAATGCGCCTGGGATACACTGGCGTCATGGCCCCGTCCTTCCCACAACGGAGAGCGCTGCCGGCCGGTGACTGCGCCAGCATCGCCGGGTTCGGCACTCGCCGCTAGGAGCCTGTCGGACTTAAGTGTTGGCAAGCCGACCCGTGCGAGGCGCGCTGCGTTTTCTTGCGGCGAGACACCGATCCAGTGCTGAAGTCGGTTTCCGAAGCTTCTGGAGGGCTCATGGGCGGCCCTGAATGGTCG
>JBBQHP010000079.1:0-14141 GCA_038324085.1 Burkholderiales bacterium
GTGCCAGCCGGCTGTACCAGATGGTGAAGGAGCGCGGCTATCCCGGTGCGCCCGACCACTTCCGGGCGATCGTGGCGCGGCTGCGCCCGCGGCGATCCTGCGAAGCGTACCTGCGCCTGCGCACCCTGCCGGGCCAGCAGGTGCCTTGCGCCCGTCGAAGGCGTGGCCGAGTTCGATTTCAACGCCACCCAGCACCATCGGTTCGGCCTGGACCGGCGGCCCGAGCACAGCAACGTCGAGCCGGAATCTGCTGCCGAATGGCGTCTCCAGTGGATGCTCGGTTGCCACCCGGTCGGCGCCGAGCAACAAGTTGCCTTCCAGCGGATAGTCCGACGCATCCGCATCCTTGAAGGCCCACGGCATCGCAAGCCCGGCATGCAGGCGTTGTGAGAGTTCAGCCGCGACAAGTTCTTTCGCCCGCCGGTGTTCAGGGCTTTCCTGCACGGCGCGCCACCGGCTGGCCTCTTCATCGTCGAAGTGCACTTTGGGGTTGAAGGTGTGCTGCGCAGGAAGCACCCGGAAATGGGATCGCCGACGCAGCTTCCCGCTTTCAAAGGAGGGGCTGACCCATGTCACCAGCTGCCGTGATGCGCCGGGAGACACCAGGGGCCACAGCTTGCGCGCATGTTCCCGGCTGCGAACGTCGCGCGCGGCGATCGTGGTCTGGAAAATCCCTTTTCGAGAGAAGACAACGATCGCCTCGTCCATTCCTGGTTCTCCCTTATGGCGATACGGCCGCTGGTTTCGTAATGCCATCCAACTTGCGGTGAATCAGCGACACCAGCGTCAGGATGTCCAGTGCGTCCTGTTCAGACATGGGCCAATTCGTCTTGGGCGCATGGGCCAGCGGATTGCGCACGGCGCCAAATAGGCCGATCAGCAGGTTGGCAAAGCCTTTCTGCTCGCTCCTCTCGGACTCCGTGTTGAGTGGTCCCAAGGCGAGAACGGGCTGCTGGCCTGCGAATGCCTTGTTCACCAGGTCCGCGCCATCGCCGTTCAGGCCTGACAGTAGGCGAATCCGCTCCGCAACGCCTTTCGTTGCCTCGAACACGGCATGGAAGTAGTTTTCGTCCAGCAACTCGGCGCGGCAGTAGTTCAGCACTTCCGCATGCACGATGCGACTTTCCAACGCGGCCTTGAGCCGTCCCGCGCGGGCGCGCGCGGCATCGAGCGTCGTGGCCTTGTCGGCGTACCCGACCTTGCCGTCGTCGCGCACGTAGAAACCGGAGAAGGCAAGGACGACATTGAGTTCGTCGCGCCGCCAGGCGAACGTCGCAGGGTCGCGGGCGTAGTTCACCGGGTTCATCGCGCGATTGATGTACATGATGAGATGGTTGCCGATCTGGTGGTGGTTCTGCGCGCCGGCCAGCGCATTGAACAACCGCTTCCACTTGGTCATACCGGGCGACGTGTCGGCAATCTCGATTTCTTGCAGCAGGCGTTCGATCTGCGTGCCGCTCAGGCCGCGTTCCGTATCGGCGAGCACGCGGCACGCGGCTTCAAGATGCTGCGAGCTGAACGGTGGAATACGTGTCATGAGTTTTCCCTGCTGCCTCTCAAGCCCATTCAAGCATGGTGATGATCGCCTGCCCCTCAGTTCCAACCTCCACAAACAGGGCATGCTCGTAGCCAAGCTGCTGCTTATAGCCCCGAAGTTTCCGAAGGTCGATCTGTCGGTCAACGCGGCTCGTTGACTTCTTGAACTCCAAGACCAGATAGTTGTTTCTCGTGCCTCGTCGATGAACGATCACATCTGGAAATACGGTCTTCGCCTCATCATCCTCACTGTCCGGATACAGCTCCAGATGTCCGAGCCTCTTCGGCTCTGTACCATCCCGGTTGTATTCGCAATCTACGGTCCAATCAGGAAAATGCTGCTGGAGATACATCGCGAAGCGAAAGGTGATGGATCGCTCGTTGGCATCGATACCGAGCAAATCATGGTCATTGACCAGTAGTTCGGAAATCGCGCGAGCCACGGCCTCGCCTGGCGGATGATGATTGAGATACTGAAGTTGATCTTCGGACAATGCCATTTCCATGCTCGCCTACTGCAGACTCACGTCAAAGGGCGCATACACCGATCGAAACATCGTCAGAATTTTCCGTCTGGCTTCGTCCAGTTCGTCGGCAACGCGATGCGTGAGCATGTACGTGGGGCAATTTGGCTGACCGCATCCGCAGTGCCTGATCTCCCCTTCCTTGAGGCGGGTCACAAAGATGCGGCGCAGCTCATCGACCTGACGAACCACCTTTGCAAGCACTGCGTGGATGCGTTGATCTCGAAGATGATGGATCGAGGGGATACGCCTGATCTCGTCACCCTCGCGCGTCCGCCAAACGCCGGTGTTGAGTGCGCCAATGGTGTCTTCGATCGCCTGCTGAAAGGCAGGCAGGGAGCTTTCCTGCTGAAACGGTGTGCGAAAGGCCGGCCGATCGAACACAGCCGCCATCAATTGCAGCGCATCGGCATCCGAGAGATAGGGGAAGTCGTCCACGAACTTTCGGATCTCCGTTTCAGCGTCGGGAAACTCAATGCCATGGACGAAACGATGCAGCAGGTACTCTGCGCGAAGCCGCAGGTTCTCCTCGAATTCCACGCCTGACCATATCGTCACATGCGCAACCCCGATGGATGCAGCGGCTTGCTCGATCCGAGTTCGGCTGGCGTCCGAAACAGGGCCACGAGAGACGAACTTGAAAGCATTCGGCGTCCCACCAGCGGCTTTGACCGCCTTGGACATATCGCCCCTGGCCTTCGCGAGGGTGAGCGTGTCCCGGTTCGCGCATTGGATGATGGTCTTGCGTTCCGGCTGGCCGTCGAATGGCTCGATACCCGCGATGTCCCGCCCTTGGTCGCCTCCCGATTGGCCATGCCAGATCAGGTCACGCCAGCCAGCGCGCACGTGGTATGCAAAGACAAGGCGCTCAAACTGGATGCCGCTGTAGTCCTCGAAATGAATCGGAGAAACCGCAATCGTCGCCATACCCTCCCCCCCCTTTTTCCTTGGCTATTTGTCTTCAGTACGCCTCTCTACGCTCCAGTGAGTTTCCGCGATAGCCATTGAATGCGACCGCCGCGGTCACGCTCGCGCCATCGGTCACATCGTGCGTGACTGCCGCGAAACTGGCCGAGCGCGCTGCAGCAGTCCGCTTTGGCGACACCCCAAACCACGATCCGCGCGTCCACTGCCTTCAGTCCCTGGGCGATGCCGCGGCCAATTCCGCTGGTATCGCCGGTAACGACGGCCACGGGGGCTTCGAAGAAAGGGAGGAAGGCGTTCGTTTGCATGCGGCGGGATTCCTGGTTCGGAAAATGAAACGCCCCGTGGGGGTCCACGGGGCGCGCGGCGCCGACGTCCTGGTGCGGAGACGTCAGCCGTGCTTGCGGATGAAGGCGCGGATGCGCGGATAGATGCGCTCGCGGTAGCGCCGGCCGCTGAAGATGCCGTAGTGACCGACCCCGTCCACCAGGAAATGTTCGCGCTTCGCCGCGGGCACCTTCGTGCAGAGGGCGTGCGCTGCTTCGGTCTGGCCGACGCCAGAGATGTCGTCGAGTTCGCCTTCGATGGTGAACAGCGCCGTGTTGCGGATCGCCGCCGGATCCACCAGCTCTCCGCGGACCTTCCAGGTGCCGTTCGGCAGCGCATGCTCCTTGAACACCACGCGCAACGTCTCGAGGTAGTACTCGGCCGGCATGTCGAGCACGGCGTTGTATTCGTCGTAGAAGCGCCGATGCGCGTGTGCGCTCTCGCCGTCACCGGCCACAAGGTGATTGAAGAACTCGCGGTGCGCCTCGACGTGGCGATCTGCATTCATCGCGATGAAGCTCGCGTGCTGCAGGAATCCGGGATACACACGCCGCCCGACGCCGGGATATTTCGCCGGCACCCGCTGGATGACCCGGCTCTCGAACCACGACAACGGACGTCCGGTGGCGAAGTTGTTGACCTCGGTCGGGCTCTTCCGCGTGTCGATCGGCCCGCCCATCATGGTCATGGTGCGTGCGGCCACTTTCTCGCCCTTCGATGCCATCAGGGCGATGGCGCCCAGCACCGGGACCGTCGGCTGGCAGACCGATATCACATGGACGTCGCGCCCGAGCAGGCGGATGAATTCCTGCACGTATTCGACGTAGTCGTCGAGATGAAAAGGGCCTTCGTGCACCGGCACGAGCCGGGCATCGATCCATTGCGTCACGTAGACATCGTGTTCCGGCAGCATCGTGCGAACCGTGTCGCGCAGCAGCGTTGCGTGGTGCCCCGACAACGGCGCCACCACGAGCACAACCGGGTCCTTCCGCTTGGTATCGCGCTTGAAGTGGAGCAATTGGCAGAACGGCTTGATGAGCCTGGGCTCCACCGACACGGCCACGGGTTCGCCGGCGATGGTGGTGGAATCGATGCCCCATTCCGGCTTGTCGTAGCGCCGCGTCAGGCGCATCACCAGTTCGTTTGCCGCGGCTACCCCGCGCGCTACGGGGGTATAGGTCCAGATGCTCTGGGGATGGGTAAAGATCGTGTGACTTGTGGCGGCCGCCACCGCGAACGGTGCCAGCAAGGCGTGCTGCATTTCGTGCAGTTCATACAACATGGGTCCGTGACCTCCGCGCCGCTCCGTAAAAATCTCACACGAAGTGTCGCAAAATATTGTTATTAAACATCTTTTATACTAGTACTGTTAGACTTTAACGACCACCCCCGCTGACGTCAAGCAGCGACGCCCCCATGCGAGGAACAATCCGGGCTCTGCGGCCCCTGTGTCATTAACGGCGCGGCGGCCGATATGTTCACGAATGGCCATGCCGATCGGCCCGCGTCCAGCCTCGGCCCGGTCATGAAGATCGGCTGTTACCACCGGGCGAGCGCATGAAATGATGCGCTGACCCCGCTTTCCAGGTCTTTGCGGTAGTCATCGAGATCACGGGGCGGCGCATGGTCAGGGGCGGCGATCCGCTCCGCGACCGGCGATCCGGCGGTGACGGTTTCAGGTTGCCCGGGGCATGCTAGATTCCGGCCTCGCTCCACGACAACACGGGGACACCGATGATCCGCTTTCCGTCCGCCTTCGCACTTGCCGCCTGCCTGCTGACGAGCGTAGCGGTTCGTGCGCACGACGACCCGACCTGCGCCGCGGGCGTGGTGGCCCGGGACGCGATGATCCCCTCCGACACGCCGGGAATCTCGCTGTATGTGCGCAACAAGCATTCAGCCTGTCCGCGGCCGGACCAGGCGAAACGCGTGCTCCTGTTCGTGCACGGTGCCACCTACCCCGCCGAGACGGCGTTCGATCTGCAACTCGACGGCCAGTCGTGGATGGACTACATCGCACGCCAGGGCTGGGACGTGTGGCTGGTGGACCTGCGCGGCTATGGCCGCAGCACCCGTCCGCCCGAGATGGAACAACCCGCGGCAGACAATGCGCCGATCGTCACCACGGACGTCGCGATCAGGGACGTCGGCGCGGCGGCGGACCATGTGCGTAGCGCCACCGGCGCCGAGCGCATCACCTTGATCGGGTGGTCCTGGGGCACCACGATCATGGGCGGGTATGCGGCAGAACATCCGGACCAGGTCGAACGCCTGGTCCTCTATGCGCCGGTGTGGTTGCGGACCACGCCTTCGCAGCTCGCCGGCGCGGACGCATTGCCCGCGTATCGCCTGGTCGCCAAGGAAGCCGCGAAGCAACGCTGGCTGAGGGGCGTTCCGGCCGACAAGGCTGCGGCGCTCATTCCCCCCGGATGGTTCGAAGCGTGGTCCGACGATACCTGGGCCACGGACCCGCAAGCCGCAGCCAGCGGGATGCTGCGAGCGCCGAACGGGGTGATCAAGGACATCCGCGAATACTGGATGTCCGGCAAGCCCTCCTACGATCCCGCGAAGATCACCGCGCCGACCTTGCTCGTGCTCGCCGAATGGGACCAGGACACGCCGCCCTACATGGCCCAGGGACTGTTCACGCAGCTTACCGCCGCGCCGTGGAAGCGGCTCGTCACGATCGGCGAAGGTACGCACACGGTGATCATGGAGAAGAACCGGATGCAGCTGTTCCACGAAGTCCAGTTGTTCCTGGACGAGGCGCCTGCCGGGCCCTAGGAGCCTGTCGGACTTAAGTGTTGGCAAGCCGACCCGTGCGAGGCGCGCTGCGTTTTCTTGCGGCGAGACACCGATCCAGTGCTGAAGTCGGTTTCCGAAGCTTCTGGAGGGCTCATGGGCGGCCCTGAATGGTCGGTGGCGGTCGCTTCGCGCATGTCTTACCCTCGTTCATGCGCTTCGCAGGACGTGCATGCGCTTGATGTTCCAGGCCATGGTCACGAGGTTCCACTCAGCTTGGGCTTTGTGCAGCCCGCGCATACTCATCCGCCGCCAGCCCATCACCTGCTTGATGATGCCGAACACGGGTTCGACCGTCTGCTTGCGCATCTTGTACAGACCCTTGCCGGCTTGCGTCGACAGGCGGTGAACCATTTTGGCGACCGGATCCGTCGGCTGCGGCGCCTCGGGGGCGGGAGCAAATCGCTCCATCAGTGGTTCGTGATGCGACTCGCGCCTGATCGCGAGCAGGGGTTCGACCCCCGCCCGCGCGCAGGCAAGCACGTTCGCCTGGCTGTGGAAGCCGTGGTCGGCTACCAGCGTCAGCACCGCGCCCAACGCCTCGGGCAGGAGCGCAATCTTCTCGAGCGCGGGCACCACTTCGCGCTTGTCGTTGCACGCCTGCGTGAGGTGCGCGCTGATCACCAGCATCGTGTCGATGTCCACGCCAGCCTGCGCGTTGTAGCTCTGCTCGAAGCCCCCACCGGACACCGGCATGATGCGTGAGTCTTCGTCCGTCAGGTTGACCTGGTCGCCGTCCTTGGGGCCGGCTGCGGGCGGCTCGGGATCCTTGCCGCGCGGCTTCTTGCCCGCCTCGCGCTGGGCTCGGCGCTTGGCCTGCTTGGCCTCGAACGCCTCCTGCTCGGCCTGGTAGCGTTCGAGCGCGCGCTGCTCGATCTTGGCCTTGGCCTGCGCGATGGCGCTCAGGCGATCTTCGCGTCGGGCGATCTCGGCTGGCACGTCCATGCCATCGGGCACGGCGGCACGGTCGCTCTTCTCGGCCAATGCCAGCAGCGTTTGCACCTCCTGGCGCAACTGCGCTTCGATCTTGTTGGCGTGGGCCCAGGACAGCGCCTTGTGCTTGCTCGCACTGGCGCCAATCTTGGTGCCGTCCAACGCGATGTGGCCAAGCTTGAGTAACTTCATCTCGCGCGCCAGCATCAGCACCTGCACGAACAGCACCTCGACTTCCTTCAAGAAGCGTCGCCGGAATGCGGCGAGCGTATCGTGGTCGGGATGCGTGTTGGCCGCCACGTAACGAAACGCCACCGAGTCGTAGGTCGCGCGTTCGATCTTGCGGCTGGAGTGAACGCCGCTCGCGTAGCCGTAGATCAGCAGCCCCAGCAGTACCGCCGGGTGGTGCGCGGCCGAGCCACGCCCCGCGTACTGCTTGACGAGGTCGTCCAGATCGAGCCGCTCAATGACCTCAACCACGAAACGCGCTAGATGATCGCTTGGCAGCCACTCGTCCACAGACGGTGGCAACAGGTAGGCAGTGTCTCGATCGACGCAAACGAAGCGGCTCATTGCGAACATCTCCTCAACGCACTACCCCAATTATCTCGGATCGCGGCAGTATCCAAAAGTCCGGAAAGTCCGACAGACTCCTAGAGACCGGAAGCATTGCGCGGAAAGCCGCGTCGTCCGGTGAACGCTGCAGGGACAGCGCGCGCGGGACGATCTCACGCCGGTGGATCGCGCGGTTTGAACGCCCGCCGAAAAGCCTGCGCGCCGGCGAGGATCGAGGAATGCTCGTACCACGGAAAGCGCAGCCTGCGTATCGCGTACTCCACGACGAACATCGCGAGCAGGGCCGGGACGGTCAGCAGGTTGACGAACGCCGACCACGTCTCGCGCGAGGCGATCGCGTAGAGGAGCGTTGCCACCAGACCCAGCAATGCGAAGAAGGCCGTCCAGGCGAGAGTGACCTGGCGTGTATAGCGAACGATCGGCGGCGGCAACGGGTTGCCGCCATGCACGATCCGGGCAATGCGCGTGACCAGCGGTTCGCGGCCCTGCAGGAGCGTCCGACCGAACAGCCATCCGAGCGCCAGCTGCATGGCCAGATACTGTAGTTGCCAGACCAGACCTGGATCGAGATCGCGGGCGGGCATGACGAACAGGATCAGTACCGTGGCGGCGATGATCGCGCTCAGCCACGCGGCGCGATGGGCGGACGCGCGCGTCAGCCAGGCGAGCGTCGAGGCGATCGGTGCCCAGGCGAACAGGATCGCCAGGCGCGGATACGAGCCGTCGGAGAAGACGAAGTGGGCGGTGAGGGTCCAGGCCGCCAGCAATACCAGTACGGCAACGGCCTTCGCCGCAATCGACAGGAACGAGCGCGAACGCAATGGGGCGGAATCGGAACTGGAAGGGGTGCCATTCTAGAGACGCCCGGGGCGGGAGGGCGCGGGAACCTTCGCATCGCCTTCGTGAGCTCGCCGGCGATGGCCGCAAGGGATGCTCCCGCAGGCTGCCGGTTCAAGGCTGGATCACGGCGAACGCGGCGGGGCGGGCGGCGTTTTTCGCTGGCCGACGTCGGCCCCGATCCGGCCTCGCGACGGTGACTGCCTGATGCCTATAATGACCGCGCAACCAGAAAGGGAACAAAAATGGCCGACGATAGAGCCACCATGCCCGGAGACGCTGGAGACCGCGGGCGCGTCGAGGGCGAGAAGAGAAGGAAGTTCAGGGACACGACGGGTGCCGGGCACGAGGAACGGGGAGCCCATCGTGCGCGCAGTCGGGAGATCGAGCCGCCGGCCCCGTCCAGGGCCAAGCGGAGTCGACGTCGATTCCGGTCGGATTACATCAGGATTGCGTTCCCGCTGGTCATTGCCGCGACATCGGTCATCCTGCTCGGTGCGGTCGGAGCGTTCCTGCTCTATCTGGGAATTGCGACCTGAGCGACGGGGAGGACGGACCCGCCCGCCGCCCGCCCTTTATTCGAGCAAGCGCTCGCCACGTTGACGCACCCGTGACCCGGAACTCGCGAATGAAATCAGCTCAGCTCAATGCCATCGGACCCGCCGACCAGACGGTCCGGTGTGTGGACGTTCCCGATCCGGGCAACCCTGGCGCCGGCGAGGTGCTGGTCGACATGGTCGCGTGCTCCATCAATCCCGCGGACATCCTGTCGATCGAAGGCAACTACGCGACGAAGCCGACGCCGCCCTGCGGGCTCGGCATCGAAGGCGCCGGGACAGTCGCGGCGGTCGGTTCCGGCGTGACGGACCTGAAGGCGGGCGACAAGGTCATGAGCCTGGGCCGCACCAACTGGACCCAGCGCATCCGCGACAAGGCGCAGGCCTTCGTGCTCCTGCCCCCGGAGATCGATCTGGCGCAGGCAGCGATGCTGAAGGTCAACGTTGCGACCGCGCACCTGATGCTGACCCGCTTTGTCGCGCTCGGGCGTGGCGATTGGGTGATCCAGAACGTCGCGAACTCCGGGGTCGGGGTGGATCTGATCCGCCTCGCCCATGCCGAGGGAATCCGCACCGTCAATGTAGTGCGTCGCGCTGAACTCATCGGCGAGTTGAAGCAGATGGGCGCCGACGTGGTCGTCGTCGACGGTCCCGAACTGGCGCAGCGGGTGGACCGGGAAACCGGCCGTGCGACCCTCCGGCTCGGCATCGACGCGGTGGCCGGCGCCGCTACCGGCCGGCTCGCCCAATGCCTGGCCGAGGGCGGCACGGTGGTCAACTACGGCCTGATGTCGGGCGATCCCGTCCAGGTCGATGCATTCCAGTTCGTGTTCCGCGACATTCATCTGGTCGGATTCTGGCTGGCGAAGATGATGCGCGCCATGAGCTTCGACGAGATTCAGTCGATGTACGCAGCGCTCGCGGCCCGGCTGGTCGACGGCACGATCCATGTCGCCGTCGAGGCGAGTTACCCGCTGGAGAGCATTGCCGAAGCCATGGCCCATGCCAAGCGCGAATCACGCGGGGGCAAAGTGCAATTGCGGCCGGGCGCGCATTGATCGGCCTGCGCCAACAGGCCCACGTTCAGTCTCCGTCGCAAGCCCCGACTCTCCTCGGATGAGTTCTCCTGCGGCTGGCGCGATGCCAGGACCCGGCGATCGAGCAAGTTGCCGTGTTACTCCGCCCTTCGTTCAGAGTCGCCCTACGCCAACCAGTGCGCAAGCGCGTGACCTATCGTCACCATGCGGGCGACCTGGGTGGGACGGTGGACGTAGCTGGTGATGGTTGCGCGGGCCTGCGGGGAAATCTCGAATGCCTCGGGGCGCAACCGCGCCATGCGGCTTCCTTCCTCGAGCGCCAACGCAACCACCTGTGCGGTCGCGACCGCAAGGGTCCCGCGCGCTTGCAACGGCGCGAACGCGCCGTGGACAAGGGCGAGCAATCCCGGCCAGTAAGCCAGGTGGCGCCAGAGCGTTGCCACCCCTGCGTCGATACCCGGTGCGCCGAAGGCGTTGACGTGCCGAACCATGGTCCAGGTGTCGGCATCGATCGCCTCGCGGGGAAGAAGCGGTCGCAAGCGCGGCCATACGGGGCCGGGTGATGTCGCCGCATCGATGGCCGCGCCGGGTACCGGCGGCACGACCAGGGCAGCCAGTGCCACGAGATTCATGCCGTTGGAGCGGTTGTACGCGGCAAGGATCGTCCGGATGTCGGCCAGGTCGGATGCTTCGACGCCCACGCAGGCGAGTTGCGTCGGGGCCAGCGGTTCGGGGCGGGGCAGGTCGGCGCACGCGATGACCCGCGCGAGGGCGAACTCGGGCAGCCCGCTCGCGTAGATCGGTTTCGTCAGTGCCCAGACGCGGCTCAGGCTGTCGTCCATGCCCGCGAGCCCGCGCCAGATGGACGTGACCAGCGGAATCCCCATGGTGCGGCGAATATCGGCAAAGATTGCGGCGGTCTCCCCCGTGGCGCTCGCCTCGTCGATGGCGGTCACCGGGTCGTACGAAAAATCGGACGCCATCGCGCGCGGCTTGCTATGAACCAGCGCCCAGCCGCAGCGCCAGCTCGGGGAAGCTGTCCACGACGATGTCGTGGCGCGGATCGGGTTCCGGATCCGGCGGACCGCCCGCGCCCCATTCGTCCGGCCGGCGTACGAAGGCGGTCTTGAAGCCGCAACTCTTCGCTGCGTTGAGGTCGAAGTTGTGGCAGGCGACCATGCAGCATTCGCCGGGATCGAGCTGGAGGTACCTGGCACACGTCAGATATGCGGCGGGCAAGAGTTTGTACTTGCCGATGGCCTCGCACGATACGACGGCGTCCCAGCTCAGACCGTTGCGCCGGGCGGTATCCATGATGATGCGAAAGCTGAGGATCGTGAACGACACGCAGAAGAACTTCGCGCGCAGCCTCGGCAGCGCCGCGGGAAAGTCCGGCCAGCACTGCAGCCCGTGAATCGCGTCCCACCAGATGCTGCGGCGCTCTTCCGGCGTGAACGACTCCAGCCCCTGTTCGGCGAGCAAACGATCGAGCGTCTCGCGATGCACGTCATCGATGTTCATGGTCGCCGGTCCGTGCTCGCCGTGGTTCAGCATCCGCTTCAGCGCACCGCGGCGAAACTCGTTGGCGAGAGCGTGCCAGTCCCGCTCGACGCCGTGCCTCACCCCTGCCGCGGCAAGCGCGGCGTGCAAGCCCGTGTGCCAGTCGAGGATGGTGCCGCCCGTGTCGAAAGTCAGTGCCTTGATCTCGCCCAGGCTCATGAATGGAGCGCTCTCGTATTCGTCGAAGGGGCGCTCACTGTACTGCAACCGCGCGGGCGCGGATGCGCGCGCCGGGCGACCATGTGATTCGTCGGTGTCGACACGGAACAATCCCGCATCGGCGACGCTCCTATGCGTGTCCGGTCCATATCGATCGGGACGCTGGAATCGCGCTTCCTCGGACCGTCCCTGTGCGAGCCATGCCGCGGCCCTTGCTGCCGGCGGCAAGGACAACGGCGGTCCGGGCGTGCGCAAGGAATACCATCCGGACTACTTCGCCGCGGTCGTGATCGGTCCGGATGGGCACAACGTCGAAGCGGTGTTCCATGGGAGCGAAAGATAGGAGACCGGGACCCGGCGGCGACGGGCCCGGATCGCGCGATCCGATCGGCGCGGCCGTCCGTAGCGGTGCGACCGTTCTCGACGTCGGTTCCGGGGCACCGTCGCGCCCCCGCTACCGTCATCGGCCTATGCGGTGCGCCGGAGACAAACTCGTCGCCACGGGCGAAACGCTGCTCACGATCGTCAAGGGCCAGGGGGACGGCTGATCCCCACACTGCACACTCCCGGGCGATGCTGGCCCGGCGCTCCAGTGCCGCCCGTCCGCGCCCGTCGATCGACGGCACCTCGGGTGCGGTTCTTTGAGATTTACTGCCGGTGCGGTGTGCGGATATCCTGCGTTCTTCGACCTCCTTTGCCCGGCCGCTGCCGATCGCGGAACACATGAACGAAATGTTCCAGACCTACCGGGGTTCCTGTCACTGTCGTCGGGTCACGTTCGAGGTCCGCGCCAAGCTCGACTACGTTGTCGATTGCAACTGCTCGTTGTGTCATCGCAAGGGCGCGCTTTGGCATGGCGCGTCGGACGCGAATCTCCAGATCCTCAGCGGCGAAGGCGACCTCGTGCTCTACCAGTTCAACACGAATACGGCGAAGCACTATTTCTGCGGGCATTGCGGCGTTCACCCGTTCACCCGGCCGCGTCTCGATCCGAGCCGGTGGGCATTCAACGTGCGCTGCATCGACGACGTGGACCTGTCGTCCCTCCAGGTGCGGACTTTCGACGGCGCCAACTGGGAGGAGGCCGCCAGGGCCTACCATGACAGCGGCAAATGACCACGCGCCGTCTTCTGCAGCCGCGCCCTTCATCGCGAGCGCGGTCCACCATCGCGGGCGACCTTGTCGATCATGATCACCCCCGAGCGTTCCGTTGGGCAGGAATGGCCCGAACTGCCGTTCAGTGCATGGTCGGAGACCGCCGCGACCCTGCACATGTGCATGCAGGTGGTCGGCAAGATCCGGCTCGTACGCACGCCGTGGACCAATCATTCCTGGCACGTGCCCTTCTACGTGACCGCGCGCGGGCTCGGCACTTCGTTGATTCCATACGACGGGCGCGCCTTCTCGATCGAATTCGATCTGCTCGACCACCAACTGGTGATCCTTGTGACCGATGGCGGACGGCAGACCGTGGCACTGGAGCCTCGGACCGTGGCCGATTTCTACCGGATCGTGATCGCAACGCTCGCCACGCTGGGGATCGAGATCCGCATTCACACCATGCCCTGCGAAGTGCCGGACGCGATCCGGTTCGAACACGACACCGCGACCATCATTACGATCCCGAGTTCGCGACCCGCTTCTGGCCGGCACTGGTGCAGATCGATCGTGTCTTCAAGGCGTTCAGGGCGCGCTTCATCGGCAAGTGCAGTCCGGTGCATTTCTTCTGGGGCAGCTTCGATCTGGCCGTGACGCGCTTCTCGGGGCGGACGGCACCGCCGCATCCGGGAGGCATGCCCCACGTTGCGGATTGGGTGGCGCGCGAGGCCTATTCACACGAAGTGAGCAGCGCCGGATTCTGGCCCGGCGGCGGTGGAATCGACTACCCGTGTTTCTATTCCTATGCCTACCCCGCGCCGCGCGATTTTCCGACGGCTCCGATCCGACCGGCAGGGGCGTTCTATTCAAAGGAACTCGGCGAGTTCCTGCTTCCCTATGAAGCAGTGCGAACTGCGAAGTCGCCGGACGACGACCTGATGGCGTTCCTCCAGAGCACGTATGAAGCGGCCGCGGACACGGCCCTTTGGGATCGTCCTGCATTGGATCGTCGCTTCGGACCGGACGGCGGGTCGAGCGACGATTTGGCGTAGCGAAGCGCCGCGCCCGGGGACGGCAGCGAGACAATGCATACGGCGCTTGGACGAATGGGGTCGCAACCATGCCTCTCGAACTAGGGCCTGTTAACACTAATGATCATGGTTGTGAGATACTGCGTGGATGGAAATCACCGAAGCGCAGTACCGCGTGATCGAGCACTGTTTACCGACACAACGCGGCAACGTGAGCCTGTCCAATCTGCGGGTGTTGAA
>JBBQHP010000080.1:0-13428 GCA_038324085.1 Burkholderiales bacterium
GGGGTGGGTGGGCTGCCCCCCTCCCTCGCCCTCCCCGCGCGTTGCGCGAGGGAGGGCATGAAATTCTCTGAAGGGTTCGGGCGGAGATCGAGCCCGGGGTGCCTCACGCGACGATCGGCGCCAGCCGAGGTCATGCCGGAGTCGAGTCCAGGTCGAAGGCCTTGTGCAGCACGCGCACAGCGAGTTCAAGGTATTTCTCGTCGATCACGACCGAGATCTTGATCTCGCTGGTGGAGATCATCTGGATGTTGATGCCCTCTTCGGACAGGGTACGGAACATCTTGCTCGCGATGCCCACGTGCGAGCGCATGCCGACGCCGACCATCGAGACCTTGCAGATGCGGTTGTCGCCCACGATCGCGCGCGCGCCGATGTGCGCCTTGACGCCTTCGAGGATACCGAACGCCTTCTGGTAATCCCCGCGCGGCACCGTGAAAGAGAAATCGGTCAAGCCGTCCGTGGAGGCGTTCTGGATGATCATGTCCACGTCGATGTTCGCGTCGCCGATGGAGCCGAGGATCGCGTAGGCGATGCCGGGGCGGTCGGGCACGCCCATGACCGTGAGCTTGGCTTCATCGCGCGCGAATGCGATGCCGGAAATGACCACCTGTTCCATGTTTTCGTCTTCCTCGAAGGTGATGAGGGTGCCGGAATGCGCTTCTTCCTCGATCGGGATGTCCGGATCGGTCAGGCTCGAGAGCACCCGCAGGCGCACCTTGTACTTGCCCGCGAATTCCACGGAGCGGATCTGCAGCACCTTGGAGCCGAGGCTGGCCATCTCGAGCATTTCCTCGAAGGTGACGGTCTGGAGGCGGCGCGCCTCCGGAACGATGCGCGGGTCCGTGGTGTAAACGCCGTCGACATCCGTATAGATCTGGCATTCGTCGGCACGGAGCGCGGCAGCGAGCGCCACGCCGGTCGTGTCGGACCCTCCGCGCCCGAGGGTGGTGATGTTCCCGTGCTCGTCCATGCCCTGGAAGCCCGCCACCACGGGCACGCAACCGCCGGCGAAATCGGCCCGCAAGCGGTGCTCGTCGATGCCCAGGATCCGGGCCTTGGTGAAGGCACTATCGGTCTGCACCCGTACCTGTGCTCCTGTATACGAGCGCGCCTTCACGCCCAGTTCCACCAGCGCCATGGCGGTCAACCCGATGGTCACCTGCTCTCCGGTGGAAGCGACGACGTCGAGTTCGCGCTCGTCGGGCTGTGCCTGAATTTCCCGGGCCAGACCGAGCAACCGGTTGGTCTCGCCGCTCATGGCGGAGACTACGACGACGATGTCATGACCGGCCTTGCGCCATTTTGCAACACGTCGCGCGACCGTCTTGATGCGATCGGTCGTGCCCACCGACGTGCCGCCGTACTTTTGGACAATCAACGCCATGCTGCCTAGCCCGCCTGCCAGTGCGAAAAGGCGACGATTCTACCGAACGGGATCGTGAAACGCGAGTAAGTACCCGTTCTATAGAGGGGTTCGAACGGCGTCCGGTTTCCTGGGGCGTGGCATGGCTGTTGCATTATGGGTGGATGCGACGCGCGGGTGGCCAATCCGACAACCTGATCTGATCGGGCGGGTCCGGAGGCCGGGAGCCACCCCCGCGTCGCACCACTATTCTGCTCCATCCCGGGAGAGCAAATCCATGAGTCTGTTCGTCATCCTTCTGCTCGCCGTGGCGCTGGTGGTGCTGATCTACGGGGTCACCATCTACAACGCGCTCGTGCAGCTCAAGCACAACGTCTCGAAGGCGTGGGCGAACATCGACGTGCTGCTCAAGCAACGTCACGACGAATTGCCGAAACTCGTGGAGACGTGCAAGCAGTACAAGGAATTCGAGCAGGCGACCTTGGAGAAAGTGATCGCGGCGCGCTCGCGCGTACACGAGGCGCGCCAGCAACAGAACATGGGCGCGCTCGGCCAGGCCGAAGGCGCGCTGCGCATGGGGCTCGGCAGCATCTTCGCCGTTGCGGAAGCATATCCCGCACTGAAGGCGAACGAGAATTTCCAGATGCTGCTGGTCCGCATCTCGGGGCTGGAAAACGCGATCGCCGACCGGCGCGAGTTCTATAACGAGTCGGTGAACGTCTACAACGTGCGCATAGAACAGTTTCCCGACGCGATCATTGCCGGCATGTTTGCGCATCGCGCGCGCGAACTGCTCGAATTCGCTTCGGAAGAGAAGCGCGACGTGGACCTGAAACAGTTGTTCGCGTAGGGCCCCGCACTCCGCGGGGTCGAGTTCGCCAGTGCCCGCCGACGCCCGCTTCTCGCGCGGCCCCGAGGCCGTCTTCGCCGCACAGATCGCGATCGTGTTCGCCGGCTTTCATTTCGGCAGCCTCACCGGATGGATCGGCATCATGCTCGTGATCGCGCTGCTGGGCCTCCTCGGCTGGAAGATCGCCTATGACCGCGCCCGGATCATCGCCGACCTCCCGACATCGCGTGTCGCATCGGCGGCCCAGGGTTACGTGGAGCTGCACGGAACTGCGGCAAACCATGACGGATATAGTCTGTTCTCGAAACATGGCCACGTGCCCTGCGTCTGGTTCTGCTTCGTGGTGGAAGAGCGGCGTGGCAACGAGTGGCGGCGCGTCAACGACGGCACCAGCCCGGGCACCTTCCTGTTGCGTGACCGCACCGGGGAATGCATGATCGATCCTGAAGGCGCAGAGGTGGTCGCCAGGCACAAGCGCATCTGGTCCAGCGCACCCTACCGGTTCACCGAATGGGTCATCCGCGAAGGCGATCCCCTGTATGCACTCGGCGCATTCAGCACCATCGATGGCGCCGACTCCCAGGTCGACCCCGCCGCAGACATGCGCGCGCTGCTGGCGGAATGGAAGCGCGACCAGCCAGCGTTGATCGCGCGCTTCGACAGCAACGGCGACGGCAAGATCGATCTGGCCGAATGGGAACGCGCGCGGGAGAGCGCGCGTGCCGAGATCGACAACCGCGAGCGCGACTTCCACCAGATGCCGGGTCTGCACGTGATGCGAAAGCCGGCGGACGGGCGGCTCTTCGTGCTGTCGAATCTCGATCCGTCGGACCTGATGGGGCGCTATCGCTGGTGGTCGATCGCGCAGTTCGGAATTCTCTGCGCAAGCGCGGCAGCCGCCGCGATGCTCGCGGTGCGGCTGCACCTGGTCTGAGCAGATCGGTCGCCGGTCAAGGTCGCGCTGCGCCCAACAGCGCCGCGGCTTCGATATGCTTTCCCTCTTGCGCTATCAGGCGGGCCGTCTTGCCCCGATCGTCCGTCAGCGACACATCCGCACCGCGGTCGAGCAGCAACCGGACGGTATCGGTCTTGCCGTAGCCTGCAGCCCACATCAATGCGGTCAATCGGTGCCGATAGATCGCGTTGACGTCGATTCCGCGATCGAGCAACAGCCGCACAGCATCCGCTCGGCCCGCCCCGGCGGCGTACACCATGGCCGTCTTGCCGAGCTGGTCGGGAACCAACGGATCGGCGCTGGCGTCAATCAGCACCTGCATGAGATCGGCACGCCCGTCGATGGCCGCAGCCATGAGCGGCGTCGTCTTGTTGAGTGCTGCAATGTTCGGGTCCGCACCGCGCGCGATCAGGATCTGCACCAGCGCGAGATCGCCTTTCTTCACGAACAGCATCAGCGGAGTCTCCCCGACGCGGTTGCGCGCATTGACCGTGGCACCGCGTTCGACCAGGGCCAGCGCCCGTTCGGAATCACCCCGTTTCGCGACCGCGAGAAGCTGTGCATTCAAGTTGTACGCGTCCGCGTCGAAATCCTTATCTCCCATGTTCTGCGCGACTGCGATTCCCGGTAGGACCAGGAGAAAAGTCGCGGTAACCAGGCCCGCCCGGAAGCGTCGCGCCAGGGCCATTCGAGACAAAAAGTTCATAGGACTGAGAGGCTTGTATGGCCTTGGATTGTCATATAGAGTCGTCAGGCTGGCAATCCAACCGGGAATTTTCCGAAGGTTGCCGTCGCATTCGTGACACGCATTTTCCGGTGTCACGCCACATCGAGAGGAGGATTCATGAACAATAAACGCAGACTCACTCGGCTTGCCGTCTGCATGATCGCAGCCGGTGTCTCGGCTAGCGTCAGCGCCGAAGAGGTTTCCGGTCAATCCACGACGACCGTCAAGCCGATGTCCAACAACCTTGTCCCCGTCACGCAGGACTTGCTGAATGCGTCCGCCGGCGACAAGAAGCACTGGTTGCATCCGAATGGCAACTACGAGCAGACGCGCTACTACCCCGCTTCCGAGATCAATACCCGCAATGTGTCCAAGCTGCGGCCCGCGTTCATCGTGCAGACCGACGTCATGGAATCCATGGAAACGGCACCCCTGGTGGTGAACGGTGTCATGTTCCTGACCACCTCCTACAACCACGTCTACGCAGTAGACGCGGTCACGGGCGAAGAGTTCTGGCACTACAAGCACCAGATGGGTCCGGTCACGACCTACTGCTGCGGCCCGAACAATCGCGGTGTCGCCGCGTACGGCGACATGCTGTACATGGGCACGCTCGACGCCAAACTGGTGGCGCTCGACGCCAAGACCGGCAATGTCGTGTGGGAAACCGAGATCGCCGACCCCGAAAAAGGCTACAGCGAGACCATGGCGCCGACGGTCGTGGACGGCAAGGTGCTGATCGGCACCAATGGCGGCGAATACGGCATCCGCGGTTTCGTCAAAGCGTTCGATGCGAAGACCGGCAACCTGCTCTGGACCTTCAACACGATTCCGGACAAGGGGCAGGAAGGCGTCTGGGCAACTTCCGACGCGACCAACCGCGACATGAAGCGCGACATCGCGAAGGAGAAGAAGCTGCTCGCCGACAACGGCGGCGACTTCTATCAGACGCTCGGCGGCGGCGTATGGATGACCCCGGCGGTGGATCTGTCGACTCGCACCGTGTACTTCGTGGTGGGCAATCCGTCGCCTGACCTCTACGGCGACATCCGTCCTGGCGACAACCTCTACACCGATTCCATCGTCGCGGTCGACCTCGACTCGGGCGCCTACAAGGCGCACTTCCAGTACATCGCCCACGACGTGTGGGACCTGGATGCGGTGAGCCCGCCCATCATCACCACGGCAAAGGGCAAGGACGGCAAGGACACCAAGGTCGTCATCCACGGCGGCAAGACCGGGCACGTTTACGTGCACGACGCCAAGACGCTCGAGCTGATCCGTTTCTCGCAGGCGATGATCCCGCAGGAGAACATGTGGGCGCTACCCACGCCCGACGGTGCGCGCATGCTGCCGGGCGCGAACGGCGGCGTGGAATGGAGCCCGATGGCGGTCAATCCGAAGTTGCGGATGGCCTATGCGGCGAACCTGAATCAGCCGATGACCTACCACGTGGAAGAAGCCGCCTATCCGGGCGGCGACAAGCTGTGGCTGGGCGGCGCCTTCAAGGTGATCGGAAGCGAGAAGCAATGGGGCCGTCTGGCGGCCGTCAACATCGACACCGGCAAGATGGAATGGAAGGCCGACACCGAGCAGCCCTTGATGGGTGGCGCGCTCGCCACCGGGGGCAACCTCGTCTTCACGGGCGAAGGCAACGGCATGTTCAACGCCTACGACGCCAAATCGGGCAAGAAGCTGTGGTCGTTCAACGTCGGCGCCGGCGCGAACAGCCCGCCCATCTCCTACACCGTGAACGGCAAGCAGTACATCGGTGTGGCTGCAGGCGGCAACACGCAGATCAACTTCAAGCGCGGTAACAGCTACGTCGTGTTCGCGCTGCCTTGATGAACCAACGGTAGCGGCAAGCAGTCTCTCAAGGGCCACCCTCGGGTGGCCCTTGTTCGTTCCGGGAGCCCGTCATCATGAAACGCCTTTTTCTTCTCGCGGCACTGCTTGCGCTGCCCTTCGCAGCCAATGCGCAGAACGCCGAAGCCGGGAAACAGAAAGCCGCGGTCTGTGCGGCTTGTCATGGCGCGGACGGCAACTCGCCGGCAGCCACGTTTCCGAACCTCGCCGGCCAGACCCAACGCTACCTCTATCTGCAATTGAAGGACTACAAGGAAGGCCGTCGCAAGAATCCGCTGATGTCCCCGATGGTCGCCAACCTGTCGCGACAGGACATGCATGACCTGGCTGCCTGGTTTGCTTCGCAGAAAATGAAACCCACCGGTTTCGTCCCTGACCCGGACCGGGTCGCCAAGGGCAAGGCCGTGGCCGACGCAGCCCTGTGCACGATGTGTCATCTGGGCGGACTCGCGGGGCAGAACGAAGTACCCCGGGTCGCAGGCCAGTACCAGGAATACATCCTAGCGCAGCTGAAGGCGTTCAAGACGAAGGAACGCACCAACGACGCCGGCAACATGACCGCGGTGATGCGCGGATTGTCCGACGACGATCTCTTGAACCTGTCGCATTACGCCGCGAGCATCAATTGATGCAGGCCCCCGCTCCCACGCTGGCGACCACGGACCCGAGGCCCGAGCTCCCGGAATCGGCGCGCATCGGTGCGATCGATTGTCTCGGCCCCCACGGCTTCCATCGCATGCGCTATACCGAATGGGGCGCATCCGACAATGCGCATGTCGTCATTTGCGTGCATGGGCTGACGCGCAATGGCCGCGATTTCGACACGCTCGCGCAGCGCCTGTCGCGTCGCTGCCGGGTGGTCTGCCCCGACGTGGCCGGGCGCGGGTTGAGCGAACGCCTGACGCATGCGGAGGACTACGGGTATCCCCTGTACCTCGCCGACATGGCCGCCCTCATCGCCCGCACCGGAGTCGAGCGAGTGGACTGGGTCGGCACATCCATGGGGGGGCTCATCGGCATGCTGCTGGCGGGCCAGCCGGCAACACCCGTGCGCCGGCTCGTGATCAACGACGTGGGTCCGTTCGTGCCGCGCGCAGCGCTCGAGCGCATCGCGGGCTACGTTGGCCAGAAACTCCGGTTCGATACGGTCACCGAACTCGAACGCTACTTGCGCAAGGTCCATGCGCCGTTCGGCCCGCTCACCGACGAGCAGTGGGCCCATCTGGCTCGGCACAGCGCGCTGCGGCTGGACGACGGCGGGTTCTCGCTCGCCTACGATCCCGGCATCGCGCACGCCTTTCGCGGCCCGATCGGCGATGTCGATCTTTGGCCAGTATGGAAGGCCATCCGGCACCCGGTGCTGATCACGCGCGGCGTAGACTCCGATCTGCTGCTGGCGCAGACCGCGCGCGAGATGCTCGACTCCGCCCCGGAAGGTTCGCATCTCGCGGAGTTCGCCGGCGTGGGGCATGCGCCGACGTTCATGTCCGAGGATCAGATCGCCGCTGTGGAAGGCTTCATCTTTCCCCGTTGATTGGCTCGCGCGGGCGTGCAACCGCGCGCCCCCATCCTGGCCCTACTCCGGCTTCCCCCGGGGAGGGGATGCAAGGTAGAGCGCTTATCCGTACCAACGGTGGCTGGCGCAACCCTTCGGATCTGCTCGATGGGCCCGCACCATAATCGATCGATCCACTTCCCCGCCGCGTTGCTCAACCTGCTTCCCCGCGATCGGGCGAGGTTCCGCCCGCGTTCCGTAGGTAAGGCTAAACTGCATCCGTTGATCGGGCTCCGCAGATCCTGGCGCGCGATCGGCGCTATTTTCAACGCCCTCCTTTACTCAAGAGGGACGAAAGTGGAGACGCGGGCTCAGCCACCCGGCAAGTCACGTATTGGTGCGACGTCGCTTTGACGTTATCTTTCCATCCTTTCGCCCCTTCAAGACCATCCATGACCTCCATCAACGTGCGAGACTTTCCGCGCCCGGACCCGGCGCTCCTCGAGCAGTATCGCGAAGTGGCCAAGTGCTACAGCGCATCCTGCGTTTTTGCCGACGTCCAGCGCCGCAGCGGCGTCATGCACAGCGGCATGAAGCCCATCTTCGGCGCCAAGGCGGTCGGACCCGCCGTCACGGTGCGCCTGTCACCCGGCGATCTGCAGGACCCGCTCGTGGCGCTGCACGCCGCCAAGCCCGGTGACGTGATCGTCGTCGACGCCGGGGGCGAAACCGAGACCTCGGTATTCGGCGGGCTGATGGGATCGCTGTTCAAGAACCTGGGCGTGCAAGGCGCCGTCATCGATGGCGCCTGCCGCGACATCGACGAACTGCGTGACATCGGCTTCGTGGTGTTCTCGCGGGCCGTGACCGCTCGCGGCACGCACACGATGTTCTCCGGCCGCAAGGCCGACGTCGAAGTGAATGTGCCGGTCCAGTGCGGCGGCATCCTGGTGAATGCTGGCGACATGGTGATCGCCGATGAGATCGGCGTGACCGTCGTCCCGGCGGCCGACCTCGAATCCGTCCTCAAGAACGCCCGCGAACAGGCGGAACGCGAGGAAGCGACCCGCCAGCGGATCAAACAAGGTCGAACCTTCGAGCAGCTCCTGGACGAATTCGGGCGCATCTGAAGGGGTGCGGATCGGAGCTTCGGCGATTCGGGACCGGTTCTCCGATGTCCGATCACCGGACAACCCGGCCCCGGATCACCGTTCCCCTTCCCGCATCACAGACCACGTATCACGCATCACCGCCCAATGATCGCCATCGACTGGGGAACAACGTCGTTCCGAGCCTACCGCCTCGACGCCGGTGGTGCGGTGACGGAGAAGCGCGAGGCGCCGCTGGGCATCCTCGCCGTCAAGGAGGCGCGCTTTGCCGAGGCGCTCGAATCCCAGGTATCGGACTGGCTCGAACCGGGCGCCCCGCCGATCATCATGAGCGGCATGATCGGCAGCCGCCAGGGCTGGCGCGAGCAGGCATACGTGCGCTGTCCGGCCGGTCCGGAGGAGCTCTGCGCACATCTCGGCAGCGTCACCTGGGGCATGCACGGACGGCGCGCCTGGATCGTTCCCGGCCTGATCACGCGCGACGCGCAGGGCGTCCACGATGTCTTGCGCGGGGAAGAAACACAGTTGATCGGCGTTCTCGACGATCTCGGGCCGGGGTCGCACACGGTGTGCCTCCCCGGCACCCACAGCAAATGGGTGCGAATCGTCGACCGGAAAATTGTTTCGTTCACCACACACATGACGGGAGAGATGTTCGCGGTCCTGCGGGACCACAGCATCCTCGGCCGGACGATGGAGAACACCGGCGACATCCCGGCGGCATTCGATGCGGGCGTGGCTCGTGCTCGCGAGACCGGCGGGCTCCTGCACCATCTGTTCGGTATCCGCGCGGATTCCCTGGCCGGCACCCTGAGCGCCGAAGCGGCGCATGAGTTCCTGTCCGGGCTGCTGATCGGACACGAGATCGCGGCGGTGGCGCCGGCGCGTGGTACGGTGCACCTGCTCGGCGCTCCGGTTCTCACGGCACGTTACGAACGCGCCTTGTCTGCGGCGGGTTGTGCCGCGCAGTCCATGGACCCGGATGCCGCAGTCCGGGGTCTGTTCCGGCTTGCCGCCGGCATCAAGGAGAGTTGAGCATGGCCCGTATCGACGAATGGCTCGCACAGTGTCCGCTAGTGGCCATCCTGCGCGGCGTGCGACCGGAAGAAGTCGTCGATGTCGCGTCGGCTATCGAAAACGCCGGCATCCGCATCGTCGAAGTGCCGATGAATTCGCCCGACGCATTCAGCAGCATCGCGCTGCTCACGGGGCGGTTCGCGGACAAGCTGCTGATCGGCGGCGGAACGGTGATGGATTCGACGCAGATCTCCCGCATCGCCGATGCGGGCGGCAAGCTTGTGGTCTCGCCGAACGCGGATGCGGCGGTGGTCGAGGCCGCGCGGAAGAAAGGCATGATCGCCTTGCCCGGTTTCGCCACGCCGACCGAGGCATTCGCGATGATCGCGGCCGGTGCCGACGGCCTGAAGCTCTTTCCGGCCGAAGCCCATCCGCCGAAGGTCCTGCGCGCATTGCGCGCGGTGCTGCCCAGGGACATGCCGGTCCTGCCGGTGGGATCGATCACGCCGGACAACATGAGCGAATACTGGGCCGCCGGGGCCAACGGCTTCGGGCTCGGCTCCGCGCTCTACAAGCCCGGCGATTCGGCCAGCGCGGTGGCCGCCAAGGCTGCTGCCTTCATGAAGGCCTTCAGTGGTCTGACGGCGAGGGCCGTCGCCTGAAACGCGGACCCACGACCGGCGCGGGGACGTGGGCGCCGGTCGATACGGTCGCGGCTAGACGCCCATGCAGAGGTACTTCACCTCGAGGAATTCCTCGATGCCGTACTTGCTGCCTTCGCGCCCGAGGCCTGATTGCTTCACCCCGCCGAACGGCGCGACCTCGTTCGAGATGATGCCGACGTTGATTCCCACCATGCCGGATTCGATGCCTTCGGCCACCCGCCAGACGCGCCCGATGTCGCGCGCATAGAAGTAGGCCGCAAGCCCGAATTCCGTGTCGTTGGCCATGGCGATGGCCTCGTCCTCGGTCTTGAACCGGAACACCGGCGCCACGGGCCCGAACGTTTCCTCGGTCGTGACCTTCATCGCGGTGGTCACGTCGGCCAGCACGGTCGGCTCGTAGAACAAGCCGCCGAGCGCGTGGCGCTTGCCGCCCACTACCACCTTTGCGCCTTTCGCGAGCGCGTCGGCGACGTGTTCTTCCACCTTGGCCACGGCGTTCTCGTCGATGAGGGGGCCCGTGGTGATGCCGGCGTCGGCGCCATTGCCCACCTTCAGGGCTTTCACTTTCCCCGCGAGCTTTTCGACGAACGCGTCGTACACGCCGTCCTGCACGAGAATGCGATTGGCGCACACGCAGGTCTGGCCGGCATTGCGATACTTCGAGACCATCGCGCCTTCCACCGCGGCGTCGAGGTCGGCATCGTCGAAGACGATGAAAGGCGCGTTGCCGCCGAGTTCCAGCGACAGCTTCTTGATGGTCGGCGCGGACTGGGCCATCAGCTTGGCGCCAACCTCGGTCGACCCGGTGAAGGTGAGCTTGCGCACCACCGGGCTCGAGGTAAGCTCGCCGCCGATTTCGCTCGAGCTGCCGGTCAGCACGTTGAATACGCCCTTCGGCACGCCGGCTCGTTCCGCCAGCACGGTGAGCGCGAAGGCCGAGTACGGCGTCAAGGTCGCGGGCTTGAGCACCATCGTGCAGCCGGCCGCCAGCGCCGGGCCGGCCTTGCGGGTGATCATCGCCGCGGGAAAGTTCCAGGGCGTGATCGCGGCGCAGACGCCGATGGGCTGCTTGATCACGATGAGTCGACGGTCCGCAGCGACGGTCGGGATCACGTCGCCGTAGATGCGCTTGCCTTCCTCGGCAAACCATTCGATGAACGAAGCGGCATAGGCAATCTCACCCTTCGATTCGGTGAGCGGCTTGCCCTGCTCCGCCGTCATGATGATTCCCAGATCGTCCTGGTTGGCCATCATCAGCTCGAACCATTTGCGCAGGATGCCTGCGCGTTCCTTCGCGGTCTTCGCCCGCCAGGCGGGCAACGCGGCGGCCGCCGCCGCAATGGCGCGGCGGGTTTCTGCGGCGCCCATCTTGGGCACTGTTCCGAGTGCCCCACCGGAGGCCGGGTTGACGACCGCGATCGTGGCCTTGGAATCGGCATCGCTCCAGGCGCCATCGAGATAGCATTGCTGGCGCAACAGGGTCGGATCCTTCAGGTTCAACTTCTCGTGGTTCAGGGGAGCGTTCATCGTTACCTCCGCGTCGATCGTTGATTGAGCCCGTTCAGAATGTGCCTGGATAGGCACCGCCGTCGATCAGGAAGTTCTGGCCGGTGAGAAACGAGGCTTGCGCACTGCACACATAGGCGCAGAGAGAGCCGAATTCGTCCGGGTTGCCGAAGCGGCCTGCCGGGATGTTCTTCAGGCGCGAGCCCTTGGCATCCTCGAACGTGATGCCGCTGGTGCGAGCCATGGCTTCCACGCGCGAGAGCATGGTATCGGTCTCGAACAGGCCCGGCAGCAGATTGTTGATCGTGACGTTGTGGACGATCGTCTTGCGCGAGAGCCCCGCAATGAACCCGGTGAGGCCCGTACGCGCACCATTCGACAGCGCCAGGATGTCGATCGGCGCCTTGACCGCGCTCGAAGTGATGTTGACGATGCGCCCGAAGCGCCGCTCGATCATCCCGTCGAGCGTGGACTTGATCATCTCGATCGGGGTGAGCATGTTGGCGTCGAGCGCCTTTATCCAGGTATCCCGCGTGAACTCGCGGAAATCTCCAGGGGGCGGGCCGCCGGCGTTGTTCACCAGTATGTCGGGCGCAGGGCAGGCGGCCAGCGCGGCGGCGCGGCCTTCGGGCGTGGTGATGTCGGCAGCGACGATGTTGACCGTGCTGTCCGTGGCGGCCCGGATCTCCGCCGCGGTCTGCTCAAGTGTTGCGAGGGTGCGGGCGATAATGGTGACATGCACCCCTTCACGCGCCAGCGCCATTGCGCAACCCTTGCCCAGACCCTTGCTACCGGCGCAAACGATCGCCTTGCGGCCCCGAATTCCCATGTCCATGTCGACCCCTCCGTGTGTCGGCATGCGTCGGCGAGTGACGACGCATGCCTATGAAAAAAGGGGCCAATGCTGAAGCAATCGCGCCGGGTTTGCAAACGGGCGGTTGGTATAATCGGGCCGAAATGACACGAGCCATCCCGACATGGTGCCGTGCGGATCTGGCGCTGCTCGCGATGCTCGCTGGTTGCTCCAGTGCCGCACACCGAACCGCCGACGACCCGCTTGAGCCGTTCAATCGCGCCGTCTACAAGTTCAACGATGTCGCCGATCGCTACGCCGTGAAACCGGTCGCCAAGGCATACGTCACAATCATTCCGCAGTTCGCGCGCACGGGCGTGCACAATTTCTTTTCGAATATCGACGACGTGGTCGTGACCACGAACGATCTGCTGCAGCTCAAGTTCACGAAGGCGGCAAGCGATGCGACGCGAGTCATGGCCAACACGCTGTTCGGCGGTCTCGGTCTCGTGGACGTCGCATCGAAGCGTGGCATGCCGAAGCACAGCGAGGATTTCGGCCAGACGCTCGGCTACTGGGGCGTCGGCAGCGGACCCTATCTGGTGCTCCCGCTGCTGGGGCCGAGCAACTTGCGCGATGGTCCGGCGCGGTTCGTCGACACGTACTTCGATCCGGTCTGGTACATCTCGAACGTACCCGAGCGCAACGTCACGGTCGGCCTGCGTCTGCTCGACAACCGGGCCGCGCTGCTGCCGGCGGAACGCTTCCTCAATCAGGCTGCAGTCGATCGTTACTCGTTCCTGCGCGATGCTTACATGCAGCGCAGGGTCAGCCTGATCTACGACGGCAATCCGCCGAAATCGGAACTGGACGATCTGGAGGACCCCGGCGAAGGTGCCGCACCGGAACCGCTCGACGTACCCTTGCCGGTGCCTTCGATACGCTAGTGTCCTGAGTTAGAAATACGCAGACAAAATCTTTCGATGCTCGCGAGGATGTCATCGGCAGACTTGACCCAAGTGAACGGCTTCGGGTTGGCATTGTTGATATCGAGGTACTGCTTGATGGCCGTCTCGAGTTGG
>JBBQHP010000081.1:0-11191 GCA_038324085.1 Burkholderiales bacterium
GTACTCAAATGCCCGCTGAACGATGGATGCGGTCTTGTGTGCCTCGGTGGGGGCGGCCCGACTAGCCTGGGCGAACGCACTTTGCCATCGCGCCCAGGTGGAGGCGCTGCTACGCTCGCCGTCGTCGAACAGGTATTCCCAGGCAAGCCGGATCGCCAGCAGGTCGACGATGCTTTGGTCGTCGCGTCCCCGCTGCCGCGCTTCCCAGCGCAGGTACGCACACCATGCCGCCCATCCGCCGACCTGCATCAGGACTGCGGTGAGGAACGCTTCATAGGAGCGTTGCGGCACATCCAGGGCCTCCAGAATGAAGCCGACGGCCGCGCCGGCCTCGTCAGGCAGCCGGGCGGCGCGCTGCGTGATTCCTGGCGCCTGCAGCAACAGCTCAACCCCGTGATCGTGCGCGAGGGCCGCGCGCCACGCGGGGTAGAGGCGCGTTTCCCGAGACGGCCCCCATTCCGCCTGCCGCTCATCGAAGTAAGCGGCGCAGAACTGCCCCACATGATGGACGATGGTGCTTTCGCGTCCTGACGCAATACCCAAGGCGCACGGGGTATCGCCGACCTGACACAGCAACGGCAGACCAGAGGATGGTGTGGCAGCGCGTGCCAGAGCCTCGATGATGACTTCGGGCGAATCTGCGCACTCCAGCTCATCCAGTGCATGCTGCAGATCTTCACGGCTGAAGGCCTTCCGTTCCCAGGCATCCCGATAGAATTCCGCCGGCATGTACAACGATGTTCCGGACAGCCGCGCCAGATCGAGCGCAGCCTCGTCGAAGGGACGGTCGATCCAGCCCCAGTAAGGATTGACGGCAATGAAGCGATCGAGCGGCCAGTTGGGCGCGATTCTGCCGCACGCCTTCTCGATGACGTCGGCGACTGGGGTGATGAATTCTTCAGCGATATTCATGTCGCTCTTCCTACTGACGAAAGGATGAGGCTTGCGCGCCCGGCAGCGGCCAGAGGCGGAATGTCAGGCGTGTGAAGCGTTCGTCGAGGAAGAACCCGGCATAGGCCCAAGGGTAGAGAAGCCGGGACAGGTGCCCTTGCGGAAAGACGGTGAGCCAGGTTTGCAGAAAGTAGAGCACGCTGAATATCGCCGCGGCCCAGAGACCCAACGCCTGTATCGGCGCGGTGGCGGGCGCGTCGAGCAGCGCAACGAAAACCAGGTGCCAGAGGATGTAGAGCTGGGTGAGCAGCAACGCCTGCACGGTGCCCCGCGCAAGAGTGGCCAGCGGGCGGCGGCTCTCGGTAGCCAGCAACGGAGCGAGCCCAAGCCCGACGACTATCAACGCTACTGCGGGAATTTCCAGTGTAGGGATCGCTGCCTTCCAGCCCAGCTCGCTCAATGCCATCATCATGATTGCGGCGGGCGCGGCCAGCAGCCGGAGAGCGAGGCGCCACGCCGCGGAAGGCGCTGCCACAAGGGCGTCGCCGAGCATGCGTCGCCGCGTTTCGCTCACCGTTTCGCCTGCGCCGAGGAAAGCATGGGCTTTGTAGAGCGAGTGAGCGACCAGATGGAGCAGCGCGAGGTCGTACAGACCCAGACCGCACTCCACGAGCATGAAGCCCATCTGCGCGCATGTCGACCAGGCCAGGCGCACCTTGATGCTGACGCGCGTCATCATGACCAGACCCGCCAGCACGCTTGTGAGGCTGCCGATCACGACGAGCAACGTCTGGGCGAAGGGGGCGGCGGAGAGAAGCGGCGCGAGCCGCAGCAGCACGAAGCCGCCCAGATTGACCACACCAGCGTGCAGCAGTGCCGAGACCGGTGTGGGCGCCTCCATGACTTGAATAAGCCAGCCCTGGACAGGCAGTTGCGCCGACTTGAGGATCGCGGCCAACGCAATCAGCACCATCGCCGCGTGCAGGCCTGGGGACAGGACGGGCATCGTCGCCACCATGGTCGCGATCTCGTTGATCGAGAGCGTTCCCGACTCCCGGTACACGACGAGCAGCGCAAGGACGAGACAGACCTCGGCCAGCCGGCTGGCCAGGAACTTCTTGTGTGCAGCCAGCACGGCAGCAGGACGATCCCGGTAGAACGTAAGCAGCGCGTGCAAAGCGAAGCTTGTGAAACTCCAGGCAAGCACCAGGACGCCCAGATGGTCGGTGAGCACCACGACGTGAACGCCGGCGAGCGTCAGGCAGAGGCCGACGATATAGCGCCGTTGACCCGGCTCACCCTCGAGGTAGCGGCGCGAATAGCGAACGATCACCCACCCGAGCGCGGCGACCAGCAGGCTCATCGTCACGCCGAGGGCGTCACCGCTGCTGGAACCGGCGTGCGCCGATATGACCGAGAGCGCCGCTGCGCCGAGCGCGATCGCGACTCCGGTGAGCGCACTGCCCGCCGCAGAAAACCACGCCTGCCGTACGCTGCGCACGAGCATCGCCGCGACTGCGGCGAACAGCATTAGCAGCGGGATAGCCCGGAGTTGGGCAATCTGGGTGACTTCCAATAGCGGTTCCAGAGCTGTCATGCCTCCAGTCTCCGCGCTCGGCATGTCCAGGTAAAATAGATTGTTGTTGTCCTACCGTTCTGTTTAACAGAACATTAGAACGTGCGCAGTCTCAACTATCGTCATCTCTACTATTTCTGGTCGGTGGCCAAGGAAGGCCACCTCACGCGGGTGGCGTCGCACCTGCATGTGTCGCAGTCCGCATTGTCGGCACAGATCCGCCAACTCGAAGCGCAGCTGGGCCAGCCCCTGTTTCTGAGGGAGAAGCGCGGTCTGCATCTCACCGAGGTTGGCCGTCTCGTGCTGGGCTACGCGGACGGCATCTTTGCACTGGGTAGCGAGCTCATGGCGACCGTCGAGAGCGGCCTGGGACAGAAGGGGCAGCACTTGCGTGTGGGCGCGGTTGCAACCCTGTCGCGCAACTTCCAGGAGAACTTCCTGCGCCCGGTTCTGGCGCACGAGCGCCTGCAGCTCGTGCTCGAATCCGGCGGGTTGGATGATCTGCTGCAGCGACTCTCGGTCCACAAGCTGGATCTGGTGCTCTCCAACCGGCCGGTCGCCAGGGATGCCGAAAAGCCGTGGCGCTGCCGGCGCATCGCGCGCCAACCCGTATGCCTGGTGGGTCGGCCGCGGCGCACCAGGAAGCCTTTCCGTTTCCCTGAGGATGTTCAGGGCCTGCGCTTGCTGCTTCCCGGCCGCACCAGTGACATTCGCATGCAGTTTGATCTGCTCTGCGAGGAACTGGGCATCACCACCGACATCTTTGCCGAGGTCGACGATATGGCCATGCTCCGCCTGCTCAGCCGTGATTTCGGCGGCGTGGCACTGGTGCCGGCCGTCGTCGTGCAGGACGAGCTACTCAGCGGCGCGCTCGAGCAGTATTGCGTGTTGCCGAAGGTCCACGAGAATTTCTACGCCATCACGGCCGAGCGCCAATTCCAACCATTGGTACTCCGCAAGCTGCTCGGTGCAAGGGCGAAGACGCGTGAGGCCGCAGACACTGCGAAATGACTGCATCCGGTGGAACGGCCGCGGCAGCGATCGAGACGCACTCTCAAGAACAAATGAGATGACCAGTGCGTACCGGTCATGGGCGATCGCGGCTGCTCGAACCCTTGGGTAACGAGGAGCGCACGCGCTCGCGGTCAGCTCGCCGCCGGCCGGCCGATCGCGGCTCTCCCCTGAAGGAGTCTCGATTCATCGAGGATTGACTTTCCTCCCGTCCGCTTTTATCTTCAACCTTATGGTTGAATATAAGTCACCCTCGCAATCCGCCCGGATCGCCGCCAATCTGGACGCAACCTTCAGCGCCATGGCCGACCCGACGCGACGCGCCATCCTCGCGCGCCTGGCGTTGGCCGACGCCCGCGTCACCGAGATCGCCGGCGATTTTTCGGTGTCGCTCAACGCCGTCTCCAAACACATCAAGATCCTCGAGCGCGCCGAGCTGGTGCGGCGCACGGTGCAGGGGCGCGACCACATTCTCTCGCTCAACGCCGACGCCATGGCCGGCGCGGCGGAGTGGATCGACTACTACCGCAGGTTCTGGGGAGACCGCCTGGCCTCCCTCGAAACCTTTGTCATCAACCAGCGCAAAAGCGCAAAAAAAGGAAACCGCGCATGACCGCCATCACAAGCGTTCCCACCGTCGTCGTCAAACGCAGGATCGCCGCACCGGCACAAACGATCTTCGATGCGTGGCTGAATCCGACCTCCCTGGCCGAATGGATGCGCCCCTGTTCGAGCGGCACCACCCGCTCCACCGTCAAGGTCGACGCGCGGGAGGGCGGCGCGTTCGAGATCGTGATGCACGTCCCCTCGGGACCCGTCCGCCACACCGGCATCTACCAGACCATCGATGCGCCGCGCCGCCTCGTGTTCACCTGGAATTCTCCCCATGCCGGGGACAACGACTCGCTCGTGACGGTCGAATTCCGCCCTGAAGGGCAGGCCACCGAGGTCGTCATCACGCACGAACGACTTCCCGAGGTAGCCCGCAACGGACACACCGCCGGCTGGACTGAAATCCTGGAATCCCTGGCGAAACAGATATCGGATTGACGCTCCCCGGCGGTCACCGCGCCCGATAGAATGCAAAGGAACTCTGCCTGAAACCTCCCGGAGGAGGACATGAAAACGTCGAATGCGAATCAAGGCGAATCGGCTTCGGAGCTCATCTCGAAACGAATCGCGGACCTTGGCGACTGGCGCGGCGAGACACTCGCGAGAATGCGCACCCTCATCAAGGCAGCAGACCCGGACGTCGTCGAGGAGTGGAAGTGGCGGGACACTCCGGTCTGGTCGCACGATGGCATCATCTGCACCGGCGAGTCCTACAAGCTGGTCGTGAAGCTCACCTTCGCCAAAGGTGCATTCCTGAAGGATCCGGAACACCTTTTCAATTCGAGTCTCGACGGCAACGTACGGCGCGCGATCGACATCCACGAAGGAGAGGAACTCGACGAGAACGCGTTCAAGGCGCTCGTTCGCGAGGCGATCGTACTCAACGGTTCCGCGAAATCGAAGCCTGCGAAGAAAGCGAAATCCTGAGGAGTTTCCGTCATGGCTCCGAGCGACATGCGAAGCCGGGTAACATCCGCAGACGGATGAACCATACCCTCCTGACCTGTCATCTGCAGGCAGGAGCCCGATCAGCAGCCCGGGTCGGACGCGCGACAGTGCGGCGCGCCGCTCCCGCGCGCGCCATTGGAGCGCACCGAAGGAGCCCTTCATGCAGCAACGTACGAATCGACAGGTCCGGCTGAAATCCAGGCCATCCGGTATTCCCGACTCGGAGCACTTCGAGATCGTGGAGACCCCGGTACCCGAACCATCCGATGGCCAGGTTCTGGTGCGCAACTTCTATCTCTCGGTCGAGCCGGCGATGCGCGGCTGGGTCAGTGCCGTCGCCAACTATTCCGAGCCTGTGGCGCTCGGTGGCGTGATGCGCTCGCTTGCCGTGGGAAGAGTCGAGGAATCGCACCATCCGGATTTCCATCCGGGCGACTACGTCACCGGAATGTTCGGCTGGCAGGACTACGCTGCGATCGACGGCAGCGCCATCCAGCGCAAGATCGTCGAGACGGACCTGCCCATCTCGGCCTCCCTCGGCGTCCTCGGCATGAACGGCTTGAGCGCGTACTTCGCTTTGCTCGACATCGGCCAGCCGAAGGCCGGCGAGACCGTGATCGTTTCCACCGCAGCGGGAGCGGTCGGGTCCTGCGTTGGCCAGATCGCCAAGATCAAGGGCTGCCGCAGTGTCGGCATTGCCGGCGGCCCGGACAAAGTGCGGATGTGCCGCGACGAGTTCCGCTACGACGCTGCGGTGGACTACAAAGCCGCTGATTTCGAATCGGCGCTCGAAGCGGCCTGCCCCGCAGGCGTCGACGTCTACTTCGACAACACTGCCGGCCGGATCAGCGACACGGTCATGCGCCATCTCAACGTGGGTGCCCGGGTGGTCATCTGCGGCACCGCATCGATCGCCAGCTGGGACCCGCCGCCTCAGGGACCTCGGGTCGAACGCCATCTCCTCGTCAAGCGTGCGCGAATGCAGGGCTTCATCGTATTTGACCATGCCGCGCGCTTTCCCGACGCGTTGCGTGAACTCGTGGGCTGGGTGCGAGCAGGCCTCATCCATTATCGAGAGGACATCCTCGACGGAATCGAACACGCACCGGGGTCGATCGCCGGTCTCTATCGTGGCGAGAATCTCGGCAAGCGCCTGATTCGCATTGCTACCGAAAAGGTTTGATGCCTTTCAAATTCCGGCGACGATCAAAAACCGGACGCTCGATTGCACTTCGAGCGCTGCTTGCGGGCGGACGCAGCCGCAGCGGCGCATCTCGGCGAGGCGGAAAGTCGCGCATTCGCGTTGGCACAGAGGAGAAACCAAAGCATGAGCCGGAAGGGATTGTTGATCGTCATGGCCCGCGTCAAACCCGAAGACGAAGCGGCATTCAACCAGTGGTACAACGAAGATCATCTGCCGAAGGCGATCGAGAGATTCCCCGGCGTTCTGAGCGGGCGCCGCTACAAGATCCTCGAAGGCGAACAGGACTACCAGTATCTCGCCATGTATGAATTCGAGACCGCGGAGTCGATGCATGCCACGGTTCGCTCCGAAGTCATGGACGAGCTCGTCCGGGAATTCGACGCGGCATTCGGCAAAGGGGGTCGCAGGCGAATCCTGGCGGAGCAGGTCAAGGTCCTTACGGTCGGTTGAGGCAGGGTCGGCCTGCTGATTTCGCAGCGTCGGCGCAACTGCCTTGCTTTCGCCGATATCGATCCGGCTCACGTCCACCGCAGTTGGGGTGCCAGGCGTTCGATGCCGGCCCCGATCATGGCGCTGACGATTCACGAGGATTACCTGCCGGGCTCGATCGGCGGAATCGTGAAGCTTCACGCCCGCTACGTTACCTGGCGCACACTGGCTGCCGGCATGAACGCGTTCGTCTCGTGTAAGGTACGAAAGAGCCAGGCGCAGACCGATCTGTGCCGCTCTCCAGCGAAAGGATGATCCATGAGTCTGTTCAGCGCGATCCTCGACAAATTGGGGTTCGGTCATCACGCGGCAGCCAATGCTGCACCTCCGGCTTCACCTCCCACCGCTGCTACGTCGCAAGCCCCCGCTTCTGCGCCGGCTCCGGCTCCGGCTCCGGCAACCATGTCCTCCGTCGACGTCGTCGCAAAGCTGGACGGCCTCGCGGCGTCGAATCCTCAGAAGCTGAACTGGAAGGTATCGATCGTCGATCTGCTCAAACTGCTGGGCCTCGAAAGCAGTCTCGACGCGCGCAAGGGCCTTGCCACCGAACTTGGGTGCCCTGCGGACAAGATGGGCGACTCGGCTCAGATGAACATGTGGCTTCACAAGACGGTCCTCCAGAAGCTCGCGGCGAACGGTGGCAACATTCCCAAGGAACTGCTCTGAAGTGCGACGCGAGGGCCTGTCGCGAGACTCCGGTGTCGGGCTGGCCGGCGGGGTTCCCCACTTGGCGGTAGATACTGGCTGCCGGACTCGCCCCTGCCGTCGCCGGGACACTCTCGACCGCTCGAGCGCGGTTATGCGGCAAGCATCGACGTCCCGACAAGGTCATGCGGCCGCTGTGGCGAATCGCATCGCTTCGAGAACGTGATCCTCTGCACTCGATGCTCGCGCACGTACTGCCACCGATGCATGGCGGATGGAACTCGTGCCAGCAACGGCAAAATCGCGTGCTCCTGCGGTGGCGAATTGGTTGGATGACAGGGATTCCGGGCAGGTCGTCCGGCTCCCGTGGCCGGAGTAGCATTGCCTTGATTTCCAGCCGACCCCGCCTGGCCGCACCTCCTGACTGGCAGCACGGTGCGAGCCGGCACGCATCGGTCATGACGAGCTCGCCGAGGGCCAACGATGACTGCCCATGTCTTTGTGTCGTACAGCCGGAGCGACGCCGCACTGGTGACGCCCATCGTTCGATTGCTGCGCACGGCGATCGCCGGTATTCCGTCGCTGGAAGGGAAGTACTGGGAGGTCGTGTTCCAGGACACGGATGGCATTCCCCCGGGCGCGCTCTGGAAGGAGCACATCGACGATGCGATCGCCGATGCCCAGCGAATGTTCGTCTTCTGGTGCACCCATTCGTCGAGGTCCGGTCAGGTCCGCAGGGAATACGAACTCGCGCTGCGCCTGGAAAAAGGTGTCGTTCCGGTGCTTCTGGATGACACACCGCTGGCCGAGCCGCTGTCACCGATCAATGGGGTCGACCTGCGGGAGCTGAGGACGCACGGACCGACCATCCGGTTCGCATTTCCGCCCCCCGGCCACCGTGATCCCGCAGCGGTGGTGGTCCACGAGTTCGCGCAGGCGCTGGGCATGGACCCGAAACCCATGATGGACAACTTATTCCCCTCTGCGTACGGCCCTCCGGCTTGAGCGACGGGAGCGCCGGCGCCTGCCTCGGCGCGGCGCGCACATGTGATGGCGACGCGCAGACCCCGCCACCGCCTTCCGGGAATGCAGCGATCATCGAACGGAAGGCAAATAGAGGAAACCAGTGACATGACGAGTCCTATCACCGACGTCAGGGACATATCACGCATCGCCTACGGCTTCATGGGTTCGAAGGCGCTCTTCTCGGCGCTGAACCTGGACCTCTTCAGCCGTCTCGCCGATGGGGCGAAGACCATGGAGCGCCTGGCCGAGGAAACCGGCGTCGCCTCGAATCGCCTGAAAACGATCCTCGTCGCGCTGACCGCCATCGGCCTGCTGGTGCGGGATGACGATGGATACCGCAATGCGCCGGCCAGCGAGCGGTACCTGGTGCGAAGTGCGCCGGCCTATTTCGGCGACTACTATCGCTTCCAGATCGACCGCCAGATCTATCCGGCCCTGCTGCACCTCGATGCGGGCATCGCCGGCGATACCGCGCACCTGGCATTCGATTCGCTCGCCGGACTGACCGACGATCCGGCAGAAGCCGATGCCTTCACCCGGGGCCAACACGTCGGGTCCATGGGTGCGGCGCTGATGCTCGCGAAAAAGCTGGATCTCGGCGGCACCCGGACCTTGCTCGACGTGGGCGGGGGCAGCGGAGCTTTTTCGATTGCACTGTGCCAGCGCGATCCTGCGCTGCGAGCAACGGTGCTCGATTTCCCCAATGTGATCGCCGTCGCGGAACGCTTCGTGAACGAAGCGAAGCTCCAGGATCGCATCGCATTTCTTCACGGCGACGCCATCGGCACGCCCTGGCCGGGGGATCAGGACATCGTGCTCATGTCCTACCTCCTCTCCGCCGTCGCGGAGTCGTCCATTCCGATGCTGTTCCAGAAGGCATGGGATGCGCTGCGACCCGGCGGCCGCTTGCTCGTGCACGATTTCATGCTCGACAACGACGACGCCGGACCGGCGCTCGCGGCACTCTGGTTCCTCCATTACCTCGCGGGAAGGGTGGACGGGATTTCATTCAGCCCGGCAACGCTGGCCACGCAGCTCGAGGCCCGGGGCTTCGAGAACCTGTCGGATCAGGTCGTCATCCCGGAGATCACCAAGATCGTTGTGTGCACGAAGCCGCGCGCGGTTCGATGACACGGGGGGCGGCGATGGGAAGGTCCCCGGACGCGCCACCGTAAGAGCATCGCCGAGGCAGGCCGGTCGACTCCGGTCAACCCTTGAACAGCCACCTGAGATCTTCGCCCAAGCCCATCGGATGACCTCATCCACCCTTCCCACGCTGTACCTGTCGCACGGCGGGGGTCCCTGGCCCTGGATGCAAGGCCCGTGGCACGATGCCCACGCCCGGCTCGCCGAGGGACTCGCGCAGATTTCCGGGTGGCTCGGCACGAAGCCGAAGGCCGTCCTGATGGTTTCGGCGCATTGGGAGGAAGTCGATTTCACGCTTTCCAATCACCCGAATCCACCCATGCTCTACGACTATTCGGGCTTTCCCGAGAACACCTATCACGTGCAATACCCGGCGCGAGGCTCGCCGCAGCTCGCCGAACGGGCGCGCGATCTGATCGAGAATGCCGGGATGGCCGCGCGATTCGACACTGCACGGGGCTTCGACCACGGGGCGTTCGTCCCGATTGCGCTCATGTATCCCGAGGCCGACATCCCGATGGTGCAGCTCTCGCTGAGGCGTGGCCTCGACCCGCGCGTTCACCTCGCGGTCGGTCGAGCGTTGGCGCCATTGCGCAACGAAGGCGTGCTGATCATCGGCAGCGGCGCGAGCTACCACAATCTTCGAGCGCTCGGCCCCGAAGCGAAGATCCCCTCGGCGGCATTCGACGACTGGCTGCAACGCACGCTGGTGACCGAAGGCGTTGCCCAGCGGACCGGGGCACTGAGCGCCTGGCAGGAAGCGCCTTCGGCGCGCGACGCACATCCGCGTGAAGAGCACCTGATCCCGCTCATGGTCGCTGTCGGTGCCGCCGAACGGGATGTGGCGGTGCGCTTCTATCACGAGAACGATTTTTTCGGCAGCTTGAGCGCCTCCAGCTTCGTATTCGGGAGCTAGCGGACCGCGCGTTGCGTCGTCCGGGCCGGATATCCGGCCTTTCCTCATTGGCGCATCAAGGCAGGAAGATCGTGCCGCCGATGTTGAGTTGCCCGATCAGCACCTGCACCGTGCCGGTATTGTTGAACGTGGTCTGCGCGAAGACGAAATCGCCGCTGCCGGCGCTCTTGCGGATCGTGCCACTGTTGTTGAGCACCAACGTGCCGGACGCACCCGTGAAATTCCGCCAGGCCTGATCGCCCCGGATGTCGAACAGCCCGAGGTTGTCGAGGATGGCCGCACCGCCGTAGTCGAGCAGGTCGCCCGTGCTCGTCTCGATCAACGTGCCTTCGTTGCGGATGGTGCGCGCGTTGAGGAATTTGCGCGCCGTCCCGCTCACGGTGAAGTCCGCACCTGCCGCGATGCGCGTGGTCCCGCCACCGCCCATCGTTCCCCCCGTCCACGTGCTGCCGGTGCCGGTGATGGTGAGCGTTCCGGTCCCGCTCAGGTTGCCCAGGCCCTCGATGTTCAGGCGCGCGATCGACACCGCCCCTTCCACCGCCAGCGTCCCGCCCGTGCTGCCGTTCAGGAACGTCAGCACGATCGTACCGGCGCCGGTCGCGCTCGCCCCGGTCTGCCAGGTCTGGATACCCTGCCAGAATGCAATCGAGGCCCCCGCCGTCGTGGTGAACTGCCCGCTGCTCACGCCGCCACCGCCAAAGCTCAGGCGTCCGGACTGCGCATCGAC
>JBBQHP010000082.1:0-9091 GCA_038324085.1 Burkholderiales bacterium
GTCCACCGAGCTGCCGGCGGCGGCCTCCAACGGCTTGAGATAAGGCGTGTACTTCGGCGTGATCGCGTTGATCGCCTCGAACATCGCGACGTGCATCGGCGCTTCCGGGAAGCGGACCGTGGCGTCCTCGCAGGAGTCCGCATGGGTGCGCCACTGGGTCAGGACGTTGTCGATCACGCCGCCGGCGACAGCGGCGGGTGGCACCAGCGGGGCGACGAGCGCCACGGACAGCAACAGGACTCGATTCACTGCGCGCATGTCATGGCCTTTCCGCCGACGGCGGTGGTTGGGGGATGGGGTGAAGAGGGTTCGCATCAGGTCCATTCGCGATGGGCGGCCACGCCACGCATCAGCGTCCGAGTTCATCGTCGATGCGCCGCTTGAGCTCGACGCAGGCCTTGCGGACCTGCTGCAGGATCGCAACCATCTGATGGGCCGAATCAATCCAGAAGGCCAGCTGGACGACCAGGCCCGGTGCCTCGCGATAGCGCGTGAGCACCGCAGCCGCCACGGCCTCGTCGACCGGTGAATCACAAGGCAGCATCGCCACCGTGCTGAGGTCGGCCATCTTGAAGCAGTCGGTGAAGATGTAGCGCGCCATGCGATAGGGCGTGAGTCCACGCACGTGGCTGCGGTATTCGGGATTGAGCCGCATGATGTAGTCCGCGCGCGTCAGCGTGCCGGTGACGAAGTATTCGGTCAGCGATGCCCGCAGCGCCGCGTTGCGCACCAGCCCCAGCTGGCCGGCCGATCGCATTTCCTGATAGGTCGTGTCGACCGGCGTATACGGCAGGATCCGGCTGGCCTGGAAGAACGCCAGCACGGTCTGCCATGCCGAGCCTTCGACCAACGTGCCGTCTTCCACCCATGCGAGTGCGGCCTCGCCGTACTCGATCGAGCGCCCGACATACGCGATCCGCCGGTCGATCTCGATCAACTCCTGGTCGAGATCCCCCGACAGGCGCTCGAGAAATCCCTGCGCGCGCTGGGCCTCCAGCCGCGCCTCGTTCCAGTTCGCCACCTGGATGCCGACGAACACGCCGACCACCACGATCACGAAGTCGATGCCGACCGCGGTCCAGTTCTGTTCGCGGACGTGTTCGATGACCCGGCGTAGCAGCACTGCGCATCTCCCCTCGAATGCAGTCGGTCAGCCTCGCACGAAAAGTCCGCTCCGGTCCTCGGATTGGCGTCCTCGGGCCGGGCCGATCATGGCGTACGGGATACCGTCATCGTCGTCGCGTTCGCTCGATCCGGGCCTGATCGATCAGGCCGTCCAGCTGTTCGCCGTTGTCGAATGGCGCAGCCACGGCCCTGATGGCCGCCAGGTCCGCGTCCGGATTGCAGAGCAGCAACTGGACAATGTCGGCGTGGTCGGCCAGCCCGCCGGCGTAGAGCTTGAACGCCACCAGGTCTTCGAGGGTCACGCAGCGCAAGGGGCTGCCCGGCAGGGGCCAGGCGCGTGCAATGGCTGCGGGTGCCGGCGTGCTGACGATCCGGCCCGGATTGTGGAAGTTGACCACCTCGACGACGTCGACGGGTTGGCCCTGCGCATCGATCGACGCCCATACGGTCAGCACGCCGCCGAGCGGATCCTCGTCATCGGGCAGACGCAGCCGGGTGTGCAGGCCAGCGGCGGCAAGTGCGCGCTCCAGCGCAAGCAATTGCCGATGCGGATCGAGCGAGACCGCCAGGTCGATGTCCTCGGTCCCGCGGGTGTAACGGTGTACGGCGAGCGCGGCGCCGCCGATGAGCGCCGACTCGAAGCCGAGCCGTCGCGCCGTGTCGGCGACCTGCTCAGCGAGCGCGAGCGATGTGGCCGGATCGAGCATGTTCACCCAGCGCACGCAGCTGCTGGCCGCGCCGGCCGAGTTCAAGCGCGCGCAGCACGCGCTCCCGCGCCGTTTCTGGCACGTTGGGCACGGTGCGTGGCGCGCTGGCGCTGGGGCGTCGTTGCGGCGTGTGGGCGGTCATGACCGAAGTCTCCCGACTGCGAACGGGGGCGTCAAGCCGGGGTCGGCGCTATTGCGTTGTTGCTCCGCGGCAAGCAGGGCATCCGCGATGCCCGATCCCGGCGCGCGGTCACGAGACGAATGCCAACCGCGGTCCAGTGCTGTTCGCGGACGTGTTCGATGACGCGGCGCAGGATCATGGGTCAAGCCGGCCGACCAATGTCGGTCACGAGCTGTTCCGCGGCGGTACGGAGGTCTCTCATGAGCTTCAGATGCCGGTTGGTGTAAAGCCAGTAGTTCTTCGCTGCTGCCAGCAGCACCGGATTGCCGGCAAACGCACGCACCATCTGCGCCGCGGGCATGCCATCCACGGGCGACAATCCCGCTTGCTGCTGGGCGTCAACGAGTTTGACTCGGCTGATCTCCAATGCGGCCTCGAAGGTCCGCACTTTGTCCACATGACTGTAGTACCGCTGTATCGCGCGAATCAGCGCGTCGTCGCGAATGATGCCGATGCCTCCAGTATTGATCATCGTGTCGTAAGCAAGCCGGTTGCCATCGAGCGTCGTCAGGATGAAGACGGCGATGCCGATCGTGTTCGGATCATCTGCGGCATAGGCAGGCGACGGCTCGATCTCGATGCGGCCGCGCGCGGAGTCGAAGCCGGAGGGAAGACGGGTGCCCATCGACTGTTCAAGCAGGTATCCCAACGCGGACATTCGTAACGTCGAGACACGGATTATCTCGTCGATATCGGCGATGTCGCTGCGGATGTCTTTCGACAGGCTGCCCAGATACACCGCCTCGCGTTGTCGCTCAACCCGCGCCTCGTTCCAGTTCGCAACCTGGATGCCGACGACCACGCCCACCACCACGATCACGAAGTCGATGCCGATCGCGGTCCAGTTCTGTTCGCGGACGTGCTCGATGACCCGGCGCAGCAGCATGCGTCAGTCTCCCAGTTCCGCGTCGATCGCGGTGATCACGGTTGCCGCGCCAAGGACTTGCTGCTCCAGCGCGGGCTGGGTCAGGGCAACGGTGCTCATCCAGTAGGCCAGTGCGGGCCGCAGCGAGACGTTCGCGCGCAGTTGCTCCATGATCTCGCGGCTTTCGCCGTCGCCGAGTGCGGCGGGACAATCGGCCGCGAGTGACTCCGTCAGGCCTTCGATGCGGTGGCACTGCTGCCACAGGTGCAGCTGTACCTGTGGCGGGATCAGCGAGCGCACCACGGTGCGTGCCGCGGGCAGCTCCGACGTGATGGTCACCATGGAATCGTAGAGCCCGTAGTAGGCGCTCAGCGTCAGTTTCAGCCGGGTATCGCGCGGCAAGCCGAGGCGCTCGAGTTCGTCGAAGGCCTCGCGCGTCGGCCGCAGGTCGCGCCACTGCGAGGCATAGAAGGCATCCACCACCCGCTTCCAGCAGTCGCCCGCGCAGGGCGCCTGATGGCCAAGGAACCCATAGGTGCGTTCGGCCGATGCGTAAACCGTGTCGAAGAAGCGACGTTTCTCCTGCGCATTGGCGATGTTCTGGTCGATCTCGACCCGGAGGCGCGCAAGGAGCTCCCGCTCCTGACCACGGGCCTGGCGTTGCTGGTTCCAGTTGCTCACCTGGATGCCGACGAACACGCCGATCACCACGATCACGAAGTCGATGCCGATCGCGGTCCAGTTCTGCTCGCGGACGTGTTGGGTAATCCGTCGCAGGATCATGGCTGCGCCGCCAACTCGGCGTCGAGAATGGTCAGTACACGCCGCGCGGCTGCGTCCTGCCGTTCGAGCGCGTCCGAAACGAGGAAGGTATAGCCGACCCACTCGGTGAGAGTGCGGTGGATGTCCGGGTGCGCCTTGATGGCCTGAATGCCGGTCGCTGAAACGGCAGGGTCGACGGCCTGGGGGCAGTCTTCGAGGTACCTCTCTCCCGCGCTACCGGCCTGGTAGCAGTTCGCCCAGTAGGGTCGATGGATCGCCAACGGAATCAGCCCGCGAACCAGGGTCCGATAGGCGGGAGCCACCGTCGACGTCGCCAGCGCCAGCGTATTCAACTCGTAGAATTCCGTGGCTTCCGTGATCGCCCGATTGCTCGGCCATCCGCTGCGACGCAGCTCCTGGAAACTGGTCAGCCCGTGCAACGGCGCCCGCCATTGCGAAGCATGGAAAAAATCGACGATGACCGGCCAGCAGGCGTCACCACAGGCCTGCCCCGAGTCCAGGAAGGCAATGGCGCGCTGGCCCGATCTGGCTACCTGCGCGTAGCCCTTGCGAATTACATCCTTGACCCGCAGCGCCTCGGCGATCTCCGCCCGCAGTTCGCCCAGCAGCAGGCGTTCGCGCGCGCGCTCGGCACGTTCCTCGTTCCAGTTCGACACCTGGATACCGACGAATACACCGACCACCACGATCACGAAGTCGATGCCGATCGCGGTCCAGTTCTGTTCGCGGACGTGTTCGATGACTCGGCGCAGGATCATGGCGTGGACAGTTCCGCGTCGATCGCGGCCAGCAGCCCGGTGGTTTCTCGACTGATGCTGGCCAGCAGGTTGTAGTGCACGATGGCCCACTCGCGCTGGCTGCGCAGGTAGGCCGCGAACCCGGGGTTTTCGCGCGCCAGCGCGATGATCTCCGCTGGCGGGCGCTGGTCGAAGACCGACACGCCGAGCGCGAACTGGTCGCGCGCGCCGTCGTTGCGGAACGGGCGGAACACCGTGGTCTGCGTATCCAGCAGGTCGTCGTAGTTGCCGTAGTACACCTGGATCTGCCGTGCCAGCGGACGATTGCGCAGCATGCCGAGGCGCCCGGAGCTGATCAAGGACTCGTAGCCGTTGCGCGAGCGCACCGAGATGCGCACCAGGTTCACCGCGCCCATCAGGTTGTCGAGCTGGGTGGCGGGAAATGCCTGCGGCGGCGGTGCCGTCCAGGTCTCGGTCGCCAGCACCAGGGTCGTCGGTAGCGGCGTCCCGAAGGCCTCGCGCTGGATGTAGTCGACCGCGGCGATGCGCAGCGTCGCCGAGCCCAGCAGCGCGGTGTCCAGGCTCAGGTGGGTGCGCAGGTCCTCGGCGATCTCGGACAGGTGTCCACGGACCAGTTCGCGTTCGACCCGCGCCTCGTTCCAGTTCGCCACCTGGATGCCGACGAACACGCCGATCACCACGATTGCGAAGTCGATGCCGACCGCGACCCAATTCTGGGCTTTGACGTGTTCGGTGAGGCGGCGCAGGATCATCGATTGCGGCTCCGTCAACAGGATGGCGAAACAGCTTGCTGCAAGACGGGGTCATCGCGCCGCCCCATATCCGCCACCCCATAAAGCCGTCTCGCGGGATCGGTCCCGGTTGACGCCCAAGGTTTCGCGTTCGGCGATCGCGACAGGCCGGGCGGGGTCATGGTTTTCTTTCCCTGATCGTGCGCAGGCCTTCAAGCACGTCGTGATTCTCCTGTTCCAGGTCGGTGAGTGCGGTCTGGTTGTCGGCAAATCGGACTTGCAGCGCCGGCACCAACCTCGGCGACGCTTTCAAGGCATTCGCGGTGGCGCGGACTTTCTCGTCGGGGATGCCCAGCGTGCACGGATACTCGAGCGCGCCACGGATGCTGGCGTAATCGAGCAGTGTCGGAAAGCGGTCGCCGCAGCGGGTCAGCAGCGCTTCCTGGATCTCGGCGGACACGGTCTCGCGAAACAAGCGTCGGTACTCGGAATCCTTGGTTCGCCGCGCGAGTTCCTCCAGGAATTGGGTGGTGAACATGCCGACGGCCGCCTCGCGCAGGACCGGATCGGTGATCAGCCCGATGGTGCCGGTGGACACCAGCTCGTCGAAAGTTGCGCGATAGCGGTTGTATTCCCTGTATTGCGTCGCCCGATAAGCACTGATCAGGAACTCATCGTCCGACAGCTCGATATCGCCAGCCATCGCGTCGAGCACGCGGCGCTGGTTTGCATTGGTCTCGCGGTTGTAGGCGATGACGGATTCGTAGCCCCAGGCTTCCTTGCGCAGGTCTTCGGTCAGCCGCGCGGTCAACGCGCCGGCCTTCAGCGTGGTTGCTCGCTGCTCGTTCCAGTTCGCCACCTGGATGCCGATGAAAACACCGACCACCACGATCACAAAGTCGATGAATACCGCGAACCAGTTCTGGGCCTGCACGTGCTCGGTGACGCGGCGCAGGATCATGGCGCCTCCGCTTCCAGCAGTCGCACGAGTTCCTGTGCCTTCTGGTCGAGCGCAGCAGACAGCAGAAAGTGCACGGCGGCGAGTTCGCGGCTGGTGGCGATCGCCGCCGCGAGCGCCGGGTCGCCCTTGACCTGTTCGATCAGCCGGGCTTCGTCGACCTCGCCCCAATGCGAATAGCCACGCTCGATGCCAACATCGATGATCTTTTGCCGGGTCGGTGCCACGGTGCGGATCTGTGTCGCGGAAAGGGCGTTCACGAGGTAGTAGTACTCGCGCAGGGCACGAATGATGCGCGGATCGCCGATCAGGTCGATCTTGCCGGAGCTGACGAGCGCATCGTAGGCGGAGCGGTTGGCGTCATACATGTACACGACGGTCGCGAGGGACCACAGGCGGTCGCGCTGCCCTGCGGACGGCGCATCCACCTCGGGTATTTCGCTGCTCTCGAGGCCCCCCAAAGCACCGACGTCCGGGACTCGCGCCAGCTCCACGGCGGGCGCCATGATGGAAACACCCGCCTTGCGCAGGACATGAGCGGCCGCGCCAATCCGTGCCAGTGCGGAATCCGCTGTGCGCCTGGCCTCATCAATGTCCGACCGAACATCGTCCGCGATGCCGGTGAGGTAACTTTGTGCAAGGCGCCGGTCCACGCTTGCGGCGTTCCAGTTGCTCACCTGGATGCCGACGAACACGCCAGCCACCACGATCACGAAGTCGATGCCGACCGCGGTCCAGTTCTGCTCCCTGACGTGTTCGATCACGCGGCGCAGCAGCATGACGCGCTCTCCCCGTTGAGCATGGGTGACCATCGCCCGGCCATCAATCGCATGTGAAGTCATCGCCGCCAGTTGCGCGACAGCGCGCCGGGAAACCGTGCGCCTGCCAGTCGTCGAAGACGCCAATGTCGGGGATGAACAGCGCCACGCGAATGACGTTGCGGCGCTTGAGTTCGGTGAGCAGTTTCACGACCCGCCTCCGCCTGAGGCGGCGAGATCAGTCGCCAGTGTTGCCTTCGCCTGTTGCAACGTGTCGATGGCGCGGGCGTTGAGGCTGATCTGCGCGTCGGTGAGATAGCGGACATGCGAAACCGCCGACTGGAACGCCTTGTCCTCGCACAGTGCCTCGAAGTCGATCTCCATGTCGCTCCAGCCCACCGGGTCAAACGGCGTCTTGCGGTCAGGGTAGATCCGAATCGTGCGCTGGCTGGTCGTGCTGGCCGCCGCTGCCAACTGCGGGTAGATGGCGGTGAAGATGTTGGCCTGGTACTTCGCGTCTCGCGCCAGGCCGTTCAGGGCGTCGCGCATTTCCGCACTGCGGATCAGGGAAAACTGGCCCGCCGACAGCATTTCATCCATCGTGCTCAGGACGAACACCGACGGCCCCACCTTGGCGATATCGGAAACCCCATCGGCAAATGCGTCCTTCATATTCTCGGGCAGTTCGCAGCGACGCAGGCTCTCGACCACGAGGGACTGACCATTGCTCAATCCTTCAAGGCGGGTAATGTTGAGTTGATTGGTTTCGATGGAAAGCGTGATATCGGCAAGAATTCGCTCCAGATACACGCGCTCAAGCCGCCGCTCGTCCCAGGCTTGTTGCCATTGCTGGGCCTGGATGCCGACGAACACGCCGATCACCACGATTGCGAAGTCGATAGCGATCGCGGTCCAGTTCTGTTCCTTGACGTGTTCGATCACGCGGCGCAGCAGCATCGCCGTCTCCCCCGGCCGAGTGGCAAGCCCCTCATTCGCACCGATATTGGCCGTTTGCGTCCTTCCTGCACAGCTCCGGTGGTCCGTACGCATCCCACAGCGCTGCCAGTCCGACTGTGCTGGCGAACCCGGGGAAAGCAGGACTACTGCGTGCCGCCGCACCGCGCGGGCTCCACAGCGCGGCGTGCCAGATGTTCGACGAGGTGGGCAAGGTCGCGACCACGCGCAGCGCGTCGTCAGGCGCGCCGAGCGTGATCAGCGCCCACGGCACGATGCCTGGCACGACCTTCGGCCGGGTCTCGAGGATGCCGCGCAACCGAGCAATGGCTGCGTCCCGAGCCGTGGCGTCGCCGAGGATGCCGGCCGCGAGGATCGCGCCGGTATCTGCCGGCAGCCCGGGGCTGAAGAACTGGATGCCGGCGGAGATCTCCGCGCGCGCCTCGTCCATGCGCCCCTGCCGCTGGCTGACCTGCCCCAGCGGCAACTCGATGTTGCGCGCGCCCACCGAGCGGGCGCGTTCCAACATCGCACGAGCCCCTTCAAGGTCGCCCATCCACTCCAGCAACCGCCCCCGGTGGTGCAGCGCGTTGGGCAGCAGCGGGTCGATGGCCAGGGTGCGGTCGAGCTGGGTGGCGCCAGCCGTCAGGTAGCCGTTATTGACCAGCGTGACGGCAAACCAGAAGTTGCTCAGTGGATCGCTCGGGTCGATCGACAGCGCCTGCTCGAACGCTGCGCGTGCCGACACGAAGCGCTTCTGCAAATGCAGGGTGTAGCCGATCACCGCGTGGGGTTCTGCAAACGCCGGCTGCAGATCAAGCGCGCGGCGGGCCAGTTGCTGCGCGGTTTCGAGCGAGCCGTCGAGGTCGCTGCCCAGGTACTCCGGCTTGAGCGCATGCAGCGCGGCCATTCGCGAATAGGCGCGCGCGAATCCGGGGTCCAGCGCGACGGCCCGCTGGAGCTGGTCGATGGCCGCATCGATCTCTGCCGGGGATCGCCGGTTGAAAACGTCGGTGGCTTGCAGATAGAGCGCGTAGGCCTCCGGGTTGGCAGTGCCCGAGTCGATCAGGCGTGTCTGCTGGTTCGCATTGAGCGCCACCGCGAGTTCGCTGGTCACACGCCTCGCGATGCGCTCCTGCAGGGCGAAGATGTCGGCGTCGGTGCCGTCGAAGGTGTCCGACCACAGCTGGATGCCGTCGCTGACCCGGATCAGTTGCGCACCGATGCGCAAGCGCTGGCCTTGCTTGCGCACCGAGCCTTCCAGCACATGC
>JBBQHP010000083.1:0-8840 GCA_038324085.1 Burkholderiales bacterium
AAGTTGCTCCCGCTCCGCCTGGCTCAACACCAGTTCCGCCTTTGGTCTTCCTGCCATCGTCGCCTCGTCGGGTATGAACACTACACGACTGACTTCAATGCTTACCTATAGTTCAATGAACTTCTAACTCACAACACTAGCGGAAGACGGTTATAGCGCTCCTTGCGCACCGGATCGTATTGGTCGAAGAACTGCTCGATGTAGTCCGGGCTCGGTTTCTGGAACACCTTGTTCCAAGTTCGGCGTTCGGACTTCGAGTAGTAATACACGACATCGTGAATGTTTCCGCAGCGAGTCGGATCGTTGTGCGCGAAGGCCCTGCGCCAGATGATTTCGTTGACAAAGAATTCCTTCCCGAAGACCTCATCACACGCGACTCTCATGTATGCGTTCACACGCGGATCGCAGTGCACGTAAACCGACCCATCGCCCGCCAGCAAGTCGCGCATCAGAATCAGACGCTCATAGATCATGCTGATAAAGCTATCCGCGCCACGACCCCACGTGTCGCGGTAGGCGATCTGCTCCAGCAGGTTAGCTTCCTTGTGGAAGGTCTCCCCGCCGATCTCGATGTCCATGCTGAAGTCCGCGCCGACATCGAAGGGCGGGTCGATGTAGATGAGCTTGAGGCCTCCGGCATCCTCGATCTGCTGCCGCAGTGCCCCGGCCTTCAGCGACGACAGAATCAGCTTGTTGTCGCCCCAGATCAGCTTGTTCGTCCAGCCTCGCAACTGACGGCCACGGCTATCAAACAAGTCCTCCTGCGTCTTCGTTTCAGCGCGCGGCTCGTCGATATGTTCCAGCGTTTGGAACGGCAGGATCGTCGTACATACGTCGCGCGTCTTGCCATTCCAGACGAGTTCGACCTCGCGCTTGTCCTCGAACAGGATGAACCGGTACTTCTCCGGAAGCGACTTCCCCTGCTGGATAAGCGTCACGAGGTCACGCTGTTCGGCTTCACTCAGGTCGTAGGACTTCTTGTCTTGTTTTGCCATCGTCAAACCTCTTGGTACTCGCGGAACGTGCTTGCCAGCGCCGCGAACGATGACGGCTTGTGCTTTTCAAAGCTTTCCTGATCGACATACACGAAGTGGTAGCGCGGCCCGCCGTCATCCTTCGTTGCGTCGGTCGCGTCCTCGCACCACTGACGCAGGCGAGCCATCTTCTGGGGCAGGTCGAGTTCCTCGCGACCCTTGGTCTCAACGACCCATACAACGCCGTCCGTGGTTCGCACAAGGAAGTCCGGGGTGTAGGTGGACAACTCGCCGTTGCCCTTGACGTACTCGATGCGGAACCCGACAGCCATGTAGTTCTTGCCGAATGCCTGCACATCGGGTGCAGTCTCCAGGAACGCCGCAAATGCCAGCTCCAGACCATCGGCGTTGACCTCGCCGACGATCCGGTTGAACACCGACTTCTTGGCCTGTATGAAGCCGCGCGGCTCGGTTCGGAACGGACGTGTGTCCCGCAGCCGGATGTGCCCGTCGATGCGTGAACTCCCGCCCTCGTAGATCGTCAGCTTGTTGATAGCGGCGCGGAAGTTGTCGAACACGACTTTGCCGACCTCCGGTTCCGACAGGTTGCGCAGGATGACCGGGTCTTCGAGATCGACTGCGGTCGCGAACAGGTGGTCGCGGATGAACGCCTTGATCTTCGGATAGAGCTGGTCGTAGCCGCCGACCAGACGTAGGTCCTTGAGAATCTGCCGTGCGAAGAACGCGACGACGGATCGGTAATCGCCTGGCCCCGTCCCGTCGAGGTGCATCGTGTGGTCGACCTCGGCGTCGAGCATCGTCTTGAAGACGATCTCCCGGGTCTCCTCCGGCGTGAACGCCTTGACGGGAAGCTTCACGTTGCCGAACTGCTCCGGCTCCAGTTCCGTCAGGTCCTTGAACTCACGATTGAAGCGGCGCGTCAAGCGCGGCAGCACGATGTCGAGCTGCTCGATGTTCTTGTGCGGTGACTCGGTCTCGACCTCGACGACCAGGGAGTCCTGCCGCTCCCGCCCGCCCGTACCGCCCATTGGCACACGGTCGAACGTGACGCCTTCGTGCTGGATGGACTCGACGAACTCCATGAAGGCCGGCGTGCCCAGGACCGAGACGGTCTCGCGTTGCTCGCTGCCGAAGTACATGCGGCGCAGGCCACGCCCAAGAGTCTGCTCGGGCAGGATGTTGCTCTTGGCTGCATAGGCGCGAAGGCCGACGATGGTGGTGACGTTGCGAACGTCCCAGCCTTCCTTGAGCATCAGCACCGAAACGATCGCCTTGTACGGTGACTTCCAGGTGTCGATCTCATTCGACTGCTTGCGCAGCACTTCCAGTTCTTCCTTGTTCTTGCTGGACGCCGCCTCGGATATCTCACCGTTGGCCTTGGTGTGGATCACCAGGACGGCGCCCTGAAGCTCGGCGCAGATTTTCTCCAGATGCGCGCCGACCTCGTCGCAGTTCTTCGTGTCATCGACCATCACGAACAGCACGGCCTTCTTGCCGAGCTTCTCGTGTTCGGCGTAGCTCTTGCGCCACTCCTCGACGCCGAGCTGCAGGTAGTCGGCGTACTTCTCGGTGATGATCGGGCTTTTGTGTTCGGCAAGTTTGGCGCGACTCGCCGCGTCCGGCAGCACCGGATGCTTCACCACGTTCTGCGCGATCGCTTCGACGAGCGGGTAGTCGCTCACTGTCTGCACGAAGATCGCGCCGTTCTCATGCCGGGGCGTCGCCGTCACGTCCACTTGAATGGTCAGCCGCAAGTCCTTCTGCAGCATTCGGTGATGGATGTCTTGGATGCACTGGAACCATGCCAGGCGGTTGTCGTGAATGTGGTGCGCCTCATCGTTGAAGACGGCCAGTTCGTCGATTTCGCGCACGACCTCGCCCAGATCGACGTTACTGTCATTGGTCTTTCCGACGGGCTTGGCCCCGAACGGAGCCAGGAAGTAGTCGCGAAGACCGTCGTCGTCGATCGACGGCTCCGGTACGTCGCCAAGGTACACCCGGTGAATGTTCGTCAGGAAGATGTTGCCGGTGGGCCGAACGACGCGCACGTCGTCCTGAATATGCAGCGCGACCTGAAAGTCGTCGCGCCAGTTCTGTCCGGCGTGCCCGTTGTCGGGCAGCACGGGATCGTTGAAGAAGATGCGCAGCCCGTCAAAGTCCGTGCGCAGCCGGTCCAGCACGATGATGTTGGGCGCGATCAGCAGGAAGTTGCGAGCGAGCGTCGAGTTCGCTTCATAGAGCTTGTGGAAGTAGCACCATGCCATCAGCAGGGACAGCACTTTGGTCTTGCCAGCGCCCGTGGCCATCTTGACCACGAAGCGCGGCCAGTCCTCGTCAAACATGTTGCTCGACACTGCGCCCGAGGCGTCGAAGCGAAGCAAGTCGAACTTGTCTCGCGCCTCGCGCACGTCATAGAGCCAGATCACCGTCTCGACCGCCTCGCGCTGGGCGAAGTAGTAGCGAAACTGCATCTGGGTTCCGTCGGCCAGCTCGCTCGTGTGCGCGGTCTCGAACCACCACGTGAGCAGCGCGCGCGACGTGGCGGACGCGCCTGCGTACTTCGCGTCGCGCCAGGCGCTGACCTCTTCGCGGACTTTCGCCACAAGCGGCGGCAGGAGCTTCTCGTACGCGGTGCTGCGAAGCTCTTCCGCCGCCGGAAACCAGCGCAGGTCTGGGCTCAGGACTTCGTAGGGCGATCGAGGGAAATCTTTGTGCAGAGCCATGAACCGCCTTACCTCGTACGCACAGGTTCAAAGCTGATCTTGAGCTTCGCGCCAACAGCCTGCGCGAACTTCTCCAGCGTCCGCGTAGACGGTGTCGTCCGCCCGGCCTCCATCCGCGCAATGTTGCTCTGGGTCGTGTGCATACGCTCCGCCACTTCGGCCTGTGTAAGACCGGCACGGCTGCGCGCCTCCGCAATGGCCTCTGCCAGTGCGTACTCCTCTTCCACCGGGTCGTAGGCCGTCCGGTAGGCCGGTTCCTCCGACAACTTTCTGGAAACGTCTCTCGGCCTGCTCACCCTTATCTCCTCTGCCCGCTACTGGGCTTTCGTCACCAGCGACAATGATATCAAAATTGATATGCATCGGTGGCGCAAAGGCGTTTGCTGCGCGGTTCACGGACGTAGACCGGCGAGCGGCCAATCACGCGATCCTCCTCTTCCCGCTTGCGATGATTGCCGGGCTCTAGGGCGCAGCAGATGTGAAGCCGTGACTGACAGGTTTCTACGACAGCTGTCGGTCATCCCGAAGACTTCACCGGCTGCAACCAGTCTTGAGCCGCCACTCGAGTCTCCGTTTCGTCCGACTGCTGATGACCGATCGCGGCCATTCGCTGCCAAGGTGAGTGGCCATGGCCAGATTTGACCGCAGTCAGTTCGTTAAGCTGTCTCTACGAGGAGAGGGGGGCGTATTCATCCCGGGCGCACCACTGCAACAGTGCAACACCTCCGGCAGCACGGGTGTGTCGTCCGGAATCGTGTCTCCGACGACGATTCGCGCCGGTCGTCCCTTGCGGTCCTCCAGGTTCCGTAGATATCCGAGCTGCACCGCGGCCGCGATTCTCCGCGAGGTGGCGCTCTTGTCGAGTCCCAGGGTGTGGGCAATCGTGCGTAGGCTCGCCTCCGTGCGTCCGTCGGCGAGCAGGGATTGCACCGCGCGTACCGTCTCGCGAACGATCGGCGCCACGGTCGCATCGATGCCCTCGGCGATCACGTTGACGACAAGCTCGCGAACGACCGTGTAGTCATCGATCGTGGCGATGATTTGTCCCTCGGCGTCGCGCTCACGTGTCGCCTGGTGCAGAATCGCGTGCGCTCGGATCAGCCCGAGCAACTGGCCGAAGTCGCGACGCAGGCGCACCGCCACCGGAGCAATCTGCTCGGCGAGCATCTCAGCATACGGAATCGAGACGCGGTGGTCGCCGTTCGCAAGCCACTGCTGGAGCGCGAGCCATGGACCCGGATCGAAAGCGTTCGCACCGGCTTGCGCAATGGCGCGCAGAACCGCCCGCGTCTGCTCGGGCGTATCGGTCACCTGGAGCGAGAGGAGTCGCGTTTCGTTCTCCGGATGGAGCCTCACCGCGGTTGTGGTGACCAGTAGTCCAGTAGGTCCTTGTTTTTCGATGCGCCGCGGCCGAAATCCGTTGGCAGTCTTTTCCACCACCTCGTATACGAGCCGCCCTTCAGAGAGCAGCGAGCGAATCAGGTAACTCGCGAACTCGCCCACCATGCCTGCGGCCTCGTAGACGACGAGGAACCGGTGTTCGAGCTCGGCCTCGGTGTACGCGAGCGCCCGGTCGCTGATCGCCGTGATGCAATGCACAGCCTCCGGCGGGAAGAAGCGCAACACGGTCTCGACCGTGAAACTCTTGCCGCCCGAACTCGGACCTTTGACGGCCACGGAGACTGGTCGGCTCAGGAATCGCGAGGTGAGGGCGAGGTACAGTGTCATGGCGACGCGCGCCTCTCCGACCGCGCCGGCGGTGCGGTAGGCCTCGGAGAAGTCCTCCAAGATCCGCGCACGTGTCGCCAGCGGTCCGCAAGCCGACCATGCCTCCGCCGTGATCCGTGCCTTGGCCTCGGCGGCAATCCGGACGAACGGTTTCGCGGTTTCGAGGGCCTTCGCGAATCGTGCCTTGAAGGATTCCGGATCGGCACAGTGCAATGCGCTCGGATCCTTGAACGGCGTAAGGTCAACTAGGTGAACGCGTTCGCGAATCCGCGACCGGCCCAGCCAGCGCTTGACGGTGTCACCGCCCTGGTCCGGCTCGACGACGACATACACCCGCGGAACACCATCCAGATGCTGTGCGTCGCGTTCATCCTTCCAGGCCGCGGCGCCGGGGATGCCCAGCGCCGGGATGTCGTGGTACCAGAGCGTGTGGCAGTCCGACTCGCCCTCGACCAGCACCACGAATTCCGGGCTACCGAGCCGCTCGAGGCCGTATAGCTGCGGCTTGTCGCCGCGGCGCCAGGCGAAGCGCTGGTCTTGGGTAGCATTCGTTTGCAGCAGCCGCCGAATCCGGACAGCGACTTCGGCACCCGTGCGATCGCGGTACGGTATCCGCAGCGCCGGTCGACCCTGGTAATGAATGTTTTCAACGTCGAGAGACTTGATGAACCCTTCGGGCAGCTTCTTCCAGGCGGCATAAGCGGCAACCGTTGCACCGTTGCAGTGTTGCGCCAGGGGAATGTCAGGCCCCCCTGGGACACTGAGAGTTGCCTTGGGCAACGCTGGAGGCTCATCGCGGGTCGCGTGTGGATCGCTCTGGACGTAGCCGTATTTCTTTGCCTCGAAGAATAGCGTGCCCAGGGTGACCCCGCCTCCGGGGTCGATCGATCGCCAGACTGTCTGAGCGTCCGGTTCCCGGTACTTCGCGCTTGTCCGACTCCATTCGTCCCAAAGTTCAAAGCCGTCCTCGCCGAGGGCGGACTTGACCGCCATCCCGAGGCGAAGCCAGAGCTCGCGCTGATCCGACGGAATGCAGGCGAGCGCTGCCCGGATCCGAGCCCGATCGGCAGTGCCGCCCCGCGCACGCCGAGTTGTGCCCACGGCTCAACCCCGCCGGCTTCGCTCGATCTGCCTCGCTATCCAGGCATCGATGTCGGATTCGAGCCACCCGACGGCGCGCGCCCCAAGCGACACCTGCGTCGGGAAGTCGCCTTCCTTGATGCGCTCGTAGATCGTGCTGCGCGCAAGGCCGGTACGAGCCTTGACGTGGTTAATTCTGAGAATAGTGGATGCGGGCCGATGGACTACCTCGTTCATTTGCGTCTCCTCGCGTTCGGTAGTGGATCGTGCTCAATCTTTCCACGGGGATACGCTGACATCCACGCGAATCGGAGCTCTCAAGAAGCCCCGAATCGGGCTTGACGACGGCGCTGCAACGTTCATTGAGGCAGCGATCGGATCCGCTGTGCCCAACGCGTTTTTGCGACGCGCGCTACCAGTGCGAGCGCATCCGGTGACGTGGGCATCGCCAAGGTCGCCCGGGACGTCGAAACCCCATCTTCTGTCAAGGCCGATTCGTGGCTTTGTCGAGATTCCGCCCTGAAGAAAGCGACATTTCGGCAGGACAATTGGGCACAAACCTCGGCCCTATCCGCCCGAACGCGGTGCAGGGTCTTCCACCGCGCTGGACGGGCGTCGCCCCCCACGCACGCACGACCGGCGTGGTGGTAACCCGTGTTTCATCCAAGGCGGGCTGGACGAACTGAATTGGACGCAGATGCCGGCGGCGTCTTCCACAGCGAGGGTCTTCGCGTGCGCATAGGGCGCCCCACACCTGTCGTTGTGTAAAACGCCTTGCGACGATTCCCTGGATAAGTCAGCGTCACATCGGACCTCCGGCAACCCCCGGGGAGAGCGTAAGGGTTGTCCACGCGGCGGCGTGCGGGTCCACGAGTAGACCCCGAGCGCAACGCCGGGTGGTCAACTCGCATGCACCAGTCGCGGGGTTGCGTCGAGCGGTGCTTGCAGCAGCGCTGCCGCGGTCGCAAGTCAGGCGGCCATGAGGACCGCGGTGCAAGAATCACAGAGATCGCCCGGTACCTATTGCCACCGGATGGCCTTCAACTGAGCGAACACGTCCTGGCTGAAGGTCTTGAGGCGCTGCTTCTCCATCAGCGTGTATTCGGGCGACGCCAGCGCCTGTGCGATCGTATGGCGCTTGGTATTGAGCTTGCGGATGTCCTCCCCGAAGGTCGCCGGGTTGCGCCGGTAGAGGGTCACGATGCCGCTCAACCGGGCCGCACTCTGCCGGTACGCCTGGGTTTCCGTGAAGGGCTTGCCCTCGGCCGTCTTGATCTCGCCGAAGTGTTCGTTGAACCACAGCACCAGCCGCGTGCCGTTGACCTTTTGCGCAATCGCGTAGAAGCCGTTGGCGGTATCCGCCAGCGTGTCGCCACCCCCGACAATCGTGTGTACGTAGGCGATCTTGCCGGCGTGCCCCAACAGAGGGAAGACCTCGTTCTCGACCATATAGGCGAGCAGGTTGGAGAACGTATTGGCCCCGGTATCGACGACGAAATTGCCCGGGGTCGTCAGGAGCGTCTCCATCATCGAATCGAATCGCTTCGGATTGATCAGGCGGGACTGATCGGCCAGCGCGATGTGGCGTACGCACAGTGCCGCGTAGTGGGCAAAGGTGGTGTTTTCCTGGTCGGTGTCGAAGCAGCTCACGGTGCCGGTTTCCTGGATCACATGCTGGGCGAGCAGCGTGCTGACGAAGGATTTGCCGATACCGCCTTTGGCCTGGAGAACGAAATGAACGGTGTTATGCATGGTGGGATCCTCACTTCAGGAGATCGGGGGAAATGCCGCGCGGATCGAACTCGAAGCTCGCCGGCCGCTGGCGTCCCCCGGGCGCCGGCGGGCGCAGGACATCGGCCGGCGCGCCGTCGGGAGAATTCAGTTGGGTGTGTTCCGTCGGATGCGCCGGGGCCGGACGTTGGCCGGCCGTGCGGCGCCGCTTGCGGTAGCGGTAGAGATAGCTCTTGTAGGTGCGCTCGGTCAGCTCGAAGCCGTTGTCGTTCAAGGCGCCCAGGATCTGCGCATGGGAAACGCCTTCGACCAGCTTCTGTTCGATCGCCGGCCACAGCTGCTGCAGTCGTTTGGATTTCGAGCCGGCGGTCAAACGCTGAAATGCGTCTTCGAGATTCATCGTGAGCTTCCTGGAATTTCCCGGGAGGACCGAACTTATCGGCCTAGTGGACTGTAACGTTTGAATAGGAAGTATCATTACACCTGCGGAGGGTGCAATGAACTTGACCGAAACCGAAGTCATGGAACTGCAGCGGCGAGCCAGCGCAAGGACGGAGAGAGCGGATTCGGCCCGCCATGCTCG
>JBBQHP010000084.1:0-8734 GCA_038324085.1 Burkholderiales bacterium
CTTCCGCGTTGGCAACCGGGTGACCTTCATCGACAAGAATCTTCAGCACCGCGTCGGCCTGATCGTGCGCGTCAATCAACACACCGCCACGCTCGACTGCGACGGCCAAAAGTGGCGGGTCGCCTTCGAACTACTCCGACATCTCGTCGACGCCTGATCCACGCCGCCGCCAGCAACGGTGTTCGTCGGACTATTACGATGAGACCGACGTACGGAATGCTCGGCAACCGCGCCAGGATCTTCCTGTGGAGTTCACTCGCCTCGTCAAGACAGCCTTTCCGATAGAGGGCAAGGACAGTCGCCACCTCGGTCCCATCGTCAACGGCTGGCGCTTGTTCGGGATCGTTCGGCGAATCGCCAGGTGCATGTGCCTCTCCGATGCGCAAGATCTCTCGGGCGCGCTTCCTGTGAATCTCCGCCTCCGTTGACCTGCCACAACTCTCCAGGGCGAGCGCGAGGTTGTCGAGAGTGCCGGCAAGCTCCACAGAGTCCTCTCCGGCGTGGAGTTCGAGTGACTGACAGAGTTCCTCGAAGTAGCGGGCTGCTTCTTCGTGACGCCCCTCGTCGCCGAGAGCGATCGCCATGTCCTGAAGATTGCCCATGGCATTGATGCTGTGCGGCCCATGAATCCTGCGCTTCACTTCGATCGCGCGTTCCATGAAGCAGATGGCGTCCGTCCTCCGGCACTGACGCCCGCATGCAATCGACAGGTTGTTCAGCGCAATCGCGAAGTCGTCGGTGTCAGAGATCGGCGCGCGATTGGCGGCTTCAATGAGTTCACGCAGAAGCCTTTCCGCGCCCGCATAGTTTTCAAGATGAATCTCGCACGCTGCGGCAGCGTTCATTGCAGTGATGTACTGCGGGTGGTCGACACGGATTTTGTCCCGTGCGATGGCGCTGGCCTCCAACGCCAACTGCAGAGCCTGCTTAGTGGCCCCTCGGTTCAGCAGTTCAACTGCACGGTCCACCTTCTTGCGAACCGTACGCAGCGCCAGCATTTCGGTCAACTGCATGGTTCTCCTCGGCATTGCGTTGAGCCACGACCATGGCGCGGCGGAGCAGGCGCGGGCGCAGGCGCAGGCGCAGGCTCCGTCTATGGTACTTGGGGTGATCCGCAGCCGCCCGCAGAGGTGTCGGAACCATCATCTAAAGCTGGGACGTGAGGCGTCGACATCTCTCGGGCCGAGCCACAATCCGCGGGTCAGTTCTACGGGATATCTGATGGCTGAACGTATCTACGCCTTGCTGGTCGGCATCAACCAGTACCCATCAGCTGTGGGGCGGCTGTACGGTTGTGTCAACGACGTCGAGCGCCTGAACGAGCACTTGCGGTCGTGCGGCCACCCGCGAACCCTGGCGGTGGAAGTCCTGAAGGACGGCGAGGCCACGCGCGAGAACGTAATAGGCGTCTTCCGCCGGCACCTGGGGCAGGCCCGGTCAGGCGACGTGGCGCTGTTTCACTATAGCGGCCACGGTGCGCGTTGGACCTCTGCGTCGGCCTTTCGAGAGTTCTACCCTGACGGCAAAGACGAGGGCCTGGTGTGCATTGACAGCCGGAACCCTGGCGGATATGACTTGGCCGACAAGGAACTAGCCGTGCTGATCCACGAAGTGGCAGCGCGCGGCGTGCATCTAGCGGTCACCCTCGACTGTTGCCACTCCGGCTCCGGTACGCGAAATGCCGATGCCTTCCGGGGCCTGCGTCCTCGTGTCACGCAGGAGGTCTTCGATGAGCGGCCACTGGAGACCTATCTCGATGGTCACTTCGCCCGGCTGAAGGCACTAGGGCAACCCTTGTCCATCCCCACAGGGCGTCACATTTTGTTGGCTGCCTGCGAGCGTACCCAGCAGGCCAAGGAAACGCTGGATAACCGCGGCGTGTTCACCGCCACGATGCTTGATGTGCTGGAGAAGTCGGGCGGCGCGCTGTCCTATGCCGAACTGTTCGTACGTTGCCGTGCCGCGGTACGCACGCGCGCCGACGACCAACTGCCGCAGTTCGAGAGCTATGGCCATTTCGACGCCTGGACCGGCTTCCTCGGCCGCCCGGTCAGCCGGTCCGCACGACGCTACAGCGTAGCCTTCCTCAAGAACGAATGGCGGGCGGATTGCGGTGCGATCCAGGGCGTGCCCACCGACCCCGATCGCCGCGCCGAGCTGATCCTTTACCCCGAAGACGGCGACGGCGCGGCGGCAGGCACCGCCCGCGTGCTGCAGGTGGGAGCACAGCGCAGCGTGCTGCAGCTCGACTTCGATGCCGACGCTGGCGCGCGTTTCCGCGCGGAATTGAGCAGTCTGCCGGTAGCGCCGCTGTGGGTGTGGGCCGAGCCTGGCAGCCCGCAGCAAGTGGCGCTGCAGCGGGCCCTGGAAGCCGATGCCTCGGTCGGCCTATTGGTGACGGATGTCGCCGAGGCCGCACGTTTCGCGGTGAGGCGGCAGGACGCCCGACTGGTGATCACGGAACAGGACAGAACCGACGTGATTCAGGCGGTGCATTTCGATGCCGCATCTCCGGAAGCAGCGATGCCAGCACTGGTGTCGGTGCTGGGACAGGTGGCCCAGTGGGAACGCAGCCTGGCGCTCGCCAACCCATTCAGCCAGCTGGATGCAGCGCTGATCGATTTCGTGTGCACCGAACCGCCGCCGGACGGCGCGCCGGGCGAGGCGTTCGACCCTGCCGGCCCCGAGGTGGTGCTGGAAAGTGTGAAGCAGGGCACCAACTGGTCCGAGGTGCACGCCAAGCTGCGGGCGCGCAACCGCAGCGGCCAAACGTTGCACCTCATGCTCGTCTACTTTTCGCCCGATTACGGCGTGCAGGTGCTGCGCAACGACCCGGTGCCGTCCGGCGATGCCTGGGTCACGCTCTACGGCGAAGGCTCCGACGACTACTTCTGGGTGAACATCGAACGCGGCGAGGTCGAGTCGATCGACCGCTTCAAGTTGATCGCCAGTACGGAGCGAGTGGACGGCTTTCTTCTGGAGCAACAGGAGCTCGAGCGCGGCAAAACCCGCACGGGCACCCGCGCGCTGGGCAGTGCACGCAAGATCGGTCGCAAAGTCAACGGCGAGGAATGGCTGACCAAGGATCTGACGGTACGTACCGTGCGACGACTCGACGAGTTGAGTGCTACGGATTGGGTGTCGCCCAATGGTCGCATCACGGTGAAGGGCCACCCCGAGGTCACCGCATCGATCAGCCTAGGCGCACCTGCGTCGGCGGCGCGCGGCACGGCTGAAGGCCTGCCGTTTGCGCCGGCGTTTGCCAGGGCCGGTCTGCAGCTGCTCAATTTTGGCGGTTCACGAGGCAGCGCCGATACGGTGCTCGAGCTCACCAATATCCAGCAGGCCGACCGGCTGCGTGAGCACCCGCTGGAGCTGGTGCTCGACGTGAATCTGGCTGACAACGAGGGCATCCTGCCCTTCGTCTTCGACGGCCAGCATGTCTTTCTGGCCGGCCAGCCGGCGACTGATGACCAGGGCCGCACGCTCGTCAGGATCGACCACCTGCATGACCTATCGGTCAACCGCCGCAGCTTGGGCAAGGCGCTGAAGTTGTACTTCTTCAAGACCTACCTGCGGCGTAGCAACGTCAACCGCCTGTGCTGGGTGGATTTCCGTGCTGACGGCAGCCTCGAACGTCAGCCCGACGGCGTGGGCGAGCGCGTAGCCCGTGCGCGCCGTGTATTGCTGATGGTGCACGGCATCATCGGCGACACAGAGGGCATGGCCGCTGGCATTCGCGCCTGCGAGTTGGATAGCAAGTTCGACCTGCTCCTGACCTACGACTACGAGAATCTGTCCACGCCGATCGGCGAGACCGCGCGCCAACTGAAGGCCGATCTGTCGGCCGTCGGCCTGGGGCCGCAGGACACACAGCACCTGACGCTGCTGGTGCATTCTATGGGCGGGCTGGTGTCGCGCTGGTTCATCGAATGCGAGGGCGGGCAGGCGATGGTCGACCACTTGGTGATGTGCGGAACGCCCAACCAGGGCTCGCCTTTCGGCAAAGTTGACGATGCCCGCAAGATCTTCACCATGCTCACAGCGCTGGCGGCCAACGTGGCGCCCGCACTGGTGCCCTTCAGTGCACCAATGCTCTTTGTGCTGAACCGTTCGGTCAATGTGACGCCGACACTGGAGCAAATGGACGCGGCCTCCGACTTCATCCGGGACCTGAACTCGAGCCCCGACCCAGGCGTGCGCTATACCGTCCTGGCCGGCAATGTCGACGACTACAACGAACCCAGCGATCCCATGTTCGCGCAATTGGTGGCCAAGATCGGCCGCAGCACCTTGTTCGATCTGTTGTTCGGCCAGCTGCCGAATGACATTGCGGTGGCGGTCGATAGCATTTTCGGTGGTGCGGGGGGACGTCCGCCAGCCAGCCAGAAGCCGGTGGCCTGCCACCACCTCAACTACTTCAGCTCGGCGGCAGGGCGGCAGGCGCTTCTAGGCGTGACCTGGTAAGTAGGCGCGCTTTGCACCTCCAAGGCCGATCGACTCCGTGCCGTAGACCTCCTCGCGTGCGGCGGTGGATCGAGCGCGCACGAAATCTCGCGTTCGCGTATCGCTCAACTAAAGTTCGGGCGGTCGTCTCCAGTGACCCTCCTCGCTTGGCGAGAGGAACCCTTCGGCTGCACCCGTTCGATGGCCGCCAATGGCTGAGTTGCCACGCCGAACTGGGGCTGGCGAGGCGTAGGCCGCCACTGTGGCCTACCCGTATGCCCGCGTGTGGCGGAACTGGCCGACTACGATCTTTCTCGCGCTGCCGACACTGCTGTTTCGCCGAGGTATATCGCCCGACGTGTTGAGGTCGCGATCTTGCGCATTCTTCACATGCCGAACAGTAGCGCGACCTCCATCCCGACTGGGGCATCACGCAGATCCGACGCGGTCGCCCGCGCGAGGCGCACCTTGAAGCCACCGGCAACCCCGCGGCCGACTGGACCAGCTGGTCTAAAGTGCGCGTGCGGCGCGGCTGAGCGGCCGGCGCGGTCGCCGGGCAGTGGTGGCTGTCGTCAACGGTCACCGTCCGGTCAGCGAATCGACGCCGTATTCCTGGTCGAGGAAGAGGAAGGCCGCCCAGCGGTATGGATGGACGCGGTGGCCATGGCTGCGGCAGTGCTTGCGCATCGCAGTGAGATAGCCCGCCTTGGCGCTGCCCTGACCCAGGAAGCCCCGGTAGAAGTCGACCATGAAGAGGCTCGTCTCCCGGTCCAGCACTTTCCACAAGGTCAGCAACCCGGCCTTGGCGAACGAGGCCCGCACGGCGTACTGGAAGCCGAGCGCGCCCGCGCCGCGCTCGCTCGCAGCGAGCCCGGTTTCGCAGGCGCTCAACGCGACCATGTGGCAATCGAGCAGGTTGAGCGAACCCAATTCCAGGGCCGTCAGCAAGCCACGCGGCCCTGGTCCGTTCGCTACGTCGGCGTCGGCAGCCAGCATCAACACGGAGTCCAGCAGGGCCTCGTCGAACGGCGTGAAGGGCGACGAGCCCATGTCCGCCCAGCGCCGGAAGTGGCCGCCGTTGACCGTCGCCCGGTCTGGCGGCGGCCGGCCACCATGCCCGGCGAAGCTGCCATGGGCCGCGATGTGGAGGACGATCGGCCTCTCGACGTCGAGGAGCCGCGCGACGGTCGCGTCGCGCCCCGTGTGTACTTTGACGGCGTCGAGAATCGCGTTGTGCGCCGGGCCGTTCTCCGTCGCCGCAGCTGCGCCGTCGTCTTCGTCCTGGCGCGCGAGCAGCGCAGCGACGCGCTTGATCTCCAGCTTGGTTCCGGCCAGCGCGGGCAGCCCGGTCGCCGAGTAGTCCGGATCGCCCAGCAGCACCGCGGTCTTCGACTTCGGCGGGATATAGCCCAGGCTGCCAGCCACCCGGCGAGCCGACAGCGAGTCCTTTTGCAGGATCGAATGGCAGTAGACGACGTCACAGTCCTCGATCAGGTAACGCTTGTCGTTGAGCAGCGCGTGGAATGGCAGGCCGGCGAGCGCGCCGTCGGTGGACAGCAGCAACGACGCACCGAGAGGCTCGAACGGGGCGACCAGCCGGTTGTAGGCGGCTTTCGACAGCGCATCGAGATCGGCGTCGCCGGCCGACGTGCCAGACGTGGCGGGCCCGAGGTTGCGCTCGCCGGCGTCGTCGTCCATGCGGGCGGGCGGCGCCGACATGGCCCGTATCAAGGGTAAGCAGCCGGCGTCAACGCGATCCGCATCGCCGAGGTCGATCAGCCGCAGGTCGCCCAGGGACAGGCGGATGCCCAAGTACCGTAGGCCACCGGAAGGCCCGTTGAGGCCGGCGCGGGGGGGCTTGAAATCAACCACCGAATAGTCCAGCACGATGGAGTCGTTCTCAAGCTGCGGCGACGTTCGGAAGTCAAATTTCAGGTGCTGCGCCGGGTCGTAGCGAGTCGACAGGATGAGAGCAATGGCACGCTCGGCGGCTCCCATCGGCATGCCGGCGGCCGCCCACAGCGCCGGATCGAACGCGTCGCGCATGCCGTGCCGGTCGATGGCGTCGCGCTCGATGTCCTCGCGCACGAACAGCGCGTCCTCGACTGCCAGCATCTCAGCCGGGTCGCCCGGCGCGGCCGCGGCCTTACGCGCGGCGGCGGCGAAGTCCCGGTTGGCCGTAAACAGCTCGTGGCCGGCGGAAAAGCGGATCGTCTGATTCCCTTCGAGCGCCAAAAACAGGTTGGCCTTCAGCTGCAGCAGCGCGTTGGCGACCCGGGGCTCGGCCGCGCGACGGTCTCCAGGGTCGTCGATAATCAGGAAGAAAGACGCCATCTCGTGGACGACCGACGCCATCTGCTGCAGCCAGTAGTAGCGAAGCCGCATAGTGTCGGAGTCCTTGCCGGCGATGAGGCTGCCTAAGTTGTAGGCCAGGATTTCGTAGGCCGTGATCGCCTGCGCGTGGTGCCGATTCGCGGCGTGGATTCGAGCGATGTCAATCCACAGTTCGAGGTTCTCGACCAGCGCGCCTCCGTCGTATCGAATGAACTCGGTCCGACCGATGTCGTGCACCTGCGACAGTTCGCCCAACGCGTCGTCCAGCCGGCCGGCGCGGACGTGGGCCTTCGCGACGAGGCCGTGCATTGCAGCGCGGACCGGCTCGGGGTCGGCGAAGCGCTCGGCGTTGTCGGACACGGTGCGTGCCAGGGCGATTGCCTCGTCGATGCGAGCTGCGGCGATGCGGTGTGCGACCAGCGCGACAAGCGCCGTGCAGAAGTACGCCGGCAGCGGCCCGCTGGCAGCGAAGGAAGCGAGCGGCCGCCCTAGGTGGTAGCCGAGCATCTTCAGCATCGACGCTTCGCCGAGGGCCGCATCGCCGTGACGAAGATCGTACATCGACGCATGTACCAGCCAGTCCATCGGCGGGACGCCGGACGCGGATTCGCGCTCCAGCAGCTCGCGCATCTCCCCATACAGCGCGCCGGCCTCGTCGTCCAACCCCAGACCTTCCAGGTTCCACGCCAGACCATGCAGATTGCCCAGGATGTTCTCCGGCCGCCCCGTGACGCGCGCCAGTGCCAGCGATCGCCGGAACCACCAGACCGCGCTGTGCGGGCATCTAGCCCTTTGGTACAGCAGCCCGAGCTTGTAGGCCGCGACCTCCCGGTAGGAGAAGCCGATGCCGGCCGCCGCGTCTCCCGCGTCGAGCGTGTACACCCGGGTCAGCGGGATGACCGCGTCGTGGTGGACGCTCACCGGCAGTAGCCGCGCCGGACGTTGCACCGAGGGCCTGCGGTTGAGCGTCCAGCGCTGGAAGACGTCGGCCACCTTGAACAGCGCCTGGAAGTACGCGGCTCGCATCGCCGGATGGTCGATGTCGTCCGGGTGGACAGGATGGTCCAGCAGCGCCCAGATCGCGGCATAGATCTCGTTGTGGTCGTCGCTGGCCGTTTCGCCGATTACCTGAAGGATCTTCTCTCGCAGCTCGTCCACGCTCCCTCCTTCGCAGCCCCTCGGCGCTGCAGTCGTCGTCCACGATCTTCGAGCTGCCGGCACGACGTATGCTTGAGCGCCGTCGCCGATACACATGACAACCACCATCGCCGATAGGCGGCTCGCCGACCAAGTCAACGACCTCCTGCCGTTAACCGGCGTCGCGCCCGCACGGGCGACGGTCTCGCACATCATGTGGGCCGTGGCGCAGGTTGCGCGTGAGGAATTGTCCCAGCATTGCGGAACGCCGCGTCTGCTATCGGTCGATGGAATTCCGGATCGGGCGCACGCTCAGCAGCGCGCTGGCGGCGCTTGGGGCTCGAAGGGGCGGCCGACGCGGCGCGTCAAGGCCGCGTATATAGAGGACGTGCCCAAGTGACCGAGAGGGTCGCGGTGCTGCGGCGCTCGACGACGGGCGGCCCCGTATAGCGGACGGTCAGGAGCGTCAGCTGATGGCCGGGCGAGTTGGCCAAATGGCCAGACAGCTGTCGGTTGGCGCGAGCCTGTCGCGTGGACACCACCTTTGCATCGGCGCACCCCCTAACTTGAAAAGCTGTGCGGACAGTCGGATCGTGACACCCATCGGCCACTACCGGATAGCCGTGCGTGGCGTCATTAGGTAGGCCGCGAGCCATGGCCAAAGCCATCGAAGTGGACGGCGACACTCAGGATGTCCGGTCGAACGACAACCATGATGGCCGGTGGTGAGGAGTCGAAGGCGGCGTAGCCGCCGTAGACGACGAGCTACCGGCCGGCGCCGGGTTGGTCGGGGTTCACGATGGACGGCTCAGGTCTC
>JBBQHP010000085.1:0-8669 GCA_038324085.1 Burkholderiales bacterium
CTGCCCGCTCCTCGCAACGGCCATCACGTGGGACTTCCAGAACTCAGCGCTTCTTCGCATCGTCTCACCCCATCGAAATCGACGATGACATCGTGAACCTTCAATCCAAATGCGATAAGCCTGTGGTTTGTGGATCGCTTAGGGAAGACCGCCAATTCCGTTCGAACTGCGGGCGCTCATTCGCCGAATGGCTGCGGAGAATACGGTCTGGGGCGAGGAACGGATTGCCAGCGAGCTCTTGGTCAAGCTCGGAATTCGTGTTTCGCCTCGGACCGTACGTAAGTACATGCCGAAACGCCCCGCGGGACTCCCGCGAGGCGACCAGCGCTGGCTGACGTTCGTGAGGAATCACGCGAAGGTAGTTCTTGCGTGTGACTTCTTCGTGGCCGTCACGGTCGCCTTTCGGACGTTCTATGTGTTCGTTGTAATCGAGCACGGGACCCGTCGGATCGTTGACGTAAACCTGAGTGCGAGTCCGACGGCAGACTGGACCCTGCAGCAATCGCGGGAGGTGGTGGGCGAGGAGAGACGCCACAGGGAACTGATCCGCGACCGAGACGGAATCTTCTCGAAGCAACTGGACGAATCGATCCGAGCGCGGGGTGTGGAGGTGCTGAGGTCGCCGGTGGCGAGTCCCAAGGCGAACGCAATCTGCGAGCGGGTGATTGGGACGATTCGGCGGGAATGCCTTGATTGACTGATTCCGGTCTCTGAGAAGCATCTTCGCTCGATCCTGAAAGAATGGACGACGCACTACAACCAAGGACGCCCCCATAGCGCGCTCGGGCCCGGCGTACCCGGTCCGCCGCCGGTGTGGACGGTGATTCCGAAGTCGGAATCCCGACATCGATTGGCGGCGGTTGCGGTCGTACTCGCGAAATCGGTGCTGGGAGGTTTGCATCATGAGTATTCGCTCGCGACAGCGCCAGCGAGCAGTTCGTCGTGATGCGGGCGTACGGGGGAAGAGGTCCAGGAGGAATATTTGCGGAGCACAGGGAAGCGGATGACCTGGTCGACGTTTCTCAAGGCGCACTGGAATATCCTCAGAGCGAGCGACTTTTTCAGTGTGAAAGTCTGGACACCCGGGGGACTGGTCACGCACTTGGTGCTATTCGTCATCAGCCTTGTCGATCGAGTCGTTCACGTGGCGGGGATCACGCCGAATCCGACAAAGCGGTGGATGCTCCAGGTGGCCCGGAACCTCATTGATGAGGAGAGCGGGGCGCTCGCGTCGAAATATTACCTGATCATTGATCGGGACGCGAAGTACACGGAATCGTTTCGGCGACTGCTCGATGACGCGGGAACCAAAGTGATCCGCCTCCCGCCGTGGTCTCCGAATCTGAATGCGTACGCCGAGCGCTTCGTGCGCTCGATCAAGGACGAGTGCCTCAAGAGACCCGTCTGAGGGACTTGGTCCAATTCGTCACCATTGTCGAGATCGGTGACAACTGGGCCGAGAGAATGTGACATAACCCGTTGATTTCGTGGCGCCCCGAACACGAATCGAACGTGCGACCTGCCCCTTAGGAGGGGGCCGCTCTATCCACTGAGCTACCGGGGCGTGCGGACCGGATTCTAATCGAAAGGCGGTCGCGGCCCATCGTGCGAGGGCCTCGGGTAGCATACCGCCCTCCAGAAATCCGCTCGCGTGTCCCCGCAATGCCGCTAGTCACTTTCGATTCCCTGAGCCAGGCCTTCGGCCATGTCGCGCTGCTCGACCACGCCAGTCTGGTCATCGACAGCGGCGATCGACTGGGCCTCATCGGTCGCAATGGCACGGGGAAGTCCACGCTGCTGTCCATCATCGCGGGCGAGTTGTTGCCGGACGACGGCTCGCTGTGGCGCGCGCCGGGGCTAAAGTTGGCCCGCGTGATGCAGGAGCCGATGCTCGCGGTGGACGAGACCGTCTTCGAGGCGGTGTCCGAGGGTCTCGGGCCGGTGCGCGAGGTGATCGTCGAGTATCACCGGATCACGGCGCATCTCGCGGATCCCGACGTCGACGTCGATGCGGCGTTGGCGCGGCTGTCGAATCTCCAGGCGGTGCTGGAGGCGGGCGACGGATGGCGGGCCAAATCCCGGGTCGACGCCACGCTGTCCCGGCTCGACCTGGATGCGGAGACGAAGATCGGCACGCTGTCGGGCGGCTTGCGCAAGCGGGTGGCGCTGGCGCGGGCGCTGGTGTCCGAGCCGGATCTGCTGCTGCTCGACGAGCCGACCAACCACCTCGACATAGATTCGATCCAGTGGCTGGAAGAGGCCCTCGACGGATTCGCCGGCGCGCTGATGGTCGTCACGCACGATCGGCGGTTTCTCGACCGCGTGACGCGCCGGATTCTAGAACTCGATCGCGGAAAACTTGCCGTCTTCGAGGGTAATTACTCGGAGTATCGACGGCGCAAGGACGAGATGCTGGCGGCCGAATTCGTGGTGAATGCCAAGTTCGACAAGGTGCTCGCCCAGGAAGAGGTGTGGATCCGGAAGGGCATCGAAGCGCGCCGGACCCGCAATGAAGGCCGGGTGCGGCGCCTCGAGCATCTCCGCGAAGAGCGTTCGCGCCGGCGGCAGCAGCTGGGCAAGGTCGCGCTGTCGATCGCCGAAGGCGACCGGTCAGGCAAACTGGTCGCCGAGTTCGAGGCCGTGAGCAAGAGCTTCGGCGAGCGCAAGGTGATCGACGGTTTCTCCGGCCGTATCCAGCGCGGCGATCGCGTCGGCCTGGTGGGACCCAACGGCGCGGGCAAGAGCACGTTCATCAAGCTTCTGCTCGGCGAGATCGAACCTGACGCGGGCTCCGTGCGCCTCGGCACGAAGCTCACGGTCGCGTATTTCGACCAGTTCCGGGAACAGCTCGATCCGGAGGCATCGGTCGCGGACGTGATCAGCCCCGGTTCGGACTGGATCGACATCGGCTCGGAGCGCAAGCACGTGATGAGCTACCTGGCGGATTTTCTGTTCTCCCCCGAACGCGCACGGTCGCCCGTCAAGAGCCTGAGCGGGGGCGAGCGCAATCGGCTGCTGCTGGCGCGCCTGTTCGCCCGGCCCGCGAACCTGCTGGTGCTGGACGAACCGACCAACGACCTCGACGTGGAAACGCTCGATCTGCTGGAAGCGCTCGTCGATGGGTTCACCGGCACGGTGGTGCTGGTGAGCCACGATCGGACGTTTCTCGACAACGTGGTGACTCAGGTCATCGCATTCGAGGGGCGGGGGCAGATCAAGGAATACGTCGGCGGCTATGACGACTGGGTGCGACAACGCGCCGCTTCGGCCGCGGAATCGCGTGTGCCGGCGGAAAGGTCCGACCGCCAGGCCCGGGCCAAAACCGCCAAATCCGGCCTCGCCTTCAAGGAGGCGAGGGAACTGGAGGCCCTGCCGGCCAGGATCGAGCAGCTCGAAGCCGAGCAGGGCACACTCACGGTGCTGCTGGCGGATCCGGATGTCTACCGGGATGGAGAAAAGGTACGCTCCGCCAATGCGCGCCTGGCGACACTCGCGCAGGAATTGGCGCTGGCTTATGACCGCTGGGCGGCGCTGGAGGCGCGGGCGTCGGCCTGAAGGGCGTGGCACCCCCGAGAGCAAGGAGACGGCTTCCATGAACAATCTGATACGAATCCTCGTCGTCACTGCTGCGTCGGCCATGATCAACGCCGGTCTGGCGGCGAACACGAGTTTTCTGGACGACGCCGTCGTGGCACGGTTCAAGGACGACGACGTGACGATGCTGATGGCCACCATCGACGGGGCTCTCGCGCTACCCGAAGGGGAGTCGAAGGGCTGGGAGAACGCGAAGACCGGCGCGCACGGCCGTGTCACGGTGCTCGGCGCGCACCAGGCCGAGGCGCGCGAATGTCGGCGCCTGCGGGTCGAGAACCACGCGCGCGGTCGCAGCGGATCCGGGGTCTGGGAATACTGCCGCAGCGGGGCCGATGGGCCCTTGGCGCTCACCGCCACGAGCGCGCGCTAGGGGGCCGACTGTGTTGCGGGCGTGCGATTTCACCAGAGCCAACCGGCCGCGCCGTTCCGACGGCCGGCGGGGCCGGCGAATGCCCGAAAAGGCTTTGTGGATCAAGGTCCGTCCTGTAGACTACCTGCCTTATTTATCCGGCCTTGATCGGCGCATCACCTGATCGGCCGCATCTCAATTCCCGGGGACCCGCCCGAATCGGCCCCGCCAACAGGAGATCCATCCACCCATGCAGTTTTCCGAACTCGGCCTTTGCGAAGAGTTGCTTCGCGCCGTAGTCGAGCAGGGCTATACCGAGCCCACACCAATCCAGACCAAAGCCATCCCCGCCGTGCTGCTCGGCAAGGACGTGATGGGCGCCGCCCAGACCGGGACCGGCAAGACCGCCGGATTCACGCTGCCGCTCCTGCAACGCCTCAAGCAGCATGCCAGCACGAGCATGTCACCGGCGCGTCACCCGGTAAGGGCCCTGATCCTCACGCCGACGCGCGAACTCGCGGCGCAGGTGTACGAGAGCGTCGTGGCGTACAGCAAGTACCTGCCGCTGCGCAGCACCGTCGTGTACGGTGGCGTCGACATCGCGCCGCAGACGAAAGACCTGCGCGCAGGCGTCGAGATCCTCGTGGCGACCCCCGGCCGCCTGCTGGACCATGTGCAGCAGAAGACCGTGATGCTGAACCAGGTGGAATTCCTGGTGCTGGATGAAGCCGATCGGATGCTCGACATGGGTTTCATGCCCGACATCCGACGCATTCTCGCGCTCCTGCCCACGAAGCGGCAGAGCCTGTTGTTCTCCGCCACCTTCTCGGATGAAATCCGTCGGCTCGCCGATGGACTGCTCAAGGAGCCCGTCACGCTCGAAGTCGCGCGGCGCAATTCCGTCACCGAGACAGTCACGCACGCCGTCTACCGCACACCCGAAGCCCGCAAGCGCGAACTGCTCGCGCGGCTGGTCAACGAAGGCGATCTCCGGCAGGTCCTGGTATTCGTTCGCACACGCCTGGGCGCGTCGCGACTCGCGCATCAATTGGTCAAGGATGGCATCGATGCCACCGCGATCCACTCCAATCGTACCCAGCAGGAGCGCATGGATGCGCTCGCCGGCTTCAAGGAAGGCAAGGTGCGGGTGCTCGTCGCGACGGACATCGCGGCCCGCGGGCTCGACATCGAACAATTGCCTTGCGTCATCAACTACGAATTGCCGCATACGCCCGAAGACTACGTCCACCGCATCGGTCGTACCGGCCGCGCAGGCCAGTCCGGCGAAGCGATTTCGCTGGTATCCGACGGTGAGCGCGAATACCTCGAACGCATCGAGCGGCTGCTCAAAGCCAAAATCAACGAGCGCACGCTCGAAGGCTTCGATCCGGCTGCGCAGGAAGCACCTCGGCATCCCCGGCGTCCGCGCGAAGAAAAGTCCACGCCGCGATCGGCTGAACATCATCGCGCGGAACCGAGACCCGAACGCTCGGCGCCTGGTCCCCGATCCGAATCCAGACCCGGTCCCCGTCTCGTCCCGCAGTCGAAGGATCCGCTGTTCAGCCAGCCCTACGAACAGTCGACGCCCTCGTCCCGTCCGCCGGCGCCGGTTGTGGCAAGGCCCGGCGCGCCCGGACCCAAGCGACAGGTCGCGGCACTTTTCCTCCCGCCCGTGCCGGCGGAGCAGGAGAGTTGAGCAAGACGCCACGCGGCACTGATGGACCTGCGAATCTCCGAGCGCCTGAGCGCGCTGCTCGATAGCCCCGAAGATTGCATCTGTTTGGCCGAGGCCGCATTGCTGTTCGCGGAGAGCCGCTATCCTGGCCTGGATATCAAGGACTACCTCGATCGCATCGACGGCTTCGCGCGCGAACTGCGCGAACGCCTCGGCGACGATAGCAGCGATACGGATCGGCTGGGCGCGTTGAACCAGTACTTGTTCCAGGAACTCGGTTTCGCGCCGGACCCGGACAACTACTACGATCCCCGCAACAGTTTCCTGAATGAGGTGCTGGAGCGGCGTCGCGGGATACCGCTCAGCCTGTCCATCGTCTATATCTCGGTTGGCCGCCGGCTCGGTCTCGACCTGCGCGGCGTTTCGTTTCCCGGCCATTTCCTGGTGAAATGTCCGGTCGAAGGGGGGATTGTCGTCCTCGACCCCTATTACGGCGGCCTGTCGCTGTCGCTCGAAGACCTTCAGCAACGCCTGCGCGATGCCCGGGGCGGCGAAGTATCCCGAGCGATCGTCTCTGAACTGCTGGTGTCGGCACCGCCGCGCGAAGTGCTGGTGCGCATGCTGCGCAATCTGAAAGCCATCTACCTGAAAGCGGGGCAGATGGATGAGGCGCTCGCCGTGCTCGAATGGATCGTTCCGCTCGCGCCGAAGGAGCCTGAGGAATTGCGAGATCGCGGTGTCGTCTACCAGGAACTCGAATGCTTCCGGGCGGCGTTGGCCGATTTCGAACGCTACATCGCCCTTGCGCCGAACGCCGCCGATGCTGAGGGCATTCGCGACCGCATCGTGGAGATGCAGAAACTCGCCTCCCGGTTGAACTGAACGTGTCCGAAGGGCGGGCGCGTCCATCGCCGTACCTGTTGCTCGCGCTCGCTACGCTGTTCTGGGCAGGCAACATCGTCATCGCGCGCGCGATGCGTGCCGACATTCCCCCTGTGGCCATGGCTTTCTGGCGCTGGACCATCGCTTTCGCCGTGGTGATGCCGTTCGCGTTTCGCACCCTCGTGCGACATCGGGCCGTCCTGCGCCGTTCGTGGCGTCTGCTTTTCCTGCTCGGCGGGCTCGGCGTCGCGAGCTACAACACGATGTGCTACATCGCGCTTCAGACCACGACCGCGACCAACGGCACGCTGTTCAATTCGCTCATCCCGGTACTGATCGTGCCGATCGCATGGCTGGTGCTGCGCGAGCGCATCCGACCGCTCCAGGGGCTCGGAGTCGCCCTTTCGCTTGCCGGCGTGGTGGTCATCGTGGCTCGCGGCGATCTGGCGACGCTGCGCAACCTGACCTTCAACGCGGGCGATTTCTGGTTGCTGGGCGCGATGATCCTCTGGGCGTTCTACACGGTGGCCTTGCGCTTCAAACCGCACGAACTGGACACGCTGCCGTTTCTGGCGGCCATCATCCTGTTCGGCCTGCCGGTGCTCGTGGTGTTCTATGCGATCGAACTGGCCTCCGGCGTTCGCTTCCACCTGACCCCGGCCAGCACGGTCACGCTTCTCTACTACGGCACCATGCCTTCCGTGGTGGCATACCTGTTCTTCAATCGCGGCGTTGCGGCGATCGGACCCCAGCGCGCCAGCATCTTCATTCACCTCGTGCCGGCCTACGGGGTCGTGTTCTCGACCCTGTTCCTGCACGAACCGCCGCAGGCCTACCACGCTGCCGGCATCGTCCTGGTCTTCCTCGGCATCTGGTTCACCACGTCCTCGCGCTTCGCTCGCCCCGTCGCCAGCGATGTTTGAGCCGGCACTGCTGGACGCATTCGAGAACCGCGTACGCAAGCGCGATCGGCACCTTGGTCGCTGGGCGAAGCGCGAGAGCGTGACCTGCTACCGGATCTACGACCGCGACATTCCGGAACTGGCCTTCGCGCTCGACCGGTACGGAGATCGTGCGCTGCTGCAGCAGTATCTGCGCGGCGTCGATGCGAGCTTCGACGCAGACGGCCTCGAAGCATTGTGCGGCGCTGCCGCGCGCGGCCTGGACCTGCATCCGAATGCGGTGACCATAAAATTGCGCCGCAAGCTGAATCGACGCGAATCGCAGCACGAGAAGACCGGCAGCTCGGGCGTGGACTTCGTGGTGACCGAAGCGGGCGCGCGGTTCTGGGTCAACCTGGAAGCGTATCTGGACACCGGGCTGTTCCTCGATCATCGCCTCACGCGTGCGATGGTGCGCGACAGCGCGCGCGGGCGGCGTGTGCTCAACCTGTTCTGCTATACGGGCAGCTTCACGGTCCAGGCGGTGGCGGGAGGTGCCGAAGCCAGCGTCAGCGTCGATCTGTCGAACACCTATCTCGCCTGGGCGCGGCGCAACTTCGAGTTGAACGGCATGGACCCGGCAGGCCATCACCTCGAACGCGCGGACGTCACCGACTGGTTGCATGAGGCCCGACGACGGCGCGAGCGCTTCGGGCTCATCGTGCTCGATCCACCGGCCTACTCGAGTTCGAAGAAGATGGACGGAACTTTCGACGTGCAACGCGATCACCCCGCGCTGGTGCAGGCGGTCGCGGCCCTGCTCGAGCCGGACGGCTTGCTGTTCTTCTCGACCAACCTGCGCGGCTTCAAGCTCGAAGGGGCGGCGCTGTCCGCACTGTGCATCGAGGACATCACCACTCGCACGATCCCCGAGGATTTTCGCAATCACCGCGTCCACCAGTGTTGGCGGATCGGACTCCAGCCCTAGCGGTCTGTCGGACTTGGCTGGTCGATAGCCAAACCGGGGGAGAGCCAGGACAGAGTTTGACGATTGCGAAGCGCATATCGGGAGCATGCAAGAAAAAAGCGGCGAAATATGGACCGCTGTCCCGCAGTTGCAGCCGAATCATCCTGAGTGCGACAGGCTGCTAGTGTTGTGAGTTAGAAGTTCATTGAACTATAGGTAAGCATTGAAGTCAGTCGTGTAGTGTTCATACCCGACGAGGCGACGATGGCAGGAAGACCAAAGGCGGAACTGGTGTTGAGCCAGGCGGAGCGGGAGCAACTT
>JBBQHP010000086.1:0-8565 GCA_038324085.1 Burkholderiales bacterium
GTACTTCGTCTCGACGGTCGGGCGAGACGAAGAGGTCATCCGGCAGTACATCCGGAATCAGGAGCAAGAGGATCGCCGGCTGGACCAAATGAGGCTATGGCAATGACAGGCGGCCCCCACGAAGGTGGCCCCAAGAACGCGGGGCCGCGTTAGCAACCCCGATCAGCCGCTTCGAGCGGCTCACAACTTAAAGCCCCCGGCTCTGCCGGGGGATACTTACATCGACCCGGTGACGATCAGCTGGAACCCGAAGAACAGGCCGAGCGCCAACCCGGCGTAGACGAGAATATCGCCGCGCGCCCCGTTCATCGAACTCGCGTCCAGCCAGCGTTTGAAACCGTAGCCGCCAGTCAGGATCGCGACCACCATGAAGGCAGCGTAGCCTGGGTGGATATGCCAGACGCCGTCGAGCCACCGGCCGACCAAACCGCCGGGCTTGAGCGTCTTGTAGATGAGGCCTGCGACGCCGAGTATGAGCAGTGCCAAAGTCGCACCATGCAACGCCGTCCCGCCGAGTCCTGCAAGCAACTGAGAACCGGGGGCGGTCTTGTTCTGAGACATCTGCTTGAACATTCTGCCCTCCAAAAAAGATCCGCCCGGGCCCTGGCGAGGCGCGGGCGGTGAAGTCCCACTTGACTACCAGCAGTGCCCGGTCGGGGGGACGCGAGCGCTGCCGCCCAATCCCTATCAATCCGCGTGCCAGGCTGCGAAAGGCCCGCTGAAACAAACGCGTGCCTCAAGACAGTGGACTCAGACCGGCGTGGCGGGCGGGTTTTGCCGCTCAGATCGTCACTGGCGGGCGACGCGCAGTACCCTGCGTGTACGCGTCAGGGGGTATCGCAACTCACGAAATTGCACACCGTGTCGCACGCCGGATTGCGGCCGCATTCGAACACCGCAAGCTTGGCGGTGCCACTGGCATCGGTACCGCACTGTTCCGGAGCAGCCATCAGCTTTGCGCGAGGCCGCCATTCGCACTGGTGGCACATTCCGGCGCCAAATACGTCGAGGCGCTCGCTGCGTGGCGGCGGAAGCTTGCTGATACCACTGTCCGCCGTGTCGTCCTGGGGCTGCGCTGGCGAGGCGCCGCTAGAGAGCGCGAGCACGATGCAAAGGAACAGGCGCGGGAGCGGGGTCATGGTGGAAACTCCAGAACGTCACGAGTCGCATTTTGCCCCACGAATGGGACGCCCAGTTGACCTGCATCATACTTCTCGCCGGTGGCTGCGAAGCTTCTTGCGCCGCGTGTTCACGAGGTAGCCGGCGCCGAGGACGCCGCCGAAAATGACCGCGTAGATCGCGTAATCCGCCCATTCGAAGTCATCGAGAAGCGGTTGCAGCTTGGGTTCGTGGATGATCATGGTGGCTGAAGTCCAGGCGAGCACGCCGGCGCCCACATAGATGATCGCCGGGAATCGTTCGACCCACTTCAGAATGAGCGTGCTGCCCCAGACCATGATCGGGATGCTGATCGCAAGGCCCAGCACGACCAGCACGAAACTGCCCTTCGCGGCCCCGGCCACGCCCAGCACGTTGTCGAGTCCCATGACTGCATCGGCCACGACTATGGTTCGCAGTGCGCTCCAGAACGACGGGTGTTGCACGTCACTGCCGAGGTGGAGGCTGACTTCGTGATCGTCGTCGTGATTGTCGGTGGCGAGCAATTTGTACGCGATCCATATGAGGAGCAGTCCGCCCACGAAGCGCAATCCGGGAACGGAAAGCAGCCAGACGACCACCAGCGTCATGACGATGCGCACGGCGATCGCTCCGACGGTACCCCATACGATGGCCTTCTTCTGCAGTGCCTTGGGGAGCGTACGCGCTGCAAGCGCGATCACGATCGCGTTGTCGCCAGCCAGCACCAGGTCGATGACGACGATGGCGAGAAGCGCAGAGAGAAACTGGTAGGAGTGCAATTCCATGCGATGCGTTGGACGCTTGGGGTGCCGGGCGGGAAGACCGGCAGCGAGGCGGCGGATCAGCCTTTCAGGCGGGTGATGCGGATCACCTGGGGGATGCGTCGCAGGCCCCGCATGATCTGCGCGAGGTGCAGGCGGTTGTGAACCTGCAGGGTGAAGTGCACGTTGGAATACGCGCTCGAGTCGCCGGGTTCCAGGCTCACGTTGTCGATGTTGGCGTCGGACTCCGCAATCTCGACGGCGAGTTTCGCCAGCACGCCACGCTCGTTGGAGACTACGAGCCGGATGTTCACCGCGAACAATTTGCGCGTGTCCGGCGCCCATTCCACGTCGAGCCATTTGTCGGGATCGCCGCGCATCTTGCGCGCGACCGGGCAATCATGGGTATGCACGATCAGGCCCTGGCCCTTCTTGACGTAACCGATGATGGGGTCACCGGGGATGGGGTGGCAGCACTTGGCGAACTGCAAGGCCATGCCTTCGGAGCCGCGGATCACCACGGTCCCGGGCAGGCGATTCGATTCGCCCTCCGGTTCGCCGATCATCAGCAGCCGTCGCGCGACCACGATAGCGAGTTGCTTGCCCAGGCCGATGTCGGCGAGGATCTCCTGGCGAGTCCGGTCGCTCTGATCCTTCAGCAACTTCTCCCAGCTACTGTCGTCGATCTTCTGCGCTTTCGGCGAAAGGGCGGCCACCGCTTGATTCAGCAGCCGTTCGCCGAGTTGCGCCGATTCCTCGTACTGCATCGTTTTCAGGAAGTGGCGGATGTGAGATCGCGCCTTTCCCGTGACCACGTAATTGAGCCATGCGGGATTGGGCTTGGCGTGCGCGGCGGTGATGATCTCCACCCGGTCACCGTTGCGCAGTTCGCTCCGCAACGGCACGAGCTCGTGATTGACCTTCGCGGCCACACAGCGGTTGCCGATGTCGGTATGCACTGCATAGGCGAAGTCGACGCAGGTCGCGCCGTGCGACAACGAGAGGATCTTGCCCTTCGGTGTGAACACGTAGACCTCGTCCGGGAAGAGGTCGACCTTTAGGTGTTCCAGAAACTCGATCGAGGAACCACTCTGCGTCTGCATCTCGAGCAGACTCTGGAGCCACTGATGGGTCTTCTTCTGAAGCTCGTTCAGTTCCGCGTCGCTCTGTTTGTAGAGCCAGTGCGATGCCACGCCGGCTTCGGCGATCTTGTGCATCTCCTGGGTCCGGATCTGCACCTCCAATGGCGTGCCGAACGGGCCGAACAGAGTCGTGTGCAACGACTGGTAGCCATTCGCCTTCGGAATGGCGATGTAGTCCTTGAACTTGCCCGGTATCGGTTTGTAGAGCCCGTGCAGGGCTCCCAGCGCGAGGTAGCAGGACGCGATGTCGCTCACGATGATGCGAAAGCCGTAGATGTCGAACACCTGCGAGAACGTCAGGTGCTTGTCCTGCATCTTGTGATAGATGCTGTAGAGGTCCTTCTCGCGGCCGGTGACCGCCGCTTCGATCTTCGCGTCGGCCAGCTTCGCCCGGATCGCGTCCTGGATCTTGTCCACGACTTCCCGGCGGTTGCCACGTGCCGAAAACAGCGCCTTGTGGAGAACCCGGTAGCGGTTCGGGTACAGGTGCTTGAACGACAGTTCCTGGAGCTCCTGGAACAGACGGTTCAACCCGAGCCGGTTTGCGATCGGCGCGTAGATTTCGATCGTTTCGCGCGCGATGCGCACCCGCTTTTTCGGGTTCATGGCGTCCAGCGTGCGCATATTGTGCAACCGGTCGGCGAGCTTGATCAGGATGACCCGCACGTCCCGGGTCATCGCAAGCACCATCTTGCGGAAATTTTCCGCCTGCGCCTGCTCGTGGCTCTGGAACTCGATTCGATCGAGCTTCGAGACACCATCGACCAGTTCGGCCACCATCTTGCCGAATTTCTCCGACAACTCGGCCTTGGTGACGTTGGTGTCCTCCATCACGTCGTGCAGCAACGCGGCCGAAAGGGCCTGCGAATCGAGATGCCACTCGGTGAGGATCTGCGCGACCGCCACCGGGTGGGAGACGTAGGGCTCTCCGGTCATGCGGAACTGGCCCTCGTGGGCCAATGCGCTGAAATCGTAGGCCGACTGGAGTTGCGTCACGTCTTCCGGCTTGAGGTAGCCGGATACGTCGTGGAAGAAGCTGTCGGCGGGGGTCATGCGGCGCGGTGTCGGGGAGCCCATGGGACAGTTCGCGCCGGTAAGCGGGCGGGTCCCCGCCCGCGGGACGCGCTCAGTGTTTGGTGCGGTAGAGAATATCGATGCTGATCAGGCCCAGCGCCATCTCGCGCAGTGCGATCACAGTGGGCTTGTCCTTGTTTGCTTCTACTAGCGGCGTCGCCCCGTTAGCGATCTCGCGCGCGCGATAGGTGGCCGCGAGCGTGAGGTCAAAGCGATTCGGGATGTGTCTCATTGCGTCGTCGACGGTGATGCGAGCCATGGCTATTCCTCTACTTCATGCGGTTGATGATTTCGCGGTGACGCTCCAGTTGTACACCGGTGCGCAGTCGCTCGGCGCGGACGATTGCTTGAAGGTCCCGAATCGCCTCTTCGAAGTCCTTGTTAATAATAACATAATCGAACTCGCTGAAATGACTGATCTCGTCCCGCGCCGCTTGCAACCGCCGTTCGATCACTTCCGGGGTGTCCGTGCCCCGCCGCGACAACCGTTGGGCCAGAACTTCCACGGTGGGCGGGAGGATGAAGATGCCGACTGCCTTCGGGATCAATCCCCGGACCTGCAACGCCCCCTGCCAGTCGATCTCCAGCAGGATATCCGTACCACCGCGCATTTTCGCTTCGATCCAGCCGCGCGAGGTCCCGTAGAAATTGCCATGGACTTCCGCGCTTTCGAGCAACTCGCCATTGGCGCGCATCGCACCAAAGACCTCGGGCGACACGAAGTGATAATCCCGCCCCTCGATCTCGCCCGGGCGCGCGGGCCGCGTGCTGTAGGAAACGGACAGGTGAATTTCGGGATCGTTCGCGATCAGCCGGCGTACCAGGCTGGTCTTGCCGGCGCCGGAAGGTGCGGCGACGATGAAGAGCCTACCGCTCATTCTATGTTCTGCATCTGCTCGCGCCGGGCGCTTGTAGTGTTTTTATTCATAGGGGTTCTGCGTAGTTTCGGATCGGTCTAGCTACATCCTCGGCTACAAGGTCCGGACGGCCCCGAGGGTCGATCTCGAGTTGTTCATTTACTCAGTGCATTGAGTAAACTTACTCAATGGCGCTGTCTGCGGCGATCGCGGGTTTCGTTTCATTTGACCGAGCCCAATTCCTGCAATCAGCCGACGCGCTCCGTGATAGAGGCCGGATTTTGCCGACGGTCCGGTTCCGCCACTACGGTAGCGATATCGTCCTTCAGTTCGTAATAGATGGCGAAAGGGAATCGATCAGCGAACGAACGATGCAGGCGGCCGTCGGGCTTGGGATGAATGCCGGCATGCAAGGCCAGTACGTCGATGTCCGCGTAAAAGCTGTCGAGGAAATACTCACCAACGCCTGCCTGTTGCCGCTCATAGAACACGTAGCCTTCCAGCAGATCGGCTTCCGCCGAGCGCGCTATCCGAATTTGCGCCACGTCAGCCCGCTTTGATCTGGGAGCGAATGCGCTCCTTAGCCTCTGTCCAGGTGGAAGTGGGCTCGTTGCCGGTGTCTAGGCGGCGCAGGCGCTCTGCCTGTACATCCTGATGCCAGGCAGGGACGACGCTGTTGTCGGCCTGCACGCGCAGCGTGTCCGACAGCCGTTCCATGACCAGCAGTTTTTCGGCTACGGGCAGCCCTGCAATGTCGATGGTGGTCATGGCGACTCCCGGATATTCCCTGGGGCGAGTTTACCTTGGGCGCAGATGGGATGCATGCGCGTCCGCGATGGCTTCGGTAAACCCGCGCGAGCCGAGCTCGAAGCGCCGGCCACCGATCTCGTAGACCGCGCATGGCGCCGTGATGCCGTGGGCCGACGTTTCCACCGACGTGTGGCCTCATCGCACCGGCGCTGGCGCAGCGCGTTCGCGCATGCGCTGCAACTCGGGCGTCGGTGCGACGATCGGTCGCTGTGACGGCGCCGCCTTGTCGTAGACCTTGATCTTCGGCGCTTGGCCGTCGCGGATGCGCTGGGCCAGTTTCTCGGTCGCGGCGGCCATCACGGCCCCCCACAAACCGTTCGGCACGCGCATAACCTGCTGGAAGGTAGATGATTGAGTTCCGGATAACGCCCGAGGACCTTCTCCTTGGCGCGCCCGTTCAGCCGGTAGCGCAGGATCCACGAAGCCTTGCCGGCCTGCGCTGCGGTGCTGCTCGCGACGAATGTCAGGCCCTCGCCCACACCTCGGTCTACGGCGCCTGCAGCGAGCAGTGCCTTGAGTTCGCGGTCTGTGATCGATCGTTGCTGTGTGCTCATGTCCCATCGGCTCCTGTGAGGCTGTGGGTTTTTTGATCGGACGGATGCGCCAGAAACGGCGCGAACCCCGAAAACCCCACGGTAAACCCCACAGGATTCGCGCGCTTCGCTGCGACGCCCTGGGACGGCCTGGGACAAAATATCCTTACACGAAAACGGGTTAGTGTGATTTCAGGGATCCCGTGGGACCCCCTGAAACCCTACTCGATGTTCTGCACCTGAACTTCGAGTGCGAAGCTAAGTGGTTGTCGTGCTGTCATATTTTCTCTTTGCCGGCCCAAATACCCCACGGAATACCCCACAGGTCGTGCATGCAGCGTCATGTGAGGTTCCGTGAGAGGTGCGTGCAGCCTCTCAACTGTAGCCGGTGAGGCGTGCGGGGTGGGAACCCCCGCCTCGCCGCGAGCACGAGCTGGTCGCTCGAGCGCTATTGAGACACGGACGCAACCTTGTCGATCCATTGGTCCGCCGCGCCGGTTCCGTAGAGAGGAATCGCCGCAATCGTCCCCAGCACATCCAGCCACAGTGCTGGCATGTCCACCTCAGTGAACTCCCCGGTCAGGTCCGCGAAGCGTTCAGCCTGACCGCGATGGCAAAAGGCCTTGGTGACTGCGCGGCCGTCCCGATCCCGGACTTCCCATCCCCGCACTCCGAGCACCACGGACCTGGTACCGGTGCGGATCCGCAGACGTGCGGACCCCGTAGTGACCCGAAGCGCCTTCGCCAACGCCATCGCGGCGTCGGGCAGGAGCTTGCGGTACAGCAAACCTGGCGGGCCGTAGCCGTCCCACCTCGCCTGCTGCAAGTCAGCGCTGCTCCATGACAGGCCGTCCGCGCCGCAGCGCTGCGCCCACCACAACATGATCTTTAGCGTCAGCAGAGGCCACTCCTTGGCGAACGGCGCATCCGCGACCTTTCCCTTGCTTGCTTCGATCGCCACGTCTCTGGCCTGCGCATGCAGGTCGGCATGCCAGTCGCTCTGGACCTCGTCCAGGAAGAGCACCCGCCTTCCATCGGCAGTCAGGCGGATGCTGCTTCGCACATGCGCGAGGACGTTCCGCGTCCTGAAGTGGCGCGGGTGATAGGTCAGGGGCCAGTCGTCCAGCTGGATCAGCAATTCGCGATAGTCGTCGCCACCCGGCAGAGAGAAGCGCTCCCACTTCACTGTTGCCTGGTGCTTGCCCCATGCGAGAAACCGCTTAGCCATCTGAAGCTCAGCGAACTCGAACGCTTCGTCGGGTGAGGAGAAGCCACTCTTGGCGGTGTCGACGAGGCGCCCCTTCTCGTCGAGCACGATCCACCAGCCTCGCTGGTCGACCAGCAGGTCGCTGAACCGAGTTCTCGCCACTGACCAACCGAGCGAACGGTGCCGGAAGCGGACATGAGCCATGCCGTGGCCCGCAACATGTAGCCGGCGGCGCTTCTTGTCAGTCGCCGGGAGCCGGTCGCAGCACTCCCGCCATCCCGACTTGGCCGCGAAACCGAACCTGGACTCGCAGACGAGCTTGGGCAGCACATGAGACAGGTCCACCATGCGCAGCACCTGTGCCTTCGTGAGCTTCGCATCCTGCGGTGCACGATCAAGGCGCGAAAGCACTCCCGACAGGGTCAGCTCCTCGCGCTTTGTGCCCTTCTCGGTCAGGGCTTGCAGGCTCGACGACCACTGCCCCGGCGTGGCGCGATTCGGCCCTACCGAGCGGACAAGCTGCGGCAATGCGGCGACCAGCGGCAGCGGTGCCACTTCGACGCAGTAGTGGTTGTCTGGGCTGCGCCGGCGGCGCGCGAGTGCGGGCAGATGGGGCGTGAGATTGCGCTCGTACCATGCGACGAATCGGTCAGTGCCGGGGTCGGTGCGCCGTCTCAGGAGCGCAAGGTGCTCAGCGACGGTCCGCCCAGCGAAGCGAGACAGGTCGGCTCCTGGTTCACGGACTACCAAGTCGACGAGCGGTGCATAGTCCCAGCAACCTGCTGCACGCGGCAAGACCAGTCGCTGCCGACGCTGTCGTTCGTCGAATCGGCTGATGCTCAGGCCCAGTGGGCCGTCATCAGGGGTTGGCGGTCGCTCGCGGCCTGACATCAGCCTGCAATCGGCTACAGCCGTTGGGGTCTCATCGAGCGCGCCCGAGCGCTGGCCTGCAGGAGAACTTCTTCCAGGTCGCCGTCGATGATGTAGTCGGACTGCAGCGCCCCTGCGCCGCCATATGTCACGACCCATGGCGCCCACGGG
>JBBQHP010000087.1:0-7978 GCA_038324085.1 Burkholderiales bacterium
CAGACGGTGGCAACAGGTAGGCAGTGTCTCGATCGACGCAAACGAAGCGGCTCATTGCGAACATCTCCTCAACGCACTACCCCAATTATCTCGGATCGCGGCAGTATCCAAAAGTCCGGAAAGTCCGACAGACTCCTAGGCGCGCACCCTCCAAAAAAAGGCCCGCATCTGCCGATGCGGGCCTTTTTGCGCTACGGGCGAATCAGGACCACGTGAACGTGGATTCCTGGTGCCTGGTCTCCCATTCGCGGGTACGACGCTCGACGTCGGCCAGGTTCGCCGACTCCGCGAGATAGCGCTCGAGTTCGGTTTCGCGAGTCTTGGAAAGGAGATCGATTAATGTCTGAATGACGGGGGGCATGCTTTAACTCCGGTAGATAATGGTGCGTTGCAATATACTATAACTTACTGATCGACAGACATTCAATAAACTTAATAGTTCTTTTTGTAAGATTTTCTTTTGCATTGCAATATCATCTGCCAAATTACTTGACGTTTCACCGTCAAGTATAAGAAATGAAAAATGTTAATGAGGAAAACAGCACGCTTCCGAAGAGGCCTTTCGCGCCTGTGGACATCGCCGGCCCGTGGTCGCTAGACTTCGGCAGCCCGACCATCAAAGAGAAAAGCGCGCCGACCCTGCGCTGCGCCACACGGGAAGTACCGCGAGGAGACCATTTTGTTTCGCAAACTATTGATTGCATTTGCTCTAGCAACCGCAAGTCTTTCTTGTGCAGGTGCCGGGCAGAACGCCGATCTGCTCGAGGCGGCCATTGGCGGGGATCACCGCAGTGACGCGAACCGTGCGCGTGACGCTTACCGGCATCCCCGGGAGACGCTGCTTTTCCTGGGGTTGGAACCGGGCATGACCGTGGTCGAGATCTGGCCTTCGACCGGTTGGTACACCGAAGTGCTCGCGCCCGTGCTGCGCGACCAGGGCAGGTTGTACGCGGCGCGCTATCCGGTCAGCTGGGCGCAGGCGCCCGACTACGCCAGGCGCCAGGATCAGGCGCTCCAGAAGAAGATGGCGGCCCGCCCCGACGTCTACGGGAACGTCATCCCGACCGAGATTCTCGCGCCCGATTTCGTGGACGCGGCACCGCGTGGAACCGTGGACATGGTCCTGACGTTCCGCAACGTGCACAACTGGGCCAAGGCCGGGAGGGCCGATGCGATGTTTTCGACCTTCTTCGATCTGCTCAAGTCAGGCGGCATCCTCGGCGTGGAAGAGCACCGGGCGAGGCCGGGCACCGCATTCGACGATCAAGTGAATTCCGGCTACATGACCGAGCAGTACGTGATCGATGTTGCCGAGAAGGCGGGCTTTCGTTTCGCCGCCGGATCCGAAATCAACGCCAACCCGAGAGACACGAAGGACTATCCCGAGGGCGTGTGGACCTTGCCGCCGACCTTGCGTCTCGGCGAGCAGGACCGCGAACGCTATCTCGCCATCGGCGAGAGCGACCGGATGACGCTGAAGTTCGTCAAACCGTGAGCGCTCTGCCGTTCGAACGGCAGGTTAAACTCGGCCCGGTTCAATACACGAAGGCGACGCCATGAAATCGATTCGCAGTCTGACGCTGGCTGCCGCGCTGGCGGCTGCCGTCATCGTTCCCGGCAGCGTGCTCCACGCGGCGCTGGAAACCGACGCCAAGGGATTCGTCATGCTCAAGCCGGGAGCCGAAGTATGGAGCGACGCGCCGGGCTACGACGGAATCAAGGTGATGGTCGTGGACGGCAATCCGAGTCAGCCCGGACCGTACGTGATCCGGGTCAAGTTCTCGCCGGGGACCATGAGCATGCCGCACCGTCACCCGGATGATCGGCTGGTGACGGTGATCAAGGGGACCTGGTATGCGGGGACCAGCGAGAATTTCGATCCGGACAATACCGTCGCAATGCCTGCGGGCAGCTTCATGAAGCATCCCGCCGGGGCCGCGCACTACGACGGCTCGAAGGACGGGGAAGTGATCGTGCAGATCATGGGTATCGGCCCGAGCGGCACGGAGTTCTTCAAGCCCGAGCTCGGCAAGACCGGCCGGTCTGTGCCCCCGCAGTGAGCGGGACCCGCTGCCGCCGGGCGTGGCGCGCATGAGCGTCGACCGGTCGAAGACCGCCGGTGCGCTGAGCGCCGGCGCGGTAACCGAGTCGCCCATGCTGCTTCAAACGACGCAGGATTTTCACTGGCTCGACCGGAACATTCCCTGCCGCACGTCGTGCCCGGCCGGAACCGACATTCCCGGCTACCTCGAGGCGATCTATCGGGGCGATTACGCGCAGGCCTATTCGATCAACCTGCGCGACAACGTATTTCCCGCCATTCTCGGGCGCGTCTGCTCGCGTCCGTGCGAAGACGCCTGCCGTCACGGTCGCGAGGGCAATGGCGACCCGGTGGCGATCTGCTTCTCCAAACGCTCGTCTGCGGACCTGGTGCGGCAGCCGCCGGTGCGGCTGGCGCCATTCAGTGCCCCGAGCGGTCGGTCGGTGGCTGTCATCGGCGCCGGCGTGGCGGGGCTGACCGCGGCGCGTGAGCTGGCGCTGCTCGGTCATCGGGTCACGGTGTTCGAGCGGCATCGGCGTCCTGGCGGCATGCTCAATCAGGGCATCCCGGCGTTTCGCCTGCCGCGGGATCTGATCGAGCGCGAGATCGCGCAGGTGCTCGCAACCGGCGTCGAGCTGCGTACCGGGGTGGCGATCGGCCGCGACGTGTCGCTTGCCCGCCTCATGGACGACCATGACGCGGTGGTGCTGGCTGCCGGGACGTTGCGTCCGAACGACATCGGCTTGCCCGGCACCGACCTGGACGGGGTGGAGCACGGGCTCGATTTCCTGCTCGCCGTCAACGAATCCGGACGCCGCAGCGTCGGCCGCGAGGTTGCCGTGGTGGGTGGCGGCTATACGGCCATGGATTGCGCCCGGACCGCACTGCGGCTTGGCGCTCGCGTCACGGTGTACTACCGCCGTCGTCGCGCCGACATGGTGGTGCTGCCGGGTGAACTGGACGAGTATCTGTCGGAAGGCGGTACTCTGGTCAATGAAGCAGCACCGCTTGCGCTGCTCGGCGTCGATGGTCGCGTGGCTGGCCTGCGCCTCGCGCGGACCGAGGCCACGACGCAGCAGGCCGATGGCCGTGCCGGCTTCTCGGTCACCGCCGGCGGGGGCTTCGAGGTGGTGGCCGATCAGGTGATCATGGCCACCGGGCAGAGCCCGCGGACCGATTGGATCGACGCCGCGCTGGCGCCACGCCTGGTCGGGCGCGACGGGTGGCTCGCCTCCGGCACGAATCCGGAGAGCACCATGGCCAAGGTTTTCGTTGCCGGCGATTTCGCACTCGGCGCGACCACCCTGATCCGCGCGATCGGTCACGCCAAGCTCTGCGCCGCGCGCGTCGATCGTTTTCTTATGGGACGCGAGCGCACGCGCGCGCGCATCGCCATCGGTCCGGCGGGAACGTCGAAGAACGCGCATCCGGCCACGACCGGGCGTACCGCGTCGATGAATGCGATCCCGATCCATCCGATGCCGGTGCTGCCGCCGGCCGCACGCGGGCTGGAGGCCGAAGTGGAAACCGGGTACGCGGAGCCGGCTGCGCACGCCGAGGCTTCGCGCTGCTACCTGTGCCACTACAAGTTCGAGATCATCGACAGCCGTTGCGTACTGTGCGACGAATGCCTCAAGGTGAGGCCCGTGGCCGACTGCATCGTCGAGATCGCTGGCCTGACGCGAGACGACGAAGGGCGCATTGACGGCTATCTGCCGGTGACCCCCGGCGCAACCGATTCGCTCTATTTCAATCGCCTCTGGATCGACCAGGACCGATGCGTCCGCTGCGGACAGTGCGAGGCGGTCTGCCCGGTGAACGCCATCACTATCCAGAAGGTTTCGCCGGTCGTGGGGATGCTTGCCTGAGCGCGTTTGCTTCGCGACGGGATGACCGTATACTCGGCGCCCGAACGCGTGCCGTCGGGGTTGAGGTCGTTGATCGTTTACCGGCGGTGGGCGCCTTGCATCGAATGAGGAGCGTATCGTCGTGGCGATGATTCTCGCGCTCGACATGGCCGGCCACCCCAGCCGCTGGCTCATGATCGACGTAGCCATCACCTACCAGGCCCGCCGCATGGTGGCCTGGTCGATGGGCGAGGTCGTCGCAACCTATCGTGGTGGCCTGTCGCGGCTGACCGGAGAACGCTCGACGTTGTCCACCGCCAGCATCATTGCGATCAAGGGCGCCGCCGAACTGGTACGCGATCACCATGCCGAGCCGCACCTGACCAATGCCGCCCTGTTCGCCAGGGACCGCCACCTCTGCGGCTACTGCGGCGGTCACTATCGGGAGCGCGAACTGTCCCGCGATCACGTGGTGCCGGTCTATCACGGCGGCAAGGACCGCTGGATGAACGTCGTGACCGCCTGCCGCTCCTGCAACATCAGGAAAGGCGGCCGGACACCCGAGTCGGCGCACATGCCGCTGCTCTACGCCCCGTACGTACCGAACCGGTACGAGCACCTGATCCTGCAGAACCGCAGGATCCTGCAGGATCAGATGGAGTATCTGATGGCGAAGGTTCCCCGGTACAGCCGGCTGTATGGCTGAGGCGTCGTGCGCGGTTCGTGCGGCTAGGCTGCTCCTCACCGGATTCGCACTCCTTGCGCTCGCCGCGTGTGAAACCAATCCGGTCACCGGTCGCTCGCAGTTCATCGTCGTGTCGGAGGACACGGCAATCGCCTCCTCCGAGCAGGCCTACGGCCAGATGCTGCAGCCGTTCCAGAAGAGCGGAAAGCTCGACGACGATCCGGCCACGACGGCACGGATCGTCGGCATCACCGAACGGCTGATTCCGCAGGCGATCGCCTATCGACCGGAGACCCGGGACTGGCAGTGGAGCGTCAAGGTGGTGGACGATCCCAAGACGGTCAACGCATGGTGCATGGCCGGCGGGAAGATGGCGTTCTACACCGGATTGCTGGTCGCGTTGAAACCGACCGACGACGAGATCGCCCAGGTGATGGGGCACGAGATCGCGCACGCGCTCGCCAAGCACCAGGCCGAGAAGATGTCGCGCGCGATGGTCACGCAACTGGGCGTGAATGCCGTCGCGATCCTGACCGATGCGCGCTATGCGCAGATTGCGTCGCAAGCGGCTTCGGCGGCGGCCATGGTTGCGATCGATCTGCCCAACAGTCGCGAGGCGGAGTCCGAGGCCGATCGCATCGGCATCGAACTGGCCGCCAAGGCGGGCTATGACCCGCACGCGGCGGTGACCCTCTGGCAGAAGATGGCCAAGGTCTCCGGCGGCGCGGGCCAGAGCGATTTCCTGAGCACGCACCCGGCGCCGGAGAAACGCATGGAAGCGCTGGCGGCGCTGGTGCCGCAGATGACACCGTTCTATCAGGACCAGTCGCCGAAACCCGTGTTCAAGCTCAAGCCGTTGCCGTTACCGTCGCCGTCGACGTCGCCGCAGGCGACAAAGTAGCGGGTCGTTCCATTGGCGACCGGTGCGCCCTGCGGGCCGCACCGGTCCGACGAGTTGCCATGCCGCGAAGCAGTCGCGTAGCATTCACGCGCTGCATCGAATCCACGGCAACGAATCAAGGAGAGTTCCCATGGCGACCCACGCAAGCAGCTCGAACGGGCGCAATGCCGCCCGCATCGTCTCCATCGCGATTGCCGGCGCGCTCGGCATGCTGTTCGGCACGGCCAGCGCCCAGAGCCTGCAGTCGCTGGGCAAGGGCGAAGGGCAGGTGGACATCGTCGCCTGGCCCGGCTACATCGAGCGTGGCGAGACCGACAAGGGCTACGACTGGGTGACTGGGTTCGAGAAGAAGACCGGCTGCAAGGTCAATGTGAAGACCGCCGGCACATCGGACGAGATGGTCGCCCTCATGAACGAAGGCGGATTCGATCTCGTGACCGCCTCCGGCGACGCGACCCTGCGCCTGATCGCGGGCAAGCGCGTGCAGGAAGTGAACGTCAAGTTGATACCGAGCTACAACACGCTGGACCCGCGACTGCAGAAAGCACCCTGGCACTACGTGGACGGCAGGCACTATGGCGTGCCCTATCAGTGGGGCTACAACGTCCTCGCCTACAGCACCAAGGTGTTCAAGAAGCCGCCGACCAGCTGGAACGTCGTCTTCGAGGAAATGAAGCTGCCCGACGGCAAGTCCAACAAGGGAAGAGTGCAGGCCTTCGACGGGCCGATCTACATCGCGGACGCCGCGCTGTACCTCAAGTCGGCCAAGCCCGAACTCGGCATCAAGGACCCCTATCAGCTGAACGAAGACCAGTACAAGGCCGCGCTCGACCTGCTGCGCAAGCAGCGCAAGCTGGTGTCGCGCTACTGGCACGACGCGATGATGCAGGTGGACGATTTCAAGAACGAAGGCGTCGTGGCTTCGTCCTCGTGGGGTTTCCAGGTGAACCTGTTGCAGAGCGAGAAGCGACCCATCGGCAGCGTGGTGCCGAAAGAAGGCGTCACCGGCTGGGCCGACACGACGATGCTGCACGTGAACGCCAAGAACCCGAACTGCGCATACCTGTGGATGGAACACTCCCTCGACAAGAAGCTGCAGGGCGATCTGGCGGCGTGGTTCGGCTCCAATCCTTCGGTGCCGGCGGCCTGCAAGGGCAATGCGCTGCTCGGCGACAAGGGTTGCGAGACGAACGGTTTCAATGAATTCGATCGCATCTCGTTCTGGCGCACGCCGACTGCCAAGTGCTCCGATCATCCGGAGAAGGGGTGCGTACCCTACTACCGCTGGGTGTCCGACTACATCGCCGTCCTGGGCGGTCGATGACCGGTCGCAGCGGCCTGACCCGGGTCCCGGCCCATGGCCGGGACTGAGCCGACACCCGCGGTCAGCTTCCTCGAGGTCAGCCGCCGGTTCGGCGACGTACGCGCCGTCGACAACGTTTCGTTCGACGTTGCCGACGGCGAATTCTTCGCGATGCTTGGGCCCTCCGGTTCGGGCAAGACCACCTGCCTGCGCCTGATCGCAGGATTCGAGCAGCCGTCCGCCGGACACATCAAGGTGCACGGCGTGAACGTCGACGGCGTCCCGCCCTACGAGCGCGACGTCAACACGGTGTTTCAGGACTACGCGCTGTTTCCCCACATGAGCGTGGGCCAGAACGTCGAGTACGGTCTGATGATCCGCAAGGTGGCCAAGGGGGAGCGACAGACACGTTGCGAAGAGATGCTCGCCCTGGTCAAGCTGGATGGCATGTACGCGCGCAAGCCGAGCCAGCTCTCTGGCGGCCAGCGCCAGCGCGTCGCGCTGGCTCGCGCCCTCATCAACCGGCCGCGCGTGCTGCTGCTCGACGAACCACTGGGCGCGCTCGACCTGAAGCTGCGCGAATCGATGCAGAACGAGTTGAAGGCAATCCAGCGCCAGGTCGGCATCACCTTCATCTACGTGACGCACGACCAGGGCGAAGCCCTGTCGATGAGCGATCGTCTTGCGGTGTTCAACCACGGCCGCATCGAACAGATCGGCACGCCCAGCGAGGTCTACGATCATCCGTCGAGCCAGTTCGTGGCGGGCTTCGTCGGCCAGACCAATCTGCTCGAAGGCTACCTCGCGCAGCGGCTCGGCGGGTTTCCGTCGACCTACGCCGTGCGCCCGGAGCGCATCCGCATTCTGGCGCCGGAAGCCGAAGTGCCGGCCGGCATGGCCAGCATCGACGGCCAGGTCGGCACGGTGACCTATCTGGGCGCGCTGTCGAGAATCGAGATCGCGGTGGAGGGCGGCCAGCTCACGGTGATCGAGCAGAACCTGGAAGGTGGCGCGATCGCTACCGAACGGCAGGTCGGCGCACCGGTACGCCTCGTGATCGAGCGCAGACACATCCAGGCCGTGGCGGAGAGCGCGTGAGCACCGCCGTGGCGCGGGCGCCCCGGGGGGGGCTCGGCACCCCACAATAACAGCAACCCAAGCGGCTGCAGGTGAAGCAGATAACCCCCCCCCCGCGCAGACG
>JBBQHP010000088.1:0-7947 GCA_038324085.1 Burkholderiales bacterium
GGTGCTCGGCGCGGGAGGGAGGGGTGCAGCGGCTGCGATCGGTCTGCTGGTCGGGCTCAAGGTCCGCGTACGCGAGGGCGTCAATTTCGGGGTCGCGTATCAGTTTCCCCTGAGCAACAGGCGGGACTTTTCATCCCGCGTGCTGTTGCAACCGGAGTTCGAGTGGGGGAAGAAGTGATCCCGCCAGTTCCACCATATCAACAACGAGGGATGTCACCGTGAGAACAGGACTACAGATTGGCCTCCTGGCCGTTGCGCTCATCGCGGCGCCGCTCGCCGCTCAACAGCATCAGCACAGCGATACGATGCCCGGGACCGGCAAACAGCAGATGGGCATGAGCGATTGCGCGATGATGGGCAGCATGATGTCGATGATGGGGCAGGGCGGTGGGATGGAGATGATGGCGATGACGACGATGATGCGATACGTCCCGTCGAATGTGCTGAAGAACAAGGCTCTCCTGAAGCTGACGCCGGATCAGGTGTCTCGCATCGAGGCCATGACCGGCGGAGAGATGGGAAAGCACGGCATGGACGGTATGCGGACGACCGACAATCCCATGATGAAGCAGATGCAGGCGCGGCAGGCCCAGCTCAAGACGGCGTTTGACAGTTCCCCGGCTGACTCGGCTGCCATCGCGGCCGCGGTGCTGCCCATGGCAGCGCTGCACGGTTCGACGATGGCGCAGCACCTCGTCACGGCGGCACGGGTGCGTGACGTTCTTGCACCAGCGCAACGGGAACAACTCGGCAAGCGGCCGTCGCCCTGCATGAACGGCGACTCGGGCATGACGATGAAGGGTAGAAAGCCTGCGCCCAAGCACTAGGTCGATCCGACCCAGGTCGATCCGATCGGACGTCGTCGTCTACAGGTCGCCCACCTGCGGTTACTGCGGGGGATGGGTGGCCCAACCACAAACGTTCGGGGTTCCAGGTCGTAGCGCACGATGTGGCGGACATCAACGCCGTCGCACACTTGCAGGAGACCCCATGAATGTACTGATTCTCGCGACCAAAGCTTGCCCCCATCGCCAGAACCTGGAACAGGAACTCGAGCACCTGCATATCCCGTATCACGTCTGTTTCGCCGAGGATCACGCTGACCTCGTCGAACGATTCGCGATCCGACATTCGCCGAATCTCATCGTGGACGATGAGGTTGCGTTCCGCAGGCAGCCGACCGAAGCAGAACTGCGCGCTTTCTTCAGCACCAGAGTCTCGCTACGGCCGGGCCCGTCACTGGCTTTGGAGGTGAACATCACCGCTGATCTGGCGTCGGTGGACGTCATGCATCATGGCCATGCGATTACCATCATGCGCAATCAGGACCCGGCGAACGTCGTCAATCCGGACTTCGCCAAGACGTCGCGCGAATGCCCGCCGTTTTGCATTCAGCCCGGTGAGGTGGCGCCCGGAGTGAAAACCATTGCTGAACTCGAGGTGTTGCACGTTCTCCAGCAAGTAAGCGCTGGCGATACGTCCAGCTTGGTGATCGACTCGCGTACGCCGGACTGGGTGGAAAAGGGAAGCATTCCGGGCTCGGTGAATATTCCCTGGGACACGCTCGACATCGCCAAGTCGGATAGCGCTGCTGTGCAGAACATCATGGAACGACAACTGAACGTGCAGCGGCAGGACGGCGTCTGGCACTTCGACGACGCCAAGACGCTGGTGCTGTTCTGCAACGGCCGCTGGTGCGGGCAGTCGCCGACGAATATCAAGGCACTGTTACGACTCGGCTACCCAGCGCAGAAGATTTTCTGGTATCGCGGCGGCATGCAGGATTGGGAATGCCTTGGGCTGACCACTGCCCAGCCGGTGAACGAGTAGTGATGAACCCAGGTGCGGGCGCGTGCGTCGAGTGGGCTCCCGGTGAGCGGCACCTGTCCGAGGGCTTGCGGCAGCCGGCCCACTCGACGGTGGACCGCAAGTAGCGCCTTGTTGCGCACTCGACGTCATATGGACAGCCACGATGAATAGCAACACTTACCACTAACCCGACGCACTCGCTGTTCGACCCGGCCAATTCCACGCGCTGTTCGGAAGTTGAGCACGGCGACTTCAACGAGAGCGACGCTGGGCAGGCGCTCCGTCGCGTCGGTCAAGAAGGAGCTTCAGCCATGAACGAACCTATTGCCCACTCCGGGACCTGGGCCCTCGCGCTCATCATGATCGTGGTGGCGTCCTGGGTGGTGTACCGCTACCTGGCGCCAAAGACATGGCGCGAGTGGGCCGGCGCGGGGCTCGTTCAGGCTTTCATCATCGCCTTGTACGCGGAAATGTACGGCTTCCCGCTCACGATCTATCTGCTCGTGCGGTTTTTCGGTCTGGACCGGAAATATCTCAGCGCCAATCTCTGGTCCACGCTGCTCGGAGTGGGCGAGACCGGCATGATGATTTCGATGGTGCTGGGCTACGGACTGGTCTTCGTGGGCATCGGGTTGTTCATCCAGGGCTGGCGTGAACTCTACCGCGCGCACAAGGACAAGCGGCTGGCAACCGGCGGGTTGTACGGCGTGGTGAGGCATCCCCAGTACACGGGGCTCTTCATCGGGCTCTTTGGCGAGGGGATCGTGCATTGGCCGACTGTCTTCTCGGTCGGCTTGTTCCCGCTCATCGTCATGGCCTATGTCCTGCTCGCCCGCTCCGAGGAGCGGCGGATGGTCACGGCATTCGGGGACGCCTACCGTGGTTATCAACAGCGCGTCCCGATGTTCATGCCGCGGTGGGGTCACTGGAAGCAGCTTGTCGACGGTGCCAGGATTGCAGGCGCCGATGCCCGTTCGAACGAAGAGCCTCGAGTGAACGCTCGCCCGCAAAGCGATCAACGTCCGCCGTCGACCACGAGAGGCTACACAACTCCGCTCTACATGCTTCCGTTCGACCACCGGGCGTCGTTCGAGCACGGGATGTTCGGGTGGAGCGGGACCCTCGGCGTCGAGCAGACCGCGCGGATCGCCGCTGCCAAACGGGTCGTTTACGACGGCTTCGTGGCGGCCGTGGCCGGCGGGGTTCCGAAGGAATATGCCGGAATCCTCGTGGACGAGCAGTTCGGAACCGCCATCCTGCGCGACGGGAGCCGCAGCGGCTACATCACCAGCGCGTCGGTGGAGAAGAGCGGGCAGGAGGAGTTCGAGTTCGAGTTCGGCGACGACGCGTACGCGCGGCACATCGAGGACTTCGCGCCGACGTTCGCCAAGGTGCTGGTGCGCTACAATCCCGACGGCGACGCGGCCCTGAATCGGCGGCAGGCCGCACGGCTTCGGCGCCTGTCCGAGTACCTCGAGCACAGCCCGTCGAAGTACATGTTCGAGCTGTTGGTGCCCGCGACGCCCACCGAGCTGCAAGCCATGGGCGGAGACACGCAGGCCTACGACCGGACACTCCGGCCCTCGCTCATGACCCGAGCCATCCGCGAGCTCCAGGACGCCGGGGTGGAGCCGGATGTCTGGAAGATCGAGGGCCTCGGCCGACTGGAAGACGACGCCCGCATCGTGGAGATGGCCCGACGCGATGGGCGACGTGACGTGGGCTGCATCGTCCTCGGCCGCGGGGAGAGCGAGGCGCACGTCCGCGCCTGGCTCGCGACGGCAGCGGCCGTCCCGGGGTTCATCGGCTTCGCCGTGGGACGAACGACGTTCTGGGAGCCGCTGGTCGCCCTGCGCGACGAGCAGATCTCCCGTGAAGCCGCGGTCGCGGAAGTCGCGCGTCGCTACCGGCAGTGGGTGGACGTCTTCGTGCAGGCTCGGGTCGCGGCCAGCAGTTCTGACATTGCGCCGCAAACATCGGCAGCCACAGTGGAACCAACCGGGAGCACGCCATGACGTCGACCACGGATGCTGCGGGAACTGCCGACCTTGGCGTGATCGGCCTCGGCGTGATGGGCGAGAACCTCGCATTGAACGTGACGGACCACGGCTACCGCGTGGCGCTCTGGGATCGCACCGCGGCGAAGGTCGAGCGCCTCATTCAGGGTCAGGATGGGCACCGCCAGTGGATCGGGACGCGAACGCTCGAGGAGTTCGCCGCCGCCCTGAGTTGGCCCCGGCGCATTCTGCTCATGATCAAAGCCGGCGCCCCGGTGGACGAGATGCTGGCGAAGCTGGCGCCCTTCCTTTCACCGGACGACGTGGTGGTCGACGGCGGCAACTCGTTCTTTGCCGACACCCAGCGCCGCGAGGCGGCCCTGCGCGAGCGCGGCGTGCGCTTCGTCGGAATGGGCGTCTCCGGCGGCGAACAAGGCGCGCGGTACGGCCCTTCATTGATGCCGGGTGGCAGCCGCTCCGCCTACGACCACCTGCGGCCGATCCTCGAAGCCATCGCCGCGAAGACCGATTCAGGGCCGTGTGTGACCTACGTAGGTCCGGACGGCGCCGGCCACTTCGTGAAAATGGTTCACAACGGCATCGAGTATGGCAACATGCAGCTCATCGCCGAGACTTGGGACTTCCTCCGCCGCGCGCTGGGTCTCTCGACGGCGGAGACGGCGGACCGCTTCGCCGAGTGGAACCAGGGGCCGATGGAGTCGTACCTGATCGAGATCGCGTCCCAGGTGCTCGCCGTTTCCGATCCCGAAACCGGTACTCCGCTGGTCGAGATGATCCTCGACAAAGCGGGACAAAAGGGAACCGGCAAGTGGACCGCGCAGGTCGCGCTCGATCTCGGCGTGCCCATCCCCACGATCGCCGCGGCGATCGATGCGCGCGTGCTGTCGAGCATGAAGGATGAACGGGTCGCCGCAAGCGCGCTGCTCACGAGCGTCACGAAGCCCCGGTGGGGTAGCGACTCGCCCGAACTCTCGATGCGCGTTCGCGACGCACTCGCTGCCGCAACGATCTGCTCGTATGCGCAGGGCATGGCCCTGTTGCGCATCGCCTCCGCGGAGCATCGGTGGGGAGTCGATTTCCGGGAGATCGCACGCATCTGGAAGGGGGGCTGTATCATCCGGGCGAGACTGCTCGACACCATCATGCTCGCGTTCGAGCGCGCACCGGACCAGACCAACCTGCTGGTCGATGCCAATATGTCGGCCCGAGTGCATGACGCGGAGGTCGGCTGGCGACGGACTGTAGAAATGGCGACTGCGCACGGAATTCCCATCCCGGCCATCTCGGCGTCGCTGGCGTACTTCGACAGTTATCGCACGGCCGTGCTGCCTCAGAACCTCACCCAGGCGCAGCGCGATCTCTTCGGCGCCCACACGTACCAGCGCGTCGATCGGCCGGACGCGGCATTCGTGCACACCGACTGGCAAGCGTTGATTGCAGCGCCGCCGTCCGGGGCCAAGCCATGACGTCGTCGGCCCAGGCATCCGCTGCGAGATCATCGGCACCGGGCGCACGCCCCTCACCGACGAGCAGTTTCGTGACCGGGTGCGTGAGACCTTTGCGGAATCGAAGGATGCCGTGGACACCAACGACCCGCGGTGGCTCGAGCCGGTCTGGAACCGGAGCCATATCGACTACGTGGAGATCACGGCCGTCGAGACGCTCGGGGTCGAACGCCGGGCCGCGTTCTACGAGGAGACAGGCGCCCTACGTGAGATGGGCAAGGGCCAACGGCATGACCCAACACTACGCCCGATGCGCTTCATGCTGAGCGCGTGCGACCCAAATTTTACAAGGAGATTACCATGACCTACGCAACTACAAATCCATACACGGGCGAGGTGGTGAAGACGTTCCCTGACGCCACTGACGCTGAAATTATTCAGGCGATAGAGGACGCGAACAAGGCATTCCTGTCGTGGAAGAAGACCCCCCTGGCCGAGCGCGCCAAGGTCATGCAGAACGCTGCCGACTTGCTGCGCAAGGATCCCGATGCCTACGCCAAGCTGTTGACCCTCGAGATGGGTAAGGTGATTTCGGAAGCGGCAGCGGAGGTTGAATTGTCGGCGGCCATTTTTGAATACTACGCCAAGAATGCTGAGGCGCTGCTCAAGGCGGAGACGCTACCCGTCGCCGATCCCGCCGAAGGTGACGCAGTGCTCGTCCACGAACCCCTCGGTGTTTTGCTGGCCGTTGAGCCGTGGAACTTCCCCTACTATCAAGTCGCACGAATCATCGCGCCGCAACTCTCCGCCGGCAACACGCTGCTGCTCAAGCACGCGGGCATCGTTCCACAGAGCGCCGCGGCGTGCGAAAAGCTCATGCTTGAGGCTGGCCTGCCGAAAGGTGCCTTCAAAAATCTCTACGCATCGCATTCGCAAGTCGATCTGATCATCAATCACCCGTTGGTGCGCGGCGTCGCGCTCACCGGATCGGAAGGTGCGGGGGCAATTGTAGCGGTGGCGGCCGGTAAGGCCCTCAAGAAATCGACGCTCGAACTCGGCGGCGCAGATGCTTTCGTGGTCTTGGCTGACGCCGACCTCGACAAGACGGTCAAGTGGGCGGTCTTCGGCCGTCACTGGAATGGTGGGCAGGTCTGCGTGTCCTCGAAGCGTATGATCATCGCCGGGGAAATCTATGATGAGTTTCTCGAGCGCTATACCGCAGGTGTGGCTGCTCTGCGTGCGGGCGACCCCTTTGACTCTGCGACGACATTGGCTCCGCTGTCATCACAAAGCGCAGCCGACGGCGTCAAGGAGCAGATACGACAAGCCGTCGACCTGGGGGCCAAGGCGACGGAAGTTGGCCCCAAGGTTCCTGCCAAAGGAGCGTTCGTCCAGCCAACCATCCTGACAGACATCGACGAGGACAATCCCGCACGCAACTGGGAGTTCTTCGGACCGGTTTCCATGATGTTCCGAGCCAAGGACGAAGACGATGCCGTGCGGATCGCCAATGACTCTCCGTATGGATTGGGAGGGTCCGTCTTTACCTCCGACTCCAAGCACGGCGCCGAGGTCGCAAAGGAAATTTCCACCGGCATGGTGTTCGTAAACCATCCGACGATGGTGAAGGCCGACCTGCCGTTCGGCGGTGTTCGCCGTTCGGGGTATGGCCGCGAACTCCTGGGCCTCGGCATCAAGGAATTCGTCAACCACAAGTTGATCGACGTTGTCGATATTGATGCGCCGTTCTAGCCGAAGGAAAATCCATGACGAAGAAAATGAAAGCTGCAGTCGTCGAACAATTCGGGATACCCCTGGCGTTCCGCGAGTTGGACATTCCATCGCCAAGGGTGGGGCAGATCCTGGTGAAGACCGAAGCGTGCGGTGTGGCGTTGATTGCAGCGGTGCCGCCCGGCGCCACGCCATGACGTCGTCGGTCCAGGCATCGGTGCGAGAGCAGCTCAGCCGGCCGCCGCTGAGCCAGGCGGAGGCGTGCACGCTGGTGATCTTCGGTGCGACCGGCGATCTCACGCGGCGCAAGCTTCTTCCCGCGCTCTACGATCTGCAGTGTCTCGGCGGCATGAGCAGCCGCTGCGAGATCATCGGCACCGGGCGCACGCCCCTCACCGACGAGCAGTTTCGTGACCTGGTGCGTGAGGCCTTTGCGGAATCGAAGGATGCCGTGGACACCAACGACCCGCGGTGGCAGGGCTTCGAGCGGCGCCTTCACTACGTGGTCGGCGATCCGTGCGACGTTGATTTCTATGCGCGCCTCGCCGCCGATCTCGAGTCGCGCCGGCGCGCTGGCGGCAACGCCAACCGCCTGTTCTACATCGCGACCCCGTCGTCACTTGCCCGACCGATCATCGAGGGCCTCGGCGCGGCCGGGCTGGCGACAAGCGAAGGCGGCTGGTCGCGCATCGTGATCGAGAAGCCGTTTGGCAGGGACCTCCAGTCGGGGAGGGAACTGAACCGCGTCGTCAACGGCGTATTCGCCGAGGAGGCGGTCTTCCGCATCGATCACTATCTCGGCAAAGAGACGGTGCAGAACATCCTGGTCTTTCGTTTCGGCAATACGATGCTCGAGCCGGTCTGGAACCGGAACTATATCGACTACGTGGAGATCACGGCCGCCGAGACGCTCGGGGTCGAACGCCGGGCCGCGTTCTACGAAG
>JBBQHP010000089.1:0-7627 GCA_038324085.1 Burkholderiales bacterium
CGACCATTCAGGGCCGCCCATGAGCCCTCCAGAAGCTTCGGAAACCGACTTCAGCACTGGATCGGTGTCTCGCCGCAAGAAAACGCAGCGCGCCTCGCACGGGTCGGCTTGCCAACACTTAAGTCCGACAGGCTCCTAGGCCGCAGGCTGCAGGGGAAATCCGGCCGTGCGGACCATGCTCAGGTCCTTCCGGACGAACAAGGCCTCGGCACCGGCGACCGTCGCCACCAACCGTCCGCCCGCTTCGGCGCCCAGGACCATGCACGCCGTGGACAACGCGTCGGCGTCGGTGGCATTGGTCGCGAGCACCGTCACGGCGGCCAGCTCACGCGGGGAGCGCCCGACCCGGGGATCGAAGATGTGGTGGTGGACCCGGTCCGCCGTGAAACAGTATTCGTAGTCGCCGGACGTCGCCACTGCGGCCGCCGACAGAGGCATGGTCCCGAGCAAAGCGCCCGGGCTCCGCGGATCGCGGATGCCCACCGACCAGGGCTCGACGCAATGCCCTGCCGCCCGTTCCCCGATCGGCGGTCGACCCCCGAGCGCACCGAACTCGCCGGCATCCACCAGAGCATGCCGGATATCGTGCGCGTGCAGGATGGCGAGGGCGCGATCCGTCGCATAGCCCTGCACGATGCCGTTGAGCGAAATCGCCATCCCCGGATGCGAGAGGTACACCGTACCGTCGTCGACGGAAACCGCGCGCCAGTCGACGCGGGCCAGCGCGCCGGCCACCGCAGCGTCATCGGGAATCCGGCCCGCCTGGGCGGCCTCGGCATAGAGGGTCCATAGCGGCTGTACCGTCACGTCGAACGCGCCCTCCGAGCGACTCGACCAGCGTCGTGCCGCCAGCAACAGGTCGAGCAGGCGCGTTTCGGCCTGGTCGAGCCGACCGACACGATTCAAGGTACAGACTGCCCCGACGGGTCGATACAGGCTCGTCACGGAATCGATCGCCTCGATTTCCCGGAGTGCCGCGTACAAGGCAGTCTCGGCGCGATGGCGCGAGTCCGCAGCAACGGTGAGTTCGATGCCGGTCCCGAAGGCGAGCGTCCGGCGCCGGTACAGCGCATACCCCGGCGCGCCCGGAAGCACGACCTCAGCGCCCGGGCACGAGTCTGCAATTCGCCCCGCGCCCCACGCCGGCAGCGCGCCGGCGAGCGCGAGCGCGCCGGCGATCAAGCGGCGGCGAGGCACGGACACGGGCGACCCCGCCATTCTTCCGCCCATGGGCGCGCCCGCTCGCATGCCGCCTCGCACGCGCATCACCCGGCGCCGCAGCCGCACGACCGTCTATCGCCCATGGCAACAGAATGCTTCGTTCTTGCCGACCGCGGCAATCACCGCATGTGGCTGCGGACGAACCGGTCCATGCGACCGATCCCGTCCTCGATCGCGGCGTTCGACGCCGCATAGCTGAAGCGGATGTGCTGTCCTTCGCCCGTCACACGCGGACCGAAATGGATGTCGGCCAGGACCGCCACGCCCGCTTCGCTCAACAGCCGCTTGCGCAATACCTCCGAATCGGCGGCGCCCACCAACCGGCACGCTTCGGTCACATTGGGCCACGCGTAGAACGCGCCCCCGGGGCTCTGGCACGTGACGCCCGGCACGGCGTTGAGCAGGCGCACGATCAGATCCCGCCGTTGCAGGAAGATGTCGCGCATTCGTTGCGCATCGTCCTGCGGACCGTTCAGCGCCTCGACCGCCGCCCACTGGCTGATCTGCGATGCACAGGATTCCGTGTTGGTGATCCACGTCGTGAAGTATGGCGCCAGTTTGCGATTGGCCACGAACCCGAGCCGCCAGCCGGTCATGGCCCAGGTCTTGGAACAGCCGTCGGCGATGATGGTGCGCTCCTGCATGCCCGGCAAGGTGGCGATCGACACGAATTCGCCGTCGTACACCAGGCGCCCGTAGATCTCGTCGGCGAATATCCAGACCTGCTCGTGGCGGCGCAGGACCTCGGCGATCGCTTCCATCTGCTGCCGCGGGATGATGCCGCCGGTGGGGTTCTGCGGTGAATTCAGGATCAGCAGCTTCGTCCTGGGCGTGATGCGATCGGCGAGTTCCCGCGGATCGAAGTTGAAGTTGCGCGATTCGCGCAAGCTGATCGGCACCGGCACCGCGCCGTGGGCCCTGATCTGCGACTCGTAGATCGGAAATCCGGGGTTCGGGTAGATGATCTCGTCGCCGGCGCCGTAATCGGTCACAGACAGGACCGAATAGCCGATGAACGGCTTCGCGCCCGCGGCGACCACGACGTCGGCGGGCTCGACCTTCAATCCGCGCGTTCGGAGGATGTCCGCGGCCACGGCCGCCCGCAATTCGTCGATGCCTGCCGAGGGCGTATAGCCGTGCCGCCCCCCGCGGATCGCCGCGACGGCGGCATCCTGGATGTTCACCGGCGTCGGAAAATCGGGCTGGCCGATGCAGAACGACACGACGTCGTGACCGGCACGAATGCGCGCGTTGACTTCGGCGAGCACGACGAACGCGTTCTCGGTGCCGAGATCGAGCGCACGTTTGGCGATGGCAGGCATTGCTTCCTCCGGAATCACTGGGGCGGGTTGCGCGACCGCGCGTCCGCTCTGTTCGTCGGGGCGACGAAAGCCGGTTCTTATAGCACGCGCCAAAAAAAGCGGTCAACGCGCTGCCCGGTCGGGCCCGGATGAGGTCGTCCGTGGCGTCCCTGGCCGGCGCCGGGGGTCAAGTCGCCGGCGTCGTGAGCCAGCTTCGCATGCAGTCGTTGACCGCGAGCGGGCGCTCCAGGGTCGTCATGTGACCGCATTCCTCGAGCACGACCAGACGCGCGCCGGGAATCGCCGCTGCCATCTCCTCGTGCATCTCGACCGGCGAGAGTTCGTCCTCGCGACCGCACAGAACGAGCGTCGGGCAGGCGATCGCCCCGAGTACCGGACGACTGTCGGGCCGCGCGATGATGGCGCGCTGCTGGTTGCAATAGCCGTCGAGGCTGATGCGTTCGGCCATGTCCTGTATCGCCCGCACCAGCGCACCGTCCTGCAGCCGCGATGGATGGATCAGGCGTGCCATCAGCCGACCGCTGATCGTGAGAAAGCTGCCTTCGCGCTGCGCGAGCGACATGAAAACCAGCCGCTCGCGCGCTCGTTCCGGAATATCCGGCCGGGCGTTGGTGTCGAGCAGGGCGAGCCGGTGCACGCGTTCAGGTGCGATGCGCATCATGGCGAGCACGACGAATCCGCCCATCGACAACCCGGCGAGCGCGAAGGTCTCGAACGGGGACTCCTCGAGTACCCGCCTTGCCATCGCCTCTACCGTGTCGTCGCGCGTCACGTCGGCAACCCAGCACTGCGCGACATCGCGCAGCAGCTCGACCTGCGGTGCCCACAGCGCCGCATCGCAGGACAGGCCGGGGACGAGTACCAGCGGAACCGGATTCACCCCGGGGACGTCGCCAATCGCCAGGCCGCGGGACGGCCTCCGGTGCGCCGGCGGAGCGCCAGGCCGATGATCAGTACCAGTCCCGCCGCCAGCAGCGCATGGGCCGCCGGCTCCGGGATCGCAGCAAGGGTACCGCCGTCCGCCAGGGTGAGCGCCAGACCGGCGAGATCCGGATTGAGCGCAGGGTTGTAATAGAGGCCGACGCCATTGCCATAGACATTCGTCACGACCTTGCCTTCGATCTTCAGGCCGGTCAGTTTTCCGGCGTAGAAACCGCCACCGGGAACGACATCGCCATCACCGAGCTGGACGATGGCACCGTCGTCGATCACGAGTTCACCCCAGCCAAACGCTGCACTTCCCGGGGTCAGCAGCGAGCGCTCGCCGACACCCGTGAATTCCAGGATCGCCGCGCCCGTCGACCAGAGATCGGCACGGGCACTGTGATTGACGAAGCTGTTCTGGATCAGGAAGCGGTCGCCGGCAGTCGCCGTGATCCAGCCCCGGGTTCCGACCGTGAGATCGACGAAGCTGACGGTGCTCGGGTCGACGTCGAGATGACCGCGGTTGGTCATCGTCGTGAACGCGGCGGTGGAACCCAGGATGCGCACCGTCCCGTCGTTGACGAAAGCGCCCGTGTGCACGACGTCGCCACCGTTCAGGATCTGGTACAGGCCGCCGTTCTGCACCGCGCCGGCCATCTCGTGTTTGCTTCCGACGAACGAGAATTCGCCGGTATTGACCAGCGTCGCCGTGGCGATCGCACCGCCTTCGACCGAGATCGTGCCCGTGTTGGTCACGGTCTTCGCATCCAGCGATCCCGTGCCCTGCAACCTGTACGTCGCCCCCTTACCCACCTGCAGCGCACCGGTCGTGTGGGTACCGCCCTCGTGATTGAACTGTGCAGCTCCGCCGGATTGCGCATCGAGGATGGTCGAACCGGTGCGCAGCGCACCGTCGGCCAGCGTGTACTGCGCGCGCGCATTCGCGTCCACCGGACTGAGGATCAGTCGACTGCTGGCGGTGTGGACGCCGCCGGTCTGCCGGAACTCGTCGGTCCCGTCGGCCGGCGTGGACACGACCCAGGTGTCGAGGGTCGAAAGAACGCCGCCGCTCAGCAGCAGGGCGCCGCGTTCGTTGGCGCTGGCGCCGCCGATCACCAGCGCCTCGGTCACGACCAGCGACCGCGGCGCGGCCGGCGATTGCCAGAAAACGGATCTGAGTCCGGCTGCCGCGGCGTCCCCGCCATAGATCGTGAGCGCCGTCATCGCCGCGTCGATGGCGTTGAAGCTGATGGCCGACACACTGCCGCCATTGCCCACCAGCACCCGGTCCGCCGCCTCGGGCAGCCCCGTCGGATTCCAGTTGTTGGGGTTGCTCCAGCGGGCGATCGATCCGTCCCAGACCTTGGTCGGATCGATCGTGGGCGCGACCAAAGCGGCCGCGGCGGCGGGCACCTCGAGGGTCGGAATCTCGGCGCGGGCCGGGGACATGCCCAGCGCGCTGAAACTCAAGGCAATCGGCAGGAGTCGACCGACGATGAGGCGGATCGCGGACATGCAGGGCTCCAACATCCATCTGTTAAACCGCGACAAACGACGCACGAATCACAGTCTCGACGAATCGTGAGCGGCCGCCCGAGTCTACCGAAAATCTGACCGGACACAAGAATTCCCGAGAATTTGCTGAGCGCGAAACGGCCACACCCTCCGCTACAATCAGCGCCCGCCGCTGCGGGTATTCAACCAGGGACTCCCGATGACCAAGAACGTACAGGTACTGCTAGCGAACCGGCCCGAAGGCTGGGTCACCGAATCGAACTTCGAGATCGTCGAGCGCGACATTCCCAAGCCCGCGGCCGGCGAGATCCTGGTCCGCAATCACTGGCTGTCGCTCGATCCGTACATGCGCGGGCGCATGGGCACCGGGAAATCCTATTCGGCGCCGGTGGAGATCGGCGCGGTGATGGTCGGCGGCACGGTGGGCGAGATCGTCGAATCGACCCATCCGCGCCTCAAGACCGGGCAGTTCGTCGTCGGGTCTCTCGGCTGGCAGCTGTATGCCACCTCGAACGGCGAAGGCCTGGCCGTGGTCGACCCGAAACTGGTCCCGGCGCAGGCGTATCTCGGAGCGGTCGGCATGCCGGGCGTTACGGCCTACATCGGCCTGCTCGAACATTGCCAGCCCAGGGCCGGCGAAACAGTGGTGGTTTCCGCAGCCTCGGGCGCCGTGGGCGGCGTGGTCGGCCAGCTCGCGAAGATGCAGGGCTGCCGTACGGTCGGCATCGCCGGCGGTGCCGCAAAGTGCGAGTACGTGGTGAAGGAACTGGGCTTCGATGCCTGCGTCGACTACAAGGCGGGCAAGCTGCACGAAGACCTCAAGGCCGCCTGCCCGGACGGCATCGATTGCTACTTCGAGAACGTCGGCGGCGTCGTGATGGACACGGTGCTGCGCCATCTCAACGCGTTCTCCAGAGTCGCCCTGTGCGGGCTGATCGCCGACTACAACCTGACCGATCCCTACGGCATCAAGATGATCCGCGCGATCCTGGTCAACAGAGTCAACATGCGCGGCTTCATCGTGTTCGATCGCATGGATCTCTACCAGCGCGCCGTTCCGCAGCTCGCAAAGCTGGTGGCGGCCGGCAAGATCAAGTATCGCGAGACCATCGCCGAGGGGTTGCGCGCCGCGCCCAGGTCGTTCATCGGACTGCTCAAGGGTGAGAACTTCGGCAAGCAGCTCGTGAAATTGATCTAGCGCCCACCGACCCATGCATTGCGCGACCGCACGACGCTCAGGTGGCCGTGCGTCCTGTCTGTGCCGCGACGGAATAGGCATTCCGTCCTTTTCCTGAAACTACGCCTGAAGGGAATTCCGTGAACGTCATCATCACCGGCAGCAGCAGCGGCTTCGGTCAATTGACCACCGAGACACTCGCCCAGGCGGGGCACGCAGTGTTCGCCACATTGCGCGATGCCAAGGGCCGCAACGCCCCCGTCGCTGCCACGCTCGGCGCCATTGACAACGTCCAGGTCGTGGAACTGGACGTGACGCAGGACGCATCCGTCGACCAGGCCATCGACACGATCGCGCAGAAGACTGGCGGGGCGATCGACGTGCTGGTGAACAACGCCGGACGCTTTTCCATGGGCATCCAGGAAGCCTTCAGTGTCGACGAAGTAAAGGCCCTGTTCGACACCAACGTGTTCGGCCCGCTGCGCCTGAACCGCGCCGTGCTGCCGCACATGCGCAAGCGGGGCTCCGGACTGATCGTGAACCTCTCGAGCATCATGGGCCGCTTCACGCTGCCGACGACGGGCACTTACTGCGCGACCAAGTACGCGGTCGAAGCCCTGGCCGAAGCGCTCAGGGCGGAAGTGAAGGCGCTGGGCATCGACGTCGTCTGCATCGAGCCCGGGGCGTTTCCGACCAAGGTCGGTGACAACGGCCTGTATGCCAACGATCCCTCGCGCTCGGACGGCTACGGCGCGATGGCCCGGCTGCCGCAGGAAATGGGCAAGGGTCTCGGCGAATTGTTCGCGAGCCCGCAGGCGCCCAAGCCACAGTCCGTGGCCGATGCGATCCTGCGCGTCGTGCAGACGCCCGCCGGACAACGTCCTGCGCGGGTCGTGGTGGACGAGCTAACCGGCGCGCCGATCGAGGCGATGAACGAGGAATATCTCAAACACCACCTGGCGATGCGCACCGCATTCGGGCTCGCGTGATACCCGGCGGCAGACAAGACTCCCAGCAAGATCTGCGGTCACACGAATCTTCCTTTGTCAGGATGACGTGGCTCGCCGCGGGTGAGTCGCGGCGAGTTCACGATAGACCGGGCATAACGAGCACTATGACGACAAGAAACCGGCGCGCCAGGGGATCAGATAAGCCATCCGACAGCTCATCGACGATGATGCTGGTTCTGTCCGGCACGCGGGCCGAAGTCGATGCGATAACATCCGGATCGAAGAACGACTCGGAGTAGTGTTTCGGGAGTGCATTTCCGTTGCCATCGACGGACCGATTCCGTTACTATCTCGCAATACTGTACGGATATACACACCTATGCGCATCGCCGGGCTCTTCGCTGGTGTCGGTGGCTTCGAGTTGGGAATGCACCAGGCAGGGCATTCGACCGAGCTCCTATGCGATGTGTTGCCGGCGGCGAAGGCTGTCCTGGCCGCTCGATTTCCGGGTGTCGAGT
>JBBQHP010000090.1:0-7164 GCA_038324085.1 Burkholderiales bacterium
AGAGCGTCGAAGGCATGAAGCTCAACTCGACGAAGGGCTTCATGCCGATCGAGAGGAGAAAATCGCAAATCTGGTCGGCGTTGAAGAAGGAGTAGAGCAAGTGGTCCTGCTCGTCCATCAGCGTGCCCATATCGTCGCTGAGGAGGTCGTGGAACCGGACGTGGCGAAAGCCCAGCTGCTCATGGCACTGTCGCAACTGGCGCTGCCAGTCCGCTCGGAGGGCCAACGGTGCATGGCCGCTTCCGACGGTGTGTTCCCAAAAGTGCGGCAAGGGCTTCGACTTGTTCGAAAGGCGACACGTGAAATCGATCGGCTTCATCGCTCGAGCTTTCCAGTCATAACGCCCGAGCAGGCTTTCCCGAGCGCCAGTGGGCCTCGATCTGTTCCAGAGTCTTGCCTTTGGTTTCCGGGACTTCCAGATAGAAAAAGACCCAGGCACCCACTGCGATCACGCCGTACAACCAGAACGTGACCGCGTGCCCCAGGACGCCGACCAGGGTCAGGAAGGTCACGGCGACCACCAGGTTGAATGCCCAGTTGGTGACCGTCACCGCGCTCATGGCCGCACCGCGGACCTTCAAGGGGTAGATCTCCGAAATGAGCAGCCAGAAGATCGGACCGAGACCGAACGCGAAGCAGGCGACATAGATCACCAGGCCGGCAATGGCGACATCGCTTTTGAAACTCGCCAATTGCGGAAACTGGAAGGCCGCACCGAGGATCGCCAGGCCCACGATCTGGCCGGCCACTCCGACCAGCAACAGCGGTCTTCGGCCGACACGGTCCAGCAGGAAAATCGCCACGACGTGGAAAACCCACATCACCATGGTCAGTGCCGCTCCCGCCAAAATCGCGGGTCCCGTGCCCGAAATGCCGGCAAACTTAAAAATGGTGGGGGCGTAGTAGATGACCGTGTTGATGCCGGTGATCTGCTGGAATATCGCCAACCCCAAACCGACGATCATGGGCATCCTCAGTGAAGGCTGAAACAGTCCCTTCATTCCGCCGACGCCCTGTTGTTCCATGCTTTTCTGGATTTCGGTGATTTCCTCGCTGACGTCTGTTGCCTTGCGCGCGCGCTGCAAGATCTTGCGCGCCTGATCCACCTTTGACTTGCTGATCAGCCAACGCGGGCTGTCGGGCAGCCGCCACATGCCGATCACGAGGGCGATGGAAGGGACGGCCGCCAGGCCGAACATGTATCGCCATCCGTGCGAGCCGGAAAACGCGTAGTCCACCAGGTAGGCGACGACGATGCCGGTTGTGATCGCCAGCATGTTGACGGCGACCAGGGAACCCCGGGCTTTTGCCGGCACCAGCTCGGCGATGTACATCGGCGAGATGAAGGAAGCGATGCCGATGGCGATGCCGCTCACGATCCTGGCGGCAATCAGCCAGGCGACTGACGGTGCCAGCGCCGTGCCGAGCGCGCTGACGGTAAAAATGATTCCCGCAAGGATGATCATTCCGCGCCTGCCGAATCGTCCTGTCAGCGAACCTCCCAATGCCGCACCGAAGACGGCGCCGACCAGCACGGAGCTAACGACGATTTCCTCCATGGTGGCGGACAGGGAAAACTGCTCCTTGATGAACAGGATCGATCCGGAAATGACGCCCGTGTCGTAGCCGAAGAGCAGACCACCGAGTGCCGCAACCCCCACCGCGAAATAGACGAAGCTGTTCACTTCGGATCCAGCCTCTGCGCTTGCCGAGGGCTACCGCCAAGGCGCGGAAAGGTCGCCCCGGAGTAGTGCCTCGCCGGTGGTCGCTGAGCTCAGTATCGGCAAAGGAAGCTGCCTTCGCTGTCCATGCCCTTGTGGAAGGCGCGGCCGGCCGCGGGGCGCCCCGCGGTGCGGGATCGAGATTTCATCTTCGAACCCGGCAGACGGCCTACTACAGAGCTCGATGCGGTTTGCTCGCGTCATGTCCTAGCGACCTACGCACTTCGCTCACCCAGGTCTCGTCGCCACTCGCCGGGCGGCAACGGTTGATGCTGAGGCGCGTCACCACCGCACTTCGCCCGGTTGCGCGATAGGCCGCCCTCTCGGCGGCACTCTTCTGGGCAAAGCTTTCGACCTGCCCGTTCAAATAGACGATGCTGTTCCTCACCTCGACATTGATCCGTTGGATGTCGAGGAACGGCTCCATGCTCATTTCGTCGATGATGTCATTTCTCAATTGGGCGTCTGTCTGCACGTCTGTCTCCTACCAGCTTGTTGTAGGTTCGCGCGGTGTCGAGCGTAGGTCCGTGCGTCAACGCACGAAACGTTGGAATGACAGCCGCCGGACCATCCAAGCCGGCATGCAAGTGGAGGCGGGTCCGTTGGCACTTGGGTGGCCATGCCGTTGGGCGGTGACCTCTCGCATAAGTACGGACCGAAAGAGGGACTTTGCCTATCGACCCGTGGCCGCTGCAGTTGCGAGTGCCGGTGTCCGCGAGATCTCGGACTTCATGCGCGCATATTCGTCGCGCGCGATCTCGCCGCGGGCGTAGCGTTCGTCGAGAATGTCGAGCGCACTGCTCGGGGCCGTCCCATATCTCCGGTGCAGCCGGTATGTGTAGCCCCAGTTCCCGAAGCTCGAGAACATGACGATCATGAACAAGATCCAAAAGAACCACGTCCAACCAAAGCCACCGTTACCGTACATCTTGAACTCCTTGTGCCAACTCGAATGCTGTCGCATCGATTTCGAATGAAGCCATCATGGCGTGGGCTCGAATGCGTGTCTGTGCGTTGGCGCACTTACCCCGCTTCGGAGTCTCGGCCGCGGCGTGTCATCAGGGTCCGTAGAGCCGGTGAAAAGACACCGTGTCCTTCTCCGGCAGGATCGAGACGCGCAAGGCGCCGGCATGCTGAAGCAGGCTCTCGTACCTTTTCGCCTCTTCCGGTCCATTCGCTTGCAAGGACAAGAGGGCCCCCTCGCTGCGAACCGCTCCGGCATACGTGGCTGCGTCACCTTGGCGGACAGGATGCGAGAACAGCCCGTCGAGAAGGGCTGACATGTTGCTGATGAAGCCGCCGCTGACGAGCTCGTCCACTTCGAGCTTCGCTGCGTTCTGGCTGGTCGGCGTTCTCTCGTGCAATCGGATGCAAGCTCGGGGAACGCCCTCCTGGGCGAGGTGCTCGAGCGCCGTCCGGGCCGCCGGCTGGTCGGCGAAGATCGAAACGATGGTGGTGGCTATGTGGGGAAGCATGCGACGGCTCCGGCTGGGCGAAGACACCGAAGAATGAACCGAATGTTTCGGCAACTCCGTGCTCCAGCGCACCCAGGCCGAAAGAAGTACGCACCGCGAATGCTGCGTGCGGTGACGCACAGACACCTCGCGGCAACGTGTCATGCTTCATCTCAACCGACGCTCAGGAACATGGTCATGATCACTTCCAATAAGGGCAGCGTCGCTGGCGCTCTCATCCGCACCGACGAGGTCGCGAAGGCGCTCAAGCGTGCCGATTCCGGCGGGCTTGGGCCGTTGAGGCGCCCGACCGCATGAGCGCAATCCGATTCGTGCATGTCCTGACGGCCCTGACGCTCGCGGTGGCCGGCTGCGCGACGACGACCGCCGGCATGGGTGGGGGCGACTTGCACGCGCAAGGTCGGCCGGAGGTTCCCGTGTTGTTCAGTTGGACTAGCCCGGATGGCGGTATCAACGGCAACATGGTGGCGACGCTTCCGGACGCGACCTTCACCGGCCCCTTCGTCCAGATCACGCAGGAGACGCGTCGGGAAGCCTTGCTGCCTTTGTGGACCGGCTGGAATGAAGGCTGGAACGACTGGCCGTACTGGTCGCGGCCAACGCTGGGCCCGTATGACTCTGTCCGGTTCACCCGCGTCTACAGCGGCAAGGTCGTCGCGAATCTGCGCGACGTCGGTGGGCGGTCCATGCGCTGCCGCTTTCATCTCGACGATCCAGCGCGAGGCATGTCCGGCGGCGGATTGGGCGAATGCCAGCTCGCCGGTGGCCGCAGCGTCGACGCCATCATCAACCGTAGTTGATCTGCGCCGAACCGGAGTGGACACGGCATGAGAGAACCGCTCTGTCGACGAGGGACGCAAACGCGAGCCTCCTGAACGTGCCGCCATCGGCAGAGCGCATGTCGGGCCGCCGAAGATGCATCGCTTCCTCTTCGCTTCTCTGTGCCTGTGCTTCGGGCAGGCTGCCATGGCCGATCAAACCAGAGTCTTCGAGTGGCATGATGCCGCCGGCCATCTGTCCTACTCGAATGTCGCACCTTCGCCCGGGGCCGAGGGCGTGACCAGTCGCGAGGTCGAGACCCGGTCCTTCACGCCTGCCCAGAAGGTCGCCATCGGAGCGCAACTCGCTCGCATGGACGCGACCGGGTTGGCGGAGTCGAAACGCTTTCAGGATCGACTCCCTGCTGCGGATCTCGCCGTCGACGCGGCACTGCGACGACTCACCCGTGCCGAGGACGCACTGAGAACCGAGCGCACACCCCGCGCCGGCGACCGCACTGGAACGGCAGCGGGCGACTCGCGACTGCGCGTCGAGTTCTTCGACGCCAGCAACAGCTCGCGGATGCCGTGCAGACAGCGCAAGCGGGCGTCGAAGAGCGTACCGTTTGCGCGGGGCCGTCGTGCCGTGAAGAGCGAGCCTGGTCGCATCACCTTAAGGAATCACGTCCTCTTCTCCCCGCTCTCGCCGGAGTGGCGCCCCGGACCGTGATTCGTCCGCTGTGTGTGGTGTGCGCCATGCGAGTCCTCGCGTAGAACCGGGTGCTGCGCGTGGCGGAAACTATCGCAGCGCCTTCGGCGGGTCTGTACGGTGCGATTCGATCTGGACCGAGGGTGACGATCAAGGGGCTTTCTTAGGGGCGACAGCTGGGGCGTGCCAAAGAGAGCGTCTAGGACATGAAGCTCAACTCGAAGAGAAGTACGTTGCATCGGTGCGTCAGCACACACGGCAGCGTGCGCCGGCCGCAAGAGGAAAGGCCCGCGTATCACGACGAGAGCCGACCCGGCGATGCCCGGCGCGCGGATACCCCTGGCGCCTACATGTTCGCTAGCAGACAGACAGACCCGTACCTTCGGCGCAATCTCATTGCAATCGAACCAAAGGATCACATCATGTTGCGCAGCGCGAAGGAAATGGAAGGTTATGCGGTCGGCGCCACCGACGGCGAAATCGGCCACGTCAAGGATTTCTACTTCGACGACGAGGCGTGGGTGGTCCGCTATCTGGTCGTCGATACCGGCGGCTGGCTGTCGAGCCGAAAGGTCCTGGTATCGCCCATCGCCGTCGGCACGCCGAACTGGGAGCAGAAGCTGCTGCCGGCATCGATCAGCCGGGAGCAAGTGCGGAAGAGCCCCGACATCGACACCGACAAGCCGGTGTCCCGGCAGCACGAGATGGCCTATTCGGGCTACTACAACTACCCGTACTACTGGGGCGGTGCCGGCTATTGGGGCGGCGGGATGTATCCGAACCTGATGATGCCGGGCTACGGCGGACTCGGCAGCTCATATTCATATCCCGGTTCTGGCGAAGGGCAGCGCGAAATGGCGCGACGCGAGTCGGCGCGACACGAGCAGGAAGATCCGCATCTGCGTAGCTGCAACGCCGTCATCGGCTATCACATCCATGCGAGCGACGGCGAAATCGGCCATGTCGCGGGCATGCTGATCGACGAGCAGACCTGGGCGGTCCGCTATCTCGTCCTCGACACGAGCAACTGGTGGGTCGGGCACCAGGTCCTGATCGCGCCACAGTGGATCAAGTCCGTCAACTGGTCCGACGAGACCGTGGCCATCTCGATGACACGCCAGGCCATCAAGGACGCCCCCGCCTACGACCCGCAGGCCGCTCTCAATCGAGAGGCCGAGGACCGGCTCTACAGGCACTACGGTCAGACCGACTACTGGTCGGGTCACCCGGTTCGCGAAGAAGAGATCTCCCGCATCTAGTACGCACAAGGTCACGACATGAACACCCACACCCAAACCCAACCGACCAAGACGCGGCGGTCGACGCTCGCCCTCGCCGCCTTGGCCGCCTTGTCGCTCGGCTTCGCGCCGCCGCTTCTTGCGGCTACAGCGACGCCAGCGACGGCGACGCACACGTCGCCGGCCCACGAAGGGGTCGCGCCAAACGCAAAGGCCGCGCAGAAATGCCTGAGCGACGTGCACGCGTTCGAGAAGCAAATGCAGAAGGAGGGCTACTGGGTGCAAGGCTCGGACCTCGGCTATGGCTACGGCTATCCGATGGACGGCTACGGCTACGACCAACCCCTTCCGCCGGTGGGCATGGGTGTTGCAGGCTCGTCTGGCGCGATGGGATACCAGAGTGCGCGCCCGGGTTACGAAATCCGCACCCTCGTCGCCTCGGCAACCATCCTCGCGCAACGTGGCCAGCAACAGACCTGCGAGGCGTTGCTGAGCGCGACACACGACATCTATGTCCGGCACTCGGGTGAGTTGCGTCGGGGTGACGGCGCCCGGGTCGACGGCGCGCAATTCCGCCGGGAGCGTCTCGCCGAAGCGAAACCTGTGGCCGACAGCAACACGTCCTATCGATCCGATCAGCTGATCGGCACCGAAGTCCTCAACCCGCAGGGGGACGGACTAGGCAGCGTCGATGATCTCGTGTTGAGCCCGCAGACGGGCAAGATCGCCTATCTCGTGATCGGACGGGGCGGCGTCTTCGGCATCGACGAGAAGTACGTGCCGGTGCCGTGGAAAATCTTCAAGGCGACCCCGGGCGCGGGGTTGCTGGTGCTCGACGCGACCAAGGCTGTCATGAAGTCGGCGCCCGAGGTGGCGGAAGACGGGTTCTCCGCGCATGGCGACTTCTCGGCGCAAAGCAAGACCGTCGACGATTACTGGACCGCGCACGGGGCGAAGTGAGTCGCATGGATGCCGGTCGGACGGGCTGAAGCGAGCCCGTTCGACCTGCGATTTCTTTCCCCTTTGCACGATTGAGGACTCGCCGCATGCTACGTAACGTCAACGATCTCTACGGCTTCTCGCTGGCTGCGAGCGACGGTCCGATCGGTGAGGTCAGGGACTGCTATTTCGACGACCAGTCCTGGACGATCCGCTTCTTCGTCGTCGAGACCGGCCCGTGGCTCGGCGGCCGCAAGGTGTTGATCTCGCCCATCGCCGTCCACGGTCTTGAGAGTGGCCAAAATCGGGGGCTGAAATAGCGCT
>JBBQHP010000091.1:0-6991 GCA_038324085.1 Burkholderiales bacterium
CCAAATGAGGCTATGGCAATGACAGGCGGCCCCCACGAAGGTGGCCCCAAGAACGCGGGGCCGCGTTAGCGACCCCGATCAGCCGCTTCGAGCGGCTCACAACTTAAAGCCCCCGGCTCTGCCGGGGGATACTTACTTCCGTGGACTCGCGCTCGACGCGAGCGCGAATTCCTTGCGGACGGCGGCGGCGATGAGGTCAGCCAGTTCGTGCGCCATGGCTGCCCCCTTGTCCCGGCTCGCGTTCTTCGCGGATGACAAAACACCCGAGGCCGGAACCCAATCTGTGCGCGTGGGATACATGTCGTAAGGCGGAAACTGCGCCGGAGGATCGTCGGGGATGAGATCCAGACGCACGAGGTCCGGATGGTAGTGCAGCATCATCGAGGTCTCCAGAACCGCTGCGTGCTCCAGAGCATAGCCGGGAAAGCCGTCGGGGAATGCTCTGGCGAGCGTCTCGGCGGTGAAGAAATCCCAGTACTCCAGCCGCATCACCGTGAGCGCTGAATGCGGACCCAGTTCGCGCAGCGCGAGGTCGATTCCCTCGATCAGGAACCATTGATTCTCGTAATGGCCATTGACGATGACCAGCCGGGTGACACCATGGCGCGCAAACTCGCGTACCGCATCGCGCACCTGGGCGGCGAGGGTGGCGGCATCGAGGCTCGTCGTGCCGCAGAAATGCTGGCCGCCGCCGCATTTCGGCTGCGACTTGAAGCCGTAGCAAAATGCCGGGGCGACGATGCCGCCCACCTGCTGCGCGGCACCGGCGGCCACCGCCGAAGCGAGCAATGCGTCGGTCCCGAGCGGGAGGTGCGGTCCGTGCTGCTCCGTTGCGCCCACCGGCAGGAAGACGGGAGCGCCGTGGACCTGCACTCGCTCGCGGTAGTCGACCCAGGACAGCCGGCTCATCAGGACTTCATTCATGCGGAGTTCTCCTTGGTTGAAAGGGGGGTGGCGCGCGACTCGACCAAAGCTGCGCCGATGATGAGCGCCGCCCCGAGCCACCCGAGCGTGCTCAGGCGTTCACCCGCGATGACCATGGCCGACGCGACTGCCGCCACCAGTTCGAAGACGACCAGCACCGCCGCGCGTCCCGCTGCCATGTGGGAGACGCCGTATATCTGGGCCCACATCGCGGCCACCAACCAGAACACGGCGAACGCGGCCAGCTGCGAGGCAAGTGCGCCGTCGATCGGCGGGAACTCGTGCCCCGCCATAGGCATGAGTGCCAACGCGACGACCCCGCATCCCACGAAGGCGGCGAGGACCTTTATCGACACCGGAATGCTGACGGCGGCGCGTGCCGCGATGTTCTGGCCGGCGTAGAAGAAGCCCGACGCGATGGCGACGAGGTCTATCCAGCGCAGTCCTCCCGACAGCGTGGCCGGGCCGCCCAGGACCAGAACGGCCCCCGACAAGGCCATCGCAACGCACGCCAGCCGCTTGCGAGTCAACGCTTCGTGAAAGACCAGATAGCCGCCGATCGCACCCCATAGCGGCGTCAGGTAGAACAGCAGCATCGCGCGCGAGATCTCACCGAACATCATCGCCGTAACGAAGCACGCGTTCGCGAGACCGCCGAGCAGGCCGATCAGGGCGAGCAACGGCGCCTGCCGCTGCCAGTGCCGTCGCCGCAACCAGATCCAGGGCACACTGACCGCGCCGATGGCACCGTACGTACAAACGGTGAACGTCAGCCCCGTCATTTGCTGCGCGGCAAAATGCTTGAGCGGGATCCAGGTGAGACCCCACAGCAATCCACTTGCGAGCAGTGCAATCGTTGCGAGCCGTTCATGCCGGGCGGCAGTGGCGATCACGGGCTCAAACCACGGTGAGGAACGACACGCCATGGGCTCCGATGAAGCCGTCGGCGCGATTCGCGCCAATACCCACCACGCCGTAGTCGTCGTCCAGGATGCGGCGCAGCCGATTCGTATGGAAGGTGCGCAGCAGTTCGGACAGGGGAATCAGTTCGCGCGGGCTGTCGCCGAAGAGTTCCGCGTGCAGCGCGGGTAGTCGATACCACGGCAAGGCAGCGCGTTCATGGTGGGCATTGTGGTAGCCGAAGTTGAGCGTCAGTACATTCAGCCAGCGATGACGCGCCGAGACCACATTGGAAAATGTGTTGGCCTGTTCGTAGGCGCGGTCGCGTCCGTTCAGGGGGACGGGGCAATCGGCGTCCACGAAGAATTGCGCGAACGAGTGGTGGAACGCATCGAAGAAATTCAACGTGGTGAGCAGCAGTCCGTACGATATGAAATAGAGCGCGACTGCCTTCGGCGAGATGCTCGCGAGCCCAGCGAGCAGCAACGCTCGCAGGACGAGCATGGCGATGACTCTGGATCGATGCGAGCGCTGCGAGTGCACTGCTAAGGGCCGCACGATCACCTGCAGGTGCATGATGATTTCCACGGCCGGAATGCAGGCCCACTCAAGCGCCTGCACGGTGCTTCGGATCGCGGCATGCGTGCCGAGAAATCTGCGCAAGTCGAAGCATGCCACGTCGGCGCGATCGCGATGATGGCGCAGGTGCATGTGGCGTATGCGCTCGTAGGAGGCATAGGACGATCCGGCAACGAAGCTCGCCGCTTCGCCGGCCATGCGGTTCGCCGCGGGCGTGGCGAACAAAGTGACGTGCGCCGCTTCATGAACCAGGTAGGCCGCGATCAACATCGTGTGGGTGCAGGTGAGCACGCCGAGCGCGTTCCACCACCAGCCGTCCATGATCATCAGGACGAAACTCACGCTCCACCCGAGCGTCGCGTAGCCCAGTGCCAGCGTGTTGGGGATCGCCCCTTCGGGCTCACGCCAGATCGACGAAACGGGAGTGGTGATCACGGAATTGTTGTGCGTGGCGGTGCCGACGGTAGCCGGGCGCGCGTGACGGTCACGCCATCAGCGCCCCGCCGTTCGGCGACAACACCTGGCCATAGTAGAAACTGGCAAGGCCGGAAGCGAGAAACACGACCGTGCCGGCGATCTCTCCGGGTGTTCCGACGCGGCCCGCCGGAATCGCACGCTCGGCGTCGAGCACCTCCGGGCTCATGTGCTCGATGGAAAGCATGGGCGTATCGATGGGACCGGGCGCGATCGCATTGACTCGGATCGCGGGCGCGAACTCGCGGGCGAGTGCGCGTGTGAGGCCGATCACGCCGGCCTTGGCCGCACAGTAGGAAACGTAGTTGGCGCGGCCGAGATAGCCCAGTTCGGAGGTCACGTTGATCACGCTGCCTCGGCCCCTCGATACCATGCCGGACAACACCGCGCGACAGCACAGAAACACACCCTTCAGGTCTGTGTCGACCACGAAATCCCAATCCGCCTCGGTGGTCTCGAGGAGCGGCTTTTCCTGGATGACTCCGGCGTTGTTGACCAGGATATCGATGGGGCCGAGCCCGGCTTCGGTCTCTCGGACCAACCGGGCGATCTCCTCGGCCCGGGTGACATCGGCGTCAACCGCGAGCGCATTGCCGCCGCCCGCACGAACTGCGGCGACCACGGCAGCGGCTGCTTCGGGGCTGCGCGGATGGTTCACGCACACCGTCGCGCCTGCGGCCGCAAGAGCGAGCGCACTGGCGCGACCAATACCGGTCGCCGCGCCGGTCACGAGAGCAACCTGGCCGACCAGTGACAAGCCGGATGCACTCAATGCATCATCTCGCCGTGGCTCGCCACCAACGACTGGCCGGTGATCGCGCGCGCGTCTTCGGAAGCGAGAAAGAGATAAACCCCGGCGATATCGCGCGGTTCGAGGAAGCCGGGCAGGGCCTGCTTCGACAGGATGTCCTGCAATTCCTCAGCCTCGGTGCGGCCCGAGGCGCTCGCCATGGCGGACAACGAACGCAGGGACGAGTCGGTTTTTATCCAGCCGGGACATACGGCATTGACCCGGATTCCGCGCGGCGCGAGCTCCCAGGCAAGCGCACGGGTGAGACCGATGACGGCGTGCTTGCTCGCGACATAGGCCGAGAATGCCGCGACGCCCGACAGGCCCCAGATCGATGCCTAGTTGACGATGCTCGCACCTCTCGGCATCGAAGGGAGCAGAGCGCGCACCAGGCGCGCCATCGAGGTCACGTTGTTGTCGAGCAGCGCACTCCAGCGCGCCATGGCGTCGACGGCGCGATCGTCGATCGGCGTCGGATACTCTGTGCCGGCATTGTTGACCAGGACGCGCAGTTCCGGGAGCTTCTCGGCGACCACGCGAGCCAGCCGATCCACGCCGCCGTCGTCGGTGAGGTCGCAGTCCACGCACATGGCGCCGGACATCTCGCTGGCTGCGGCGCTCAAGCGGGCGAGGTCGCGGTCCACCATCACGATCCTCGCGCCTTGTTGGTGAAAAGCCCGGGCCAGGTCGAGTCCGATTCCATGCGCGGCCCCCGTCACCATGACCGGGACGCCTTCCAGAGCGTACCTGACCACGCGTTACACCGCGGTCAGGAAGGAAACGCCCACGGCGCCGAGGAAGCGGTCGGCCTTGCCCGGGCCCTCGCCCACGGATCCATAGTCGTCGGAAACGATGCGCCGGATGCGGTCGCGGTGATAGCCGCGCAGGAGCTCGATCATCGGGATGACCTGCCGGTATTCGCCTGGGAAGAGCTGGGCATGAAGCGCCGGCAGATCGTGCCAGGGCACGATCGGACGTTCGTGATGCGCATTGTGATAGGCGAAGTTGAGCAGCAGGAGATTCAGGGAAGGCTGCGCGATCGAGACCAGGTTGGAATAGGTGTTGGCCTGCTCGTACTCGCGGTCGCGCACCTTGTCGTTCGGGATGTCGCCGGATTCCAGCACTGCGAACGCATCGTAGGTGTGCTGGAATGCATCGGCGAAGCGCAGAGCGTGCAGCATGAGCACGTAGGCGATCGCGTAGCCGGCGAGCGCCTTCGGTGCGTACCAGCCGAGCAGCACGAACAACCCGATGCGTACCGCGATGATGCCCATCAGACGGGGCCGCTCGCTGGCCCGCTCCGGCTTCAGGAAAGGCAGGAGCATGACGTAGGCGTGCATGATCAGCTCGACGGCAGGGACGTACGCCCATTCCAGCGAGAGCACGATGCGAGCGGTCCATCGCGGTGCACGCTCGAGCACCGCCTTGAAGTCGAGTGTCAGCACGTCGGCGCGATCAAGGTGATGGCGCATGTGCTTGCGCCGCAGCGCCGCAAACGGGGCATAGCAACTGCCGGTGATCCACGTCATCACCGTACCCCAGCGGTTGTTCGCTTCGGGACTGCGGAAGATCGATTGATGCGCAAACTCGTGGATGAAATAGGCGGCGTAAACGAGCGTATGCGCAGTGAGCGCCAGGCCAAGGACATTGAGCCACCACGGTTGCGCCGTCAGCAGGATCAGGCCGAACGCGTAACCTCCCAGCGTGTAGCCGAGGGCCAGCGTGTTCGGCCACGCGCCGGTGGGGGAGCGGAAGATCTTCTGCGCCATGTCGTCGGGCTCCGTACGCTATCGAGGCGGACCAGCGAATTGCGCCGGCCCGCCCCGCGAGTTCACTTCGGTGCGAGCTTCTTCAGGATCGCGTCGTCATAGGTATCCTCGATCTTCGGGATGACCTTGATCTCCCCCTTGGACTTGAGGATCTTGGCGATGACCGCGCCGCTGCCGTAGAGCGAACTGGTGGCAGTGGACTTCTCGAACACCTTGGGGAATTCCTCGAGGGTCATGTTGTAGACACCGGTCATCTGTTCCATCACCTCCTTGTCGGAGATGCCCATGACCTTCCCGATCACCTTGGCCGCCTCCGCCGGATTCTTCTTCATGTAGTCGAGGCCGTCCACATATCCCTGGATCAGTGCCTTGACCACGTCGGGGTTCTTGGCGATGTATTCCTTCTTGAACACGAGCACGTCGGTGATGAGACCCGGCGCGTCCTTGGACGAGAACACGACGTGGTATTTCTTGCCATCGCCCATGGCGACGATCTCAGAACTGCTCGGCTCGTAGGTGACGCCGATCTTCACGCCCCCCGAGGCCATGGCGGCGGGTACGCACTCGGGCGTCATGTTGATCGGTTTCACGTCCTTCTCCGACATGCCGTTGGTTTGCAGGGCGTAGGAGAGGAGGAAGTCCGACGGCGACAGCGGGTTGTAGGCGATCTTCTGCCCCTTGAACTGCTTGATCGAGGTGATGTCGACCGTCGACACGATGGCATCGCCACCATTGGAATAGTCGATGGGCGAGACCACGCGTATGGTCGATCCCTTCGCCACGGCGCTGATGACCTGATCGTAGGTGACCATGCCGCCGTCGACCGACCCGCCGGTCACGGCAGGCGGAATCAGCGCCGGGTCGTTGAACATCTGCATCGCGACCTTCACGCCGGACTTCTTGAACAGGTCGAGCTGGTCGGCGACGTAGAACGGCCCGTAGCCGATCCAGACGACCGTGCCGATCTTGATGGTGGCCGCAGCGAGCGCGCCGCACGAAAAGAGCGCGCCAGCGGCGCCTAGCAAAAAAGGAGGAGATGGTGATACCGGGAAGGCGGGCGCGTCGCACTGACATGTCGAATCTCCTGGAGGTCGTTGAAAGCGCGGGAGCGGTCTCGCTCTCCCGGGCTTTTGTCCCTCCGTGGAGCCTCGATACGAGGCCGGACCGCTCTCGGACCAGGCATTCCCGGCGCAAACCGGAAACCGGAACCCTAGCCCGGATATTTCATCAGTAGGGAGGTGAAACCTCCGAAGCACGAGGCTTTCCAAGCATTTGCGAGAGATTGGAAGGAGGCTTCACCGTGCCAAAGTGTACCGAAGGGAAGATCGGATTTGGGAAGCTCGGTCGACGCGTGATCGAGGCGGATTTCTCAGGCGGGGATCTGTCCAGCGACGGCGGGATGATGCTGCTGCGTCGAGTGGATGAGCGCATCGGGCTGACGCGGGCGGCAGCGGCGGCCCTGAGCGACCCGCGCGATCCTGCACGCATCGTGCACTCGATGCGCGATCTGCTGGCGCAGCGCGTGTACGGGCTGTGCTGCGGGCACGAGGATCTG
>JBBQHP010000092.1:0-6936 GCA_038324085.1 Burkholderiales bacterium
CGAGATCGAGCGGCTGTTCCGCAGGCTCAAGGGATTTCGGCGCATCTTCTCGCGATTCGAGAAACTCGACCTCATGTTCATTGGCTTCATCAACTTCGCGCTCATCGCCGATGGGCTGCGAGTAGTGTGAACAGGCCCTAAACCACTTCCGGCTGACGACGCCCTTGGCCGGATGGTTCGAGCCAGCGGCGGCCGCATGTCCGGTAGGCTGGTCGGCGCCGTATGTATCGGGGTGCTGCGAGGCGCGCCGACCTGCATAGGTGTCGAATCCGAACTGATCAGCACGGCACTTGTCGCATGATGGTCGCCTACGTCGCGCACGCCGTACTGCGGCAGCAACGCGAATTCGAAACCCTGGCGCGGGCCCGTCTCGAGCGGCGCTGGCAGTACCTCCATCCGCGCGACCCGGCGAACTGTCGAGTGGGCATCATCGGCCTGGGACACCTGGGGAGCGCGGTGGCCGGCGCGCTCGCCGGGCTCGGCTTCGACGTGTCGGGCTGGTCGCGAAGTGCGCGCGACTTGCCGGGAATCCGGTGCCACGCGGGGCTGGACTGTCTGCACGGATTTCTGGCGCGCGCCGATATCCTGGTTCTGCTGCTGCCGCTCACGCCAGCCACTCGCGGGCTGCTCGACCGGGCGGCGCTGGCGGCGTTACCACGCGGGGCGTACCTGATCAACGTCGGACGCGGCGCGACCATGGACGAGCCGGGGCTCCTCGACGCGCTCAGCGCCGGTCGACTTGCCGGCGCAATGCTGGATGTGTTCGAGCAGGAACCGCTGCCGCCTGGCCATCCGCTCTGGGCCGAGCCGCGCGCGATGATCACCCCGCATCAGGCGAGCGTGGCGGAGCCCGTCACGGCGGCTGCCCAGGTGGTGGAGAACATGCGCCGGGCGCTTGCCGGGCAGCCCATCGCCAATCTCATCGACCGCGAACGCGGCTATTGATGTCATGAATTCGACGCTCACCGCCTACAAGGATCCGCGCCTGCCCGCGGCCCCGACCCTGCCGGATGGACCCGACTGGGTGACGTTGCTGGAATCGCCATGACCTGGACGACGCCGGCGTCGTGGTCATCGTCGGCTCGGGTGCGGGCGGCGGCACGCTCGCGAACGAGTTGTGCCAACGCGGTATCCCCGTGGTGCTGTTGGAGGCCGGGCCGCGATTGTCGGCAGCGGATTTCGTCAACGACGAGTGGGCCGCCTATGCGCAGTTGTCGTGGCTCGACAAGCGCACGGTGTCGGGCAACTGGAGAGTCGCGAAGGATCATCCGGAAGCGCCGGTCTGGCACTGCAAGGTGGTCGGCGGTACGACCGCCCACTGGTCGGGCTGCTGCTATCGCCTGCTCGCCGACGAAATGAGGGCACGCACCGTCTATGGCGACATTCCGGGCACCAGCCTGATCGACTGGCCGATCACGCTGGGCGAGTTGAACCCCTATTACGATCTCGCCGAACGCAGGATGGGCGTCACCGGCACCAACGGGCTGCCGCCGCTGCCGCCGAACAACAACTACAAGGTCATGTACTGGGGTGCGACGCGGCTCGGACTGAAACAGATCTCCACCGGGAAGCACGCGATCAATTCGGTGCCGTACGACGGGCGGCCCGCGACGCAGCTGGACGGATTCACCATCACCGGCGACAAGCACGACGCGCGCTGGTCGACGCTGAACGTGGAGATTCCGCGTGCCGAGGCGACCGGCAAGCTCGACCTGCGACCCGATTCGCGCGCCGTGCTGATCGAACACGACGACGCGGGGCGCGCCAGCGCGGTGGTGTATGTCGATCCTGACGGCAAGCGCCAACGACAGAAGGCGCGGGCGGTCGTGCTCGCGGGCAACTGCGTCGAGACCCCGCGACTGCTGCTGCATTCCACCAGCGGGCACTTTCCGAACGGGCTCGCGAATGGCTGGGGTCATGTGGGCCGGCACTATCTGCGGCACGTCTTCCAGACGGTGTGGTCGGTGTTCGAGCGCCCGGTGCACATGCATCGCGGAGAACTGATGGCCGGTCTCGTCGCCGACTTCGCGCGGCACGATCCGGCGCGCGGTTTCTCCGGCGGCTACTACATCGAACTGAACTCGATGGGATTGCCCAGCACCGCGGCGTTCCTCGATCCGGGCTGGTGGGGCCGCGACTTCGCTTCCGTGATCGAGCAGTACGCGAACATGGCCGGGCTGTTCATGACCGGCGAGGACATGCCGCAGGCGGGCAATCGGGTTACATTGAACAGCGCGGAACTCGACGCCTTCGGCGTGCCGGTCGCCAACCTGCACTACGACGATCATCCGAACGACCTCGCGCTGCGCAATCATGGCTACAAGACTCTGACGGCCATTCATCGCGCGGCGGGCGCCACGCGATCCATCGAAGCGCCGGCCTATCCCGCGAGCCATAACCTCGGCTGGAACCGGATGAGCGCGCGGCCCGAGGACGGTGTCGTGGACTGCTGGGGAAGAACCCACGAAGTGCCCAACCTGTTCATCGCCGACGGCAGCCAGTTCGCCAGCGGCGGCGCGTGCAATCCGACGCTCACCATCGTCGCGCTGGCGATCCGCCAGGCGGCGTTCATCGAGCGCGCGCTGTCCGCTCGCGAGCTGTAGGCGGCCCATGCCGGAGATCGCGCCCTATGTTGCCCGATGGTTCCCGCCCGATGCTGCTCTGGCGCAGACGGTGCCTTTCCGTGACCGCTATTCCGTGCCGATGCTGGGTGGCGGAACGCTCGAGTTGCCGATCCGACCGTTGCCCGGCGACGAACAGGCCATCGCGTTGCTCATGACGAATCAGACCACGTTCCCGGTCGCGACGGCCGTCACCGAATTGCTGGTGAGGCTGGCGCGGGTCTGCGAGCCCCAGGTCATCGCCGGCATCCCGACCATGGGGCTGGACTATGCGCGTGCCACCGCGCACGCGCTCGGCATGGACGACTACGTCGCGCTCGGGTTCTCGCGCAAATTCTGGTACGACGACGCGTTGTCGGAATCGGCCACGTCGATCACGAGTACAACCGGCAAGCGGCTGTACCTCGATCCGGCGTTGCTGACGCGCGTCGCGGGCCGGAGGGTGGTGCTGGTCGACGATGTGATCAACACGGGCGGGACCGCCGCGGCTGCGATCCGCCTGCTCCAGCGCGTCGGCGCCGATGTCGTCGCACTGGTCGTCGGCCTGACCGAGGGGCACGCGTGGCGCGCGGTGCTTGGCGCCATCGCACCCGACTGGCCGGCGCGCGTGCGCGCGGCCGGACACATTCCGATGTTCCGCGCGGTCGCAGGCGGCTGGGCTCCGTTGCCCGAGACCGTGGCACGTCCATAGATGGCGCATTTCGTCCTGGTGCATGGCTCGTTCCACGGTGCGTGGTGCTGGCGCCGGCTCGTCCCGCTGCTCGTGCAGCGCGGACACGAAGTATCGGTGCCGGAGCTTCCGGGCAGCGGTGACGATCCGGCATCGCTGGATGAAGCGACGCTCGCGACCTACACGGCGCGCATCGTGGCCGAGATCGGCGAGCAGCCCGATCCGGTCATCCTCGTGGGACACAGCATGGGCGCGATCGTGTACTCGCAGGTGGCCGAATCGATCCCCCATCGCGTGCGCGCGCTCATCTGCGTGTGCGGACTCCTGCTGCGCTCCGGCGAATCGCTGATCCGCTTCCTGGCTGACCACGCCGGCCTGGACGTCGAAGACCTGGTGCTGAAGTACATGTCGGTGTCCGCCGATGGCGCGGTGGCGGGCTTTCCGGCGTCGGCCGCGCACGAGGTGTTCTACAACGAATGCTCGCCCGAAGACTCCGCCTGGGCCGCCGGCCGGTTGCGGCCGCAGGCCACGGCCGTCTACGGTGAAGCATTGCAACTCACGCCGTCACGCTTCGGTGGCGTGCGGCGGTTCTATGTGGAAGGCGAGAACGATCGCGCGGTATCGATTCGATACCAGCGCTTGATGGTGGAGCGCACACCGTGCGAGAAGGTTTTCAGCCTGGACAGCGACCATTGCCCGATGCTGTCGCGGCCGCTTCAACTCGCCGCGATTCTCGATGCGGTGGTCGCGGTGGTGTTGCCGTCCGGGTGAGAGGTGATCGGTCGCTAGGAGGAACGGGCACGGGGAGGATCAAGCATGTGGTAAGGCGATCAATTCTGTTTGTCGATGTGCAGGACCGATTTGCCAGACCCTATTCGCTCCAGCTCGAATCGCCGGTGATCGAGCGGATCCTCACGCACCTCGGCTTGCGCCCGGGCGCCACCCCGGGGCACCCGCGGGCGCGCATGCGCAAGCTGCCTGACGAGAGCCCGGCAACTCAGGGCCGCGAGGGATCACTATGCCTGGCACGGGTAGACCCCTCTGGTCGCGCGCGAATCACAGGGGATTACCCGCAGCTGAACTTGGCCTTCAGCCCTCAGCGCGCCCGACGCGGCTCAACGTGCCGCCGGCGACCCCGAAAATCCGCGTCGAGTCACCAAGCCGGACGGATTCGCGCTGGACCAGTGCTGGACTTCAGGCCACCAAGCGAGAGAAGACGGGGTTTGGAAACCCTATTCGCGAATTCGACTTATCAATGCCTCGAGCGCTGCGAGATCCGCAGCCCGACACTCCCAGACGGTCTCGACCCTCCACCCGAGCGCCTTCAGGGACTTGGCTTTTCGCTTGTCACGGGCGCGATTGCCTGCGATCTTTTGGTCCCAAAAGTCGGTGTTCGTCTGGGCGCGCGTCGAGCCATGGCGGCAGCGGTGTCCGTGCCAGAAGCATCCGTGCACGAACACCACGGTCCTGTGTCGAGGCAAGACGATGTCGGGCGTGCCCGGCAACTCGCGGACATGAATCCGAAATCTCAGTCCGGCTGAATGCAGGAACTTGCGTACAGCCAATTCCGGAGCGGTATTCTTACGCCCGATCTGTTGCATCAGCGCGGAGCGCTGCGCCGGTGTCGTCATCGACTTTACCGATGGATTGTATTCATGAGAGGACCGACAATTCTCGCCAGAAGTATGAGCATCGCGACCAAACGCGGTCACGAAGCCGTGGCTTGGCAGTATCACGGCCGGAGCGACAGCCATTCCAAAGTGGCCTGCTGGGTGGTCATGTTCGACTTGCTTTGCGAGTGCGATATCTTGCAACGGCATGCAAGCCAGGGGCTGATCGGTTTCGGAATCAATCACCTCATGGTCGGGCCGATCAACAATACGCTCGATCTGGTCGTAACCGTGGCGCCCCCCGTCCGGCGAACCGGGAAGCGTTTTGCTTTTCACGATCTGGCAGCGAGGTACGACATTCCCTTGACCGACGAAGAGATCGGCGTGTTGAATTGTCTGCCGATTGTGGAAGAGGATACCGCTCAGGATGTCTCGGAGGTGGCCATTGCACTGGAGGCAAAGGCCTGCATGACCGAGCATCTCAAATCGATCCCGCGGCTCCATGCGGAAATTTTGGCGACGGGCTACTTGGCGAAGAAGGCCGCGCCGAACTGCATCACGGTCTCGTACTCGCTGGTCAATGCTGCGGACTCATTCACCAGTCCCGGGGGCAAGGGCAAGATCAATCGTCACAATCAGCCGGAAGACGCACGACGCGTCGTATCCATGCTCGGTACTGCGTTGCCTCTGACGCGCGACACGAGAACGTTTGGTTTCGATGTCATCGGGACCACGGTCGTCGAATGTCGAAACGACGGAAGCCCCGTTACTCTCGTGTCTGCTCCGCCTGCGCCGCAAACCTCGGACCACTTCCATTACGAGCGCATGATTCGCTCTATTTGTGCCGAGTATCGGAATCGGTTCAACCGGCCAGAGTGACGGCCGCGACTATGCGGCAACCAACTCCAACTGGATTGGCGAGCATTTGTCCAAGGAACCGCCCATGCGTTCAGCGTGCTGTTCGACGGCCTCGATGAATCCAGGTGCGAAACGCAGTTTTGCCCGCCGGGTCCGGCTAAGAAATCCGAGCGTCGCTCTCAGGGATAAGGGTGCTTGACCGGCATGGTCGGTCAAGAATTCCGCCAAAGGCGGTGGCCTGATGCCCAACGGATCAGCGCTGATCCGAACGGCATGTCGTTGCCTTCCATCGAATCTCGCTGCGCGAGGAGCTTTGCCTTGTGTGGGAAACTGGACATCTCGCGCGTTCTCGAAGCGCCCGGGCGCTGCAAGACGTTCGCCGATCCACCGCGCAACAGGGACGCTGACGGCACTCCCGAGCAGGCCCCATCGAGCGGACTTCCGAACGACCGACTCGGATGGTTGGGTCCAATCCGCGTCGAACCCTTGCAGCCGTTCGACATCCCGTAGCCCTGGCTTGATCACTTCTCCATCAGGCATCAGGATGGCAGGTGGGGAGGGTATCCCGATCGTGCTTCCGTTCTTGAGGGTGGGGATAGAATCGACGGCCCACCCTAGCCCCCCGAGACCTTCCGTCCAATAGAAGCCGTGCGCCAATCGACCCAAAGCTGAACCGGGACGTTCCAATGGCCGGTCATCGACCAGAAGGACGGCGGCGGGGTCCAATTCACGGGAAGCCACAAGAAAAACGCGCTCGCGACGTTGCGGCAGCCCGAAACCAAACGTGTCCACCACGCGATAGGCCCATCGATAGCCGAGTCGCTCGAACTCGTCGACGATGGCACGCATGGCGGTACCACCATTCAATTGCAGCATGAACGGCACGTTCTCTACCACGACTGTCGGGACTCGCCGACTCTCCAGCAGACGAAAAACTTCCCCGATCAAGCCGGACCGAGCGCCGTCCAAGCCTGCCGTCCGCCCCGCTTGGCTCAGATCCTGGCACGGGAATCCCGCGGAAATCATGTCCACGGACGCCGGGAGTGATCGCAGGCGGGTGATGTCCTCGTGATACTCGACACCCGGAAATCGAGCGGCCAGGACAGCCTTCGCCGCCGGCAACACATCGCATAGGAGCTCGGTCGAATGCCCTGCCTGGTGCATTCCCAACTCGAAG
>JBBQHP010000093.1:0-6692 GCA_038324085.1 Burkholderiales bacterium
TGCGGCGCTGGAGTCGCGTTTCATGATCTCAAAGTGCCCCGGTGGGGGCGTCAGCGACGGCTTTGCCTGCTTGAAGAGTTCATCGAGAGCCGCTTCGGTGACGATGAAGGTCACGCCGAAGTCGCGGCATTCCAGCTGGTCTCGGGAAATCGCCGGCCACGCGCCGGCGCCGTCCGCGCCGCGGGCAGCGAGTGCCTGGGCGGTTTCCACCACGGCGCCCAGCACTGCGGAACGGCGCTCAGCGATCTCGGCTTCCTGCCGCTCCTTCGCCCGCAGGTCCCGGCGCTGGCGGCCAGCGCGCGTGAGGCGTTCGGCGTTGGCCTGGGTGTCCGCCCCCAGCAGGGCGCGTTCCGCCGCCGTCTGCTGCGGCGCTGGCTCCGTCATGTGGGCATCCTCGACCAACGGCTTCATGAACAGTTCGGTCAGCAGTTCGCCGAAGGAAATGCCCTCGGTGCCGTCCTGCGGACCGACAACCCTGCGCCCCAGATCCATGACAGTTGGGTAACTTGCTATAGCCACGCCTTTTAGGCTGCCCTCATGCGTCAACTGCCACAGGCCGGCGACAGGAACGTCGCCGAAAGCAAGTGTGTGCGAAGGCGCGTCCGCCACTGCTTCAAGCTGCTCGTTGGGGTGCTGCACGACTTTGGGCGAGGCGAAGAAGGTCGCCGTGGATGCGTCGTCCTGCAGACCTTCGACCGGCGTATGGTCGCGCGGCACGAACTGCAGCACGTAGAGCCGTTCGCTGGGAATGGCCGGATTGGACGTTGGGAAGATCAGCGCCCAGAAATCGGTGGGTGTCATCTCACGGCCGAATTCTCGAGACTCGTTCGTATCCTCCACCGGAGCATCCACCGGCTTGGATGGCTCCGGCGGCCGGGCGGCCTCCTGATCGGTGCGTTTGTCCGAGATCGCCGCCCGGTCCCCGCGCGAGGCCTCCACCGCCGGGCTGTGCTGCTCGCGCGCAGGCGCTTCGCCGGGTGCGGGCGGCGTCTCCGTGGTCAGGCCCAGCGCCATGAACCGCGCCACGCGCGCGCGTGCCAGCTCGAGGTTGCCCGAGCCGAACGCGAAGCCGATGCCCAGCGACAACGAGCGGCCAAAGGCCTGCACGCCGATCGCGACGTGGGCGCGTCCGCCGATACCCTTGTCCGCGAGCAGCACAAGCTCCACGCCGATGGACAGCGTGAGCGACAACGAGAAGCCCGCTTGCAGCGTGACGGTGTAGCGCCACACCTTGAACCGCAGCCAGACGCTCACCGCGACGTCCACGCTCACGTTGAGCTGTAGAGACCCGTACAACATCGTGTCGCCCGGCGAGCGGATCGACAGATATGACAGCACTTTCGCCTCCAGCGCGAATTGCGCGAAGGCGCTGGCGGATGCACCCAGGCTGTCCCCACCCACGCGCCCGGAGAAGCGCGCATGGCCGACAGCGCGGAACGCGATGCCCATCAACATGGCGCCGTCTTCGATGCGGTGGATCAGGCCACCGCTGCACTGCAGGAAGAAATCGCCGTTCGGGTCGCCGAAATGCATCGACAGCTCGTATGGCCAGCCAAGCTCGAAGTGGAACAGCCCCGGCCGAATGTAGAGCGTCGCGCTGAAGCGGCTGTTAGAGATCGCCTGCTTCAGCGCGTCCGGCAGCTTGGGATGCTCGCCCACATGGCCCTTGCCGTCCGAGACGAAACGGCCCAGGAATTCCTGCCGGGGTGCGGAGAGGTACAGATAGCCGCTCTGCGTCGGGTTTGATTTCAGCGCCGCCGCTTCTCCCGCGTTGATCCAGTCGGCGTAGTTGACGGAGAGCCAGGCCCTCACGTTCATGAAGAAGGTCAGGTCGGAGCGGATCGCCGCGACCACGTCGAACAGCAGTGGGTTAGGCAGTTCCAGTTCCGCTTCGGCCTCGTAGGCGTCGCTCGTGGAGGCACTCGCCACGGTGAACATCGCGCGCATCGCGAGCGTGAGGCCGGCGTTGTCGTAGGTAGGCTGCCAGGCGCGGATCTGATCGAGGCTGCCCTGGTACTTTGACACTTCGTCCAGGATACGGATCAGTTCGCGCGGCGACTGGGCCTGCTCGGCCTGCGCGATGGCGGCCAGCGTGTAGCGATATCCAAAGCCGAAGCCCACTTCGCGCAGGTACAACGAACCCACCGGCGTGGGGATCTGCACCGACATCTTGTTGCGCTGGAGATAGAAGTAGAAGGCATGCCGCGGCGCCAAACCTTCCTTGCGCAGTTCGAGGAAACCCATGTTCGCCGACATGGGCGCCCAGCCCTTGAGTTCGATGCGCCCCGCGGCGAGGAAACCGTTGGCCGTGACGTTGGATGGCAGCGTGCCCGGCTTGAAGAGTTCCGGCAGGCTTCCGTCGACGGCGACCGCGGTGCCTTCCACCGACGCCATGCCGCCGAGCTGCAGTCCGACGGTAAGGCCGTCGAAGCGAACGCGCGGAAAAGACGACGGCGGCCGCGGCGCCGCGATATAGAGCTGGTGGCAGTCGATGCGCGAGCTGACGACGTCGCCGAACGCGAATTTCACCTGCCCCGAGACGGAGATCGCCGGGTCGCCGCCAAACGCCGGCGTGGAAGGATGGAATCCGATGCCGCGCAACTCGAACTGGAAGATGTCGAAGAACGATCCGGTCTTGGGCGGCTCGCATTTGACCTGGAACGAGATGGACCGCATCAACACACGCGGGTCGCTGGTCAACGGGGTCTTCTTCAGCTGAATCTCGAGATTGCCCAAGTGTTTCAGGAGGCCTTCGGCGGATTCACCCGTGTTAGGCGTGAAGCGCGCATTGCCGGTGAGCTGAAAGTAGAAGTGGTACGCGCCCTCGCGCACGAAACCCATGCCCAGTTCGGTGATCGTCAGGCGAAATCGGGTGCTCTCGCAGACGATGGGGTCACCCGTCTTCTCCAGCCGTGCCTCGGCGCTCTCGATCACGATCTCGTCTTTGTCACCCCGCGTCAACGAGAGCGCGATGCTGGCGTTCGCCTCGCCAATCAGAGCACGCGGCAACTGGCCCGACCCCGCGAGCGAACCCCCGAGGAACCTGGAGTTCTTGACCTGAATGGCGCCGCTGGTGAATCGGAACGGCATGTCGATGCCGCCAAGGACCACCGGGTCCGGGGTGATTTTTGCCGAGAGGTCCAGGCCACTCGAGGCGACCTGGAATTCGTCGACCTGGAACACCATGCCGCGTCCGCTGGTAGAGGCGGCGCCAAACGCGAGCTGCGCGCTCGCGTCCTTGTGCAGTCCGAAAGATTGCCTTCCGGCGCGCAGGTCGAGCTGGAGTGCCTTGTATTCGACTTTGCTGACATCGGCGTCCTCCGCATAACCCTTCGGCCTCAGCCGGCCATCGAGGCCGAGCAACTCGAACGACTGCTCGCCCGTCTTGCTGATGCTGATGACGTCCTGTCCCTGGATACGCGCAGACAGCGTGCGTGGATCCACCAGCACGCGGAGGTCTGTGTCGATGCCCTGTTTCGCGATGACGACGGTGATGCCGAGGTCTAGCGCGATTCCATCGGCTCCCATCGACGTCTTGACGTCCCTGACCTTGACGTACTGCGAAAGCTTGTCGAGCAGGCCGCCTCCTTCGGATTGTTTTTCGGGATCCGCCTTGGGCAGCAAATTCAGCAGGCCTTTCTTGATGGTGTCCATGTCGACCCATGGATCGAGCTTGAAGAGCTGGGTCCAGTCGGCGTCGCGCAGATCGCTGCTCTCGGCGGTGACCGAGGCGCGCACGCCGCCGCCGAAGTCCACGTCGGGCGGTTTGCGCTCGCTGCCGAATACCTGGAACAACCGCAGGCTGCCGCGCTGCACGGCTGCCAGCACGAACTCGGCCTGGGGCACATCGAGGGCTTCGATCTTTACGCCGAGCAGCCGCTTCGGGCGCTCGAATGCGCCGTCTTCGGGCTGGGGGCCTGGTTGGTCTTGGCGGGCACCCGTTTCTGGGTCGAGCACCGTCACCGGCTCGGCCGGAGCCGAACTGCGCGCAAGCCACAAGTCCGTGCCGATCACGGCCAACTCTTTGGTCTTGACGAACTGCAGCGCGATGCCCAGCCACTGCGCCTTGAAGTCGACTACCAGCGAGGGGCGTGCCTGAAGGTGCAGGCCCAGGTCCACGCCCAGGGCAGACAAGAACGTCTTCTTGTCGATGTCCTTTCCGGCCGGCGCAATGACGACCTGGCGCAGCGACCAGTCGCGCGCGTCGAGGCGCACTTCGAGCAGCATATGGCCGAATGAAGGGCCGGCGGGCTTCAATTCCGAAAGCCAGCGGTACAGCGACTTCAGCAGGTCGGCAAAAGCTTCGCCGATGTCGCTCAACACGCGGCCCACGGCCGCTGCCTGCTCCGCCAGCCACCGCGCCGCGGCGGCCAGCATGGCGCCGATGCGCTCCAGCAGCGCTTTCAGCGGCAATTCGGGGAAGTCCGCCGACGGCATCTGCGGAATCGGCATGGCTAAGCGAATCGTGCCGCCGAGCAGATCGCCTAGCTGCGCGCCCAGGCCGGCCAGCAGATTCAGCCCATACGGGGGCAACACCTCGAGTTGTTCCAGCTTGGTCTTCACCTCTCCCTTCTGGACACTGACCCTGACCTTGAGGGCGAGCGGCAGGGTCAGCGACGGATCGTTGGAGCTCACGATGACCAGGCGTTTGAATGTCAGGCTGATCGGCAGTTCGAACGCGTCGCCACCGATCGCGAACGGGCCCACTGTGAGTTCGGCGGTGCCGGGCAGCAGACGAACCGGGCCGGCAGGGATTTCTGGCACGGCAATCGTTTCGGTCTTCGCCGCGATCGTGGCTTTAGCACGGATCTCGAGGCTGTTCGTCCCCTCTACGCGGAAGTCGATGACGGTGACGATCTGAGGGGTGTAGTGGATCTGTCCGAAATGACCGATCCCGGGGCTGGGGGTTTGGATCGAGACCTCCCCCGTGTCGCTGACATCGATGCGAATTTCGGGCTCACTTTCCCAGCGGAACCCGAAATCTCCGAGCAGCGGAAACGCTGCGAGGCCCGCGAACGAAGGAAGTCCGCCGCCCAGTTTTCCGGTCAGACCATGGAAACTCAGTTGCGGCATCGAGATCGCGGGCAACTCGAAGTCGGGCAATTGCCCCGGCAACGCGAGGTCGAGCGCGGCGCTCGCTCCCGCGAGGCGCAACCTCACCTCCAGTGCAACACCGCCGGCGGCGACTACGGCGGGGTATGGCTGGCCATCCGCGGTCCACGTCGTGCTTGCGCCGATGGCCACACTCGCACGGGCGTGAATCAGCACGGTATCCTCGGCGACTGTATCGTCGATCATCTCGGGTGCGATCGAGACTTCTGCCTGAAGCTCGGCGCCGAGGACCGCGCAGACGCCGAAGAACGTCTGTGGCTGCTCCGCGCCGCGGGTGACCCGCACTTCGTGCCGGCGGGACAGAGCCTGCTTCAACGTCTCGCGGGCCGACTGCAGGGCGCGCTGGGCTTCGACCGTCGCATCCGTGCCGAGTTCGTCGAGTCGCTTCAGGCGGTACTCGCCTGCAGCTTCCTCCTTCAGCGCGGCATCCGGAACCTCGATGGTGTCTTTGAGGTGCAGTGTCGCCTGGAATTCGCCGCACTCGAGCAGCAGCCGGATGAATTCGTGAGTCGTGTCGACCTTCCGCCCAAGCAGGCACGCGCGTACACGCGGATCGGCCCGGTGCGCAAGCACCAGCGTTGAATCCATCGCTGTTCCTCCGCCACAAAGAGACGCATTCAATCATGCAAAGAATGAAAACTCCACAACATACTTCGCCCAATGGATGGCCGCACCAGGCCGCAACCTCGCGCAAAAACAATGAAAAAGCTGACGGTGTTGGGACTTCGTAAGCCCCGCTGTTCTCAGATTCCGACCGCAGAATTCCGGTCGCGCCGGCCATGATCGGCGATGACAGTGCCACCTACATGGGTGCGCCTTCTCCCCGAGAACTCGTTCCTACCTGGGCCTGCCGCCCCAGATGTACCACCTTGAGTCCCGCCCGCAGGAACTGGACGACCGTGCTGGCATGCCGGTGTGTGCGCAATTTCATCGCGGCGCGGCTGGAGGATCTGTCGCCTCTGCTGGGTCGGCTGCCGACCGTGTCGCGGGCCTTTCATTAAGTGCGGCACATTCGGCTCGTTGATGTCCCAGGAAGTGGTGTAAGTCCTTCGTTGCGGCAAGGCGCGTAGGGCGTAGCCCGCAGCGGCTTGGCGCAACGGCGGTGGCGATCCCGGTTGGGGTGGCCATCGTGGTCCCGGATAAGGTTGAGGTGCGACCCACCAACCAAGTCCGAAGGAGATTCCACGATGACCACCGCCACTATGGCATTGACCGAGCTTGCCGAGAAGGGAGCCGACATCGACGTGCTGCGCCAGATGGTGCAGTTCATGGCGCAGCGCCTGATGGAGCTCGATGTCGATGGGCGCTGCGGCGCCGGCTACGACGAGAAGAGTGCCGAGCGCGTCAACAGCCGCAACGGCTACCGCGAACGCACCTGGGACACCCGTGCCGGCAGCGTCGAGCTGAAGATCCCCAAGCTGCGCCAAGGCAGCTACTTCCCCGAGTTCCTGGAGCCCCGGCGCACGGCCGAGAAGGCGCTCACTGCCGTGATCCAGGAGGCCTATGTGCAGGGCATCTCTACCCGCTCGGTGGACGACCTGGTCAAGGCATTGGGGATGAGCGGCGTGTCCAAGAGCCAG
>JBBQHP010000094.1:0-6686 GCA_038324085.1 Burkholderiales bacterium
AGGGCATTCATGGGCAGCTCCTCTTCATCGCGGATGCGGAATGAAGCGGAGGCTCGCGCAGCGCCACAGGCGCCGCGTCGAAGCTTCCCTACGCCGGTATGAACCGGATCAGGTTCGAAGGGTCTGTCTCAGCCTGACAACCGCAGGCACCCCCGCTTCGGCAAGGATTGAACCACGGCGGCCGGCCTGAGGCGAGCGCGACCGGCCGGAGATCAGCGTCGCAGCGGGCGCGCAGACCCGCCCAACCGGGCAATTCGATACACCGCGCCTCGCGCACTACCGCAGCCGTATTGGGGCCGCTAAAATGGCACTGTGGTCACGCGAAGCCCCCGGGGGCCGCGGGCAATCTGGAGCTCTGGAAACCGTACTCTGACTGGTGGTTTCGGACCGTCCATTGCTCGGGGGTATAGTTCGACGGCCTCGGCACACCAAGGAACGAGTCAAGCATGGACGCGATCGCCGCCTCCCGCACTCACAAGACACGACGCGCGTTCGCGGCAGGCGCGCAGGCGCTGGCAATGCTCGCAACCGCGTTGCCCCTCGGCGCGGCGCCCTTCACCGAGAGCCTGCAAGGTACTTCCAGACTGCGCACCGACACGTTGGGACCGCCGGTGGCGCTCTCGACCTTGGGCTTCGTGCTCCAGAACGGCGTTCGGCGAGAGCTTGCAGGGCCGGTCGTGGTGGCACGGGATGTTGCAGGCATCGAGGCGCCCTGGTCGTGGCATGTCCCGGGTCTTGAGACCACGGTCATCGACTGGGTGCGCCCGTGCGCTGCGGGCGGGGTGCTGGTCGCAGGGCATCGCGATCTGGAATTCGGCTTCTTCGCGTCCGGAGGCCGCAACCTCGCATGGGTGGCGAGGCTTGAAACCGACGGCACCGTGCGTTGGGTGTCTGATCTCGCGTCGGCGCCGTCGTCGCAGACGGTCGCCGCCCACACGCGCATCATCACCAACTTGTGGGCGCTGCCCGACTGCGGTGCGATTGCCTACGTTCAGCCCGGCCAACTGAGCGATTCGACCCGATTGCTCGCCTTGCGCGCCGAGGACGGCGCGATCGCCTGGACCGTCGCGGGTTCGAGCCTTCCTAGCTTTGGTGGGTTCGAAGTGCCGATCGCGGCTGTGGGCGCAACCTTCGTGATGGCCGCCAAGCGTTCCGACGGCGTCGCGACGGCGGTTGCGCTGGATTCCGCCAGTGGCGCGGAGCTCTGGCGACGCGACCTTGCACATTCCGGGGCCTCATTGGCGCTGCTCGATGCGGGATGGGTCAGCCCAACGCGCGTCGCTCTGGTGCGCGGTGCGACGACGGAGATGTCGGCCGCCCAGTCCCGCATTGACCTCATCGACCACCCGACGGGCCTGCTGAGCAGCCGAGTCCGGGATACAGCAGGGAATCGCGCTGAAGCCATCGTACACGCCGGCGCAGTCTACGTCGCGATCGAGGAGTCGAAGATCCAACGACTGGTTCGATTCGACGGCAATGGCGAGGCGGTCTGGGAACTCAACGAAGCCAGCCGAATCGGAGCACTCGGCGCCGCAGCCGGCGGCGAGCTCCTGGCCTTGTCGTTCACCGACACGCCCGGGACCTACCGGCTGCAGCGACATTCAGCCGCGGATGGCGGCGTCCTCGCCTCAGCTGTGCAGACCCTGCGATACGGGTACGACAACATCGCCAGCCTTCCCACTCTCGGGATCTCGGCGATCCACCAGCCATTCGTTTCCCACGAAACCGAAGTCGTCGACAGCTCGGCGCTTCAACTTCTCACGCCGCCAGCGCTGACAGCCGAAATCGCCCATGGGCAGGGCCCCATCCTCACCCGAGGGAATCTTGTGTTGGCCGCGAGCAGCGAAACCGCGTCCTCTGGCGCGCGGATCGTGGTCACGGCCATCGACCGAATCACCGGCGTTCGGGCCTGGCGCCGTGCCCTCGAAATGTCGGGGACATCGGATGCGGGGTTTGCTGTCGCGTCAGCCCTGCACTTGATGCCCGACGACACGGTGCTGGTCGGCGGCTACTTTGTTGACACCTTTAGCACCAGCCCGACCTATGGCGCCCGTGGCGTGATCGCGCGACTGGCGCTGGACGACGGGGCGGTTATCGATCGAACACCACTCGACGATGCGAAAGCATACCTTCAGGTTGCCGTCGCGCCGGGCGGCGACATCTACGCTACGTGGCGGTCGGTGCCAGCTCAGCCGGGAATCGCCGCCACGGTCGGACGCATCGTTGGATTGCAGCCCGTATGGCAAGCGACGTCCCCCATCACCAGTTCGCGGCTGTTGGCCACCGACTCGGGGGCGTTCGTGTACTTTGCCGCGATGGCCCCGACACCGGGACGACTGGAGCACTTCACGCGAGCGGACGGAGCCGTCGCGTGGTCGGTTCAGAGGTTGACGGCTCTGCCGTCCGCGGAAGCTCTGTTCGCCGACAGTCCCGACACCGTGGCACTACTACTGCGAGCCCGTAGCAATACCACGGCACGCGCCCTGCAGGTCGAGCAATTCGAGAGGCTCACCGGACAGAGCCGATGGCTGCGCGGCATCGATGTGGGAACCCTGCAGTACGACAGTTTCGCCACCTCTTCGGCGCTGCTCGGCGATGGCATCTTGCTCAATTGGAGCGTCGCCCAGGCGTTCGTCAGCGACCCCCGATTCGCCGCCCTGGCAAGACTGCGTGCGGACGGCGGCATCGAGTGGGTTCGCCACTATGACATTGCGCCACCCGGCTGGAGCACGCAGGAAGGACGTTTCGCGCTGCTGCCCGACGGCAAGCTCGTGGTGGCTTGGGATGCCGACCCCGATCCCCGCACGCTGGGCGCGGTGATTCGATTGAACCACCTCGCAGTGATCGACCCATCGAACGGCGACTTGCTCGCAATCAAGGCCTTGCCTTCACGCTTCGAATCGTCGGCGGACCCGATCGGATTCGCGGCCGACGTCGTCGCCGCTGACGCCGAGGAAGTGGTGTTCACGCATTTCGCGACGGCGCGCAACGGATTGGTCGCACCGACCATCACGACCACGCCATTCGCTCAGCCCACGATTGGCGCACCGAGAGTCCACGCCGACATGGTCGAGGTTGCGGGACCACGCCGCCGCGTCGCCTTGCGGGTCCACGCATCGATTCCCGGCGCGCCGATGGCGAGCCGCGCGACGTTGCGCATCGGCCTGCCGGCCGGCCTGCTCGCCGTGCAAGTCACGTGCGCCGCCGACGCCGGCGCCGCCTGCGGTGGCCTGCGCCGGGTCGGCGCGATAGCGCAGGACGTGGAGGTCTCAGGCGAAGCCGAAGTGCGCCTCGAGGTCGTGGCTGAGGTCATCGACGGCGCCAGCATCGAAAGCCCGGCGGTGGCCGTCCTCGACCCGCAAGACTGGATGGCGGCGAAGCAATCCCGCAGTCGCGTAGCCGTCATCCGCGTACCTTTCGGCCGGGGCCCCGATCCGGTGTACCGGGACGGCTTCGAGGAGTAGCAAGGAAGCAGTGGCAACACGGGAAGGAAATCAGGACAATCAATTGTCAGACTGTGATTTCCAGTGCGGTTCCGCGCGCCGACTGTTGGTGACGGCAAGGCGAGCGCGACCAAATCCGGGGTCAGAGTACAGTTTTGCGACCGCGCGACCGCCTCGAGGTTTCGCAGCACGGACACTACTTCCCACCCCTCCGCGTCTCCTCCCCCCGGAAAGCCGGGGTCAGCGTAAAGTTTCCGGCCGGATTTCGCGCACTGATGACCGGTAGCGACAAGACGGACGCGACCATTGGGGCATCCCCATCAAGCCGCGACCAGCTTGCAATTCACGGGTTTGCAAAACACGGGTCAGCGTAAAGCAGTGCAAACCGGGACAGCCATGGTTTGGTGCGACCGATAGTTCGTAACCGGCACATTGCGCCATCCCAGCCGAATTCTGGGTGTTGCGATCCTGTCTGGGGTCTCCCGATCCGGTCTTGCCCACGGATACCCCAGATTCCGTCCACCGCCGAATCATGGAGGTCCAGATTCTCCACCAGATTCTCCAGATTCCGTCACAGATTCCGGGGAGCATCGAATCATTGTTCCATGGGCAGCTTGAGTCCGAGGTGCCGCGCGGCAAACGCGATGGCGCTGGCCATCCCGTCGAACATCTCGTCCAAATCAGTCGCGCCCCCGTGGGCGCCCGACTCGCGCACATGGAGGACGATCGGACGATTGCAGTCTTGCACCGACTGCAGCGCCGCGGCGAACTTGTAGGCGTGCCACGCCGGCAAGCGGTCATCGTTGCGCGACGTGGTGATCAGCGTGGCGGGATAGCAGCGCTTCGGCGCCACGTTGTGCAAAGGCGAATAAGCCAACATGGCTCTGATTTGCTTGGGGTCTGCTGTGCTTCCCCACTGCGCGGTTTGCACGGCGCCGGTGGCGGAGCGGGAGCGACGCAGGGCATCCGTCACGGGTACATCCGCCAGCACCGCCGCGAACAGTTCCGGCCGCTGGGTCATCGCGGCGGTCACGAGCAGCCCGCCGTTGGAGGCGCCGCGGATGGCCAGCTTCGCTGGTGAGGTAAACCGCTGTGCAATCATGTGCTCCGCAGCCGCGATGAAATCGTCGAACGACGTCTGCTTGCGATCGAGGATCGCCGCCTCGTACCACGCCTTGCCGAACTCACCACCTCCCCGCACGTTGGCAACCGCATAGATGCCCCCCATTTCCAACCAGGCGAAGATGTCCTCGGAAAACCCTGGCAAAGAGGAATCCCCTGAGGCGCCATACCCGTAGAGCAGCGTGGGATGACTCCCGTCCAATCGGATCCCACGACGGTGCACTACAAACATCGGGATGCGCGTCCCATCCTTCGATGCGAACCAGCGCTGTTCGGTCTCGAATCGGCTCGCGTCTACCGCCACTTTGCCGCGGCTCTCAACGTCGGTGGATCGAGTGGCGAGATCGTGTCGGAGGATCACGGGCGGCGACAGGAACGATCCGAACATGAATCGGAACTCGCCCGCTCGGGGATCGCCCCGCACAGTCTGAACAGTCCCGAGATCCGGCAGGGCAATCGAATGGACAAACCGGCCCTGCATGTCGAAGACGCGCATCGCTGCATGCACGTTCTCGAGGTAGACGCCAACGAGCCGGCCGCCGAGATGATGCACGCTCTCCAGCACACCTTCAGTCTCTGGCACCACGGTCTTCCAGTTTTCCGGCTCCGGGAAGCGCAAATCAAACGTCACCACCCGGCGGCGCGGCGCGCCAAGGTCAGTCATCACGTAGATGCGGGTGCCGATGGTGGCGACCACGCGGTAGGCGGCCGGCTGACTCGTCAACAAAGCGGGCGTGGCACCCTTCGCAGGAAGCCCGCTTTCATCGACGTCAAGTACTGACACCTGACGATGCGAGCCCCCGAGATAATCCAGCCACGGCCCGCGCTCCACGTTGAGGAACAGCCGGCGCCGATCGTCCGAGAGTTGCAAGTCAAGACTTTTTTCGAGCGCGTCTGCTTCCGGGATCGCGTAGACGAGCACGTCCGCGGATTGTGCTGTCCCGACCCGATGGCGATAGACGGCCGCGTCACGCGCGGCGGCATCCAGCCTTTGTCCCTTGGGCTCGGCGTGCCGGCGATACAGGAAGCCCCTGGCGTCCCGCGCCCACTGCACTTTCCCGCTGAAGCGTATGCCACGCAGCGCGCCTGGCAGGGCCTTGCCCGTATCCACGTCGAGCACGCGGATCTCGCCCCAGTCCGAGCCCCCCTTGCCGATGGTCACGGTGATGCGCTTGCCGTTGGGCGCCGGCTCGAAGGCAGTCAATGTCGCACCCTCACCGAGCGAAGCCGGGTCAAGCAGAAGTCGCGACTCGCCGTCCTCCTCGTCCTGGACGAACAACACCGGTCGCACTCCCGAAACATCCAGCCCGAGGAAAAAGCGGCGCTCGCCGGCCACCACCGGCACGTCGACTGAAGGCCATGCATCGGCCAGCGCGGCTATTCTCTTGCGTATCGCGGAGTGTTCTGCGGATAAGGCAAGTTGCGTATTCGCGAGTCGGTTTTGCGCGTCGACCCATGCGCGTGTTTCAGCGCTATCGAGCGCCTCCAGCCATCGGTAGGGATCGCGCACGGAGACGCCGTGGAATGTTTCGGCCACCTCGCCTGCCCGTGCGGGCGGATAGATCATCCGCGTCGACGAGCCCGGCGCGGCAACAGCCGGAGTCAGGGCCACGAGCGTCCACACGACGCCCAGTAAAGCGATTGTCCTGTGCATGCGCTAGCCCCTTTTGTCCCGCGTTGGCCGGAACCCTTGATTACCATACGCAAAAACCCCGAGGGAAAGGCCACCGCGGGACTCGTCGGTTACCCCACCCTCGCCGCGATCGACTGAGGAAGCGCTTGCGGCCCGATTACCGAAACTACGGCGCAAATCGGGGGCGCAAACCGCGGTACGCAAGCCGGGACCATGCAAACGCACCGCAAACCGGGACAGCCAAGCCACCGCAAACCGGGATGCAATCGAGTGCAATCGAGCGAGTGCAATCGAGGACAGCCACAATTCACTACCGCCGAATCATGGGTCACCCGGATAGGCTGTCCCGGTGCGCTGGATCAGATCGGAAGGCAGGGCATTCATGGGCAGCTCCTCTTCATCGCGGATGCGGAATGAAGCGGAGGCTCGCGCAGCGCCACAGGCGCCGCGTCGAAGCTTCCCTACGCCGGTATGAACCGGATCAGGTT
>JBBQHP010000095.1:0-6162 GCA_038324085.1 Burkholderiales bacterium
ACGTCGCTGTTGAACTGCGGGGTCGCGCGCGAGCGCGGGATCGAACGCACATCTACGACGAGGTCCACATCGACCTGCCGCAGCAGGGCGACGAAGTCGACGATCGTCCGCGTCGAGTGGCCGACCGTGAAGATCGCCCGACTCAGTCCGGCAGCAGTGTCAGCGCCGAACCCTTGTGCATCGCCAGGTGATCGGTCGTGTCGCTCTTGATCTCGTACTGCGGCTCCTCCTTGCTCGCATGAACGGTGTACCCCTTGAACTCGATCTCGGACGTCACGACCCTCGTGATCCGACCGGCGACATGCCCGGCCTCCGAATTCCATCTGACGTGATCGCCGCGCTTGAAGCGCCGTGGCGCCATGATGATGCCCTCCTCACCTAGCCCGGTGGATCCGATGCCGAAATCCGCGGCCAATTCCTCATCGCTGCCAGTTATCCGGCCGACACGCTCCCGTTCGCAATACGAGCTCCGCGTCAGGGTGCCGTACCGGCTCGATCTCACCGTGAGCGTATTGCGACGCCTCTCGACGAACATCGTTGATCTGCTCACCCCGGAAGGGCACTATCTCCGCGCGCTCCGCGCAGCGTCCGGCCCTGTGATCGTGCGCGTCGAGCAGACCGGTCCGGAGATGCTGACCGTGACGATCGACGCGGACGCAGTCGAGCACGATCAAACCCTTGCACTGGTCGGGCGGATCCTTGGGGTCGATCGTGACCTCACGCCGTTCCGCGATGCAGCCGCGGCGTTGCCCTGGTTGAGCCCCCTGGCCCTCCGGATGCGCGGCGTGAAGCCGCCGCGCTACGCATCGCTTTGGGAGGCATTCGTCAATGTCATCGCCTTCCAACAGCTGAGTCTGCAGTCGGCGACAGCGATCATCCGTCGCCTGATCCTGGCCTTCGAGCGATCGATACAGAGCGATGAGGTGCTGCTGCATACGTTCCCGAGCGCCGAGGATATCGTAGCGGCAAAGGACAGCGAGCTGCGCGCGACCGGCCTCAGCGCCGTGAAGGTGGCGGCGCTGCGCAACGCCGGCGAGAGACTCGCCTCTGGCACGCTGAGCGAAGATATCCTTGAGGTGCGCTCGAGTGTCGAGGCCGCGGAGCTGCTCCGGCAGATCAAGGGCATCGGCCCGTGGACCGCGGCGGTGATCCTGCTGCGCGGGCTCGGGCGGCTCGATGTCTTCCCGATGAACGACACCAGTGTCGCGAGCAACCTCGCGCTCGTCGCGGACCCGCAGGTGCTCGACGTGGTGAGCATCATCGAGGCGCTCAGGCCCCAACAAGGGATGCTGTACTACCACCTGTTGCTGGCGCGCCTTGAAGCGCGCGGCGAGGTGGGCCGAGCCTCGGTTCTGGGACTGCCATGATGGAGCGCTGATCTGCATCAGGTGGCTCGCGCATGACCCGTCATGGCTCCGGACCTTGCGCCGAGATCCCCCGCAAGGAGGCGGACGGATGCTGTTCGAGTGCTATTCGGTCCCAGTGGGCCATTGTCGCCCCGGCTTCATACGTGCTCTCGAGAAACTCGAGGATCAGCTCCTCGGCACCGGCAGGCGAGTTCAGCAGGCTGCCTGGCAGCACTCAACCTTCTCAAAGAGTTGCCGGCCTGGTGAGTGTGTGCCACCGCGCTCAAGGTAGATGCGGGCCTAATTCTAATCGCTCGTATCGTCATGCTCGCCTACATGAAGCGCGCCTTTCACCCGCTCGATACCCTCGCTCAGCAGTGCCTCGGCGGAATCGTGGATGACATCGCCGGCAGAAGGATCACCTTTGAGCAACGCCTCGGCTGTGTGCTTCGCGAACTCAAGGGTGATGTGTGGTGGAAGTGGTGGCACGTTCTTGCTGGTGTAGGCATCGATCAGGGTAACCCCAGGGTTGGCGAATGCGGCTTCCCACGCTGCTTCGACCTCATCGTCCGATTTCACCCTGATGCCCGTGAATCCGAGCAACTCGGCCCATCCCGCATAGTCGACCGGTTCGACATCCTGGGAAGTGCTCCACACGGGATTGGCGTCCTCGGTGCGCATCTCCCACGACACCTGTGCGAGATCGTTGTTGTGTAATACCAGAATGATGAACTGCGGATGGTCCCAATTCTTCAGGTATTTCTTGATCGTGATCAGCTCGTTCATTCCGAGCATCTGGAACGCGCCATCCCCGATCGTGCAGATCACGGATCGATCCGGGTAGGCGAATTTGGCGGCCTCCGCGTACGGCATGGCAGCCAGCATCGTCGCCAGTCGTCCCGAAAGATCGCCCATCATCCCGCGCCGAAGACGAATGTGATGAGCGTACCAGTCGGCAGTCGTTCCGGCATCCGCGGTGATGATGGCCTGCGCCGGCAGCCGCTCGTTCAGCTCGTGGTAGACACGCCGGGGATTGACCCCATCCGGGTAGGTCAGCAGGGCTTGCGCTTCCATCTCCGCATCCCACTCCCGCATACCATCCGCAACAGTGTCCTGCCACGAATGGTCGGCCTTGGTTTCGAGATGCGGGATGAGCGCACTGAGGGTCGCTTTCACGTCACCCCACAGGTTCAGTTCGGTCGGATAGCGCAGGCCCATCTGCTCAGGCTTGAGGTCCACCTGGATCGCACGCGCCTGGCCGCTCGCCGGCAGGAACTGGGCGTACGGATAGTTGGTGCCAAGCAGGACGAGGGTGTCGCAATCCTTGATCTGGCGGAGGCTCGGCAGCGATCCGAGCAATCCCAGCTGCTGCGAGTGGTACGGGACGTCTGACGGTACGACCTGCTTCCCGCGGAGAGCCGTGATGAGGCCGGCTCCCGATAGACGCGCGGCTTCGAGGACTTCATCGGTCGCACCATTGGCGCCGTGGCCGACGATGAAGGTCCCCCGCTTGCCGGCGTTGATGATGTCGGCTGCCTTGGCGAGTTCGTTGGCCGGAGGCACGATCGAGGTCGACGGTGCGACCGCGCTCGAGCGTGAGACCCACGTGGCGACCTTGGGGTAGATCATCTCCATCGCCTGCACATCGTGGGGGATGATGATCACCGCCGGTTGCAGTCGAACACGAGCCGTGCGAAACGCGGTGTCGATCACCGCCTGCGCTTGCTGAGGTGAAACGATCGTCTGTACATACACCGCAACATCTGCAAACGTGCGCTCGAGATTGCTCTCCTGCTGGGTGAATGTCCCCAGCGAGTTCAAGCCTTGCTGCCCGACGATGGCCACCACCGGCTGGTTGTCCATCTTCGCGTCATACAACCCGTTGATCAAATGAAAGCCGCCCGGGCTCGAGGTCGCGATGCACACACCGACCTCTCCCGTAAATTTGGCATGCGCCGTGGCCATCAGCGCACAGATCTCTTCGTGTGTCGGACGGATATAGGCCAGCCCACTGCCTTCACGTTCGGCCCTGCCGAGTGCTCCATCGAACGCGCCTATCCCATCGCCAGGAAACCCAAATACGCGGGTCACGCCCCACTGTCTGATCCGCTGGATCATAAAATCACTTACTGTTGGCACTTCACGCACCTCCGTTGCCATCCTGTACCGACCATACTCGACCAGGCCGGACCTTCATTCGTGTCATTGAGAAGGCGCCGGCGCCCGACTGGCGCGCTCCGCAGTCAAAGCATGCACTCACGGCGTGCTGCCCCGCCGTCGTGCGGCAGTCAGAACCGTCCGTAGTCCCAGCCACGCCACGGCGACGCTCGCGCCTATCGACACGACGAGATCGCGGTGCATGGCAAGCCAGAGCTGGCCGCTGGCGCCAGTGGCTCGGGAGTCGAAACGGCCATGGGCACCGACGTCCCGGTCCTCATCGAGCGGGGCGTAGAGATTGTTCGGACGAGTCGGGTCCTCGGGCTGGCCGGTCTGCTGCTGCGACGCGAAACCTGTATCGCCCAGGTAGTGGTCGAGCACGCCGGGCGCCACTTTGTCGGCATAGACCGCGAGGTCCGTGGACGAACCGACGTTGAGCGTGCGCCGGTGGTGCTCAGCCGCCCACAGGATCGCCGATGCCGGTACCTCTGGCTGGAAGATCGGCGGGACAGGCTGGGCCTGGTCCGGCAACGTGCTCCTGACCCAGTCGAACTGTGGCGTGTTCACGGCGGGTAGCTGGACCATCGTGACCCAGACCCGGCTGCCATCGTGGATCAGCTCCGTACGAACCGACTCGGTGAAACCCTGGATGGCGTGCTTCGCACCGCAATAGGCGGACTGAAGGGGAATGCCGCGGTAGGCGAGGGCCGAACCTACCTGTACGATGTGGCCATGATCACGTGACCGCATCCGCTTGAGGGCGGCGTGCGTGCCCCAGACGTAGCCCAGGTACGTTACTTCGGTCACGCGCCGGAAGTCGGCCATCTCCATGTCCGCGAACGGTGAGAAGACCGATGCCATGGCCACATTGACCCAGACGTCAATGGGTCCAAAGGCGGCCTCGGTCGTCGAGGCTGCCCGATCGACCGCATCGCAATCGGAGACGTCGGCCGAGACGACGACCGCTTGACCGCCAAGCGCTTCGACATCGGCCTTCGCGCCCTGAAGGCCGGCTTCACCGCGGGCGATGAGACCGATCCTTGCTCCTCGGCGCGCGAACGCCTGCGCTGTCGCGCGACCGACGCCCGCTGAGGCACCGGTGATGACGACCACCGTCTCCGGCCCGATTCGGGTCGTTTCGTCCGGCAGCGAGATCGAATCCCGAAGCGTGGCCCGAGCGTTCTCGGCGAGTGCCCGCCCGACGCCGGCGATCATGCCGGCGTAGCCGGAGCGGCCCGAGCCGGTCGTTCCGGCGCGCGCGCCAGCGGTAGCATGGTCATGAGGCGATCGGCCGCTGGGGCCTATCGTCGCCGTGTTGCTTTGTGTCACGTCGCCAACCTCCTGGATCGTCATGGGACCCGGCGCTCCGGGCTCGATCGCATGGGTCATGTCCGCACCGTCACCCGAAAGTTCTGCCCTTCCCAGCGAATGGCAGCGGACCACCAGAAGGTGAACTCGATGATCGCGCCTGCCTCTAGGCGGGCAGAACCGGGGAGATCGCCGACCCACACGCCGAGGCTTGTGTCACGGGTTTCGACATCGGCCGATGTCCGCCACCCGTCACAAGTGAAATGGATCCGAGCTGCAGCGAGAACCTCGATTCGAAGGGTCCGACCTGCGGCCATGCTGGGACGCTGAGCCAGAAAGCGCCACGTTGCCCTGGTCGACGTCGGAGCGATGCCGTGATACCGGTCCCAGGCCTGGTTCGGCAGGTCGACTGGACGACCGAGGGCGATGGACCGGGCGAGCTTGATGTACTCGGCGTGCGCCCAGGCAAGCGGCATGGCCGAACCACTCGGGCGCCCTCGAAACAGGCCGCGGTCGGGCATGTCATCGCTGTCCCAGACCTGCTCCGGAAGCATCCCGCCGCGCGACGTCATGCGGCGCATCGCCTCGAGATACGGACGCGCATCACGGCCTGCCACCAGTTCGTAGTGGCCGCGCTCCCCGACGAGCAGCGGCCAGCCACGGCCGATGCCAACGCCATCAAACGGACTCCCGTCCGCATGCTCGCCGTAGCCGTCGTGAGTGTAACGGTGCCAGACCGCGCCATTGGGTGTCTCGGATCGAAGCAGGGCATCGGCGACCGTGAGGGTCGAGAGGATGCGTGGGTCGTCGGCTCGGCGCAGTCCGAACCGAACCAACGCCAGAAAGTCGGTGCCGACAATCGCGTCGGCAGCGACGAACGATACGTCGGTCGCGCGGTTCTTGACCTCGACGGGGGTCGACAACGGTGCCCCTGACAGCACGGCTGGCGAAGCGATCCGGATGTAACAACCATCGACGCCGTGCTCCTGAGCAAGCTGCGTCCTGGTCGCGTACGTCCAGTCCTCGATCGAGGCATTCCAATCGTCGGCGAGCTCCCGGCAATAGGAGGCCGCCGGCTCGCCGACAAATTCCGCGGCCACGAGGAGGCCCGCGACGACTGGGGCGATCGTGGAGGGCGTCAGGCCGGCCGTTTCCTCCCAGCGATCCTGCGCAGTTGCCGGTCCAGTGCGAGCGAGAAAGCCCGCCGCCGCAACGATCATGCCGTCAAGTGCGGCCGTGGCGCGGTGCTCCGCGGCCGCCTTGGTGGCACCAACCCCCACGGGCCGTAGCGTCGCCGGGCCCCCGCGGAGCGCGCCCACGAGCCGGAGCGGGTCGGCCGCCACCTCGAGCT
>JBBQHP010000096.1:0-6052 GCA_038324085.1 Burkholderiales bacterium
CCCTTCAGGGCGGAGCGAAGGTTGAATACCCCGGCCTGAAGGCCGGGGTTTCGACCGTAGCGATTTGGGAGGGGATGCAAACCCCTTCCAAATCCTGTTTTGAACAACAGGCCTGAAGGCCTGTTGCTAGCTAGTTGCTCGGCAAGTCTCGCCGTTGAAGTGCTTCCTATCAGCTTCGGCGTCCGCGCGGGGACGAGTAGCCCATTGCAGCGGAGTCAACGACGCAAGCGCCGTCTGTGCGGAAGCGAACATACGGATCGCGCACCGGTGTCCTGGCGCTACCCGAGCGCCGCCCGGCGTGGCAGTCTCTGATGAAGCCGCTCACGCCTCGCCGCCGTCGGTTAGGCGGGCGCCCTCGCCGGCCGCGTTCATCTCGTCGAGGTCGAGCTCGGTATCGAGACGCTCCGCCAGCGCACCGCTCATCCGGCCGGCATCTCGCAGCTCGTCGATAACGTTGCGCTGCGCGGCGAGCGCGCGCAGCATCGCGGAGCGGTGCTTGCCATGGCGGCCGAGCGCGCCGGGCCGGGCGATGCCGATGCGGCCGGACTCGAGCACGGCGACGAGGTCATCGCCCTCGGAGCGGACCGGAGAAACCGGCCCCCCGGCCGCCTTCGCGGCAGCCATCCCGGCGCGGCGCGCACGCAGGCGCGCGGCACGTTCTTCGCGCCGTTCGCGCTCAGGATTGCCGACCTTCAAGTAGTTGACCATAGGCAGCAGCGTGGCACCCTGGACCAGCAAAGTGACGACGATCGCGATCAGCGTCAGAAAGATGATCGTGTGCCGGACGTGTACGTCGCCGCCGAGGCTCAGTGGCAGCGCCAGCGCGAGCGCGAGGGAGACCACGCCGCGCATGCCGGCCCAGCCGAGCACGACCTGTTCGCCGAGAGACGGCGTCGGACTGGAAGCGCCGAGCAGCACCACCAGCCGCGGCACCACCAGCATCCACGCCATGCGTACGGCGATGATGCCAGCGGACAGGATTGCACCAGCGCGCAGCACCTCCCAGTCTGGCAAGTCGACCGCGATCTGGCCAATCAAAAGGCCGAGCAGCAGAAAGACGAGGGCCGTGCTGACGAATCGAAGGAAGCTCCAGACGGTACGCGAGGCCAGCCGCGCCACAGGCGAGGACACCCGCGCCGCCGACGACCGCAGCATCAACCCGAGCGTGACGACAGCTAGCACCGCCGAGCCGCCCAGGCGTTCGGCGAAGTGGTACGCCAGGTAGGGCGTGGCGAGCGAAATGCCGATTTCCAGCGGCACGTTCTCGACGTGGCGGCGCAATTGCCCCGCAGTCCAGCCTGCGACCAGGCCGACGGCGACGCCGATCGGCGCCTTCCGGAGCACGGCCAGCGAGGCGTCGATGGCGTCGAACTGCCCGGTCGTCAGTGCCGTCAGCGCGATGCCGTAGGCGACGATCGCGACGGCATCGTTGACCAGGCCTTCGCCCTCGAGGATCACCACGAGGCGATGCGAGAGGCCTGTCTTGCCGGCGACGGCGGTGGCGGCGACCGGATCCGGCGGGGCAAGGATGGCGCCGAGCACGAAAGCGGCAGCCCAACCCAGCCCCGCGAACGCGTGGCCGATCACCGCAGCGATCCCGGCCGTGGCCAGCACCAGGCCGATTGCGAGCAATCCGATGGGCAGCAAATTGCGCCGGAGCGCCTGCAGCGGCAACGCATACGCAGCCGTCGTCAAGAGCGGCGGCAGAAAGACGAACAGCACCAGGTCCGGCGGCATGTGTATCACCGGCAGGGCGGGCACCAGGTGCCAGGCCGTGCCAGCGCCGATGCCAACGGCGGCGAAGACGACCGGAGCGGGGATCGGCAGGCGCGGCGCAAGCAGCGCAGTGACCAGTGTCAGGCCGAGCACGACGAAGGTCACGTCGACAGCGGTCATGAGCAATGGTGGCACAGGAGACCGCTGCGCAGATCGGCGGCGTAAGTGGAATCGAAGTCGCGCGCGAAACCGAGCGTGCGCTCGCAGGCCTGTTGGTCACCGCGCTGCGCCAGGATGTTGGCCGAGGCCATCAAGGTACGCACGTCGTCGCCGGGCCGGACGCGCGAATACACTCGCCCGGCGACGCGGGCTGCATAGCGTACCCGTAGTCGCAGCCGAACGTGGGAAGGGTTACCAGTAGCCCGCACGCCCGTAATGCCCGTACAGATCAATGTCCGATTGCCGGCTCCAAGCCGTGTCGGTTTCGTAAAGTGGCGCAGCCTTCACCGATTCGCGGCTCAGGTCGACAGAGACAGTCCTGTCGATCCAGTGCACACCGGTGATCCACTCCGGCGCGACCAGCACCTTGTGCCCCATCCACCAGTTGCTGGTGTCGACGACGAGGTAGCGGATGGCCCAGGTCTGCTCGTCGACGAGATAGCCCGCCACGTGCCCGATCTCGCCGTCGGTCGCGTGGAGGTGATAACCGATGACCGCGTTTGAACTGCGCAGGTGCGGGTCGTCGTTGCGATGGCGGTCCCGTTCCGCGCGCAGGTGGGCCTCCGTTTCCCGCTCGCGCTCGACCCGATCCACGCCGAATCCGGCGTATCCCGGCGCCATCGCGAAGGGGTACATGCCCCCACCCCACATGCCGGCACCACCCCAGTAGTTGGCGTAGCCGTAGTAGCCCAGGTACAGAACTTCATTCTGCCGGGATACGGGCTGGTCGGTGTCGATGCCTGGGCTGTTCTTCACCTGCTCCTTCGTGATCGAGACCGGCAGCGTCCTGTCGGCCCGGTTCGAAGGGTCGATGGAGATCGGCGAGATCAACACCTTTCGACTCGAGAACCAGGAGCCGGCATCGACCACCAGGTAGCGGATGACCCAGGCGTCGTCATCGAAGAAAAAATCCTTCACGTGACCGATCTCGCCGTCGGTGGCCATGATCGAATAGTTTTCGAGGTCTTTCGTGTTGCGCAACATGGAGCGTTTCCTTTTCCTATTGCCGATTGGAGTTGGTCGGCGGAATGCATCATCGCCGGTCAGGCGCTCTACTTTCCGCGAGCGCTGTCAGGGTGTCTTGCCAAGTAACATCCACGCATCCGCGCGTGGCGTCTGTTCGCTGGCGCACGCAACGCACGCAAGGCCGTCCGATGACGAATCATTCCGCGTCAACTCCGAGAGCGTGTTGCACTGTGTGCACGCTGGCAATCAGACAAAGCCGGGCGAAGGCATCGCGCGAGGGAGGCGGCGGGCACGTGCCACCGGTCCGGGCCCAATCCGCGAGCCAGGCATGGACCGCCCAGTACACGGTCCCAAAAGCCGGTGGCGCCTGCATGCACAGGGCGGTCTATGCCCGTATCCCCCGTGTCAGATCAGCCCGAGTTCCTAGAACGACAGAGAACCAACGAATGCTGCTTCAGACACCTTCGCTTCACATACCCACCGCCACCCAGACGCGCCGACAACAATGTTCGATAGCGCACCGACGGCCGAGCCGTGATCACCGACTATTTGCACTGGCGCGGCGTCGCGGTGAAGGAAACTTCATGGTCAAGTGGTCGCATATCGCAGTCGTGATCTCGGTGATCGCCGGCTTCTTCGGGTTCTCGGGCGTCTCGCCCGCCACGGCCGGCATCGCTAAGGCGCCGTTTGCGATCGCGGTCGTCGTGTTCCTGATCTTCGTCGCCCTTGCGATCTTCGCGGGTCAAGCCGTCTTCTAGCCGAACGCGCGGCCCTTCGAGTAATCCACGAAAGTTCAAGTTGACACCGATCGCAGCATCCACGGCTCGCAGGCCTTCGCCCTGTGACCGATGTAGCGGCGCCGCGCGTGCGGACGATCACGGGCGCGCCAGCCAAGTTCCACAAGATGCCCACTCGCGCGATCCGTGCGACGGAATCGGACCTCCGCGGCGACGAGCCGGGCCTGCAGTGGCTGCGAATTCGAGAGGCAGCCAACGATGAGCGATCGACTGTGGTGGCCGCTCGCGCTGCTTCTCGTCGTGCCGTTGGCGCCGGCACTTCACTACTTCGCCGATCTGAACGGCGCCTGGCTCTTCCTGCTCGGAGCGCTGGGAATCGGCGTGCTCGCCGACTGGATCCGGCGTGCGACGGAGCAGCTGGCTGCCAAGGTGGGCCCATCCATCGGTGGCCTGCTCAACGTCAGCTTCGGCAGCCTGGCCGAGTTGATCCTCGCGTTCTTCGTCCTGGCCGCTGGCGAAGTCGACGTCGTCCGGGCACAGATCACCGGCTCGATCCTGGGCACGAGCCTTCTCGGTCTCGGACTGGCGATCGTCGTCGGCAGCATCGGGCGGTCGGAGCAGCGCTTCAACCGCGCCAAGGCCGGGCAACTCGCGAGCCTGCTGATCCTGGTGATGATCGCGCTCCTCCTCCCGGCCGTTTTCGACTTCACCGACCGCCATCTAACGGGGGCGGCCGACCCGTTCGTCACCGACCTGCACCTGAGCATCGGCGTCGCGTCTATCCTGCTGCTGCTCTACGTGGCGAACCTCGTCTACACACTCGTCACGCATCGCGACATCTTTGCGCCAGAGGACACCCGCAAGGAAGACGTCGCAGGCGGCTGGCCGCTGGCGGCGTCGCTCGGTGTGCTGGTCGCCGGCACCGCGCTCGTCGCACTCGAAGCACACCTCGTGTCGGGCTCGCTGCAGGCGACCGCGACCGCGCTCGGCCTGTCGACGGTGTTCATCGGCGTCGTCGTGCTGGCGCTGGTTGGAACGGCCTCCGACCTGTTCGCCGCGTCGTGGTTCGCGCGACAGGGCAAGATGGGGCTGGTGCTCAACATCTGCGTCGGTTCGGCGATCCAGGTGGCGCTCGTCGTGGCGCCGGTGTTGGTTCTCGGCTCGTGGCTGATGGGCCGGCCGATGACGCTCGTCTTCCGCAACCCGCTCGGGCTGTTCGCGATCGCCAGCACCGCCTTCATCGTCAATGCCATCGCTGCGGACGGCGAAACGACTTGGTTCGAAGGCGTGCTGCTGATGGGTGTTTACGTGCTGCTCGGTCTCGCATTCTTTTTCTCGGCGCCGATTGCCTGACATGCCGGCCGGCGTTCCCGTGGTCATCAATGCATAGCATCGTCACCGTCCGCTGCCCGTAAAACACCAGATAGGCGTAGCGGCCAAGCTTGCGGTGACGCAGTCCCGGCAGATCGAGCAGGTTGGCATAGCGGGGTGAGCCGCTGCCCGGATGGGCGCTGATGGCATTTTTAAGCTTGCCAAGCGCAGTGACCATGCCGGTTGCGGTTTTCTCCTCGCCCTTGTCCACCAGGCTGTCGAGCTCGGCTTCAAAAAACCGTTCGGCGACAACACGCAGAAAAATCGGTTTCAAGCGCGACGGGCCGCGCGTGCGCGTATGCGTTCTTGCAAGCCGTCGACATAGGCGTCGGTGACTTCGCTCCCCAGCGGCGAGGCGGCGCCTTCGAGCAGCAGGGCGCGTAACTGCGTCCTGGCCTGGTCCTTGCGGATAAGTTCTCGCAGGTATTCGCTGCTGCCGGTGTAGTTATGGTCCGCTACCTGGGTATCGACAAAGGTTTTCAGATCGTCAGGCAGGGAAATGTTCTTGCTACGTCGAAGCGGCAGCGATGGCAATGTTTGCCATTTCAGCAGAAATGGCTGGCGAAAGCACGTTCAACGTCCTTGACAGGCAGGGCTGCTGTCGACTGCGGGCGCTATTTGCACACCGGGCAATTTACCGGGTGTGCATAGGGTTTGCTTCTTAAATCCTCACCCACGCGCCCTTGAACACGACCGGCCCGGTCGGGCCATCCGCCTTCGGCGAACCGCCCTTCGGTTCCAGTGTTACTGCCAGCAGGGGCACCGTGTCCGGGGTCGCATTTGCCGGCAGCGCCAGCGTGATGCTGCCGTCGGCTGCGAGCAGGCCCAGCGAGCGCGGGTTGCCTTCCTTGGGGACTGCCCAGAGTTCGAGGCTGCGGTCGGCGGCGACGTTTTGCGGCGCGACCAGCTTGACCGTCAGGCTGTGGGTGCGGGCATTGCCGGTGACGACGGCTACCGGCTGCGACTTGTCGTCGGCCAGCATCGCGACGAAGGATGGCGGCGCCTCCCCGAACTGGCGGGTCAGCAGCACGACCACCAACAGG
>JBBQHP010000097.1:0-5998 GCA_038324085.1 Burkholderiales bacterium
CTGCACGATCTTCAGCGCCTCGATCGAGACCGACCGCCGGTCGGCGTAGTGGGGAAGTTCGGCTTCGATCTCGCGCCGTTCGGCATCGCTCAGCATGCGGTGGTCTTCCAGGTCCTAACGATCGACGTCGGCCATCACGTAATCGATGCTGCCGAGGATGGCGACCAGGTCGGCCACCGAGAGGCCGCGGCAGAGCAGCGGAATCGTCTGCAGGTGCGCAAACGATGGCGTGCGGATCCGCGTCCGATACGACATCGTGCTGCCATCGCTGACGAGGTAGTAACCGTTGGCGCCCTTGGTCGCCTCGATGGTGACGCAGGCCTCGCCGGTCGGAATCACGGGCCCCCAGCTAACGCCGACGAAGTGGTCGATCAGCGTCTCGATGTCGTGCATCGTGTAGCGGCGCAGCGGCGGCGTCGTCAACGGGTGATCGGCCTTGTAAGGGCCCGCTGGCATGTTCTCGAGGCACTGCCCGATGATGCGCAGGCTCTGGCGCATCTCCTCGGCGCGGACAGCGCAGCGGTCGTAGCAATCGCCGTGCTTGCCGGTAGGGATGTCGAACTCGAACTGCTCGTAGCCGGAATACGGCCGCGCCTTGCGGAAGTCCCATTCGAAGCCACAGGCGCGCAGGTTCGGGCCAGTGACACCCCATTCGATCGCCTCGTCGACGCTCATGACGCCGACACCGAGCGTGCGCCGCTGCAGGATGCGGTTGCCGATGGCGATGCGGTCGTATTCGTCAAGCCTGGGCGGCATGTATTTCAGGAAGTCGCGAACCATGCCGTCCCAGCCTTGCGGCAGGTCCTGGGCGACACCGCCGATGCGGTACCAGCTCGGGTGCATGCGGCCGCCGCAGATCGCCTCGACGATGTCGAAGATGCGCTCGCGGTCGTTGAACATGAAGAACACCGGCGAGAGCGAGCCGAGGTCCTGCGCGTACGTGCCGTAGTAGACGAGGTGGCTGGCGATGCGGAAGAACTCGGCCATCATCACGCGGATCACCTTGACGCGATCGGGCATCTCGATGCCGGCGAGCTTTTCGACCGCCAGCACGTACGGCAGGTTGTTCATCACGCCGCCGAGGTAGTCGATCCGGTCGGTATACGGGATGAAGGTGTGCCATGACTGGCGCTCGCCCATCTTCTCGGCGCCGCGGTGGTGAAAGCCGATGTCGGGAACCGCGTCGACGATCGTCTCGCCGTCAAGCTGCAACGCGACCCGAAAGACGCCGTGCACGCCCGGGTGATTGGGCCCGAGGTTGAGGAACATGAAGTCGCTGCCGTCAGACGTGCGCTGCATGCCCCATGCGGCCGGATCGAACCGCATTGCTTCCTGCTCGGCGTGGACCTTCTGCGGATCCTGCTGGAATCGCGGCATCTCGGTGGCGCGCGCCGGGTGATCCTTGCGCAGCGGATGCCCCTGCCAGGTCGGCGGCATCAGGATGCGGCGCAGGTGCGGGTGGCCGTCGAAGACGATGCCGAACATGTCCCAGACCTCGCACTCGTACCAGTTCGCGGCCGGCCAGAGTTCGACGATCGACGGCAGCCGGAGGTCGTCGGCGCGCAGCGCCACCTTGAGGCGGACGTCGGCATTGCGCTCGAACGAGAGCAGGTGGTAGACGACGCTGAAGTCGCTCGCCGGCTGGCCGGCACGATGCTTGCGGTTGCGCTCGTCTATCGCGGTCAGGTCGTAGAGCATGCGATAGGGCTGCTCGACGTCGTGCTTGAGGTGACGCAGCACGTCGCGCAGGTAGCTGCGTGCGACCCACTGCGTCGGGATCTGGTCGCGGATGCCTTCGTTTGCCGATTGCGCCGGGCCGAGTCCGGTTCCGGGCGCGCCGAAGCGCTCGCGCAACTCTTGCAGCACAAGCGGTCCGGTCAAGGCCTCGGATGCGTTGGCGGCGGCGGCGGGCATCGATCAGACCTCGTCCGGGCTGCGCAGCGTGGTCGCGCGCATGCGTCGATCGCGATGCAGGTCGCGCTGCGAGTCGCGCCCCGGCTTCTGGATGCCCTGTGGGCCGACCACCCAACTGAGCGGGCGCTGCTCCTTACCGATCGCATCCTGGAGCAGGGTCAGGCCCTGCAGGAACGCATCCGGCCGCGGTGGGCAGCCAGGTACGTAGACGTCGACCGGCAGGAACTCGTCGACGCCCTGAACGACGCTGTAGATGTCATACATGCCACCGGAATTGGCGCACGAGCCCATCGAGATGACCCAGCGCGGCTCGAGCATCTGGTCGTAGAGGCGCTGGATCACCGGTGCCATCTTGATGAACACCGTGCCCGAGATGACGATCAGGTCGGATTCGCGCGGCGAGGCACGGATCACCTCGGCGCCGAAGCGGGCGACGTCGTACTTGCTGGTGAAGCTCGTTGCCATCTCCACGTAGCAGCACGAGAGGCCGAAGTTGTAGGGCCAGACGGAGTTCTTGCGGCCCCAGGCGATCAGGTCCTGCAGGCGCGTGAGCACGACGCTGCGGTGGACGACCTCCTCCATCGACGCACCGTCGCCCCCGGTCCGGGCTTCGGGTTCTGCCTTGCTCAGCCACCAGGTCATCGGGATCTGTGCCTTCCTTGTCAGGGTCGCGAGCGCCGCACCTGCCGCCGCGGGGCCCAGTCGAGACCGCCCAGGCGCCATAGATAGGCGAGCCCGGCAAGCAGGATGCCGATGAAGATCACGAGTTCGATGTAGCCGGCCCAGCCGACGTCACGCCAGGCGATCGCCCAGGCGAACACGAAGAGCGCTTCGACGTCGAAGATCACGAAGAACATCGCGATCAAATAGAACTTGGCCGGAAAGCGCAGGCGACCTGCGCCGATTCCGACGATGCCGGATTCGAAGGGTTCGTCGGCGGCCGGCGCGTTGTGTCGCTCGCCCGACAGGTGCGAGGCCGCGAGCACGATGACCATCAGCGCGATCAGGATCGCCAGGTAGGCGACGAGCGGCCAGAGAGGCTTCAGTTCCAATGGCGGTCCTCGCTGCTCGGTGGAATCAGACTACTTCGAACGGCGACCTCCGGCCGTCTCCAGCCAACGCACCAGGCCCGTGGTCAAACTGCCCAGCGCAGCTGCCAAGTGAAGAGCGTTCCATGCCGCCCTCCGAGCGACGCCGACCGTCAATGCCTCGCCAGCGAGTGCCAGCCGGGGTGCCGCCCCGCCCACCCATCGAACAATGCCTTTCGCCAAGGTGCCAGTCGCCTCTCCCGACAGCGCGATGTCATTGGCTTTCGCAAGCAGAGAAGTGATGTGGTGCATGACGCGTTCCAGGCAATCTTTGGTTGGAGATGCGATCAGCTGGAAGGAAACCACGGCCGGGCCGTGTCCGCGTCTGCACTTCTGACTGGCGCTGCGAGGGCGACCACCAGCGTCTCGTTGCTCAAGGCCCGGACGCCCGGCACACGGCGCACGGCATCCTCCCCGGTCCACTTTTCCAGGTCACTGTCCACGCTTCCGGTCAGCGTGACCACGCCTTCGAGAACCTGCACGTCGAGTTTTTCGGCATGGCCGGAGAGCACGCGCGCAAGCTCGTCCCGGATATCGGGCTGCATGTCGTTGTCTGACTTCATCGCCGGCTCCGTGACGTTTGGGACGAGCCAGTTTGGGTGGCCAGGGCGGCGTGGTCGGTGCGGTGGCGCACAGTGCCGGCGAAACGTATCGAGCTACAAAGCAATTGGCGCGCCCGCGCTCCAGTGGTGATATGGCCATTGCCAGCACGGGGGATGCACGAGCTCGCACTGGAGGTCGACTTCCCACCTCGGCCCGCGGCGCGAGCGTAGAACGCGTGTGCGTCGGCTTTGCGGGACGCTGCCAACCTCATGTCCTACCGCCCACAAATCTCCTCGTCGCGTGCGACTACGACGGAAAAATGGTGGGCGTGCTGACCAAGACCGACGTCGTTAGCCAGATCAGGCGGCGCAGCGGGGCTGGTTACACCGTCAGGGTGGATGCGATCATGACACGCCGGGGTCGCTTCTCGCCGGACCAGCGTCGTGCCGGACGACGTCTGGCTGATGATGAAGGAGCGTGGCTTGCAACGCATCCCCATCCTCGACGAGGGCGGCAGGCCGGTCGGAATCATCATCTATGCGCGAAACGCGCTGCAGATTCTGCTCGGCGAAGTGGAGGACGAAGATGCCCTCCCTCGCGACTGGCGTAATTGTGGTCGAGAACCTCTAGGCCGGCGCCAAACCTGCCGATTGGTGAGCCGCACTCTATCTCCCGAGAGGACCAGAGGCGAGCCAGCCCCAACGGCCAAGTACCGGCGTTAGGCGGCGGTCGAGACCGAGATGCAGGCCCGACTGCGACAGGAACAATCCGACGAACATGAGAACATAGATAATCGACGCGCCGATATCGGTCGACCCAGCCTTGTAGGGGCCGCCGAAGCCTTCGGCGGTGGACCAGATTACGAAGGCGAGCATAACGCCACCCAGATCGGCGATATTGCTAAACACGCCGAGGATGAGTGCGGCTGCGAGCGCCGTCTCAGCCCCCGTGACGACGAGTGCGATGACGTGTGGATCGACTTTCACAATATCGATCCAAAAGCCAATCCAGTCCTTCACCAACGCGGGTTGCCCGTCAAGCGCACCCGTCAAGTAACTGACGAAGCCCTTTTGGAAGGCGGGTTGCCACTTGAATGTGGCGTCAATTGCCCAGACAAGTCCGAAGGCGATACGCCAAATGCCGATGGCCTGTCCGCGCCATGATCCAATCCCGCGCGGTCCGATGCTGTAGGAATCACTCATAGTTTGGACGGGTTCATTGTTTTCTGTTTGCATGGTATTTCCTCGATCGTGGAGTGAGGTCGAAGCCAAGTTCTGCACTCATACACAATGACCGCCGTGCGCTGGCGTGTCTGTTCGCTGCACCACGAAACTCCAGCCGTCGAGGCATGGTCGGCCCGCCTCCGTATGATCGGATCATTCCACGAAGCGCAGCATCTAAAATTTCATCGTGCTGCGAACGCCGACAACAAGAGCGTCCTTCACGATCAGATTGGGATTGCCTGGGTCACGTACTCTGCCGCCAGGATGGCGGATATGCTGCAGGTCCGCTTGCAGCGTCCACCATGGTGCGATCTGCGCAGAATAGTCGAGCTCGACTTGCATCTCGTAGTTTCGGATTGGATAGGGCGGGCCGCTCGTGGCGAGCGTGTCGCGATCGAGCGCGACCGCACTCGCGCTGATCCGGCGATAGGCAAAGCCGAATGTGAGTAGGTCCTCGGAGCGGCCAGGCAACAAGCCTTTGACACCCGCTCCGCCATCGACGTGGAACGAAATGAGGTTGCGATCGGTAGGTTGAATCCCGCCGCGCATGAACATGCTCAGACTCCGCTCGTCCCAGCGAGCGATGGTCTGATCCGCGAGACCATAGAAGCCCCAGTTACCTTCATGATTGAGAGGTGCAACCGCTGCGGGATCGGCCAGCGAGACCACACCACCAACGCCGTTGCGTCCATAGTGCTTGTCAGCGTAGTCGGCAGTCGCGTACCACGCCCCGAGCTTGTAGATGCCCGGCAGCCCCTGGGTCTTCTTGTCTTGATTGACGGCGTATTGCAGTTCGTTCATCCAAAGCGCGCCGCCGCTGAAACTGAACGTGGTGCCGTGATTGTTGCAGTCTTGTGGATCCCTGCTGCAGTTGCGGCCGGCAGGGTCGCCCGAGAACACCGCCGTGAGAAGCGTCAGCCGTTCGGTCGGCTTGATGGCGATGCGCGCGCCGGGGGCGGAAAGAGGATAGGCCGGGCCGCCGCTGTGGATGTTTGCTCCGAGCATTCCGGTCCAGCCGAACGTGGCGTTGATGAGACCGCCGGCAGTCGGGCTGACAAAGAACTCATCATCTGACGCCAGTTGACCCAGCCGCACCGAAAGCCGGTCGTCGAACAGGTTCTGCTGAAACCAGACCGTGAAGAGCCGCGTGGTCGCGTGCGCGTCGATGTTGCTCGGATCCGCGATGCTGCCGACGTTTTGCTCGGCGTTGTGGGCGCCACCCTCGATGTC
>JBBQHP010000098.1:0-5967 GCA_038324085.1 Burkholderiales bacterium
CGATACTGGGCTCCCATTGATTCGGGCAACAAACGTAGACCAAGGGCGGATTCTGGAGAAGAACCTGGTTCGAGTTGATCCAGCCGATGTCCCCAAGACGCGCAACGCGTTTCTAAAAGCCGGCGAGATTATTGTGGTTCGAAGCGGAGCGCTGACGGCAGACTCGGCAATCATCCCAAAGGAATATGAAGGCGCCGTCGCTGGGTACGACATGGTTGTCACTGCAAGGAGTGCCCGTCCGGAGTTCATCGCGATGGTGCTCCTCAGCAGCTACGTTCAAGCTGACCAGCTCGTTATCGCTAGCATGCGCGCGGCACAGCCCCACTTAAACGCTGAGGAACTCGGGGTAGCGGTTGTCCTACTCCCACCTGATGAAGAGCAGCGGCAAATCGTTGAGTTTGTGGGAAACGAGAGCTTGCCCATAGACACCGCCATCTCCCGTCTCAACCGCGAGATCGAGCTCCTCCGCGAATACCGCACCCGCCTCGTCGCCGATGTCGTCACGGGCAAGCTCGATGTGCGCGAGGCGGCATTGCGCCTGCCGGACGAGTTCGGCGACGGGGACCGGATGGACGCGGGGGACGGCTTGATCGAGGCAGAGGACGATGCGGTCGAGGATTTCGACGCCCGCTCCGGGGAGGCCGAGCAATGAGCGCCGGAACCCACGACGAACTGCGCGGTGAGGTGGTCCTGTATCAGGCTGCGGACGGCAAGGTATCGCTCGACGTGCGGCTCGAACGCGAAAGCCTGTGGCTGAGCCAGAGGCAGATGTCGCAACTGTTCGACAAGGACACCGACACCATCGGCCTGCACCTGCGCAACATCTACAGCGAAGGGGAGCTGGAGGAATCCGCAACGACCGAGGAATCCTCGGTGGTTCAAACCGAAGGCAAAAGGCAAGTGCGGCGCCAAGTGCGGCTCTACAGCCTGGACGCCGTCATCTCGGTGGGCTACCGGGTCAACTCCAGGCGCGGTACGCAGTTCCGCATCTGGGCCACCGGCGTGTTGCGAGACCATGTCGTCAAGGGATACTCCGTCAACGCAAACCGCCTGCGCGATCTGAACCAGGCGGTGCGGCTGATCGCCGACACGGCCCGGCGTCGCGATCTGTCGGGCGACGAGGCGAAGGCCCTGCTGGCGGTGGTCGCCGACTACAACCAGGCGCTCGGTCTGCTCGACGATTACGACCACCAGCGGGTCGCCAAGCCGAAGTCGGCTGGAGCGGTAACGCACGCGCTCCGCTACGAGGAAGCGCTGCGCATCGTCGAGCACCTGCGTTCCCGCTTCGGCGCATCCGATATTTTCGCGTTGAAAAGGACAATAGTCTGGCCAGCGCACTGGGCGCGATCATGCAGACCTTCGGCGGCGAGGATCTGTATCCTGGCCTCGAAGAAAAGGCCGCACATCTGCTCTACTTCGTGGTCAAGAACCACGCCTTCGTCGATGGCAACAAACGCATTGCGGCCGCCTTGTTTCTCTGGTTTCTGGAGCGCAATGCGGCACTGCTGAAAGACGACGGAACGCAGTGCGTTTCCAACGCCACGCTGGTCGCGCTGACGCTGATGATTGCCGCGAGCCGCCCCGACGAAAAAGAGGTGCTGGTGCGCATCTTGATGCATCTGCTGGTCACGGGAGACTCAGGATGACCACCGACACCAGCGAGAAGGGCCTCGAGACGCTGATCATGCGGCACATGACCGGCACGGACGGCCTCGCGGTGCCGCCGAACATCGCGGCCGAGCGCCCACTGCCCTACGGCGACACCGGCTACGCCGCGGGCAGCGCGCAGGACTACGACCGTGCCCACGCGCTCGATGTGCCGCAACTTTTCGCTTTCCTGCACACCACGCAGCCCGAGACGTTCAAGAAGCTCGGCTTCGGCATCGGCAATCCAACGAACGACATCGCGCGGCTACAGTTCCTGACCCGCGTGTCATCGGAAGTCGGCAAGCGCGGCGTCATCGACGTGCTGCGCAAGGGCGTGGACCATGGGCCGCTGCACTTCGACCTGTTCTACGGCACACCCTCAGCGGGTAACGCCAAGGCCGAGAAGCTGCACGCCCTGAACCGCTTCTCGATCACGCGCCAGCTCGCTTACAGCAGGGACGAGACGCGCCGCGCGCTCGACCTGGGCCTGTTCATCAACGGCCTGCCCATCGCCACCTTCGAACTGAAGAACAGCCTCACCAAGCAGACCGTATTGGACGCGGTGGAGCAGTACAAGCGTGACCGCGACCCGCGCGAGCGGCTGTTCTGGTTCGGCCGCTGCGTGGTTCACTTTGCGGTGGACGACAGCGCGGTGCGGATGTGCACCCGGCTCGCGGGCAAGGGCTCGTGGTTTTTGCCTTTCGACAAGGGCTACAACGACGGCGCCGGCAACCCGCCCAACCCGCTCGGCCTGAAGACCGACTACCTGTGGAAAGAGGTGCTCACCCCGGCTGGCCTGACCGACATCCTCGAGAACTACGCGCAGATCGTCGAGGAGAAGGACCCGAAGACCGGCAAGAAGAAGCGCACGCAGATCTGGCCGCGCTACCACCAGCTCGGCGTGGTGCGTCAGGCGCTGGCCGATGTGCGCGCCGTGGGTGCGGGCAGGCGCTACCTGATCCAGCACTCGGCGGGCAGCGGCAAGTCCAACTCCATCGCCTGGCTCGCGCACCAGCTCATCGGCGTCAAACGTGGGGACAAGGCGGTGTTCGACTCGGTCATCGTCGTCACCGACCGGCGGCTGCTCGACCAGCAGATTCAGACCACCATCAAGCAGTTCATGCAGGTGGGTGCCACCGTGGGCCACGCCGAAAAGTCCAGCGACCTGCGCAAGTACATCGAGGAGGGCAGGAAGATCATCGTCTCCACGGTGCAGAAGTTCCCGTTCATCCTCGACCAGATCGCGCTGGATGCCGGCAAGACCTTCGCCATCGTGATCGACGAGGCGCATTCGAGCCAGGGCGGGCGCACTTCGGCGGCGATGAGCCAGGCGCTGGGCGCGCCGGCAGAGGACGAGGACGCGGGACCGGACCCCGAGGACACGGTGAACGCCGCACTCGAAAAGCGCATGGCCGCGCGCGAGATGCTGACCAACGCCAGCTACTTCGCCTTCACCGCCACGCCAAAGAACAAGACGTTGGAGATGTTCGGAGAGGCGCTCCCTCAAGACGCCGAAGGCAAGATCAGGCACCGGCCCTTCCACAGCTACACCATGAAGCAGGCGATCGAGGAAGGCTTCATCCTCGATGTGCTCGAGCAGTACACGCCGGTGGACAGCTACTACAAGCTGGTCAAGAAGACCGAGGACGACCCGGAGTTCGACACCAAGCGGGCCAGGAAGAAGCTGCGCCGCTACGTCGAGAGCCACGAACACGCGATCCAGCTCAAGGCCGAGATCATGGTGGACCACTTTCACGAGCAGGTGATCGCGGCGGGCAAGATCGGCGGGCAGGCGCGGGCGATGGTCGTCACCAGCGGTATCGAGCGGGCGATCCAGTACTTCCACGCCTTCAAGACCTACCTGGCCGAGCGCAAGAGTCCGTATCAGGCCATCGTCGCGTTCTCCGGCGAGCACGAGTACAACGGCGCGAAGGTCAGCGAGGCCTCGCTCAACGGATTTTCGAGCAACGACATCGCGGCCAGGATTCAGACCGATCCGTACCGCTTCCTGATCTGCGCCGACAAGTTCCAGACCGGCTACGACGAGCCGCTGCTGCACACGATGTACGTGGACAAGGCGCTGTCGGGCATCAAGGCGGTGCAGACGCTGTCACGCCTCAACCGTGCACACCCGCAGAAGCACGACTGCTTCGTGCTCGACTTCCAGAACAACAGCGAGGGCGTGACCTTCGCGTTCCAGGACTACTACCGCACCACGCTGCTGGCCGAGGAGACCGATCCCAACAAGCTTCACGATTTGAAGGCAGCGCTCGATGCGGCGCAGGTGTATTCGCCGGAGCAGGTGAACCGCTTTGTGGAGCTCTTCCTCGGCGGCGCGGAGCGCGACGAGCTCGATCCGATCCTTGATGCGTGCGTGGCGGCGTACACCGGCACGCTCGACGAAGACGCGCAGGTGGACTTCAAGGGCAAGGCCAAGGTGTTCTCCCGCACCTATGCGTTCTTGTCGTCGGTCATCGCGTACAGCAACGCCGAGTGGGAAAAGCTCTCGATCCTGCTCAACCTTCTATTGGCCAAGCTGCCGGCGCCGCAAGACGAGGATCTTGCCAAGGGCATCCTCGAAGCCATCGACATGGACAGCTACCGCGTCGAGAAGAAGGCGGCGATGAAGATCGCTCTGGCCGATACGGACGCCGAAATCGAGCCGGTGCCGACCGATGCGCGCGGGCACAAGCCCGAACCCGAGCTGGATCGGCTGAGCAACATCCTGAAGACGTTCAATGAACAGTTCGGGACGCTGTTCGCCGACACCGACCGGGTGGCCAAGCGCATCCGCGACGACATCGCGCCCAAGGTCGCCGCGGATGCGGCCTACCAGAACGCCAAAGAGAACACGCCCCACACCGCGCGCATGGCAGACGATCGGGCGCTGGCCAAGGTGATGCAGCATCTTCTGAACGACGACACGCAGGTCTACAAGCAGTTTGTCGAGAACGAATCATTCAAGCGCTTCGTCGGCGACATGGTGTATGCGATCACCACCCCATGATCGGCTCGCCTCGCGACAGAACCGGCAAGACGCGGTGAATCGGCCGCGCGTCAGCTCCGAGACAAGGCACCATGATCCAGCTCACCCGGGTGACCTGCTCCAGCAGAACGAAGCGGACGCCATCCTCAATACGGTGAAGTGCGTCGGAGTGATGGGAAGGGCAAAGGCATCGCTCTGCCAACCTCAGGACGAGATCTCGAGCGCTGCGACAAACGATTGCTCCCGGCCTTCCGCGGTCGCTCCGGCGGCGAGCGTTCTCTTTTCGTAGATCCGAACCAGTGACAACGCGTTCTGCCGCGGGACTATGGAGACGAACCTCAGCACCGTATGCCGAAGCCAGGGCATGGATTTCATCGCCGCGCGCCATGGGGATGGCGGTAGGCCACATGCGCCAGTTGGTCTCCAGACCATCGGTCGTCCTTGCGACTATCGCCGGATCACGCGTCGCTGACCCTGAAGCATTCATCCCGGTGTAGCGCAGCTGGCAGCGCACATGCTTCGGGAGCATGTGGTCGCAGTTTGAAACCTGCCACCGAGACCACTTTACGGTCGTGTCGGCCGTTGGCCTACCTGGCTATCGGCGCGGAGCCGGCATTGCGCCGTTCCGCGCGGTAGCCAAATGGCACCGTAATTTTTCTCAAAGGAGTCCGACATGAACACCTCGACGTCGCGCCGAATTGCACAAGGATTCAAGCTGGCCGGTATCGCCGCAGCGCTGATGACCGCCAGTGCAGTCACGTTCGCCGACGAGAATGGCTGTCCTGCGCCGGGTCAGGACGCCCGGCAGAGCGTGACCGATCCGTCGGCTGGAACAGCGTCGGATGTGGTCGTGATCGTCGTCCCGCCTACACGCGCTGACCTGCTCGCCGCGGACGACAGCGAAGACGGAACCGCTCGGCGTTATGACCGTGGGTACTACAAGGATCCCGAGACCGTCGCCGTGTTCGTATCCGACCTTGCGGAAACCGCTGGGGACCAGGAATATCTCGCCGCAAATGACAACGCGGAGCCGCAGTTCATCGTGATCGTGGTTCCATCGGGCGGTGACGACGTGCTGGCCGCTCGAAGCGAGACCGACGACGGGACCGCGCAGCAATTCGATCGCGGCTACTACAAGGAGCCGGAAACGGTCGCGGTGTTGATCACCGACGTCGAGCAACTCGCGTTCGCCGACTAGGGCCTGTTAACACTAATGATCATGGTTGTGAGATACTGCGTGGATGGAAATCACCGAAGCGCAGTACCGCGTGATCGAGCACTGTTTACCGACACAACGCGGCAACGTGAGCCTGTCCAATCTGCGGGTGTTGAAC
>JBBQHP010000099.1:0-5837 GCA_038324085.1 Burkholderiales bacterium
CGCACCGAACCCTCTAGGATGTGGGCCACGTCCAGCGCCGAGCCGACGGCGCGCAGGTCCTGGTTCTTGCCCTTGAAGTAGAACGACGAAGTGCGCCCGGCGACCTTCAGGTCCTTGACCTGCGCGAGCGCGTTGAGGATCTCCTCGGACATGCCATCCGAGAAATATTCCTGATCGTGTTCGGGCGACAGATCGGCAAACGGCAGCACGGCGATCGACTTGCTCGACACGGTCGGCGCGACGGGGGCTGCTGTTGCGCGCGCAGCGTCGGTATCCACGCCCTCCCCTGCAGTCGCCGATACCGCTGCGGGAATACCTGCACCGGTCATCGGTGGCGTATTCCGCGGCCAGAAGCGATCGGCAGCGATGACCGCCAGGAGAACGAGCACTCCGGCGAGGGTCAGCTGGTCCATCCGCCTTGCCGTCCGCGGTGCGATCGACTGCCCTGGTGTTACCTCACCGTCGCGCTTGAGGCCATCCGGGGTCAATTCGAACACCCAGGAAAAGACCAATGCCGGAATGAAGCCGAGCGCCAGCAGCAGAATCAGCGACTTCAGGACCCAGCCGGGCGTGTCGTACAGCGGCAGCAGGGTTTCCGCGACCTGCACGATCAACCACGCGCCGACCAGGTACAGCCCGGCCATGCGGATGACGTTGCGGCGCTTGAGTTCGTTGAACAGGTTCACGGGGTCAGGATCTCGACGTCGAGGCCGGTGGCGCGCGCGAGGCGTGCATCGCGGGTAACCAATGCCGCATCGAGCTGGCGCGCGAGAGCCACGTATGCCGCATCGTAGGCCGTCACATTGCGCCGTAGCGACCACATCGCGTCGAGCAGGCTGGCATGCGGATAGCGCTTGATCCGCAGCGCTCGCAGCGTGTCGATCAGGTCGGTCCGCGACGGCGGGATGGCGCCCTGCAGGTCGAGCTTGCGCAGCGCCTGCAGCACTTCCACGTCGAGCAGGGCAGGTGCTGCGACCGCAGCGTCATCGGCGAACAGCAGCGCTTCGATGGGTTCGGGTCGAAAGCGGCCGAGCAGGTCGACGACCACCGAGGCGTCGACCACCAGCCGCCGACTCATGCCGCGTCGCGTTCCTTGCGGATCAGCGCGGCGGCGCTGCGCTTCATCTTGAATGGCTCGACCTCACGCAACTGCTGCAGCAGCTCTTCCGGCGCGGGCAGTGCGGCCATCGAATGCAGCTCGGCAAGGATCACGTCGCTGAGGCTCTTGCCGAGCAGCGCCGAGCGGGCCTTGAGCACGCGATGGACCTGCTCGGGAACATTGCGGATCTGGATCATGACGGCCATGGCTGCCTCTTCATGTTATGCACATGCAGGCATGCTATCGACATGCAGCTGCACGGGCAAGCAAGGTTGGCCGGGAGGCGGCGCCGACCCCGCTTGCGTGCGGGCCAGTCGCGGGAGTCATTCACAGCGGTAGTCGCCGTCTGCGTCTTTCCTGCAAAGATCCGGCGGGCCGTATTGATCCCAAAGCGCGGCATAGCCGATTCTGCGGGCGAATTCGGGAAACGCGGGGCTGGTGCGGGCGCGCTCGCCGCCCAGGCGCCAGATCACATTGAGCCCAACGGATGAATTCATGGGCTGCTTTGCCATCATCGCCAGCGCTTCGTCGGGAGCCCCGAGCCGGATCAGCGCCTGTGCCAGGATTCCGGAATCCGCATAGATGGGTTGCGCCACCAGGCTGCGCACCAGCGCGAGGGCGCGGGCGCGGTCTTCTCCCTCATCGAGGATGCCAGCGGCAATCAGCGGTACCGAAGTCGGCGGCAGGTTGGCGCCGAAGGTCTTGATGGCTCGCTCGAGCTCGGCGCGGGCCTCGGTCCTCCGCCCTTGGCTCAGACTGACCGACCACAGAAAGATATCCCCGTTGGCGGCGCCCAGTTCCCTCGCGCGCTCAAGGGATCTCCGGGCACCGTCAAGATCACCCTTGCTGGAAAGCACGTCGGCGTAGTGATTGAGGGCATTCGGCAACAGCGGATCGAGCTCAAGCAAAAGCGCCAGGCGTGCGGCCTTGGCACGCTGATAGCCAGCGTTGCCGAGATCGATGGCGCTCCACAGGTTGGCGGTGAGGTCGTTGGCATCGATGGCCAGCGCCTGCTCGTACTCTGCTCTGGCCTCCTTGAAGCGCAGGGCCTGGGTGTGAGTCTGGCCAAGCACCGCATGCGGCTCGGCGAGGTTGGGCTGCAGGGCCAGTGCGCGGCGCGCGCTCGTCGTTGCCGCTTTCTCCGCGATGCTGTTGTCGATGTTCAGATAATCCGGGGTCAGCGCATGCAGGGCGCCGAGCTTCGACCAGGCCCGCGCGAAGTTCGGATCGAGCGCGACGGCCTCTTCCAGCAACTTGATGGCATTGAGGAACTCACTCGATGCGCGCCGGGTGAAGATGTCGCTGGCACGAAGGAAAAGCGCATACGCGACCGGGTTCCTGGTGCCCGTGTCGACCAGCGCGGTGTCCGGATCTGCCTCCAGCGCCACTTTCAACTGGCTGCTGACCTGCTGCGCGATGCTTTCCTGCAACGCAAAGATGTCGGCATCGGTGCCGTCGAAGGTGTCCGACCACATCTCGACGCCATCGCTGACGCGCAGCAGCTTGGCACTGATGCGCAGCCGCTCTCCCTGCTTGCGCACTGAGCCTTCCAGCACGTGCGCCACACCCAGCGTGCTGCCGATGCTGGCCAGCGCTTCGTTGCGGCCCTTGAAGTAGAACGACGAGGTGCGCCCGGCGACCTTGAGATCGTCGACCTTGGCCAGCGCGTTGAGGATTTCCTCGGCGACGCCGTCGGAGAAGTACTCGTTGTCCGGGTCCGCGCTCATGTTGGCGAAGGCCAGCACGGCGATGGACTTGCCATCCGCCCGCCCGCGCTCGGCAGGCGCGGCCGCCGGCGCCATCGACGTGGCGGCGTCGACGCCGGCCGGCATCGGTGCGCCACCGGGCGTTGATGGGGTGGCGACCGTTGCAGTGGCCACGCGCGCCGGCCCCAGCACGAACTTGTCGACCGCGAAGTAGCCCAGCGCCAGCGCCAGCACCACGATGATCGTGCGGTCCATCCGCCGCGCGGTGAGCGGCGCGATCGACTGCGCCGGCGCCACCTCGCTGTCGCGCCGGAGCCCCTGCGGGGTGAGTTCGAACACCCACGAGAACACCAGCGCCGCAACGAAGCCTGCTGCCAGCAGCGCCACGAGCACGCGCATCACCCAGCCTGGCGCTGCGAACACCGGCAGCAGCGTGGCCGCGACCTGCACCACCAGCCACGCGCCGACCAGGTACAGCCCGGCCATGCGGATGACGTTGCGGCGCCTGAGTTCGACAAACAGGCTCACGGCGTCGCCTTCGGCCAGTAGCGCACGCCGGCCAGGCCATCGAAGTCGGCATCCTGGGTCCAGACCGTGGCGCCCAGCGCCTGCGCCGTCGCATACACGACGCTGTCGGCCAGCGGCAGGCCGTGGCGTCGGCCGAGTGCTGCCGCGCGCAGGGCGAGCGCGGCATCGAGGTCGACGATCTCGGCCTGCTGCATCAGCGCGACGTATTGCAGCGCGACCGATTCGTCGCGCTGCTGGGCGATGCGCTTGAACACCTCGAGCAGGGTGATGCTCGGCACCCTCAGGCGCGTGGTCGCTTCGATCGCCGGCGCGAAGCGCGCGGCGTTCGGGCCGTCTGCGAAGTATTCAAGCCAGGCCGACGAGTCGACGACGTTGGGACCCGTGCTGGCCACGGATCAGGCCCGGTCGTCGTCGCGCGGGACGTCGGTGGCGATGCCCTTGAGCGTGCCGCGCAGGGCGCGCGCCGAACGCTGGGGAATCAGCTCGATGCGGTCTTCGTACTGCACGACCTGCAGCTTGGCGCCCGGCACCAGACCCATGGCCTTGCGCACCGCAAGCGGGATCACGACCTGGAACTTGGGCGATACGGTGATCGAGTGCATGGCCATGGATCCTGATCGATAGAGCAAGCGTATGACGACAGATCGATCGATGTCAACGCGGCGCCGGGCCTTCCGTGCGGGCCGGCGATCCCCGGCCTACTCGCAGCGATAGTCGCCGCCTGCGTCCTTCCTGCACTGATCCGGCGGGCCTGATTCGTCCCAGTACGCGGCAAGTCCGATCGCGCGAAGGAAGCCCGGGAACTCGGCCGTTCGCCGCGCCGCTGCCAGCGGCGGGCTGAACACTTCGCCCATCACCATCGCGTCGTTGTTGGTGGGTCCGCGCTGCAGCAGTTCGAAGGCCCGCGCCGGTTCGGAAGCGTGCAGCAGGACGTACGGCACCACGCCGTTGATCTGCGTCGGCCGGCCAGCGACGTAGGTGTCGATCAGTCCGAGCGCTCGGGCCTTGGCGTCCGCGTCCCCGAAACAGCCGCGTGCGAGCACATCCAGCGAAGCCGCCGGGAAGTCCCTGGTGAAATAACCGAGGCCGGTCGCGAGCTGCGATACCGCGGCCGCCTGGTTTCCGCGCGCCGCTTCGAGCTTCCACAGGCCGATGCCGACGAACGAATGGCCATCGTCGGCGGCACGACGCAGCATGCGTTCGGCCGCGTCGAGTTCGCCGTCGGCCACATGCTCGCGGCCGCGCCAGAGCAGGGCATTGGGCAGCAGCGGATCCAGTTGCAGCGTGCGATCCAGCGCCGCGATGCCCTGCTGCCGGAAGCCGGTCTGCAGCAGCCTGATCCCCTGCCAGAAGTTCGCCGTCACGTCGGTGGCGTCAAGGCGCAGCGCGCGGGCGAAGGACTCACTGCCTTCGCGGTACCTGCGGCGATAGTGGAAGGCCTGGCCAAGTGCTGCGTGGGGCTCGGCGAGCGTCGGGTCGATCTGCAAGGCGCGCTGGGCGAAGGACTCGATCGCGGCGATCGCCTCGTCGAAGCCGACGGTCTCCGAATTCAGGGCCACCACATGCAGCGCCGCGAGGCGCGCGTAAGCGCGCGCAAAACCGGGATCGAGCACGGTGGCCTGCGTGAGCTGCGCCATCGCGCTCAAGTAGCGCGCACCATCGCGGCGGTTGAAGATGGCGCTGGCCTGCAGATAGAGCGCATACGCGTCGGCGTTGCGCGTGCCGACGTCGACCAACCGAGCACCCTGGCCCGCGTTGAGCGCCACCTTCAGTTCACCGGCGACCCGTCGCGCGATGTTCTCCTGCAGCGCGAAGATGTCGCCATCGGTGCCGTCGAAACTCTCCGCCCACAGCTCCACGCCGTCGCTGACGCGCAGCAACTTGGCGCTGATCCGCAGGCGTTCGCCCTGCTTGCGCACCGAGCCTTCGAGCACATGCGCCACGCCCAGCGTGCTGCCGATATCGGCCAGCGGCTCGTTGCGGCCCTTGAAGTAGAACGACGAGGTGCGTCCGGCGACCTTCAGTTCATCGACCTTGGCCAGCGCGTTCAAAATCTCCTCGGCCACGCCGTCGGAGAAGTATTCCTGATCGCGGGCCTGGCTGAGGTCGGCGAACGCGAGCACCGCGATCGATTTGGTGTCGGCTGACGATGGTATGCCCACGGCCGTTGCGGCAGGCGCCGGGTCTGCTGCAGTCGCTTTAACCCTCACCGACTGCGCTGACTCGCTCGCCACATCGACCCGCTGCGGCGCCAGCACAAACTTGTCGACCGCGAAGTAGCCCAGTGCCAGCAGCAGCACGACGATGATCATGCGGTCCATGCGTCGTGCGGTCTGCGGGGCGATCGACTCGCCTGCTGCGATCTCATCGTCACGCTTCAAGCCGCCCGGCGTCAGCTCGAACACCCAGGAGAACACCAGCGCCGGGATAAAGCCGATCGCGAGCAGCGCCAGCACCGTGCGTCCTACCCAATCCGGCGCGCCGAGCATCGGCGACAGCGTGGC
>JBBQHP010000100.1:0-5665 GCA_038324085.1 Burkholderiales bacterium
CAGGTCGGACGCAAAGTTGCCGTGGATGCGCGTCAGGTAGGCTTCCGCCCTCGCGTCCTCGACCCGCTGCCCGTTCCAGTTCGCCACCTGGATGCCGAGGAACACGCCCAACACCAGCAGCACGAACTCGATGCTGATCGATGCCCAATTCTGTTCGCGCAAGGCCTGGGTCAAGCGGCGCAGCATACGGGGTCTCCGGGGAGTTGATTGATCACTTGGCTGTGACCTCGACGGGAGCGCCCACCGTGACGTTGAGTTCGCGATAGTCGCGCCATTCCGCGACCGGCAGTCCGCGTGTCGTGCAGAAGTGCGGCACGCCGGAGAAGTCATTGCCGGCGGTTTGTTTGCCGTCGGCATTGAGGAAGTGTTCGACGATTTCTTCCGACGGCGCGCTGCCGGCGTCGGCGATCAGGCGCATCCGCTGGCGGGCGTAGAGCCGTTCGTGCTCCCACACCGAACGCAGGCGGTTGATCTAGGTCAGCAGCTCGGCGCGAACCATCGGGTCGAGCGCGATCGGATCGCGCATCATCAGCAGGGCCCCGCCCAGGCTGCGGGTTTCCGCTTCGTAGTCGCGTGCCTGCACCATGTCGTCACTGATGCGGCCGAGGATCGCCTGGCGCTGCGGGGAGAAATGGCTCGCGGTGCCATCGGCGAGCAGCGCCTCCCAAACCGGGAATCGCCAAGGGCGGGTGGGCATGCGCACGACTTGTTGGCGACCCAGCGTGGTGGTGACCGCGCTCGGTGTCAGCGTGTCCCCGCTTTCCAGCACGTTGCGACTCATCGCAGCCAGTTGCGCATCCACGCAGGGCTGGCTGGCCGACTTCTCCGCCGACCACAGGAATGCCCAGGCGATGTCGCCCTGCAGGCGCGCTTCGGCGTCCGCCACCTTGTTGCGCCAGTTCCACTGCTCGACCACTTCGTTGGCGGCCAGCGCGATCGCGACGCCCAGCACCACGATCAGGATCTCGCTCCAGAATGCCGGCCAGCCCATCGATGGCGAAAAGCGCTGCCAACGCGACTTGCGGGCTGGTTGGTTTGGCGGGGCGCCGTTGCTTGCCTCAGGTGCCGTGCTCATGGCGAATCCTTGCTGACGGCCATGGCTGTCTTTTCATGTTGCGCATGGGAAGGCGATCGACACGCTCCGGCACGCGCAAGACATGCTGGCCGGGACACGGCGTCGAATACAACTGCTTGCGGGCCATTCGCGAGGGTCATGCGCAGCGGTAGTCGCCCGCTTCGTCCTTGCGGCACTGCTCCGGCGGGCCGAACTCGTCCCAGTACGTGGCGATGCCGGTCTTTCGCAGGAACTCGGGGAACACCGGCGATTCCCAGACTTCGGGGACCAGCCGGGTGCTCATGAAATCACCCAGAAAGATGGCGTCGTTCGCCGTCGGGTGGTCCGCGAACGTGGCCAGGCCGCGATCGACCTCACCGATGACCACCAGAGTCCACGGGACCACGACGCTGATCAACGCGGGTGGATCGAGTAGGTAGCCATCGATCATCTGCAGGGCTCGGGCGCGGGCATCGACGTCTCCGACGCGTGCGTTGGCGATCAGCTCACCGGCACCGGCCGGCAACCCGGCCCCCACCGCGTTCACCATGTCCAGTGCCCGGGTCCTAGCCTCCGCCGGGTTGCCGCGCTTGAGCGCAATCCAGGATTCGACCACGAACGCCGCGCGCAGGCCGCCCTCCCGCGCGCGTTCCATCAGGCGCTCAGCGGATGCCAGATCACCCTTCGACACCAACATACGGGCGCGCCAGTTCAGTGCGTTGGGCAGCAAGGGGTCGATCGCGAGCGTACGGTCGAGCCCGCTTTCACAGCGCGCGATGTGGCCGGTATTGCATTGAAGCAGTGCGGACCAGAAATTGGCGGTGACATCGGTTGCATCCAGCTGCAGGGCGCGTTCGAGTGCCGCATGCGCCTTTCCGTAACGACGTGCCCCCTGGTGCACGACACCCAGCACGGCATGCGGCTCGGCCAGGGTCGGGTTCAGCCGCAACGCGTGCTCGGCGTGCTCGCTGGCCTGGGCCACCAGACTGGCATAGCGCTCCGCCCCGATCGATGTCGCGGACACGTAATAGAGCGTCGCCAAGCGAGAGTGCGCGCGGGCGAACTGCGGGTCCCTCTGCAGCGCTCGCTCCAATGCGCCGATCGCTTCCGCATAGCGATCCCAGTCGCGGCGGTTGAACACATCCGTGGCGCGCAGGTACACCGCATAGGCGTCCGGATCATTCGTGCCGACATCGATCAAGCGACCCTGCTGGCCGGCGTTCAGGGCGACCTTCAACTGGCCGGTGACCTGCTGTGCGATGCTTTCCTGCAGCGCAAAAATGTCGGCATCGGTGCCGTCGAAGGTGTCCGACCACATCTCGACGCCGTCGCTCACGCGCAGCAGCTTGGCGCTGATGCGCAGGCGTTCGCCCTGCTTGCGCACCGAGCCTTCCAGCACATGCGCCACGCCGAGCGTGCTGCCGATGCTGGCCAGCGCTTCGTTGCGGCCCTTGAAGTAGAACGACGAGGTGCGTCCGGCGACTTTCAGGTCATCAACCTTGGCCAGCGCGTTGAGGATCTCCTCGGCCACGCCGTCGGAGAAGTATTCGTTGTCCGGGTCGGCGCTCATGTTGGCGAAGGCCAGCACCGCGATCGATTTGGTGTCGACCGCCGATGACCCGCCCACGGCCGCTGCAGCGGGCGCCGGGTCTGCCGCGGCCGCCACGGCAGGCACCGAAGCCGCGGACTGGCTGGCAACATCGACGCGCTTTGGCGCCAACACGAACTTGTCGACCGCGAAGTAGCCGAGCGCCAGCGCCATCACCAACAGCAGCATCCGATCCATGCGACGCGCGGTCTGCGGCGCGATGGACTCGCCTGCTGAGAGATCATCGTCACGCTTCAAGCCGCCCGGCGTCAGCTCGAACACCCACGAGAACACCAGCGCCGGGATGAAGCCGATCGCGAGCAGCGTCAGCACCGTGCGCCCCACCCACTCCGGCGCACCGAGCATCGGCGACACCGTGGCAGTGACCTGCACGATCAGCCACGCGCCGACCAGGTACAGCCCGGCCATTCGGATGACATTGCGGCGCTTGAGTTCGGCGAGGATCCTCATCCGGAGAAAGGATTGATCAGCGTGACGCCGTGTATCACTTCGCCGGCGTTCAGATCTTCCGAATACAGCCTCGCGCAGCCGCTGATCTTGGCTGACCAAACGATCAATGCGTCATAGAACGACAGGCTGCGGGTTTGTTGGAGGTCAAGCGCGCCGTGGATCAAGGTGGGCGTCACTTGGACCACCTCAAATTGCTCGTGCGCCTTGAGCTGCAGCCGCACATGCCCGCTATCCAGGCGCAGCTTGCGAAGCGCCACGTTGCAATACTCCTGCAGCACTTGGGTCGAGATCACGCCTTCGCCTGAACGCTTCAATTCACGCAGCAATTGCAGTGCTCGTGCCTGCCGGACCGGATCATCGTTGGCTTCCGCGTACACCAGAACATTGGTATCGATGAAGCTAGCCACGCTGGTTGGCTTCATCGCGGTTGAATTTCCACCCATCCAGACGAGCGCCGCTTTGCAAACAGCGCGCCTCGAAAGCGTCGTGCTCGGTAATCCGCTGCTGCATGCCGGCAAGGCGCTCGATTTGATCGCGCAGGAACTGATTCAGGCTGATGCCCATCGCCTGGGCCGCTGCGCGCGCGCGTTCGGTGGCCTTGTCGTCTACCGACAACGTCAAGTTCATGGTCACTCCTGATGGATCACTGTGCACACACAATATGTGTGCACAGTGAAAGGTGCAAGACCCAGTCGAAGGCGATGATTCCATCGCGCCCGCTCACGGCGCGCTCCAGCGGCTCCGACTTACTCGCATCGGTAGTCTCCGTTGGCGTTCTTGTGGCACAGATCCGGCGGGCCGTACTGGTCCCAGTGCGCCGTCATCCCGGTATCGCGGACAAACGCAGTGAAAAACGGTGTTGCTCGCACAGATGCCCAGCGCGACCGCCAGATCTGGTTGAGGAGCTGCACGTCGCCGGCGGTTGGCGCTTGGGCGAAAACCGACAGCGCCCGCTCCGCATCGCCCAGCTCCAGGAGATACCAGACCAGGGTGCCGGCCACGGGCTTCGGGTCAGTGGCGAGGCAGCGTTCCAACACAGCTCTCGCGGATGCGCGCTCGGCGTCGCTGCCACCATGTACGCCAGTGACAATCATCCCCCACTGCGGCGCGTCGACATCTGAGCAACCCGGTAACGTCTCTGGAGTAAAGAAACGAAGCGCCTCGGTACGGGCGGTCGAATAATCACCGCGCTCCGTGGCGAGGATCGACGGCGCCTGAGTGGCCCATGACAGCCCCAGCTCGCTGCTGCGCTCGAACGCCCGCTCGGCAGCGGCGAAGTCGCCGAGTTCAATCGAGCGCAATGCGCGACGCCAGAGCGCATTCGGGTGTAGCGGTTCCACCAGCAGCGCGCGGTCCAACCACTCGGTGCCGTCGTTGAGGTAGCCCAGCAGCAGCAATCGGCCCAGCCGGAAGCGCGCTTCGGCGTCCTCAGGCGAGAGTTCAAGCGCGCGTGTGAAATACCCTTTCGCCTCGACATAACGTCGCTGCCCTTCCGCCATCACGCCCAGCGCAACCTGTGGTTCGGCCAGCTGCGGATCCAGTGCAATCGCCTTCGCCGCGAATTCCCGCACCAGTTTGACCCGCGCCAGCTCGAACGGTGCCTGCAAGGCGTGGAGCATTGCAAGCCTCGACGCGGCGCGGGCGAAAGTCGGGTCCAGCTCGAGCGCCTGCTGCAATCCAGCGATCGCCTCGTCGTAGCGCGCAAGGTCCCGGCGATTGAAGATATCGGTGGCGCGCAGGTACAGCGCAAAGGCATCCGGATCGCTCGTGCCGACATCTATCAGTCGACCCTGCTGGCCGACGTTCAGTGCGACTTTCAGCTGCCTCGCGACCTGGCGCGCGATGTTCTCCTGCAGACCGAAGATGTCGGCGTCGGTGCCGTCATAGGTTTCCGCCCAAAGCTCCAGGCCATCGCCCACCCGCAGCAGCTTGGCGCCGATGCGCAGCTGATCGCCCTGCTTGCGTACCGAGCCTTCCAGAACGTGGGCTACGCCGAGCGCGCTGCCGATCGTGGCGAGCGGCTCGTTGCGGCCCTTGAAGTAGAACGACGAGGTGCGTCCAGCGACTTTCAGGTCATCGACCTTGGCCAGCGCGTTGAGAATTTCCTCGGCCACGCCGTCGGAGAAATATTCCTGGTCGCGGGCCTGGCTGAGGTCGGCGAACGCGAGCACCGCGATCGATTTGGTGTCGGCTGACGATGGCATGCCCACGGCCGTTGCGGCCGGCGCCGGGTCTGCTGCCGTCGCCACAGCGGGCACCGACGGCGCCAACCGGCTGGCCACATCGACGGGCTTTGGCGCCAGCACGAACTTGTCGACCGCGAAGTAGCCGAGCGCCAGCAGCAGCGCGACGATGATCATGCGGTCCATGCGTCGTGCGGTCTGCGGGGCGATCGACTCGCCTGCTGCAAGCTCATCGTCACGCTTCAAGCCGCCCGGCGTCAGCTCGAACACCCAGGAGAACACCAGCGCCGGGATAAAGCCGATCGCGAGCAGCGCCAGCACCGTGCGTCCTACCCAATCCGGCGCGCCGAGCATCGGCGACAGCGTGGC
>JBBQHP010000101.1:0-5644 GCA_038324085.1 Burkholderiales bacterium
GTCGCCACGGATGAAGCTCGTTTCCGCTGCGATCGACCCTCAACAGGCCGCTGCCGAACCCAAGGACCGCACCAGTGGATGTTCAAGAGCATTGATGGGGGGCCTTGGGGAGAAGAAAGTGCGTTTAAATTTCCTATCCTCCTGACAGTCCGCCACCGCCGTCGCAGACGACCTGTCACGTGCGACGGTGCCATCGACGCGCTGGGTGTGCGGGCGACATCACGATCTCCCTTTTGGTGAACCTCGTCGGTTCGTGGCGCGGTACGAAGGCATTGCCAAAGCCGCCACAGATTGATCGGCAGCAAGGCGACATGCAGGACGAGCACGGGCTGCAGGTGCGCAGCGCTGGCGTAGGCGATGAAGGCCACGTTGCTTGCGCTGGCGACGACGCGCAACGCTATCAGCGACTGCAGCGAAAAGGCCAGCGCAACCAGACCCGCCGCCGTGTAGCCGAGCAGGTCGACGCCTTCTGACATCCATGACGCCAAAGGATGCATCGCCGAACTCTGCGAGTCCGAGTGGTCAGCCGGCGATGGCGCGCTGCGCGACGTTCACCGCCAGACGATCTTGCGGATTCGCTCGTTGGCGCCGTCGCTGACCACGAGGCTGCCGTCCGTGGCGATGGCGATGTACTGCGGCAGGCTGAACCGTGCGGTTGCCCCGTCGCCGTCGGCGAAGCCGGCGGGCAAGGTCCCTGCGAGCGTGTTGACGACGCCCGAGGGCGTGATCATGCGGATCCTTTCGTTGCCGGTGTCCACCACGAAGAGCTTGCCTTCGCCGTCGCACGCCAGCTGGCGCGGAAAGAGAAAGCGAGCCTCCGTGAGCGATCCGTCCGCGAACGGCAGCCCGATGCCCCCGGCGTGCGTGGTGACCACGCCTGCGGGCGTGATCTTGCGGATCCGGTGATTGTTCATGTCGGCGACGAACAGGCTGCCGTCGCTGCAAAAGGTCAGACCGGTGGGAAACTGGAATTGAGCCGCCGTCCCGGCGCCGTCAGCGAGGCCCGGCGTGCCGCTGCCCGCGAAGACCGTCACCGCGGCCCGCGAGTCGACCTTGAGAATCTGGTGATGGCCCTTGTCGGCAACGTAGAGATTGCCCGCCTTGTCGAAGGCCAGCCCACTTGGCCCGCTGAAGCCGAAGGTGCTGAAGGTGGATACGAAACCCGCCGGCGAGATCTTTCGGATGCTGTTGTTGTTGAAGTCGGCAACGAAGAGGTTGCCGGATGCATCGAAAGCCAGGCCGTCCGGGTTGTAGAACTGGGCGAGCGACAGGCCGTCCCCGTCGACGTATCCGGGTGCGGTCGCGCTGCCGACGAAGGTCGACACCGCGCCCGCCGGGCTCACGATGCGGATGCGGTTGTTCAAGGCGTCGGCGACGTACAACGTTCCGGCGGCACCGTAGGCGAGTCCGGTCGGGGCATTGAACCTGGCCGTGGTGCCGACATCGTCCAGATAGCCCAACTCGCTACCGGCCAACGTGCTCACGGTGACCGACGACAAGTCGTAGGTGAACGTCGGGCTCTGCGCGGTCTTGGCGAGCACCGTCACCTGAAGGGCGCCGCTGCCAGCTCTCGCGGGGATGGCCACCTTGAGCTCAGTGGCACTCGCGGCGACGACCGTACACGGCATGTTGTTGAGGGTGACGACGTTCTCGGAAGGCACGGTGCTGAACCCGCTCCCCGTCAGCGTCACCTCGGTGCCCGCCTGACCGTGGGTCGGGGCCAACGCGGAAACGACCGGGTCGCTCGGCGGCGCACCGCCGGCCCCCGCACCGCCACCGGCGTCGCCGCCATCGCCCCCACCGCCGCATGCGGCGAGCGACAAGGCGAGGGCCACCGACAGACCGGTCAACATGCGCGACGCGCGGACCGATGGACTCTTGATCATGGTCATGTCTCCGTAAGGAAGCCTGAGGGATGCCCCGACGCCGCGTTCGAAGCAGGCCGCCACAGCAGCGCCGGCCATCTCCTCCTCCAGTAAGAACGAGATGGACCGGCCGGCCCGGACATGCGGTATCGTGTTTCGACTGAAGAGCCGCCGTGGCGCATGTGCGCCGCGGCACCGGGAGGTCCCGCATGGTCGACGCCGATGCGCGTGACGGAGCCGAAGGCGAGGTCGACGAACTGTTCGCCGCCGCCTACCGGGACCTGCGCCAGCTCGCACGCGCCCGCCTGCGAGGCGGCGGGCGCAATACGGTGCTGGATACCACCGCGCTGGTGCACGAGTCCTACCTGCGCCTGAGCCATTCAGGCACGCTGAAGTTTCCGGATCGGGCCCGGTTTCTCGTTTATGCAGGCAGGGTGATGCGCTCGATCATCATCGACATGGTGCGGCAGCGAAAGACGGAACGGCACGGCGCGGATGCCGTGCACTTGACGCTGACGGGCGACGTGGCCGAAAGCCTGGGTATGCCGAGCCACGAGGATCACATTCTTGAGGTTCACGAGGCGCTGCAAGCGCTCGAGAAGATCGACGAACGCATGGCCCGGATCGTCGAGTTGCGCTACTTCGGCGGCCTGACCGACGCCGAAGTGGCCGAAGCGCTGCAGGTGACGGACCGCACCGTGCGGCGAGACTGGCAGCAGGCACGCCTCTTTCTCGCGGAGGCGCTCAAGTAGCCGCGATCCGTTGGAAAGGAGCCGGCCCATGGAAGCCAGCAATTTCGAACTCTCGCCACAAGACTGGGCCGCGCTGCGCCGCCTGCTCGAGACCGCGCTGGACCTGCCCGGTTCGGCGCGCAAGGATTGGCTCGATCGTCTGGCCCCGCAGCACGCCGAACTCAAGCCGCGCTTGCTCGCCCTGCTGGCCCACGCCGACACGCCGATGGTCGATGGGCTGCTGAGCACGCTTCCCAAAGTCGAGACCGACCAGTTCGCGCTCTCGCCAAGCAGCACCGACGACGATTCGAAACGTCGCCCGATGCAAGTCGGCCCCTACCGGCTGCTGCGTCAGATTGGCGAAGGGGGTATGGCCGCCGTGTGGCTGGCCGAACGCACCGATGTGCTGCAACGCCGGCAAGTTGCACTCAAGCTGCCTCACGGCGCCTGGCGACGCGCGGGTCTGGCCGACCGCATGGCGCGCGAGCGCGAGATTCTGGCCACGCTCGAGCACCCGAATATCGCCCGCCTGTACGACGCGGGCGTGGCCGATGACGGCCAACCTTTCCTCGCGCTTGAATATGTTGAAGGCGTTCGCATCGACCAGTTCTGCCGCGACAAGATGCTCGATGTGCGCCAGAAGCTCGAGCTGTTTCTGCAGGTCGCCAGGGCGGTTGCGTATGCGCATGCCCAGCTGGTGGTGCACCGCGATCTGAAGCCGAGCAACATCCTCGTCACCGAAGACGGTCAAGTGCGCTTGCTCGACTTCGGCATCGCCAAGCTGCTGGACCATGGCGTGACCGCCGAAACCGAACTGACGCGTGACGTGGGCCGTGCATTGACGCCCGATTACGCCGCACCGGAGCAGATCCATGGACGGCCGCTGGGCACCGGGGCCGACACCTATTCGCTCGGCGTCGTGCTGTTCGAATTGCTCACAGGCTCGCGACCCTACAAGCTGCGACGCGGCTCGCGTGCCGAGCTGGAAGAGGCGATCCTGCAGGCCGAGCCTCTGCGCGCGAGCGAAGCCACCGGCGACCGCAGGACCCACCGTGAGCTGCGCGGCGACATCGACACCATTCTCCTCAAGGCGCTCAAGAAGGCGCCGGCGGAACGCTATCCGACCGTGAATGCGATGGCCGACGACGTTGCGCGCCACCTGTCCCATCAACCGGTGCAGGCGCGGCCGGACAGCTGGTGGTATCGGACGTCGCGCTTCGTGCAGCGAAATCGGTGGGGCGTCGGTGCGGCGGCGGCCATCACGATGGCCGTTCTCATCGGCACGTCGATGTCGATCTGGCAGGCCCGCGTCGCCAGCGAGGCCTTGGCGCGCGCCGAAGAGGTCCGCACGTTCCTGACGGAGATCCTGCAGGGCGCAGACATCTACCGGGGCGACGGCGGACGGGTGGCCGCGGTCGATCTTCTGGATCAGGCACGGGTGAAGATCGATCGCACCCTGGTGGGCCGACCGGAACTCAAGCTCGAGATGCAGACCCTGATCGGCCTGGGCATCAACAACCTCCACGATCCGAAGGCCGCAGAGTCGTTCATGCGGCAGGCCGTTGCCGATGGCGCAGCCGCGCTGGGCCCGACTTCCGACCTGGTGCTGCGGGCGCGCGAAACGCACGCACTGACGCTTCGCTACGCGGGCGATCCCGAGGCGTTGCGCAAGGAACTTGCCACCCTCATCCCGGCGCTACGCGCGCGCGAAGCCACGCATGCTGCCGACCTTGTGCGTGCCCTGGAGAGTCAGAACTTCCTCGCCAACTCCGACGGCGCCCGCGCCGACGCCGAGCTCGCGGCGCGGGAGATGCTGTCGATCGCCTCCCGTCGGTTGGGGCCGGAACACGCTTTGACGCTCGATGCGCAATGGGCACTGATCGCGTCGCTCGAATTGCAGAGCAAGTTCGACGAAGCGCTTGCATTGGCGCGTGTGGCCTACCCGGTCACACTGGCTCGCCACGGTGGCAACGCGAAGGCACCCGCCGTCATTGAAGCAGGTGAAAAGTATGCACGCGTGCTGGCGGGCAGCGGGGATCGGGCCGCCGGCATGAGGATGCTGGCGCAGGTCGTCGATGACGCGAGCGCCGTGTTCGGCCCCGACACCGTTGCGGTGGGCTTTTTCGCCGCGAACCTGGCCCGCATGCAGACGGATGCCGGGCAAATCAAGGCGGGGCTGTCGAGCATCGACCGGTCGCTGCACGCGCTCGCGAAAGCACCTGGCGCGGACTCTCCACCCTATGCAACGGCCCGAGATCGGCGCGCGAGGCTGCTGCTGGCTGCGCGGCAATGGGACGAGGCGGCCCGCGAGTCGTCGGTCTCGGCAGATCACTGGGGGCGCTTGCGTGGGCCGAACAGCGATGCCGCCATTGCGGCGCAGCTCGATCGGGCACTCGCGCTCGCCGGGGCGGGCGACGAATCCGGAGCACGGCGCGTGCTCGATTCGCTTCCCACGGCGGTGGCCGCGCTGCCAGATCGCTTGAAGCTGACGAGTTGGAGTGTGGAAGGTCGACTCAAGCGTTCGGCGGGCGACGTTCGCCCAGCGTTGGTGCTGCACGACCAGGCATTGGCCCTGACTACCGGCCCGCTCGATCGTTCTCAACGGGTGAACCTGCTCCTGGAGAAAGGCCTTGACCACTTGGCCCTGCGTGCGCCCGAGCAGGCGATCACCGCACTGGAAGAGGCGGCGTCGCTGGCGGCAGCAGCTTGGGTGACCACCACGCCGGCGCAAGCAGAGGTCTGGCTGGCCCTTGGGCGTGCCCATCTGGACAGCGGCCGCAAGGCGGAGGCCTGTGGTCGATTCGCGCAGGCCGATGCCTTTTGGCGCGAGTTCGACGCCGCAAACCGGGAGGCGCGCGAGGCCGCGACATGGATCGACCGATGTCAGGCATGACGACGGGCTCAGGGGACACCCATCCCCGGCGGGGAGACAGTGGACTCCCCGGTGGTGGTGGTTGAAATGACGTGCGCTGCGTGCAAACTGAACGCCTCGCAAACAAAGGCCCACACATGCTTCGTGCAGGCGAGGCACTACGGTTCACGCCCGAC
>JBBQHP010000102.1:0-5474 GCA_038324085.1 Burkholderiales bacterium
TCGGGCGGGGACCGCCCCGAACGCGGCCGTGGGGGGGATAATTATAGCGCACCGCCGCCGGCGGGTTGCCCATAACGCCCCCCCGCAGGTTTAGGTAAAAGGCCGAGACCCCCCCGGGGGCCGTGCGCGAAAAATCCCGCGCCCACGGCCGCGTTCGGGGCGGTCCCCGCCCGATAGGCGCGCTCCGTGACCATTGCACAATAGCGATCGGCAATGCCGATCACCCGAGCAGAAGGCAGGATGCGTTCGCCGGCCAGGCCCGCAGGATAGCCCGAGCCGTCGAGCAGCTCGTGATGCTGGAGCACCGCCCCGAGCCAGGTCTGCTCATCCACACCCCGGGCGCTCAGGAATTCGACGGCCTGTCCCGGATGCATCGCGACCGCTCGCTTCTGTTCAGCGGTCAGCGGTTCGGATTGGCTGTAGAGCTGATTGTCGAGCGAGCGCATGGCAATATTCATCGTGAGCGCTGCCGCGAGCAACGGCAATCTCGATGCGGTATCAACGCCGCGTTGTACCAGCAGCAGTTCGGACACGATCGCCGTGTTGACTGCGTGTCGCGCACAGTGATCGGCCGGCCGCTGCAGCTGCACCGATCCGAGCGCTGCTTCGGCATCCAGGCCGCACAACTCGATCACCGTACCGGCCAGTCGTAAATATGTCGCCATCGGTGAGCCTTGATCGCCTTCGGTCAAGGTCGCGGCGTGCGCGTTGGCGACCGCGCCGCGCAGTTCGACCAACCTCCAGTAGACCGATACGCGATGGTGCTGTTCTCGCGCCGGACCTTCCTCTTCGTCCAGGTCGATGTCGCCGTAGATCCCCTGTTCGATGAGCCGCTCGACCTGATGCTCGTTGGGAATGATCTGCCCCGCCTTCAGCATCAGTCGGCCTGCGCGATCGCAGATATCGCAAGGCAAGCCGAGTCCTGCATGGATCTGCCCTGGCTCCAGGCGCCGCATCGGCATCGTTGCATCCTCCCGGCGAACCCTCATGTCGCGCTCCCCGATGATATGCCACGCGACTGGTATCCTTCTCCCTCGGGGCTCATTTTGCACTGGAAAGGAATGCACGAGTGAACGGACGACGAGGTGTGATCGCGGCAATGCTTTCCGTTCCGTTTCTTGCGGCCGCAATTTCCAGTCACGCGGATTCCGGCGACGCTGGTGCGGTCCGAGGCGATTGGACCGGTCCCTGGTATCTCGGGATGACGAGCGGGATTGCGCGCCTCACCGTGTCCGGCGACAGCAAGCTCCAGGGTACGTTGCAGATGACCAACAACGAACGCTTCGGCGCGGACGCAGTCGCGGTCGAGGACGTCATATTCCGCGACGGCCAGTTGAGCTTCCGTGCGATCGGCGCCGACGGCAAGGCGCTGGTCGGTCAATTACCGCTGAGCGCGAACGGGACCGTGCTCAAGGGCTTTGCGAAATACGGCGGCTACAACATCCGATTCGAATTCGCGCGTCCGAAATGAAAGAGGGCGCCGCCCGCGGGGCGCGCCCCCTTCGTGGATTTCAGCAACGTCGATCCGCCTTGCGATCGCCGGGCGCAGGGCTCAGGTATCCGGGTCCTTGAGCGCCTTGATGTAGTCGACGAACGCCTCGATCTGTTCCTTCTTGAGGGTCTTCTCGAACCCCGGCATCATTCCTGACTTGCCCTTGGCGATCCGCTTGTAGATCTGCTCCTTGTTCATCTGCGTTCCGGCAAGCTTCGGTCCCTTGCCGGCGTGCAGGCCGTAGCCGTCGTGACACCAGCTGCAATTCATCGCGAACAGCTTGCGCACGTCGATGTGCGGCTTTTCCGGTTCCGCGGCCTCGGCGGCGGCGGGCGCTGCAACAGTCGGCGCGGCGGCCTCGTCCTTGTTCTCGGGGGTGTCGTCCGCTGCGATGGCACCCGGCGCCGCAATGGCCCAGGCTGCCGCAGCAAGTCCAGCCGCTAAGTGCATCTTCCAGGCGGCTTCGATCATCTTGCATTTCTCCTCGTTCACGCCGCAAACATGGCCGTTGGAACAAAATGGGCGAGGGATCGCTCCCTCGCCCGACTAACGCACTCCGGTGGCGACGCGTTTACGCCGGTACGGGCCGCAAGCACGCCGCCATGCCTTCACGCTGCATCAGGGCAGCGAGAACACCATCAGCTGGCCTGCATCCGTCGGCATGGAGCAGAAGGGCTCGCCGAACAGCGGGCAGTAGTTGCCGGAAACGTGGCTTCCCCAGCCGGTCGCGACAGCGATGTACTGCTTGCCCTTGGCCGTGTAGGAGATGATGCCGCCATGGTGGCCGATGCCATCGTTGTTCTGCCAAAGCAAGGCACCCGAGCGTGCATCCAGCGCGTCGAGCTTGCCGTCGGCGCCAGGCACGAACACGAGATTACCCTTGGTGGACAACAGGCTCGCGAGCGGTGGGTACTTGTACTCTTTCTCCCACTTGACCTTGCCCGTGAGCGGATCGCGGCCCGACACGTGACCGAACGCCTTGCGGCCTTCCGGATGCGTGGCGGTCCAGCTGGCGCCGAAGTAGCTCTGACCCGAGAACGATGCGGGCGGATCCGCCTTCACCACTTCGATGTCGAAGCACCATTCCTGACCGACCTTGTACAGCAGGCCGGTGTTCGGGTTGTAGGCGCCGGTGTTCCACGAGATCGCGCCATCGATGGCCGGGCACACGTTCGAGTGCTTGCCTTCGGGCAGTTCGCGACGGCCGATCAGCTGGCCGGTCTTGGGATCAACGCCCTTGATGTAGTTGTAGGTCTTGCCGAGCATGTAGGCGTTGGCGACCTTCAACGGGGCATTCGCCGGATCGGCGTCGTAGACAAAGATGATGCCGCCCTTGTTCGGGTGGACCATGTAGCGCTTGCCGCCGCGTTCGATCGACATGAATTCGCCGACCGCGCTGTCGAAGTCCCAAGCGTCATGGGGCATTTCCTGGAACCACGACTTCAGCTCACCGGTGTCGGCGTTGAGCACGACCACGGACGAGCTGTACAGGTTGTCGCCAGGACGGGCACCGTCCGTCTTCCACTTGTCGCCGGCCCAGTCGTAGTCGGGCGCCGGATTCGCGGTACCCCACCAGATCGAATTGGTCTCCGCGTCGTACGTGCCGGTCATCCAGCCGCCGCCACCACCGGTCTTCCACGAGTCGTTGCCCCAGCTCTCGCGGGAACGTTCGTCGCCACCGATGGTATCGAACTGCCAGCGCACGTCGCCGGTCTTCGCGTCCACGGCGAAGATCGGGCCGCAGCAGCCGGACAGCTCGCCGCCGTTGGAGCCGACCACGACCATGTCCTTGACCACCACGGGAGCGCCCGTGAAGCCCTTGTTGCCGCCCTCGACGGTAAGGATCGTCTTGTCCCAGACCTCTTTGCCGGTCTTCATGTCGATCGCGATCATCCGGCCGTCGGTCGTGGCGATGTAGACATTGCCGTAGCCGACCGCGAGTCCGCGGCTGTAGGGGTTGTAGAACGTGCCTTCGGAACGCTCCTGATCGAGCTTGGCCTGGAAGCGCCAAAGCATGTCACCGGAGGCGCCGTCGAGGGCCCACACCTGACCCGAGGCCGAGGTGTAATACAGCACGCCGTCCACCGCGATGGGGAAGGACTGCACGCCGCGTTTGCTGGCCGACGGGGTATGGACCCACGCGACGCGCAGGTTCTTGACGTTCGCGGCATTGATCTGGCTCAGGTCACTGTAGTGCCAGGCCTTGAACGAGCCGTGATACATGAGCCAGTTGTTCGGATCCTTGTCGGCGTTGGCCAGGCGTTCCCATTCGACATCTACTGCACCGGCCTGGGCCGCGAAGCCGACCAGCGCAACGGCCGAGACGGCCTTGGCTACGCCAGCCAGATGAGTGCTCCATCGTTTCATGACTCTCTCCCACTGTTGTTGGATATCTGTACAGCCCGAGTGCAGCTAGCGTTTCCAATTTTTTCGAGCTAACTGTGGTTTCCCGCCTTCTGCCGTCGCGTCCGGTGCCCCTCGAATCGTGGGCTGGGTCCGGAAGAGCGACAGTGGATTGCCTCGAAACCCACCAAGGAATTTAGACTGAGTCACTGGTCTTTGCAACACGGATTCCCGCAGGAAAAATTCCTGCGATGGACAGCGGCCCGCTGTCCAACTTCGTCTTGGCCGGTGGATCGAAATCTCGCCGCAGCGCACACTAGGTTCAGCCATGATCACCATCACATCCAGTCTGCGTCTGCGCGAGAATGAACTCGAATTCCGCTTCGTCCGGTCGTCGGGTCCCGGGGGGCAGAATGTGAACAAGGTCGCGACCGCGGTCGAGTTGCGTTTCGACGCGGCAAATTCGCCTTCTCTCCCCGAGGACGTGCGTGCGCGCCTGATCCGGCTGGCCGGCTCGAGAGCCACCACGGAGGGCGTCATTCTGATCGATGCGCGCCGGCATCGGTCGCAGGTGCTGAACCGAGAAGACGCGGTCACCCGACTCGTCGAACTCATCCGGCGGGCTGCGGAACGACGCAAGCCGCGCGTCGCAACCGCTCCCAGTGCTGCGTCGCAGCGAAGACGGATGGCGACCAAGAAGGTGCGGGCGACCGTAAAAAAATTGCGTACGCGAGTCGACCCCGACGCGTGATCGGCTCCGTCCGGACAGTGCCGGACGAATGCGCGGACGACCCTACAGCCAGCCCTTGCGCCGGAAAAAGACGACCATGACTACGCCCAGGATCGCCATGCCGAGCAGCGTGCCGGCGAATCCCAGGGGCCAGTCGAGGGGCGGCATGCGATGGAAGTTCATGCCGAAGATCCCGGTGATGAACGTGAGCGGCATGAACACTGCGGAGAAAACGGCCAGCACCTTCATCACCGTGTTGGTCCGGTTGCTCATGGTCGAGAGGTAGGTGTCGAGAGAGTCGGAGGCGAGATTCTGGAAGGTATCGACGCCTTCGATCACCTGGACGATGTGATCGTGCAGGTCGCGCAGGAATACGTCGGTGGATTTCGCGATCAGCGGCGTATCCAGGTGCCGCAGGCTCGCGATCACCTCCTTCATCGGCCATACGGCCTTGCGCACGAAGATCAATTCGCGCTTGAGGTCGTGGATCTGCTGCAGGGTCTCCGGTCCGGGACGCGTCAGCACCGCGTCCTCGCATTGTTCGATGCGCTCGCCGAGCCGGTCGAGCACGATGAAGTAGTGATCGATGACCAGGTCGAGCAGCGAGTAGGCGAGGAAATCCGCACCCAACCGGCGCGCCCGGCCGATGGCGTCGCGCAACCGCGCGCGCAGCGGATCGAAGAAGTCCCCGGCACGTTCCTGGAACGAGATCACGAAGTTCGGTCCGACCACTAGTGTTGTGAGTTAGAAGTTCATTGAACTATAGGTAAGCATTGAAGTCAGTCGTGTAGTGTTCATACCCGACGAGGCGACGATGGCAGGAAGACCAAAGGCGGAACTGGTGTTGAGCCAGGCGGAGCGGGAGCAACTTGTGGCACTGACGCTGCGGCGCAAGACGGCGCAGGCCTT
>JBBQHP010000103.1:0-4077 GCA_038324085.1 Burkholderiales bacterium
GTCCACCGAGCTGCCGGCGGCGGCCTCCAACGGCTTGAGATAAGGCGTGTACTTCGGCGTGATCGCGTTGATCGCCTCGAACATCGCGACGTGCATCGGCGCTTCCGGGAAGCGGACCGTGGCGTCCTCGCAGGAGTCCGCGTGGGTGCGCCATTGGGTCAGCACGTTGTCGATCACGCCACCGGCGACAGCCGCGGGTGGCACCAGCGGGGCGACGAGCGCCACGGTCAGCAACAGGACTCGACTCACTGCGCGCATGTCACGGCCTTTCCGCCGATGGCGGTGGTTGGTGGATGGGGTGGGGCGTGTGTATCGGGTTCATCCGTGATGGGCTGCCAAGCCGCGCATCAGCGGCCAAGTTCATCGTCGATGCGGCGCTTGAGCTCGACGCAGGCCTTGCGGACCTGCTGCAGGATCGCAACCATCTGATGGGCCGAATCAACCCAGAAGGCCAGCTGGACGACCAGGCCCGGTGCCTCGCGATAGCGCGTGAGCACCGCGGCTGCCACGGCCTCGTCGACCGGTGAATCACAAGGCAGCATCGCCACCGTGCTGAGGTCGGCCATCATGAAGCAGTCGGTGAAGATATAGCGCGCGATGCGAAAGGGCGTGAGTCCACGCACGTGGCTGCGGTATTCGGGATTGAGCCGCATGATGTAGTCCGAGCGCGTGAGCGTGCCGGTGACGAAGTATTCGGTCAGCGATGCCCGCAACGCCGCGTTGCGCACCAGCCCCAGCTGGCCGGCCGATCGCATCTCCTGGTAGGTCGTGTCGACCGGCGTATAGGGCAGGATCCGGCTGGCCTGGAAAAACGCCAGCACGGTCTGCCATGCCGAGCCTTCGACCAACGTGCCGTCTTCCACCCATGCGAGTGCGGCCTCGCCGTACTCGATCGAGCGCCCGACGTAAGCGATCCGCCGGTCGATCTCGACCAGATCCTGGTCGAGATCTCCCGAAAGCCGCTCGAGAAAACCCTGCGCGCGCTGGGTCTCCAGCCGCGCCTCGTTCCAGTTCGCCACCTGGATGCCGACGAACACGCCGACCACCACGATCACGAAGTCGATGCCGATCGCGGTCCAGTTCTGCTCGCGGACGTGCTCGATGACGCGGCGCAGGATCATGGCGTGGACAGTTCCTGTTCGATCGCTGCCAGCAGCACCGTGGTCTCCCGGCTGATGTTGGCCAGCAGGTTGTAGTGCACGATGGCCCACTCGCGCTGGCTGCGCAGGTAGGCGGCGAACCCGGGGTTGTCGCGGGCCAGCGCGATGATCTCCGCGGCCGGGCGCTGGTCGAACACCGATACGCCCAGCGCGAACTGGTCGCGCGCGCCGTCGTTGCGGAACGGGCGAAAGACCGTGGTCTGCGTATCCAGCAGGTCGTCGTAGTTGCCGTAGTAGACCTGGATCTGCCGTGCCAGCGGACGGTTGCGCAGCATGCCGAGGCGCCCGGAGCTGATCAAGGACTCGTAGCCGTTGCGCGAGCGCACCGAGATGCGCACCAGGTTCACCGCGCCCATCAGGTTGTCGAGCTGGGTAGCGGGAAATGCCTGCGGCGGCGGTGCCGCCCAGGTCTCGGTCGCCAGCACCAGGTTCGTCGGCAGCGGCGTCCCGAAGGCCTCCCGCTGGATGTAGTCGACCGCGGCGATGCGCAGCGTCGCCGAGCCCAGCAGCGCGGTGTCCAGGCTCAGGTGGGTGCGCAGGTCCTCGGCGATCTCGGACAGGTGCCCACGGACCAGTTCGCGTTCGACCCGGGCCTCGTTCCAGTTCGCCACCTGGATGCCGACGAACACGCCGATCACCACGATCACGAAGTCGATGCCGACCGCGGTCCAGTTCTGCTCCCTGACGTGTTCGATCACGCGGCGCAGCAGCATGACGCGCTCTCCCCGCTGAGCATGAGCGACCATCGCCCGGCCATCAATCGCATGTGAAGTCATCGCCGCCAGTTGCGCGACAGCGCGTCGGGAAACCGTGCGCCTGCCAGTCGTCGAAGACGCCAATGTCGCGGATGAACAGCGCCATGCGGATGACGTTGCGGCGCTTGAGTTCGGCGAGCAGTTTCACGACCCGCCTCCGCCTGAGGCGGCGAGATCAGTCGCCAGTGTGGCCTTCGCCTGTTGCAACGTGTCGATGGCGCGGGCGTTGAGGCTGATCTGCGCGTCGGTGAGATAGCGGACATGCGAAACCGCCGACTGGAACGCCTTGTCCTCGCACAGTGCCTCGAAGTCGATCTCCATGTCGTTCCAGCCCACCGGGTCGAACGGCGTCTTGCGGTCAGGGTAGATCCGGATCGTGCGCTGGCTGGTGGTGGTGGCCGCCGCGCCCAACTGCGCGTGGATGGCGGTGAAGATGTTGGCCTGGTACTTGGCGTCCCGCGCCAGGCCGTTCAGGGCGTCGCGCAGGTCCGGATTTCGGATCAGGGAAAACTGCCCCGCCGACAGCATTTCATCCATCGTGCTCAGCACGAACACCGACGGCCCCACCTTGGCGATATCGGAAACCCCATCGGCAAATGCGTCCTTCATATTCTCGGGCAGTTCGCAGCGACGCAGGCTTTCGACCACGAGGGACTGACCATTGCTCAATCCTTCAAGGCGGGTGATGTTGAGTTGGTTGGTTTCGATGGAAAGCGTGATATCGGCGAGAATTCGCTCCAGATACACGCGCTCAAGCCGCCGGTCGTTCCAGGCTTGCTGCCATTGCTGGGCCTGGATGCCGACGAACACGCCGATCACCACGATCGCGAAGTCGATCGCGATCGCGGTCCAGTTCTGTTCCCTGACGTGTTCGATCACGCGGCGCAGCAGCATCGCCTTCTCCCCCGGCCGAGTGGCAAGCCCCTCACTCGCACCGATATTGGCCGTTTGCGCCCTTCTTGCACAGCTCCGGTGGTCCGTACGCATCCCACAGCGCTGCCAGTCCGACCTTGTCGGCAAACCCCGCGAAGGCAGGGCTGCTGCGGGCAGCCGCGCCGCGCGGGCTCCACAGCGCGGCGTGCCAGAAGTTCGACGAGGTGGGCAAGGTCGCGACCACGCGTAGCGCTTCGTCGGGCTCCCCGAGCGTGATTAGCGCCCACGGCACGATGCCCGGCACGACCGCCGGCTGGGCCTCGAGGATGCCGCGCAGCCGGGCAATGGCCGCGTCCCGGGCCGTGGCATCTCCGAGGATTCCAGCCGCGAGGATCGCGCCGGTGTCCGGCGCCAAGCCGGGGCTGAAGAACTGGATGCCGGCGGAGATCTCCGCACGCGCCTCATCCATGCGCCCCTGCCGCTGGCTGACCTGTCCCAACGGCAACTCGATGTTGCGTGCGCCCACCGAGCGGGCGCGTTCCAGCATCGCGCGCGCCCCTTCAAGGTCGCCCATCCATTCCAGCAGGCGGCCCCGGTGGTGCAGCGCGTTGGGTAGCAGCGGGTCGATGGCCAGGGTGCGGTCGAGCTGGGTTGCACCGGCCGCGAGGTAGCCGCTGTTGACCAGCGTGACGGCAAACCAGAAGTTGCTCAGCGGATCGCCCGGGTCGATCGACAGCGCCTGCTCGAACTCGGCGCGTGCCGGCACGAAGCGCTTCTGCAGATGCATGGTGTAGCCGATCACCGCGTGCGGTTCTGCGAACGCCGGTTGCAGCGCAAGCGCCTGGCGGGCCAATTGCTGGCTGGTGTCGAGCGAGCCGTCGAGGTCGCTGCCGAGGTACTCCGGCTTGAGCGCATACAACGCGGCCATTCGCGAGTAGGCGCGGGCGAAGCGGGGGTCCAGTGCGACGGCTCGCTGGAGCTGGTTGATGGCCGCATCGATCTCTGTCGCGGATCGCCGATTGAAGATGTCGGTGGCTTGCAGATACAGCGCGTAGGCTTCCGGGTTGGCGGTGCCCGAGTCGATCAGGCGCGCCTGCTGGTTCGCATTGAGCGCGACCGCGAGCTCGCTGGTCACGCGCCTCGCGATCCGCTCCTGCAGGGCGAAGATGTCGGCGTCGGTGCCGTCGAAGGTGTCCGACCACAGCTGGATGCCGTCGCTGACCCGGATCAGTTGCGCACCGATGCGCAAGCGCTGGCCTTGCTTGCGCACCGAGCCTTCCAGCACATGC
>JBBQHP010000104.1:0-4015 GCA_038324085.1 Burkholderiales bacterium
TCCTGCAGTCGCTGGCGCAGCCGTTCCGGCTGGGCGCAGGCGCGGAGGTGACGAGCGGGGTGTCGATCGGGATCAGTCTGTACCCGGCGGACGGGGAGGATGCGGACACGCTGATGAAGAAGGCCGACCTCGCCATGTATCGCGCCAAGGAAAGTGGGCGCAACACCGCCAAATTCTTCGACGACGAGATGAACACCGTCACGCTGAAGCGCCTGGGCATGGAAACGAGTCTTCATCGGGCGATGACCGGCCACGAGTTCCTGCTGTTCTACCAGCCCGTCATCGACGCGCGCCGCAAAGTGGTGTCGGGCCTCGACGTGCAGCTGTACTGGGACCATCCCCAGCACGGCATGATGGCCGAGCGCGATTTCCAGTCGGTGGCGAACGACGCCGCGCTGTCCGGGCCGCTCGGCGACTGGGTCATCCGCACCGCGTGCTTCCAGCTACGCTCATGGGAGGGCTCCGGCATGGCGCCCCTGCAGCTCTCGGTCAGCGTGAACCCCGTGTTGCTCGAGCGCGGCAACCTGATCGAAACGGTTCGCGAAACACTGGCGCAGACGCGGCTCGATCCGCGTCGCCTCTTGCTGTGCCTGCGCGAGCCGGGCACACGCGCAGATCGTGATCACGTGACCGCGGTGATGCGAACGCTGAGCGGCATGGGCGTGACGCTCGTGCTCGACGATTTCGGCAGCACCCGGGTATCGGTGGAAGAGCTGACGAATTATCCGATCGGCCTGGTGCGCCTCCGTGGCGAATTGCTGCGCAACGCGGTGCCCGGCGGTGACGTGGCCGTCGTCACGAGCTCCCTGGTGGCGCTGGTGCACGGCCTCGATCTGGAAGCCATCGCAAGCGGTGCCGACGATGCGGGCCGGGCGAATTTCCTGCGCGATCTCGGTTGCGATCAGCTGATCGGCACAGCGTTCTCCGAAGCCCTGCCGGCCGAGGACATCCCGCCGCTGTTGCCGAGGCTCGCGCTGCGCCTGCGCGAGGCGAGCGCCTGACGGGTCTCTGACGTTAGAATTCCGGGTCACCCCCCGAATCCTTCCGAAAGCTCCCATGTCCGACCATTCGTTCGGCTTCGGCACATTGTGCCTGCACGCCGGCCAGATACCCGATCCCGCCACCGGCGCGCGCGCGGTGCCGATCTACCAGACCACGTCCTACGTGTTCGATTCGGCAGAGCACGCGGCCAGCTTGTTCAATCTGCAGACCTTCGGCAACGTCTATTCGCGGCTGTCGAATCCGACGGTGGCGGTGTTCGAGGAGCGGGTGGCCGCCCTCGAGAACGGGCGGGCGGCGCTCGCGCTCGCTTCGGGCCAGGCGGCGCAGATGACCGCTCTGATGACGCTGCTCGAGGCTGGCGACGAACTCGTGTCCGCGAGCACGCTCTATGGAGGGACCTATTCGCAGTTCGAAGTGAATTTCCGGCGCATGGGTATCGACACGAAGTTCGTGCATCCCGACGACCCGGAGAACTTCCGCAAGGCGATCACCAGCAAGACCAAGGCGCTCTACGCCGAGACCATGGGCAATCCCGGCATCAACGTGCTCGACATCGAGGCCGTCGCGAAGATCGCGCACGAGGCGGGTGTCCCGCTGATCATCGACAACACTTTTGCGTCGCCCTATCTGTGCCGTCCGATGGACTTCGGCGCCGACATCGTCGTGCATTCGGCCACCAAGTTTATGGGCGGGCACGGCACCACCATGGGCGGCGTCATCGTCGAATCCGGCCGCTTTCCCTGGGATAACGGCAATTTCCCCGAAATGACCGAACCTTCGCGCGGCTATCACGGCGTGCGTTTCTTCGAGACCTTCGGCGACTTCGGCTTCATGATGAAGTGCCGGATGGAGACGCTGCGCACGATGGGCGCGTGCCTCTCGCCGCTCAACGCTTTCCTGCTCCTGCAGGGGCTCGAGACGCTCCACGTGCGCATGGACCGGCACGTGAGCAATGCGAATCGCGTCGCGGAGTTTCTCGAATCGCACCCGCAGGTCGCCTGGGTCAACTTCCCCAACCTCGAGTCGAGCAAGTACCACGCGCTGGCGCAGAAGTACCTGCCCAAGGGCACCGGCTCGATCATGACCTTCGGCATCCGGGGCGGCATGGCAGCGGGCGTGAGATTCATCGAAGCCTGCCAGTTCCTGTCGCATCTCGCGAATGTCGGCGACGCCAAGACGCTGGTGATCCATCCGGCCTCCACCACCCACCGGCAGCTGTCGGAAGACGAACAGATCGCGGCAGGCGTCGGCCCCGACATGATCCGCCTCTCGATCGGCATCGAGGACATCGAAGACATCCTGTGGGACATCGAACAGGCGCTGGAGAAGGCGCAGGCCTGAAGCACGCCCGTGACGATCGATCGCGCGGAGACGCGCTGTTGCCGGCGCCCGAGGGAGCGCGCGGGCCGGCGACGACCGGGCCTTGACGGGCCCGCGCAGGCTGCGATCGGCGGCGCGGGATCGTCGACGCCAAGGCTCGCGCAAAACGGCAACGGCGCATGGTTCAGGACGGCGAGGCGGCGATGAACGGCGTCGCCGTCTCGGTCGCCCTCACGCTCGCCATCCAGTCGATGGTGTCCCTCGTGGTGTTCACGCCGCCGGTGCTGGCACCCGTCGCGGCCGCGGATCTCGGTCTGTCCGCGAGCAGTGTCGGCATCTGCACCGCGATCATCTACGGTGCCGCAGCCTTTGCAGCGCCGGCCAGCGGCAGCTTCATCGTGCGCCTCGGCCCCATGCGCACCAGCCAGTTGTGCCTCCTGTCCGTCGCCATCGGCATGTGCGCCATGGCGCTGGCCAACCCGTGGGCCGCGGCGATCGGCGCGGTGTTCATCGGCTTCGGTTACGGACCGGTGACACCGTCGTCGTCCTCGATCCTGAATGAACGCACGCCGCCGCAATGGCGCGCTTTCATCTTCTCCCTCAAGCAGACCGGGGTGCCCGTGGGCGGGGCGCTCGCCGGCGGTCTGGTGCCGTTGCTCATTCATGCCGCCGGGTGGAAGGTGGCGGCGCTCGCCGTGAGCGCCACCTCGCTCGTGCTGCTGGCGGCGCTGCAGCCCACCCGGGCATCCGTGGATGCCAATCGCGATCGCTCCCGCCGGATCGGTTCGATCCGCCTGCGCGAACCGTTGCGGCTGGTCTGGCACCATCCGCAACTGCGGCGCATGGCGCTCGCCGGGTTCGCGTATTCGGGCATGCAGATGTGCTTCGGTTCGTACCTCGTGGTGATGCTGCATGAGGTCGCCGGATTCTCGGTGCTCGCCGCCGGCGCCGCGCTGTCGGTGGCGATGGCCGGCGGCATCGTCGGTCGCGTCGGCTGGGGTATCGTCGCTGATCACATCGTCCCGCCGCGGGTACTGCTCGGTTGCCTCGGCGTCGCGATGTCGCTGGCCGCCTTCGTCATGCCCTTCCTCGGGCCGGGCTGGCCATGGGCGGCGGTGATCGCGTTTTCGCTGTTCTTCGGCGCGACCGCGGTCGGTTGGAACGGGGTACAACTGTCCGAAGTCGCGCGTACCGTCGAACCCGAACTGGCCGCGGTCGCCACCGGCGGCTCGCTCGCCATCACGTTCTCCGGAGTGGTGCTCTCGCCGCTCGCGATCTGGCTCGTGGTGCAGGCAGGGTTCGGGTACGGCGCCGGATTCGTTCTGGTCGGACTGATCACGCTCTGGCGAGGCCTCGAGTTCTTTCGCCCGTTGCCCGGCAGGCTGGCGGACCCGGGATGATTCGGCAGCAACAGCGCGCGCGGTCCGCGCTTCGCGGCCGCCTGCCGACATGGCCTCGAAAAGCGTGCGGACATCGCCCAGATCCGTCTTCGCCCGCTCGCCGCCGCACTCTCGAACGCTCGGGTTCGCCAGGCTGCCAGGGCCTGTTACTCACTAGGGCCTGTTCACACTACTCGCAGCCCATCGGCGATGAGCGCGAAGTTGATGAAGCCAATGAACATGAGGTCGAGTTTCTCGAATCGCGAGAAGATGCGCCGAAATCCCTTGAGCCTGCGGAACAGCCGCTCGATCTC
>JBBQHP010000105.1:0-3541 GCA_038324085.1 Burkholderiales bacterium
GCCGAGTACCGGGGAATAGGGACTAAAGACGCCGATTCGGGCCGCGTTGTGGGCGAGCCAGGCTGCGTGGCGTCCGAATACACCGGCAGCGGTTTATTCGGACGGCACGAGCTGCACGCGATAGCCTTCGGGTAGCGCCGCAGAATCGTAGAGGTCGAGCTCGCTGCCCCAGTGATGGCGGCTGGCACCGGGCAGGGCCGACCAGCGCAGGATGTGATCGACGCGCGCAGCTGCGTCGAGAGTGGCATGATCGACGGGGACACCGTGCGCATCCAGCAACGCCCGCTCGCCGCGGTACTTGCGGTTCCAGATGGTCACTTGGGAATCGAAGTCGCGAAATCCGCTGAATACGGCGATCTCGATATCCGCTTGCCGAGCGGCTGCGCACATCTCGAGAAAATCCGCGACAGCGTCGACGTGCAGCGCCACCCGGGGCGCGTCGAGCTGCGCAATATGGCTGCGCGAGCGTCCCGTGAGCTGGAGAGCGTCGAGCATGAACGACGCCGGCGCGAAGGCCCCGGTCCGGCTACTGCGCCGGCCGCGCCGACGGGTCGGTGACGAAACCGAGCTTGGTGAGCCCGGCGTTGCGCGCCGCCGACATGATCTCCGCCAATCGCTGATAGCGGGTGTTCTGGTCGGCACGCAGGTGCAGCTCGGGCTGGGGTTGCTTCTTGGCAGCCTCGGCCATCCGCGTCGCGAGTTCCTCCGCCTTGATCGGTGCGTCGTTCCAGAACACCTTGCCATCGGCGTCGAGCGACAGGGTCACGGTTTCAGGTTTTTCCGGATTCGCGGCGCTCGACGCCTTGGGCAGATCGATCTTGATGCCGTGCGTCAGCAGAGGCGCGGTGATGATGAAGATGATCACCAGCACCAGCATCACGTCGACCAACGGTGTGACGTTGATCTCGGACATGGGCTGCTGCCCGCTGCCCTGATCGTTGAAGCTGCCGAAGGCCATGGCCGTGCGCTATGCGACTTGCGGCCGCGTGCCGGGGGCTCGCGGAACCTCGGCAGTGCCGACCGAATCCACGCGTGATCCCGTCGCGAGAAACCCGTGCAGGTCGTGGGCGAATGCGTCGAGTTCGGCGAGGGTCACCCGGTTGACGCGGGTGAGGGCGTTGTAGCCGAGCACCGCGGGCACGGCCACCGCGATCCCGAACGCCGTCATGATGAGCGCCTCTCCGACGGGCCCCGCCACCTTGTCGATGGTGGCCTGACCGGATGCGCTGATGCCGATGAGGGCGTGGTAGATGCCCCACACGGTGCCGAACAGGCCCACGAACGGAGCCGTGCTGCCGACCGAAGCGAGCAGCGAAAGCCCGGTCTCCAACCGTGACTGGGCGGAATTGATTCCCTGCCGCAGGGCACGGGTGACAAATTCCGACAGAGTCAGCGCGTCGCCGAGGCGGCCACCCTGGTGGCGCTGATGGTGGGCGGCTGCATTCACCCCCGACACCGCGAGCACGGCGAACGGATTGGTGCCGTCGTCGCGAATGTTGTCCATCGCCCGGCCGACGTTCGGTGCAGACCAGAACCCGTCCATGATGTCCCGGGCAGTACGACGAATGTTCAGGATCCGGAAACCCTTGAAGAAGATGACCGCCCAGCTCGCGACCGACATGGCGAGCAACAGCAGGGCGACCGACATGCCGACCGCATCCGTCTGGTGCAGGAATGCGGAAACGCCGAACGGCTGGGAATCATGCATGCAGTAGCTCCTCCGGGAGATCGATTGCCGGACGGCCGTCGCGCGTACGGGTGAGCGCTCGGCAACGGGCCTCGTTCCGGTAGTGCCCCGGAATCAGCCCTCGTTTCATCTGCCGACGCTACGAATGGGAATTATTATTATTTTGTAAGTGATCGCCGGCCCTGTCAAACGCCGGGCTCACCCTCGGCCCTCGATCAGCGCCATGCTCAGTCGCCGAACATGCGCTGCATGCGCTCGCGGCGCTCCTGCGCCTCGATGGTGAGCGTCGCGGTGGGTCGCGCCAGCAGGCGCCGCACGCCGATGGGCTCGCCGGTCTCGTTACAGAATCCGTAGGTTCCGTCGTCGATGCGCGAGAGGGCTTCTTCGATCTTCTTCAGCAGTTTTCGCTCGCGGTCGCGGGTACGCAGCTCGATCGCCTGCTCTTCTTCCTGTGTGGCGCGATCGGACGGATCACTCGCCGCCTCGGTCTCGCGCAGGTGTTCGCTGGTGTCGCGGACGTTCGCCAGGAGTTCGCGCTTGAGGTCCAGGAGACGCTGGCGGAAGAACGCGAGCTGGTCCTCATTCATGTAGTCCTTCGCCGCGGCGGCCAGAAGTTGCGCTTCGGTCAGTGGTTTCTTGGTAGCTGTTGGCATCGGTCATCCCGTGTTGTTGCCCGAACACGTTCGCCCTCCATCAAGGGGGTCCGCGAAACGCGAGGGCGGATGTTAGTCGTCTTTTGAAAGTCTGCAAGACCTATTCCACAAAAATTTCGCATGCCCCGGCGGGTCGGGGCGACAGGGCGTTTCGGACCGGTCCGGTCGGTGCGGTACACTGCGCCGGCATTCCACACGCAAACCCATGATCCGGAGAATCATTCGTCCCGGGATCGGGAGTGACCAGCGAGCCCGCGTGGCCTGCAGGAGCCGAACCGGTTCCAGCGCACGGTGTCGGATTGCATTCCAATTCCAATGCACTCGGACGGAGGACGGCATGAAACGACTTTTCCTCGCCATCGCACTGGTCGCGTGCACCACAACGGCGCATGCCGAGTTCGTGTCTTCCCCGACCTTGGCCGGGTGGCTGGACTCCGCTGCCAGCACCACGGGTTCGTTCAAGGACACGACCATCGTCACCGGCTACGTGGCCGCGATCAGCGATGTCCTCGCGGGCACCGAGGTCTGCGCCCCTGCCAACCTGCGTCAACGCAAGATGCTGATGGCGGTGCGCGGCTGGATGCGGCGCCATAGCGGCAAATGGGACGACAACGCGGCGCTCACCGTGCGCCGCGCGCTGATCGAGCTCTACCCATGCCCGCCGAATCCGGACCGGTAGCCGCCCCTGCTGGAACGGCCCCGCTACGCATCGCCATCGCCGGAGCCGGGGCGATCAGCCAGTACCATCTGGCCGGGTGGAACGAGGCGGCTGGCGTTGAACTGGTGGCGATCTGCGACCCCATCGAGGACAAGGCGCAGCGCCGTGCGCGCGAGTTCGGGATTCCTGCGACATACACCGATTTCGCCGCGATGCTCGAAGCCGAGCAGCCCGACGCCGTCGACATCATCACGCCGGTTGGCACCCACGCGCCGCTGACCCGGCTCGCAGCCGATGCCGGCGTGCACGTCTGCTGCCAGAAGCCGCTTTGTGCCACCGTAGCCGAGGCGCGCGGGCTGATCGACTGCGTCGGCGAGCGGGTGCGTTTCATGGTGCACGAGAACTATCGTTATCGGCCGCACTACGCCCTCATGCGGCAGTGGGTCGAGCAGGGCAGGATCGGGGAAGTCCGGCACGCGCGCATGACCGTGCGCTCGGCTTCCTGCTTCACCGGGGACGGCACCGAACCGTTCCTGCTGGCGC
>JBBQHP010000106.1:0-3523 GCA_038324085.1 Burkholderiales bacterium
GGCGGCCCGGCGGGCGGCCCCCCCCCCGCGGCCCCCCGCTGGTCGTTGTGCGGCGCGGGCGGCCCGGCCCCCCCCCGGCCCATGGCGCGCACGCAGGACATCGACGCCTTGCCCAACGCGCGCCCGTCTGATGAAATGCGCCGGGAGCCCGGCTCTGCGCGGGGTCCCGAGTTGCCCATCGCCATCGGCTTTCCGATGGCGCTACGTCCACACGCCTAAAGAGGGAATACCAACATGTCAGGACTCATCGGTTCCACGCCGCGTCGCGGCTTCATGGCAAGCGTCTTGACCGCCGCTGCGGCCGTCGGACTCGGCAAGGGCGTGACCAGCGCGACGGCGGCCGAAGCTACCGGGGGTACGGACTTCCAGGCCTGGCTCGACGGGATCCCCGGAAAATTTCGTCAAGTCTACGATGCGCCCGCGCCGAACCACGGTTTCCCGCTGATCTGGGCCCAGGTGTTCCTGATGACGGGCACCGAGGGCTACAACGTTCCCGAAAGCGACCTGGGCGTGGTGGTGGTGCTGCGTCACTCGGCAATTGCCATCGCGATGGCGGACGAGCTCTGGGAGAAATACAAGCTGGGCGAGATTGCGAAGATCAATGATCCGGCCACGAATGCCCCGGCCACCCGCAATCCTTTCAACAACATCAAGCCCGGTGACATGCCATTGCCGGAAGCCGCCCTCGACAAGCTCGTCGCCCGCGGCGCGCGCATCGCGGTATGCAACACGGCCATTCACTACCAGAGCATGCGCATCGCCAAGCAGGCGGGCCTCGAACACGCAGCGGTCAAGGCCGAATTCCTCGCGAGCGTCCTGCCGGGTGTGCAAGTGGTGCCCTCTGGCGTGCTGGCGGTCAATGGCGCGCAGACACGGGGCTGCACCTACTGTTTTGCGGGCTGAAGGTCACGGCATGCCGGCCCGTCCACGGCTCCGCGGAGTTACGCGCGGGCAGTGCGCCATGGTCGCAATGGCGCTGCTCATGGCGAGCCTGGTCGGGATGGGTGCAGCCGCAGGTGCCGGCGACGACGACTATCCGGGCTGGCACGATGCGCCGCTTCCGGATGGACCCGCGGGCGCAGCGATCGAACTGGGCCGGCGGATCCTGATGCATACACCCGAGAACGCGCCGGCCTACTCGGGCAATGCGCTCAATTGCACGAGTTGCCATCTCGATGCCGGGCGCCGGCCGTGGTCGTCACCGTGGGTCGGCGTATGGGGCGTGTTCCCCGAGTATCGGAGCCGCAATGCGCGCATGAATTCGTTGCAGGGGCGTATCGCCGATTGCTTCGAGCGCTCCCTCAACGGCAAGGCGCCGCCGGACAAAAGCGACGAGATGCTCGGCATGCTGGCCTACCTGCAGTGGCTGTCTCGCGACGTGCCGACCGGCAAGAGCGTGACGGGCCGCGGATTCTCGCGCCTGACGAGCAGGCACCAACCCGATCCCGTGAACGGCAGGCAGGTCTATGCCGACAAGTGCGCACTTTGCCACGGTGCCGACGGGCAGGGAATGTTCGGCGCCGGCGGCGAGATGGTGTACCCGCCATTGTGGGGCGACAAGTCGTTCAACATCGGCGCGGGGATGGCCCGGCTGAACACCGCCGCGGCGTTCGTGAAATCCAACATGCCGTTCGGCCAGGGCGGGTCGCTCTCGGATGAAGACGCCATCGACGTGGCCGCGTACTTCACCACGCAGCCCCGTCCGGACTTCCCCGGCAAGGGAGCCGATTGGCCGGGCGGCGGCAAACCGAAGGACGCGCGATATTGACGTGGGCTCCGAGCAACGATTGCGATCGCGGCAAGGCCGCTAGGATTCTTCGAGAAGCTCCATCTGCCGTTCGAAGGTGAGGCTTTGCCGATCGCGGAAAATCGTCGCCAGCGCGATCGCCCTGTCGTCCAGGAAGTAGCGGATCGCGGCGTCGCGGTCCTCGAGGCTGCCCTCGACTTCGATCCGATCCCATCGGGTGGCATGTCCGACGTAGTTGATGCCGACGTCGAAATGCGTGCTCCAGAAGAAGGGCACGGCATCGAACGCTTCCTGCAGACCGAGCATGTTGCGCGCCGCGGTCTGTCCCTGCCGCTGCGCCACCACCCAGTGTTCGACCCGGATGTGCTCGCCCGAGCGGCGATCCGGCCAGCGAGCGATGTCGCCGGCAGCGAATACGTCCGGCGCGCTGGTTCGGAGGAATTGGTCGACGAGCACGCCACGATCGACCGCCATGCCGGCGCGCTGAGCCAACGCCAGATCCGGGCGCACGCCGACGCCGATCACCACCAGTTCGGCCAGCAACTTCTCGTCGTTGTCGAGCGTGACCGACGCCGCATCGATCGAGCGCGGCCGCCTGCCCAGGTGAAATACGACCCCGGCCGATTCATGCAACTTACGGATGAAACCGCCAAGCTCCGGCCCCATGACGCGGGCCAACGGAACCGCATCGGGGCCGACCACATGGACTTCCAGTCCGCGCGAGCGCAATGCGGCAGCGACCTCCAGTCCGATGAAACCGGAACCGATCACGACCACGCGACGGGCCGTCTGCGCCGCGGCGATGATCGCGCGGCTGTCTTCGAGCGTACGCAGATAATGCACTTGCGGCAGGTCGCCGCCCGGCAGATCGAGGCGGACGGGATCGGCCCCGGTCGCGAGCAGCAGCTTGTCGTAGCCGTGCCCAGCGCCGCTCGCAAGGCGAACGCGTTTGCCGGCGACGTCGATGTCGACGACTCTTTCGCCTAGCAACAGCTCGATGCGTTGCTGCGCGAAGAATTCCCGTGGTCGCAACGGCAGCCATTCCTCGGGTGCGTTACCGGCCAGATAGTCCTTCGACACGTTCGGACGATCGACCGGCAATGCGGTGTCCGCGCCGATCAGCAGCAGTGCGCCGCCATAGCCTTGGCGGCGGAGGGTCTCGCAGGCGGCGTGGCCGGCAGCACCGGCACCGACGACCACGATCCGACCGGGCTCGTCGGCGGTACGGGGCGGCCTTGCGCGCTCGCTCAGGCGCGCCCCCACTCGCACCCGATCAGTCCCACGGTGGACTTCGAAGCAAGGAATCGCGGCCAGTGCCGGTGCGCGCACCGCGACGCCCGTGCGCAGGTCGAAGCACGCGTGGTGCCACGGACACCGCACCGTTTCGCCTACCAGCAGACCCTCCGAGAGCGGACCGGAATAGTGGCTGCAGGTGGCCCCGACCGCGAAGATCGACTCGCCTCGCCGCACCAGCATCACCGCCTCGCCGCCGGCGTGACCGAGCACGATCCTGCCATCGCTCAGTTCGCTCAGCGCCACACCCTGAGACAAGTCCGGTCCGGTCAGTTCCTGCTCTGTGCTCATCGCCGCTCCCCCCTCGTGCATACCCCGGGAAACGATACCGCAATGCGTCGACTAGTGGGCTGTAACGATTGAATCGGGAGTAATGCGCCGTGTGGGATCGAAGTACTTCCACTTCACGGGCTTTGGCTGTTCGTTGTACTTTCGGATGTATCGCATGAGCTTTCTTTTCAGGTCAGGCAGCGAAGTGAAGAC
>JBBQHP010000107.1:0-2851 GCA_038324085.1 Burkholderiales bacterium
AGGGACCTCGAGCCTGTGATCTTTGTGACCTCGATCACCAACGTGCTCACGGTGACGCCCGACCTGCCCGTGAAGACCGTGGCGGAACTTGTGGCACTTGCCCGTGCGCAGCCGGGCAAGCTGACCTTCGCGTCCTCCGGAGCCGGCAGTTCCACGCACCTGTCGGGGGAACTTTTCAAGAGCATGGCGGGCATCGACCTCGTCCATGTTCCTTACAAGGGCAGCGCGCAGGCGCTGCTCGACCTGATGGCAGGGCGGGTGTCGATGATCTTCGACAACATGCCTTCGGCGCTGCCGTACATCCGCGGCGGCAAGCTGCGCGGCATCGCGGTGACCGGCTCCAAACGCTCGAATGTCATGCCCGAGCTGCCGACGATCTCAGAGGCGGGCGTGGCCGGCTACGAGTCGCTGTCGTGGAGCGGCATCGCAGCGCCAGCGGGCACGCCGAAGGACATCGTGCAGCGCCTGAATCGCGAAATCGGCGCGGTGCTCGCGCTGCCCGATGTGAAGCAGAAGCTTGCCGACCAGGGGGCTGATCCCGTCGGCGGGGCGGCCGAGGTGTTCGCGGCACACGTGCGCGCCGAGCGCGACAAGTGGAGCCGCCTGATCCGCGAACGCAACATCACGGTCAACTGAGGATGGCCCTGCTCTCGAGCCGCGTCGGCCGAATCAAGGCGTCGCCCTCCAATCTGGCCGCGCAGCGCGCGCGCGAGTTGCAGGCGGCAGGCCGCGACATCATCAGCCTGGGCCAGGGCGAGCCGGACTTTGCCACGCCAGACCACGTGATCGAGGCCGCGCACCGCGCCATGCGCAACGGCCAGACCCGCTATACGACGGTGGACGGCACCGCCGAATTGAAAGCCGCGGTGATCGACAAGTTCGCACGCGAAAACGGGCTTGCATTCAAGTCGGAGAACATCACGGTGGGCGCCGGCGGCAAGCAGGTGCTGTACAACGCGCTGATGGCCACGCTGGATGCCGGGGACGAGGTGATCATCCCGGCACCGTACTGGGTGTCCTATCCGGACATGGTGCTGTTCGCAGAAGGATCGCCGGTGCGCGTGGCGACCACGCGCGAGAGCGGCTTCAAACTCACACCCGCGCAGCTGGATGCCGCGATCACGCCGCGCACCAAGTGGCTGATCCTCAATTCGCCCTCCAATCCGGCCGGCGCAACCTATTCGGCGGACGAACTGGCCGCGCTCGCCGCGGTGCTTGAGCGGCACCCGCACGTGTGGGTGCTGGTCGACGACATGTACGAGCACATCCTGTTCGACGGCCGGCGTTTCGCGACGATGGCCGCGGTCGCACCGCAGTTGTCCGCACGCACGCTGACCGTCAACGGCGTCTCGAAGGCCTACGCAATGACGGGCTGGCGCATCGGCTACGCCGGCGGGCCGGTCGAACTGGTGCGCGCGATGAGCAAAATGCAGTCGCAGAGCACCTCCAATCCGAGCTCGGTAAGCCAGGCCGCGGCGGTCGCCGCCCTGAACGGCCCGCAGGATATCGTCGTGCAGCGTAACGCCGAATTCCAGGCGCGCCGCGACCGCTGCCAGCCGCGCTTCGATGCGATTCCCGGCCTTTCGTGCGACAAGCCGCACGGCGCGTTCTACCTCTACGTCGGATGCGCTGGTCTGATCGGCAAGCGCACCCCTGAGGGCAAGACGCTGGCGAACGACGAGGACGTGGCGCTGCACCTGCTGGATGCGGGCGTGGCGCTGGTGCATGGCGCCGCATACGGCGTCTCGCCCTACCTGCGGGTGTCGTTCGCGACATCGACAACGAACCTCGATGCGGCCTGCGAGAGAATGGCCGCGGCTTTCGCCCGCTTGTCCTGACCCTTTTCCCTGCGAACACTACCGGAGTCATCCATGTCCGCTGCTTTCGTCCTGCGCAACTGCCTCGCCCTGATACTCGCCGCTGCCAGCACGGTGGCGTTTGCCCAGGGCTATCCCACAAAGCCGATCCGCATGATCGTGCCGTACGCCGCCGGTGGCACCACTGACGTGCTCGCGCGCATCCTGTCTGACCGGCTCGCGCAGCGGCTCGGCCAGGCAGTAGTGATCGAGTACAAGCCCGGTGCCGGCGGCACCATCGGCGCGGATGCGGCGGCCAAGGCGCCGAACGACGGCTACACGATCGTGATGGGCGCGCCCGGATCGCACTCCACCGCGCCGAGCCTGTATGCGAAGCTGCCCTACGATCCGGTAAAAGACTTCGCGCCGATCGTGCACGTGGCCAACGTGCCGAACTCGATCATCGTCCACCCGGACCTGCCGGTGAAATCGGTGGTCGAACTGATCGCCTACGCGAAGAGCCACCCCGGCGATCTCACCTACGGATCGGCTGGCACTGGCGCGACCACCCACCTGACCGGAGAACTGTTCTCGCTGATGGCCGATGTGAAACTCACGCATGTGCCGTACAAGGGCTCGAGCCAGGCGATGATCGACCTGCTCGGCGGGCAGATACGCATGATGTTCGAAAACCTGCCGGGCGCTGCAAACCAGATCCGTACCGGCAAGGTGCGCGGCCTCGCAGTGACCAGCCTGCGGCGCGCTCCGGCGTTCCCCGATCTTCCCGCAGTGTCCGAAACGCTGCCGGGGTTCGAGGTGGTCGCCTGGTTCGCATTGTTCGCGCCGGCTGGCACCCCGCCTGCGATTGTCGCGCGCCTGAACGCGGAGATCGACAAGTTGCTCGCCAGCGCGGAGGTGCGCGAACGCTTCGCACAGACGGGATCCGAGCCGATCGGAGGAACACCGGAGAGCCTTGGCAAGTTCCTCGCTGAAGATATTGCCAAGTGGAGCCGGGTGACCAAGCAGGCGGGGATCAAGGCGCAATGAGCGGGTAC
>JBBQHP010000108.1:0-2805 GCA_038324085.1 Burkholderiales bacterium
GCCAAACTGGCGATGTTGCGTCGCGCCGGCGAGGCGCTCGCGTCGGGTTCGCTTGACGAGCCGATGTTGGAGGCGCGGTCGAGCGTCGAAGCGGCATCCCGGCTTCAGCAGTTGAAGGGCATCGGTCCCTGGACGGCAACGGTGATGTTGTTGCGCGGTCTCGGCCGGCTCGACGTGTTTCCGATGAACGACAGCAGTGTCACGCGGAACCTCGCGCTCATCGCCGGTCCAGCGTCGATTGACCTTGAGGGCACTCTCGACACGCTGAGGCTCCAGCAGGGCATGCTGTATTACCACTTACTGCTCGCGCGCCTGGAATTACGTGGAGAATTGCCGGACGGTCATTCGACACAGACCACAAAATCTGATGTTTGCTTCTGTCGGGAACCGGGGGAGTCATGCTCAAGCTGAAGCGCGCCTACGAACCAGTCGTGTCATCCGACGGCAAACGTTTGCTTGTCGAGCGTCTGTGGCCCCGGGGCCTGTCAAAGGAAGCTCTGAAGCTGGATGGCTGGATCAAGGATGTCGGGCCAACCACGGCGCTCAGGAAGTGGTTCGATCACGATCCGACGAAGTGGTCCCGATTTCGCGCCCGCTATTTTCGCGAGCTCGACGCCCACCCGGATGCGTGGCGGCGGATTGCGTCGCTCGCGAAGGGGCGGACGGTGACACTGGTGTACAGCTCGCACGACGAGGCACATAACAACGCCGTCGCACTGCGCGACTATCTCCTGGAGAAGGCCTCCGCGCGACGCTATGACGACGGTCATAGGTCAACGCGGAAGGCCGATCTAGCCTGAGGGCATGTCGAGCTCCAACGATTCACTGCTGCATCGCACTCTCGCGGACATCGTGACCGCCGACAGTCGGTCCGCGGCAGTGTTTGAACGAGCGGGCTTGGACTATTGTTGCCGCGGTCATCAGACACTGGCGGGCGCGGCTGCCGCACGCGGGCTGGATGCGGCCGCGATCATCGCGGATCTCGACGTGCTCGCATCCGAGGATGCGGACGGTCAGACGTGCGAGTCCTGGCCTGACCTCAGCCTGCTGATCACACACATCGTGACCAAGCACCACGCCTACGTCCGCGCCACTTCTCCGGTGCTCACGGCCTGGCTCGACAAGCTCGTCACACGGCACGGGGGACGCCATCCGGAACTGGGTGAGCTGCGAGATATCTTCGCGGCGATGAGCGCCGACATGGCATCGCACATGGTCAAGGAAGAACACATCCTCTTTCCGTTTATCGGTGCCATTGCCACCGCGTATCAGACCGGTCAGCCGCTGCCCACGGCGCCCTTCGGCTCGATCCAGAATCCGATTCGCATGATGGAGTGCGACCACGAAGGCACGGGTGCCGAGCTGGAGCGGATGCGTGCACTCACGGAGAACTACGCGCCCCCGGCCGATGCCTGCACGACCTTCCGGATGTGCTACGAGGAACTGGCGCGCTTTGAGGCCGACATGCATCGCCATGTGCATCTCGAGAATCACGTCCTGTTCCCGCGCGCCGTCCGCATGGAGGCGTCGGTGGTCTAGCCAAGGCAGGCCGCCTTTCGCACCTGCGCTCGACTAGCATGAGCACATGCCGCACCCGACACCCGCCGCACTGGCCGACATTTCCTTGTTCCGCAGGGTGAGTGCCGAGGATCGTGAACGGATCGCCGGCCTCGCCGAACTGCGCGACTACACGCGCGGTCAGGTGGTGTTCGATCAGGGCGATCCATCGAATTTTTTCTACATCGTTGTGCGCGGGCGCATCAAGGTCTACAAGCAGGCGCCGAACGGGACCCAGATCATTCTGGAGATTTTCGGACCCGGCGGACCGCTCGGCGCCGTCGCGACGTACGAGTCTCGCCCGTTTCCGGCCGCGGCATCCGCGATCGAGGCCGCGACCTGTCTGCGCATTCCTCGACCGGATTTCCTGGCGCTGCTCGAAGCCCATCCGTCACTGGTGCGCGGGCTGCTCGGCAGTCTGTCCATGCGCCTCGTGGAACTCACCACGCGGTTGTCGGAATTGACGGGCGGTCGCATCGAGGTGAGATTCGCGCGGTTGTTCCTTAAGCTCGCCGATCAGATGGGTCGCGAAGATCGCGGCGGCATCTTCCTGCCGATCGTGCTCTCGCGGCAGGAACTGGCCGATCTGCTGGGCACCACCATCGAGACCGCCATCCGCGTCATGAGCCGCTGGGGGAAGGACGAGGTGATTCGTACGGAGAAGGATGGTTTCGTCGTGTTGGATCGGACGGCACTTGAGATGTTGGCGGAACATTGATGACGCTGCCCAGGATTATTCAGGGGGGGATGGGCGTCGGCATTTCCCATTGGCAACTCGCACGGACGGTGTCGCAGTTGGGACAGCTCGGCGTGGTGTCGGGGACCGCACTCGACGTCGTGCTGGCGCGTCGTCTGCAGGACGGCGACGAGGGTGGTCACATGCGTCGCGCCCTCGATGCCTTTCCCGTGGCGGCGATGGCCGAGCGCGTCTGGGACGCGTACTACCTGCGCGGCGGCCGGCCCGTCGGCCAATCCTACAAAGCGGTGCCCATGCATGCGCAGCCCGCCCAGCGCGAGCTGCACGAGTTGTGCATCGTCGCCAATTTTGTCGAAGTGTTTCTGGCGCGCGACGGGCACGCCGGTGCCGTGGGCATCAACTACCTGGAGAAGATCCAGCTACCGCACTTGCCATCGATCTATGGCGCGATGCTGGCAGGCGTCGAGTACGTGCTGATGGGTGCCGGTATTCCGCTCAAGATTCCTGGCGTGCTAGATAGCCTGGCCGAGCACCAGGCGGTGAGCTACCCG
>JBBQHP010000109.1:0-2207 GCA_038324085.1 Burkholderiales bacterium
TCACCTCGCCGCCATCCAGTGCGTCCGTCGCCGTCACGTGACACTGAATCGCACTGCCTTCCAGGCGCGGCGTCGTCAAACTGCGTTCCAGCAAGTCGCGCAGTGGCCCGGGATCGAGCAGCGACGCTCGTCGTCCGCCCAGGCTGAGAAGCACGCGCAACAACGACAGCGGAAACACGTCGTTGCGCGTCAGGCCCTGCCAGAGCATCCGCAGCCGCTGAACGCCTGCGCGAGTCGGATCGGCGGCGAAGTACACGCCGTTGATCGCACCAACGGACGAGCCGACGACGACCTCCGGTCGAGCTCCAATCGCCAGCAGGGCTTCGAGCATCCCGACCTGCACTGCACCCAGGCTCCCGCCGCCGGCGAAGACGAAGGCCGATCGAGGCTTGGAGACCGGGGTACTCACTTGGCGGGGTCGGTCGGCACTAGGCCACGCGCAGGGCGGACGCGCGTCGCTCGAGGATGCCGATTACCTCATCCAGCGTCGTTCCGCCGCGGTCGCGTGCATACCACCGGCGAATCTCTCGGTACCTGTCGTCTTTGGACATCGCGGCCCCAGTGGTTTGCACCCAGTGCTGCAACGGGGTTGGCCGCGACCCCCAGGAACCAAATTCGACGAAGTCGGCATCGTAAGCGATGACCATGGGAATGGCGCGCGCTCCGCTGGGCGCGAGGTGCGAATCCATGAGATCAGGATTGGCCTCGCGCGACACCACACGCAGATCGAGGTTCTCGGCGAGGTCGGCGAGTTTTGCCAGCACGGGAACCGTGTTCACGGCATCACCGCACCAGTCTTCCGCGATCACAAGCAGATGCCACTGGCTTCCGAGCGCGCGCACCCGGTCCACCGCGGCGTCCGGTACTTCCACGCGGCGCGCAAGCGACCTCCAGAGATCGGCGTTGGTTTCGACGGCACCAAGGAAATGAGAAAACGGTGATGCTTCGTAGAAGCGGCGTTTGAGCGTCATCGATCACTCCAAGCCACGAGTTGTTCGCGCAGTCATCGCGGGGCCGCGGTGATCGCAGGAACTCCGACAACTGCGCCGACGATCAAGCCAAATACGACGTGACCCACGAGACTCCCCATAGCGGGCGAGACGGATCCGGAGAACATCGGCATTCCCATCATGGGCATCATGACAAGCTCGGTCACCAGCCACGGCGCGATGGAAAACAGCGCTCCGCGAATGGCCGGTGGCCCCGGCAGACGGGACGCTACGAAGGCCGCGTAGGTGACGGCGAGGATGGCGCCGATCATGAGATGGCCCGTCCAGCCGAGAACCGCCGACCCACCCATCTTCATGGCCAGCATGTCGGCCGGGTTCATCTTTGCGATTCCCATCATGGGTGCCACCCAGAGGCCGACCGCCGACATCACGAGGGCGCCGATGATTCCGCCAACGATGGCCTTCCCGAATTTTGATTGCATTATTGAATCCTCAATATGACGTGTGAATGCTCAGGCCGGCGGGAATAGATGTGCCGCCCACGGACGGTACACTGCGCTTCTCTATGCTTCGCTTAATCCCTTCGATCGCAGAGCCGCAAGCAGGTCGGCGCGCAGCCGTTCGGGGTCTGAATGCGTACGCCGGCGCGCCGAGATGGCATCGAGGAACGACCGTTCGAACTGGTACTGCGGATAACAGCGCTTGCACATCTCGACGTGCATCCGGATTTCCTCCATGCGCTCTGGCGTGAGCTCCGCATCCACATAGTCCCAGAGTTGACGCATGACCGACTCGCAGTCGAGCATCGGCGCCGACATCGGATCGCTCGGCATCCCGCCCTTCATCGAGAACAAGCGCGCAAGCCACCGCGGAATGAATTTCTTCATCGTGACCTCTGACCAGAAACTCCGGTATTCGGCTGGGAACGCACGAGCCCCGCGTCCCGAGCATGAGTGATGAGCGCCACTTGCAACAACCGACGGGCACGAAACAGCCGGGAGCGGACCGTGCCAATGGGCACATCCAGGAGCGCGGCCGCCGACTCGTATGACTGGTCGTTGACGTCAATCAGGATCACCACTTCGCGAAATGCCTCGGGCAACGCCGCGATCGACGCGTCGATGGCGTCGGACAGGTCGAACCGAGTAAAGAGGTCGGCATACCCACCCTGCTGCGCCGACGCGTGCACGGCGACGGCCGCCAGCGCTTCCAGCTCCGGGTCGTCGCAGCTCACGTGGCGCTCTTCCCGCTTACGCC